>NZ_ARXU01000001.1 GCF_000756655.1 Alcanivorax jadensis T9
GCTTTTTTTATGGGGTCGCTTCGATATGGGCAGATATCTCGACCTCACTCTAGGGCGGAGCTGAATGATTTCGCTCTTTTTGCTCTGCAGGTATTACAGGCATGGATTTGACTCAGCCTTTTAGGGAAACGTTGTCTAGAGTCGCGAATCCAGGAGGTGTTGAGAGTGATCGCTTGATGGTAGAAACCGAGAGCACTTCAGATCCCGCGCATCGAACTGACGGTTGCAGTCGGTCTGTTCAGTGCACTGAATGTTCACACTGAGGAGTGTTGGGCCGATCCCTTGCAGCGCAGCAATAACCGAAGAAAACGGAAATCATAGGCGTTACGTTTGTTATCCGATATTTTGCCGACAGCCGCAAAACCCATCGTTGGAGCCTTGTCAGCAGGGCAGATGCATCAGGGAATCACTCTGATGGAGGAGGAGCTTGGCCGGCTTTCAGCCCTTCAGTGCCAGAGGCTCAAGCCATTGGCTCATCGCATCCAGTACCTGGTCCCGGCAATGATCGTTGAGAATTTCATGGCGCCCTTCGGGCCAGAAGTGGGCGGTCAATGGCTGCTCCATGGTATGCAACACCTGCTCCAGAGCCATCATGCCCTTGCCCATGTCGCTCATGGGATCTTGCTCGCCACCAAGCAGCAGGACCGGAAGTTGGTCGGGCAGCTCGGCGAGCTGGACGATGCTGTGGATGTGGCGCAAGCCCTCAATCAACTGACACCATGACTCCGTGGTGCAATCGAAGCCACACAGGTCGTCGTCCAGATAGCGTTGTACCTGATCGCGATCATTGCTCAGCCAGTCGAACTCGGTACTCGGGTCCGGCACTCTTTTGGCCCAGGCCCCGAAGGTCATTCTGCGAATCAGCGGACTGACCCCGCGCTTACCATTACGGTGACGGGTCAGTTTCACCGGCAGGCCCATCAGGGTGTAGTAGGCTGCCGGGTGGTAATCGCTGGCGCATAGCACCAGCCCCGACAGATTCTCACCGCTGCGTTGGGCTGCTGCGAGGGCAATAAAAGAGCCCATGCTGTGGCCGCCAAGCACGCAGGGCAGACCCGGGTGGGTTTCACGGGCCATGGCGATCACTGCCAGGGCATCCTCAACCAGACAATCCCAGCCGTTGTCGTCGCCGAAATGCCCTTTCGGGCAGGCCTCGCTAACACTCAGGCCATGGCCGCGATGATCCGGACAATACAGATGCCAGCCCTGTTCGTTCAGTGCTTTCGCAAGGGGCTCATAACGGGCACCATGCTCCGCCATGCCGTGCAGCCAGACCAGAATGCCTTTGGACGTTGCTGCCTGGGTAGGCCAGTGGTGGATAGCGGTGGAATGGCCGTCGCCCGTGTTCAGGTAGCGCATCTGCTTGCTCATAACATTCTCCGGCGGCGCGGTCAGTGGACAGGTTGGTGCCTGTGTTATTAAGGCGTCCCTGGCGAGGATAAATGCTCAGCCGGCAGCCTGCCGGCCAGGCTTCCTGAGCCTGTTCCGGACCATGGCATAATAACAGCTATGGCAACAGGGTGATGCAGCAACTACCATGCCGGACGCTGTTGTACGCTGCCCGATTTCCAGGAGAGACCATGATTGAATACCGGATTCGCCCACTGCGCCCTGAAGCTCATCTTTTTGAAGTGACGCTCACCGTGGCGAACCCGACCCCGGAAGGGCAGGCGTTTAGCCTGCCGGCCTGGATTCCCGGCAGCTATATGATCCGTGATTTTGCCCGTCATCTGGTGTATCTGGAAGCCAGTTGCCAGGGTGAGACTCTGCCAGTCGCGAAAATCGACAAGCAAACCTGGCAGGTACCGCCCTGCGACGGTCCGGTGCAGCTGCATTATCACGTCTATGCCTGGGACCTGTCCGTACGTGGTGCCCATCTGGATACCACCCACGGCTATTTCAATGGCACTTGTGTCTTCCTGGCGCCCATGGGGCACGAGGATCAGCCCTGTGAAGTGGACATCGAAGCACCGGAAGGCCCCGCCTATCTGGGCTGGCACCTGGCCACCGGGCTGCCGCGGCTGAGTGGTTCGGAGCTGGCATTTGGCCGCTTCCGGGCAGACAACTACGACGCCCTGATCGACCATCCGGTGGAAATGGGCCCGTTCGAGTATGCCCAGTTTGAAGCCTGCGGCGTACCGCATTGGGTGGTGATGGCCGGTCGTCACAGGACCGATATGGCGCGGCTGTGCCGGGACCTGAAACCCATCTGCGAGCACCATATCCGCATGTTCGGCGAACCGGCGCCCATGGACCGCTATCTGTTCATGACCCTGGTCACCGGCAATGGTTATGGTGGCCTGGAACATCGCAATTCCACCAGCCTCATGTGTGCCCGCGATGACCTGCCCAAACGTACCGACGAGCCGGGCAAGGTGCGCGATGGCTATCGCAATTATCTGGGCCTGTGCAGCCACGAATATTTCCATACCTGGAATATCAAGCGGATTAAGCCGGCGGCGTTTACGCCGTTCGACCTGTCTCAGGAAGTGCACACGGAATTATTGTGGGCCTTCGAGGGCATCACCAGCTACTACGATGACCTGTCGTTGACTCGCACCGGGCTGATTGCGCCGCAGAGCTATCTGGAGTTGCTCGGGCAGACCCTGAGCCGGGTGTATCGCGGCCAGGGCCGTCACAAGCAAACCGTCACCGAATCCAGTTTTGACGCCTGGACCCGTTTCTACAAGCAGGATGAAAACGCCCCCAATGCCATCGTCAGCTATTACACCAAGGGTTCCCTGGTGGCGCTGGCGCTGGATCTGACCCTGCGCAACCTGACCGGTGAGGAAAAGTCCCTGGACGATCTCATGCGTTTGCTCTGGGCCCGTTACGGGCAGACCGGCGAAGGCGTGCCGGAGCAGGGCATACAGCCCCTGGCCGAGGAAGTGGCCGGTTGCGACATGAGCGACTTTTTCGAGCGGGCGCTTTATAGCACCGAGGATCTGCCCCTGGCAGAGCTGCTGGCCGAACGGGGCGTGGAGCTCAACTGGCGCAGTGCCGCCGGTCACGGCGACAACGGGGGGAAACCGGGCAAGGAGGGTATTGCCAATCTGGGTGTGCGGGTGGTCGGCGATTCGATGGGCGCCAAGATTGCCGTGGCATTCGAGCAGGGCCCGGCCATGGCGGCAGGCCTGTCCGCCGGCGATGTGATTATCGCCGTGGATGGCCTGCAGGCCATCCAGAGCAATATCGACAACCTGATGGCCAACTTTTTGCCCGGCGAAATCGTGGAAGTGCATGCTTTCCGCCGCGACGAACTGATGAAGTTCAAGGTGAAAGTGGCGCCCAGCGAGCCCAGCACTGCGTATTTGACCATCGCCAAGGGCGGGTTAACCGAGAAGGGTAAAGCCTGGCTGCACTGGAAAGGCAATGAATAGTTAATAGTTGAGAATGAATAACGACAGAAAACAGGCCGTAGGAGCGGCGCTTGAGCCGCGAACCTGCTTGCGAAGGAGATTCGCTGCTCATACCCGCAGGGCGCAGAGAGCGCCGCTCCTACGACGTTTTATGGTTGATTGAATTTTTCATGTCTTTAAAAGCACTTTACAGCCAGCTTGATAACGTTCGCAGAGCGGACCATTTTCGTTTGAAAAAGCGGATTGATGGTCTGTCACGCTTGCCTGCCGACAAGCGCAATGACAAGGCGCTGGAGAAGATATCCACGGCTATTGCCGATTCCATTGCCAATCGGGAAAAACGCCAGGCGTCTCAGCCCGTTCTAAACTGGCCGGACCTGCCGGTAGTTGCCAGTCGCGAGGAGATCAAGACTGCCATCTGCGACCATCAGGTGGTGGTGATTGCCGGGGAAACCGGCTCCGGCAAGACCACCCAGCTACCCAAGATCTGCCTGGAGCTGGGGCGGGGCATCGAGGGCACCATCGGTCACACCCAGCCACGGCGCCTGGCGGCACGAGCGGTGGCAAGCCGGGTAGCGGAAGAGCTGAACAGTCCTCTCGGCAGCACCGTGGGCTTCAAGGTGCGCTTTTCCGAGCAAGTCAGCGAGACCAGCCTGATCAAGGTACTTACCGATGGCATGCTGCTCAATGAGATCCAGCGGGATCGCTTTCTCAACCACTACGACACCCTGATCATCGATGAGGCCCACGAGCGCAGCCTGAATATCGATTTTCTGCTCGGCTATCTCAAGCAGCTGTTGTCGAAGCGCCCCGATCTCAAGCTCATTATTACCTCGGCCACCATCGACCATGAACGCTTTGCCAATCACTTCGGTGATGCGCCAGTGCTGGAAGTATCCGGGCGGACTTTCCCGGTGGAAATGCGCTATCGCCCACCTGCTGACGGTCAGGAACTGTCCCGGCAGATCGAAGAGGTGCTGCAGGAGATTCAGCGCGAGGAGCGCCGTGATGGCCTGCCCGTGGCCCGGGATGTACTGGTATTTTTGGCCGGCGAGCGGGACATTCGCGATGTGCATCATCACCTGAAGCGGTGCGAGCTGAGAGACACGGAAATCCTGCCTCTCTATGCGCGGCTGAGTCAGGCCGAGCAGCACCGTATCTTTGCTTCTCACCGGGGCAGGCGGGTGGTGCTCAGCACCAATGTGGCGGAAACCTCACTCACCGTGCCGGGCATCCGCTATGTGATTGATGCCGGTACCGCCCGGATCAGCCGCTACAGTCTGCACTCCAAGGTACAGCGGTTGCCGGTGGAGCCGGTCAGCCAAGCCAGCGCCAACCAGCGGGCCGGGCGTAGCGGGCGCATCATGCCCGGTATCTGTTTTCGCCTTTACGACGAAGACGACTTCCTGAATCGGCCTGCGTTTACTGATCCGGAAATTCAGCGAACCAATCTGGCGGCAGTGATTCTGCAAATGGCGGATCTGCGCCTGGGGCGTGTGGAAGACTTTCCCTTTATCGAACCGCCGGACGGTCGACTGATCCGTGACGGTTACAGGCTGCTGGACGAGTTGGGCGCGTTGACGCCGAAACAAACCCTGACCCCCCTGGGTCGACAACTGGCCCGCTTCCCGCTGGATCCTACCCTAGGGCGTATACTGGTAGCCGCTGCACAGCAGAAGGTGCTGCGAGAGGCGCTGATCATTGTCTCGGCCCTGGCCGCCCAGGATCCCCGTGAGCGGCCCCACGACAAGCAACAGCAAGCGGACCAGGCGCACCAGCCGTTCACCGACAAGGACTCGGATTTCCTGTTTTTCGTGAAGCTGTGGCAGTGGGCGGACAGCAAGCGCGAAGCACTCAGCCGCAACCAGTACGAGAAGCTGCTGAAGAAAACCTTCCTGTCGCCCACCCGCATGCGTGAATGGCGCGATACCCACCGCCAGTTATTGTTGCTGTGTAAAGAGCAGGGTTGGGAGCTGAACCCGCCGACTATGAATGAGCAGGGGCTCGCAGAGGGAGCCTATGGGCCCTTGCATCAGGCCCTGTTGCCCGGCCTGCTGGCCAACGTGATGCAGCGCACCGATGAGGGCGAGTGGCTGTCCACACGTAATCGCAAGCCCCTGATCTGGCCCGGCTCGTCGCTGTCGAAAACCAAGGCCCGCTGGCTGATGGCGGCGGAGCAGGTGGAAACCAGCCGACTGTTTGCCCGTACCGTAGCGCGTGTCGAGCCGGAATGGGTGGAGGCCGCCGCCGCTCATCTGGTCAAACGCCAATATTTCGAGCCGCACTGGTCGAAGAAACGGGGCTGTGCCATCGCCAAGGAGCAGGTCAACCTGTTCGGCCTGATCCTGGCCACTGGTCGGCGCGTCAACTATGCCCCCATCCATCCCCAGGAAGCCCGCGAGCTGATGATTCGGGAAGGACTGGTGATGGGGGAGTTGCACCGCGAACCGCCCTTTGTGAAGGCCAACCGGGAGCAGTTCGAGGCGCTGGAGGAGATGGAACACAAGCTGCGCCGGCGCGATATCCTGGTGGATGAGGAGGTCCGGGTGGCCTTCTACGATGAGCGGTTGCCGCAGGACGTGACCAGCCTGGCCGGGCTGATGAGCTGGTATAACAAAAAGGCCACTCAGGCGCAGAAGGATGCGTTGTTGATGGCGCGGGATTTCCTGCTCTCGCGAAGCCCGGATCTGGGCAACGACCAGTTCCCGGATCAGCTGCGCCTGGATGGCATCAGCCTGCCCCTGGAGTACAGCTTTGACCCCACCGGCGAGCGCGACGGCGTCACCCTGATTGTCCCCGTGGCGGTCCTCAATCAGGTGCCGGATACCCGCCTGGACTGGCTGGTGCCCGGGCTGCTGCGGGAAAAACTGGAAGCCCTGATCCGGGCGTTGCCCAAGGCCCGTCGGCGTCACTTTGTACCGGTGCCGGATTTCGTCAGTGCGCTGCTGGAAACCCTGAATCCGCAGGAGCCGTTGTTGTCTGCCATGACCCGGGAGCTGCAACGCATGACCGGTGTACGTATCGAGCGGGAAGAGTGGCAGGATGCCACGCTGCCAGATCATCTGCGCATGTTCATCCAGGTGGTAGACCGGGTGGATGGCAAACGCAAGGTGTTGGCCCAGGGACGCCACCTGGACGAAGTCCGTGACAAGCTGGATGGCGTTACCCGTAACCTGCCGGAACCCGCGGCGGAGGAGCCGGCCCTGCGCGGCCAGGAATGGCTGTTCGGCACCTTGCCGGAAACCAGGGAACAGGATCTGGGGGGCATGGTGGTTCGCCGCTATCCGGCGCTGGAAGGTGATGGTGATGCGGTGGTGCTGCGCTACCGGGATGATGCCGATGACGCGCGCTGGAGCCATCGGTGGGGCACGGCGCGACTGTTGGGCTTCAAGCTCAGTGTCCAGCTGCGGGACCTGCGCAAACAGGCCTCGCAGATGCCCGGTTTCCAGAAGCTCAAGGGCGAGAAGGGCGCCATGGCCCGCCAGGCACTGGATCATGCGGTACTGCGTCTGCTGGCAGAGCATTTCCGGCTGGACGAGCCGGTACGCGATGAGGCCGCCTTCCGGGCCCGTCTGGATGCCCATCGGGGGGATTTCGTGCCCTGGGCAAGCCAGCAATTGACCGCCTTCGGCAAGCTGTTCGCCGATTATCGGCAGCTGATGGGCAAGCTGGAAAAAAACTTCCCGCTGGCCTGGGCCCATGCCCACCGGGACCTTAAGCAACAACTGGGCAACCTGTTCCGTGACGACTTCCTGTTGCAGGTGCCCTGGCCCTGGTTAATGGAGTATCCCCGATACCTGGAGGCCATCGGTCATCGTCTGGACAAACTGGGTGGCCAGATCGGCAAGGACCGCACCCTAACCGCAGAGCTGGAGGCCTGTGACAAGCAATACGCCACTCGTGCTGCGGGTCTGCCCCTGTGGCAGCAGCCGGCGCCTCTACAAGAGTATTTCTGGATGTTGCAGGAATATCGGGTGAGCCTTTTTGCACAACAGCTAGGCACCCGGGTCCCGGTCTCTGCCAAGCGTCTCAACAAGCAGTGGGAACTCTGCTGATCAGCGATCCTCTCTACGAAGATGCTGTAGGAGCGCCGCTTGAGGCGCGAACCTCGCGTGCGAGGAAGGGTAGGGAGACGATCAGGCATAACAAAACGCTACGCCCGGTTCGCGCCTCAAGCGGCGCTCCTACAGTGGCCCTGTAGAAAGCCTGACAGCTATCTACTCACCCCCTTTGCGCTGGCCACCCCGAATCCGGATAATCGACCCATTATTCCCATTTGTGGAGCGGGGCCCTTTGCCTCGCTCGAGTGCGAGGACTCGCTTGTGAGCTATTCTGTAGTAATCAGTGGCACCGGTCTGTGGACCCCGGAGCAGACCATCACCAACGACGAGCTGGTGGAATCCTTCAACGAATACGTAAAGCGTTTCAATGAGAAAAATGCCCAGGCCATCGAGGCTGGCGAGGTGGAGGCGTTGGGTCCCTCCGATAGCGCCTTTATCGAAAAGGCGTCCGGTATCAAACAGCGTTTTGTGATCGATAAAAGCGGCATTCTCGACCCGGAAAAAATGGCACCGAACATTGCCGAGCGATCTGACGATGACGTCTCCATTCAGGCAGAAATTGCCGTAAAAGCGGCAAAGCAGGCGTTGGAGAATGCCAATCTGACCGCCGACGACCTGGATGCGGTATTGGTGGCCTGTTCCAACATGCAGCGCCCGTATCCGGCCATGGCCGTGGAAGTACAGGCGGCCCTGGGCATGGATCATGGCTGGGGTTATGACATGAACGTAGCCTGCTCCAGCGCCACGTTCGGGATTCAGGCAGGTGTCGACGCCATTCGTAATGGCAGCGCCCGTCGGGTGCTGATGGTGAATCCGGAAATCTGCTCCGGGCACCTGGCCTGGGAAGATCGCGACTGCCACTTCATCTTTGGTGATGTGGCTACCGCCGTGATCCTGGAGCGTAAGGAAGATGCTACCTCCGCCAACCAATGGGAAGTGCTGGGCACGCGCCTGCAGACCAAATTCTCCAACAATATCCGCAACAATTTCGGGTTCCTGAACCGTGCCGACGAAAGCGGCGTGGGGGCTCGCGACAAGTTGTTCCGCCAGGAAGGGCGCCGGGTATTCAAGGAAGTTTGCCCGATGGTAGCCGAGCAGATTTCCTCCCATCTGTCCGATACCGGTGTGGCGGTGGAGTCCTTGAGCCGTATGTGGCTGCACCAGGCCAACCTGAGCATGAATGAACTGATCTCCAAGCGGGTACTGGGTCGCCCGGCCACCCGTGAGGAAGCCCCGGTCATTCTCGACGACTATGCCAATACCAGCTCCGCCGGTTCCATTATTGCTTTCCACAAGTACAACGCGGACCTGCCGGTGGATACCAAGGGGGTGATCTGTTCCTTTGGCGCCGGTTACTCCATCGGTAGTGTGATTGTGAACCGGATCAAGTAACCGCCCGCCGGTTTCACGTCAGCTTCACGAAGGCCGCATTCTGCGGCCTTTTTTCATGCTGCCTGTAACGTTTACCTCACGGCTTCATCTCTATATTGTCTGAATCAGGCGCTACGCAAAACAACGTGGTTTGCCTGAGCCGCATTGTGCGGTTTCGGATACAACCTTAATAATGATGTATGGAGACTGAACATGGCTAAGTTGAGCAAACTGAACCCCCTCGCTGCGACTGTTGGTGCCGCTGTTGTGGCTTCCGCACTTTCCGCTCCTGTGGCGATGGCTGCAGAAAATCCGTTCGCAGCCGCTGATCTGCAAGCCGGTTACCAATTGGCTGGTGCCCACGCTGAAGGTAAGTGTGGTGAAGGCAAATGCGGTGACAAGAAAGCAGAAGGTAGCTGCGGCGAAAAAAGTGGCGAAGGTAGCTGTGGTGAAAAAAGCGCTGAAGGTAGCTGCGGCGAGAAAAGCGCCGAGGGCAAATGTGGCGATGACAAGAAAGGCGAAGGCAAGTGTGGTGAAGGCAAATGCGGCGGTGGTGCCTAATAAGGCAGGAGCTAATGCATGAAACCTGAGACACCAGTGTCCGGAGTGGGCCTGGGTCTTCGGCGGGCCCTGATGGGCCCGCTTTCTCCGACCCTCGACTCTCCGCAAAGTGCGCCCTTTGATTTTATGGAGGTGGCACCCGAAAACTGGATACCCATGGGTGGCCGTCTGGCCAAGCAGTTCCGTGCCTTCACGGAGCAATTTCCCTTTGTGACCCATGGCCTTAGCCTGTCCCTTGGCGGGCCTGAGCCTCTGGATTTTGAATTATTGAAATCGGTGAAAGGGTTCCTGAAGGAACACAATATTCGCCGTTATACGGAACACCTGAGCTACTGTAGCGACCATGGCCACCTCTACGATTTGATGCCGATTCCTTTTACGGAAGAGGCAGTACATTACGTGGCAGACAGGGTTCGCCAGGTACAAGATTTTCTTGAGCAGCCCATCGGCATCGAGCACGTGAGTTACTATGCTGCTCCCGGCGCGGAAATGTCAGAAATCGAGTTCGTTAATGCGGTACTGGAAGAGGCGGACTGTGAGTTGTTGCTGGATGTGAACAACGCCTACGTGAACAGCATTAACCACGGTTATGACCCCCGCGATTTTATCAGTGCGTTGCCGGGTGAGCGTATCTGTTACGTGCATATCGCCGGCCACTTTGATGAGGCGGAAGATCTGAAAGTCGATACCCACGGCAGTGCGGTTATTGATCCTGTGTGGGCATTGCTGGAGCATGCCTACCGTGAGTTTGGTGCCATACCTACCTTGTTGGAGCGGGATTTCAATTTCCCCGGCAATGAAGAGCTGTTCAGTGAGCTTCAGAAAATTGGCCGTTATCAGCATCAGCAGCCGTCAACGACACGGAAACTGGGATGAGCCAGGCCGATTTTCAAACCCTGCAGCGGCGATTTGCGGCACATCTACGCAATCCGCAAAACCACTCAGCCCCCGGCGATATCGAAGAACGTCGGCTGGATATTTACCGAACGCTTTTTTTCAACAACGTAAACGGTTTTATCATCCAGGGGTTTCCTGTGCTGTATTCCATTCTGGATGCGCAGCGTTGGCAACGGCTGGTTCGTACCTTCTTTGATCAGCATGCCTGTCAGACCCCTTATTTTCTGGAAATTCCCCAGGAATTTGTCACCTTCCTGGCTTCCGGTCAGGGCCTGGAGGAGGGCGATCCGCCTTTCCTGCTGGAACTGGCTCACTATGAGTGGATGGAGCTGGTACTGGATGCGTCTACAGAAACCTTTCCCGCCACCGGGTTTCATCCCGAGGGCGACCTGTTGCGTGCCATTCCACAGCTAAGCCCCCTTCATGTTGTGTTGAGTTACCAGTACCCGGTCCATGAAATATGTGCCGAATTTCAACCCCAGACTCCGTTAGAGCAAACGTTGTGGTTATTGGTCTATCGAGGCAGGGATGACAAGGTGCGGTTCATGGAAATTAATGCGCCAACCGCCCGGTTGTTACAGCTCATTGATGAAAACCCTGGACTCACAGGGCACCAGGTTGTCGCGATATTGTCGAAAGAGATGCAATTTTTCGATGTCAGTAAATTGGCGTCTTTTTCTCTGGAAATTCTGCAACAAATGCGTGAACGAGACATCCTTATTGGGACGACACTAAGCAGCCTGTAAGGATTCCTGATGAGCAACGCGTTATTGTTTTCTATTCATGATGTGCTGAATCGTACCCGTTCCCTGGATTTCCTGGCGCCTCTGGCGCTGCGCTTGTATCTGGCTCCGGTAATGATCAGTGCCGGATACAACAAGGCTGTAAGTTTCGACAGCACGGTCGCCTGGTTCGGAAACCAGGAATGGGGGTTGGGCTTGCCCTTCCCGGCGTTATTGGCTTTTTTGGCTACCGCGACAGAGCTGTTGGGTGGGGTGCTTTTACTCCTAGGGCTACTGACCCGGTACATCACATTGCCGCTTATGTTTACCATGCTTGTTGCCATGGCAACGGTGCATTGGCAGCACGGGTGGTTTGCAATCGCACCCTCTGACCCTGCTACCAGCACGGCATTACCGTTGGCCCAGGTGGGCTTTCCCGGGGCTCAGGCCAGCCTGGAGAACAGTGAGGCTGTGGGTGAGCGGTTAAAACGAGCCAAGATGATTCTGCGTGAACATGGTAATTACCCCTGGCTGACGGAAAAGGGCAACTTGGTCGTTCTTAACAATGGCATCGAATTCGCTGCTACCTATTTCATCATGCTTCTGGTGCTGTTCTTTTACGGGGCTGGCCGATATCTGAGCCTGGATTATTGGTTCGCTCGCCGCCTGTCCCGGCCGGTTTAAGGGAGCGATAGCATTGTAGATTGCTCGCCCCCCTGTTCGGGGGGGCGACAGGGTCGCTATAATGCTGCGTCTATGACTTTTCGGGGTGACCGTGCGTTATTTCCTACTGACTGTATTGCTGAGTGTTTCCTGCGCCGTCGCTGGCGCGGAAGGTGAAGACTGGGGTGATGCCTCTTCTCCCTTCGATGCTCCCAAAGGCAGCGAGCCAAAGGATGACGACCCCTGGGAAGACATCAACCGCAAGATCTTTGCCTTCAACGAAACCCTCGACAAATACGCCCTCAAACCCGCCGCCAAGGGCTATCGCAAGGCGACACCAAGCTGGTTTGATGACACCGTGACCCGCTTCTTCGAGAATCTGCGGGATTTTCGTAGCGGTCTGAACAGTGTGTTGCAGTGGCGGTGGGGCCATGCCGGCCACAACTTTGGCCGTTTTACTGTCAACAGTACCCTGGGCATCGGAGGTCTGTTTGATGTGGCCAGCAAGGTCGATCTGGACAAGCACAATACCGACCTGGGCCTGACCTTCGCTCGCTGGGGGATTCCGGAAGGTAATTACCTGGTGCTACCTTTCTGGGGGCCGTCCACAGTTCGCGATGCCGCGTCAATTATCCCCGAAGATTACATGCGCCCTCGCCATTACATCGAACATGACCTGACGCGCTACAGTCTTACGGCGTTGTACGTGGTGGATTTGCGTGCGGATCTGCTGGACCTGGAGCGCAATATCGTTGGTGACCGTTACACCTTCCTGCGCAATGCCTACCTGCAGCGCCGCCGCTTTGAATCCGGCGATGCCCCTTCTTTGCGTTTCCCGGATGTGGAACAGCGAGATTCGGAGCTGGAAGATGAGGGGTGGTGAAGCAATTGATAATTGAGAATGGATAATTGATAACGGCACGGAACAGGTTGTCAGTTGTCATCAACGCAAGAGGCCGCGGTTCAGGTTTGATCGCGGCCTCTTGCGTTTTATGTTGGTAGCAAGATCATTCGCGCAGCTATCAATTATCAACTATCCATTATCAATTGAATTCAGTTGCTTTAAGCTTAGCCCGAATGTAGTCCCCATGAGACACATACAGCAAATCGCTGACCCGGCGGATCAGGTGTTCTTCGTGGGCATCTGCATGGCCGTCGGCAGCGGCCATGGCCCACATTTCCTCGATCAGTGTGACCCTGGGTTCCGGTCCCCAGTGATCGCGAAGGGGGCGAGTGAATTCGAACAGATCGGTGGCCTGGTCCACGCGGTTTTCCAGTTCCGTGAGGATGTCATCCATTTCCTGTGGGTCCAGATGCCAGTGCTTTTCCACCGCCTGGATCAGGCGTTGTGATTCTTCCGGGGCCACGGTGCCGTCGGTGCGAGCCACTTCCAGCAGCAGGGCGGCCGCCGCCCGGTGCAGGTCGTGCTCGCTGGTCTGTTGTTGGGGCTGGTCGGGGCGAAAGAGTCGGTTCAACCAATTCAAATTACACCTTCCTCCTGCAATAGGGTTTCCAGCGCCACTTGGTCTTTGGCGAAGCGGCGGATGCCATCGGCAAGCAGGTCACTGGCCATGGCATCATCATTGAGTTGCCAGCGGAAGGCGGCCTCGGTAATGGCGTGCCAATCGTCTTCCGGGGCCACCAGCTCCGCATCCAGTACTTGAGTCAGACTACCGGTATCGGCGGCCAGTTCCCCCAGCAAGGCCGGGCTGATAGTGAGCTTGTCGCAGCCGGCCAGGGCTTCGATCTGGCCGGCGTTGCGGAAGCTGGCGCCCATCACGATGGTCTCCAGGCCGCGCGCCTTGAAGGTGCGGTAGATCTGGCGCACGGACTGCACGCCCGGATCGTCATCGGCAGTGGCCATTTCCATACCCTGTTTGCGGTGCCAGTCGAAGATACGGCCCACGAAGGGAGAGATCAGGGTGGCGCCGGCTTCTGCCGCAGCCAGGCCCTGGGTCTGATTGAACACC
Organism: Alcanivorax jadensis T9; assembly: GCF_000756655.1. GTDB lineage: Bacteria > Pseudomonadota > Gammaproteobacteria > Pseudomonadales > Alcanivoracaceae > Alcanivorax > Alcanivorax jadensis. The sequence goes on from NZ_ARXU01000001.1 coordinate 13,605, forward strand.
AGGGTTACATTGCAGCGGGTGCCTTCCTCTTCCAGCACTTCTACTGCGCGGATCCCTTCCCAGGTGGCCGCAGTCTTGATCAGGATGCGCGACGGGTCCACGTCCAGTTCCCGATAGATGGCCATCAATCGACGAGCCTTTTCCACGGTGGCGCGAGTGTCAAAGGACAAGCGTGCGTCCACTTCGCTGGAGACCCGGCCTGGAACCCGTTCAAGGATTGCCTGACCGGCCAGGCAGGCGTAGCAGTCCGTCAGCCAGTCCATCTCGCCGCCATGACCCAGAGTGCGGCATAAATCTGCCGCCTGTTGCAGCATCGGCCGATAGCGTTCGTCACGGGCAGCCGCCAGTAGCAGGGAAGGGTTGGTAGTGGCATCTTCCGGCGCCAGTTCGGCGATCATGTCCAGATCACCGGTATCGGCGACCAGAGAGGTCCATTGGGCTAGCTGTTCGCGTTTGTTCACGGTATCCGTTCCTTTCAGTGTCATGGCGGGCGATAGGGTAAAGGCCAACTATGACAGGGGCTTTTCTGTGCCGTAGGAGCGGCGTTCTCTGTGTCCTGCGGCTATGGGCCGCGAACAGTTCCTGGGGAAGTGTTCGCAAGCAGATTCGCGGCTCTAGCGCCGCTCCTACGGAGATATAACGTACTGACAGGCTAAGGCAGTTGTGCCAAAGCGTCCATGAGCACTTGCGGGGTGGTGTCCGGCTTGTGCATGTTTTCGCTCAAGTGTCGTCGGAAGCGACGGGCGCCCGGTTCACCCTGGAACAGGTTGAGAATATGGCGCAGGGAATGCTTGGGCGCATGGCCCAGTGCGTAGCGACGCTCCACATAGGGCAGGAATTGTTCGGCTACATCCCGGCGGCTGGGTACAGGGTGCTCATCCGCAAACACGATGCGATCCGCGTCGGCCAGGAAGTAGGGGTTCTGGTAAGCCTCGCGACCAATCATCACGCCATCCACGTCGCCCATGTGCTCGTGCACCTCGTCCAGAGTCTTCACGCCACCGTTGAGGACGATCTCCATATGCGGGAAGGCCTGCTTGATGGCATAGGCGCGCTGATAGATGAGCGGAGGGATCTCCCGGTTTTCCTTGGGCGACAGGCCGGAAAGGATGGCCTTGCGGGCATGAATGGTGAGGCTGGTGCAGCCGGCCTGTTCCATGCGGGTCACAAACCGGTAGAGAAAATCGTAATCATCCTGGTCATCAATGCCGATGCGGGTCTTTACCGTCACCGGCACACTGACGGCTGCCTGCATGGTTTCCACGCACTGGCCCACCAGTTCCGGCTCGGCCATCAGAATGGCGCCGATCTTGCCCTGCTGTACCCGATCCGACGGGCAGCCCACATTGAGATTGATTTCGTCGTACCCGTATTGCTCGGCAATCCGGGCCGCTTCGGCCAGATCCCGGGGCTCGCCGCCGCCAAGCTGCAGGGCTACCGGATGCTCTTCGTCATTGAACGCCAGAAACCGCTCACGATCGCCGCGCAGAATCGCCTGGGCCACCACCATTTCGGTATAGAGCAGGGTGTGGCGGGTAATCAACCGGGCCAGAAACCGGTAGTCCCGGGTGGTCCAGTCCATCATCGGCGCCACGGACAGGCGTCGGTCCGGCTGTTGTAGTGGGGTTGTCGTTGTCAGAGTGTGATTCATGCAAGGCGGCAAGCGGGTGTCAGAGGGCATTATTGTCGCATGTTGTTGCGCGTGGGCGTAGGGGGGACGGCGGCGTTGCCTGTCAAAGCCGGGTTCGCTCTGCTAAACTCCGCGCCTTTCCAAATCACTCGAGACTGTTCATGACCCTCCCACGGTTGAGTCCGCCCTAGTAGACAGCCCGTCTCCGGCTTTGCCGTATGGTGCTTTGCGCCATGTCATCCCGTGTTCTGCTGCTGCGCAGCATCTTTGTTTGTCGTAATTCCAAAACAGGATTGTTCTCCATGCTTCGATCTATTCAGCAGGAATGGTTCAGTAATATCCGTGGTGATTTGCTGGCCGGTTCCGTTGTTGCCCTGGCCTTGATTCCCGAGGCAATTGCCTTTTCCATCATTGCCGGTGTGGACCCCAAGGTAGGGTTGTACGCCTCCTTTTGTATCGCTGTAGTCATTGCGTTTGTCGGCGGGCGCCCGGGGATGATTTCGGCGGCGACCGGGGCCATGGCCTTGGTGATGGTGACCTTGGTGAAAGACCATGGCCTGCAATATCTGCTGGCGGCAACCGTGCTGACGGGTGTCTTGCAGATTATTGCCGGCTTCCTGCAGCTTGGTAATCTCATGCGTTTTGTCTCCCGCTCCGTGGTCACCGGCTTTGTGAATGCGCTGGCGATTCTGATCTTCATGGCGCAGTTGCCGGAGCTTGTTGGGGTGACATGGCATGTCTATGCCATGGTCGTGGCGGGTCTGGCGATCATTTATTTGCTGCCGCTGCTGACCACGGCGGTACCGTCTCCGCTGATCTGTATCGTCGTGATTACCGGCATCGCCATGTATCTCGGCCTGGATGTACCTACTGTCGGTGACAAGGGCGATTTGCCGGATAGCCTCCCGGTGTTCCTGTTGCCTGATATCCCTCTTAACCTGGAAACCCTGAAAATCATCCTGCCGTATTCACTGGCTCTGGCCGTGGTAGGCCTGCTGGAATCCATGATGACGGCAACCATCGTTGATGATCTGACCGATACCGATAGCGAGAAGAATCGCGAATGCAAAGGGCAGGGTGTCGCCAATATCTTCTCTGGTTTCCTGGGCGGCATGGCGGGTTGTGCCATGATTGGCCAGTCCGTGATTAACGTGAAATCCGGTGGCCGCAAGCGCCTTTCCACCCTGTTTGCCGGCTGCTTCCTGCTGGTGCTGGTGGTGTTCCTGGGCAAGTGGGTGTCCCAGATTCCCATGGCGGCGCTGGTGGCGGTGATGATCATGGTGTCCATCGGTACCTTCAGTTGGGAGTCCATTACCAACATGACCAAGCATCCGGCGAGCAGTACCGTCGTCATGCTGGCTACCGTGACTGCCACCGTAGCCACCCATAATCTGGCCATCGGTGTTGGCATCGGCGTGGTACTCAGCGCGCTGTTCTATGCCAACAAGGTGGGTCGTGTTTTCTATGTGCGTTCAGACCTGGATGAAATCAATAGCGGTCATCGTCGCTACGAAGTGCTGGGTCAGGTGTTCTTTACCTCAGCGGACCAGTTCATTGCCTCCTTTGACTTCAAGGAAGCACTGGATAAAGTGACTATTGATGTGCACCGGTCCCATTTCTGGGATATCACCGCCATTGGCGCCCTGGACAAGGTGATCATCAAGTTCCGCCGTGAGGGTACCGAGGTGGAGTTGATCGGCCTGAACGAAGCCAGCGCGACTCTGGTGGATAAATTTGCCGTGCACGACAAGCCCGAGGCGGTCGAAAAACTCATGGGCGGCCACTAGGAGAAGAACAATGAGTGAAGTGATTGCCTGTATTGATGGTTCTCCAGCCGCAGCACGGGTTTGCGACTATGCCGTCTGGGCGGTGCAGCGCCTGAATGCGCCGCTGACCCTGCTGCATGTACTGGATCATTCCCGCTATCCGGTGGAAAGTGATCTCAGTGGCAACCTGCTGCTGGGTGGTCGTGAATCGTTGCTGACTGAGCTGTCCGAGCTCGATGCCAAGCGGAACAAGCTGGCCCTGGAGCAGGGCAAGCTGATGCTGGATGGCGCTGCCAGCCGTGCTATTGAAAAGGGTGTGGCTGAGCCTAAACAGCGCCAGCGTCATGGTGGCCTGGTAGAAACACTGGCCGGCATGCAGGAGCAGACCCGCATCTTGGTGATCGGCAAACTGGGTGAAGAACATGCCGGTGAGGCGGCTCAAGTAGGCGACCATGTGGAGCAGGTGATTCGAACCATGCACAAGCCGATTCTGGTTGTGCCGTCTGATTTCGCTGAACCTGGCAAAATCATGCTGGCCTTCGATGGCAGCCCGACTTGTCGTGAAGGCGTAAAACTGCTGGCCGCCAGTCCCCTGTTTCTGGGGCTGCCTTGTCATCTGGTCGCCGTGGGCAAGGACAAGCAGTTGTCAGAGGATCTGGACTGGGCTCGCGACACCCTGGAAAAGTCCGGTCACGAGGTGGAAGTGGCACAGCTGGAAGGCGACGTGGAGCCTGCCTTGCACCAATACCAGCAGGATAACGGTATTGATATGGTGGTCATGGGCGCCTATGGGCATTCCCGTATCCGCGAATTCTTCGTGGGCAGCACCACCAGCAAGATGATCAAGAACGCCACGGTGCCGCATCTGCTGCTGAGGTAAAGAGGTACCCCGGCGTGGTTGGTGACGTCGGGGGTATTGTCCCCTGGGGAGCCAAATGGAAGAGGCAGATCAGGAACACTTTCGCCGGAAACTGCTGGAAGAGAAGCAGGCATTAAGCGAAAAAAATGATGCGGCTGATTCAGCCACCAAACCGGTGGAGCTGGATCAGCAAAGCGTTGGGCGCCTGTCGCGAATGGACGCCATGCAGGGACAGGCCATGGCCCTGGCAACCCGTCAACGTCAGGAGCAGCGTTTGCGCCAGCTTGTTGCGGCGCTGCGTCGTATTGATGAGGATGATTACGGCTACTGCGAAGACTGCGGCAAGCCCATCAATCCCAAGCGTCTCGAGATTGATCCCGCCACCTTGTTTTGCCTTGATTGTGCCAGTGCCCGCGAATAGGCGGATATTTCCCGCTACACTCGCGGTACTTACCGTGCGCTGAACGTCGCGTGTGCGTTGCGGTGTGCTTATCTGACGATAGACCGGGAGGTTCTCTTGCCGGAGTTGAAGATTCTGGGATTGTTTCTGATCACGGCTGTCGCCGAGATCGTGGGCTGCTATTTGCCCTACCTGTGGCTGCGTGAAGGGAAGTCCGCCTGGTTGTTGATTCCTGCTGCGCTGAGTCTGGCGGCCTTTGCCTGGTTACTGTCTTTGCACCCCACGGCGGCGGGGCGGGTCTATGCGGCCTACGGGGGCGTGTATATTTTCGTGGCCATTCTCTGGTTGTGGGGCGTTGACGGTATCCGTCCCACGGGCTGGGATATTGTCGGGTCGCTGGTGGCGCTGACCGGCATGGCCATCATCATGTTTGCGCCTCGGCAGATAGGGTGACGACTGAGGCTTGATGCCGGACCCCTGACGCGAAAAGAGAAACTTGTTGGCGTCTGAGGTCCGGCGTTTGACCCTTATTCCACGGTAATGGTGATCTTTTCAGACATTACCGGCGGTTCATGGGGCACGTGCATGTGATCACCCAGCAGCAATTGCAGGGTATGGGTGCCCGGTTCCAGTTCCAGCTCGGTTTCTGTCTGGCCCTTGCCGAAATGCACCACGTTGTCGTTGGCCGGCAGCGGGAAATCCATGGCCGGCAGCTCGTTCAGGTCAATCAGCAGGTGGTGATGGCCAGAGTGTTCTTGCTCGGTGCCGGCGGGCGCTACGTCCATACCTTCCAGGCCAAATGTCACGGTGACCGGGCTGGTGACGGTGGCACCGTCAGCGGGACTGAGAATGGAGGCTGTGGCATTTTCGGGCGCCATGCTGCGCTCAATGCCAGAAGCGGTGGATTCTTCCGCAGACATGGCTTTGGATTTTTGCGATTGCTCGACAATTTTTTCGGCGATGTCTTGTTGTTCCGGGGTTTCGTTATCTGAGCAGGCCTGAAGCATAGGAATGCCCACAATTAAGGCTGCAAGCAGTGTGTATCTGAAGGGAATACGCATTGTCTTTTCCTTTACGTCTTGTCGAGGAGATAACGCCCAGCAGTTGCTCGGTAGGCGAAATAATGATTCGCGTTCAACCTTAACAGAAAGCCGCTGCTCCGTGTCTATAAGCTTCCCGCTGTGACAGGTATAATCCGCGCCAGTTTGCACTATTGGAGTCAGCATGACCGTCCGCACCCGCGTAGCGCCGTCGCCCACCGGTGACCCTCACGTAGGCACCGCCTATATTGCCCTGTTCAATCGCTGTTTTGCCCACCAGCACGGTGGTCAATTCATTCTGCGAATTGAAGACACGGATCAGACCCGCTCCACGGACCAGTCCGAGCAGATGATTCTGGATTCGCTCAAGTGGCTGGGGCTGAGCTGGGACGAAGGCCCGGACGTGGGCGGCCCCCATGGCCCGTATCGGCAGAGCGAACGCAAGCATATGTACGCTGAGTATGCCGAGGCGCTGATTGAGAAAGGTCACGCCTTTAAATGCTACCGCACCAGTGAGGAGCTGGACGTCCTGCGTGCCGAATTGAAAGAGCAGGGCGAGAACCGGGCGCTGAAGCCGATGGATCTGGAACTGCCCGCCGACGAGCAGGCAAAGCGGGAAGCAGACGGTGCGCCTTACGTGATTCGCATGCGTGTGCCCACGGACGGCCGCTGTGAAATCCAGGATATGCTGCGCGGCACCGTGGAGCTGGACTGGGCGCTGGTGGATGCACAGATCCTGCTCAAGTCCGACGGCATGCCTACCTACCACCTGGCCAATATCGTGGATGATCATCTGATGGAGATCACCCATGTGATCCGCGGTGAGGAATGGCTGAACTCCGCGCCCAAGCACAAGCTGCTGTATGAATATTTTGGCTGGGAGATGCCGGCGCTGTGTCACATGCCGCTGCTGCGCAACCCGGACAAATCCAAACTCAGCAAGCGCAAGAACCCCACCAGCATCCTGTTCTATCAGCGTATGGGCTACCTGCCGGAAGCCCTGGTGAACTATCTGGGGCGCATGGGCTGGTCCATGCCGGACGAGAGCGAGAAGTTCACCCTGGCGCAGATGCAGGACGCTTTCGATATCAACCGGGTGTCCCTGGGCGGTCCCGTTTTTGATGTGGAAAAGCTGAGCTGGCTGAATGGCCAATGGTTGCGTGAGCAGAGCGACGAGCAGTTCCTGGATACCTTGCTGGACTGGGCCTACAACCGCGATTACGCCATGAAGATCATTCCTCACCTGCGTCAGCGGGTGGAAACCTTGTCGGACGTGGCGGACAAGGCCGCATTTTGTTTCAACGGCATGCCGGCGATCAGCGAAGCCAGCTTCGAGCACAAGCAGTATGGTGCCGAGGACATGAAGGTGTGGCTGCAGTACCTGCTGTGGGCCTATGAGGCACGCAGTGACTGGAACCGTGACGGTCTGTTTGCCGATGCCAAGGCCATCGCCGATGCCCTGGAAGTGAAGATCAAGGACTTCCTGTTTCCGGCCTTTGTCGCCATTGCCGGCACCAGCGCCAGCTTCTCGGTGGTGGATTCCATGGAAATCATCGGCGCCGACCTGAGCCGCGCCCGCCTGCGCAACGCCATCGAGGTGCTGGGCGGGGTGTCCAAGAAGCAGATGAAGAAGCTGGAGAAGGCTTATCGGGATTTGCCGGTAGGCTGAGGCCTGACTGTGGGAGCGTCGCTGGCGGCGCGATAAGGTCAGTTGCGAGTAACGAGTTACGAGAAGCGAAAATCATCGGGCTTTCCCGGGTTTTGGGGTTTGTCTTTCGAAACTCGCTTCTCGCAACTCGAAACTCTGGTTATCGCGCCGCCAGCGACGCTCCTACGACAGAGGCTGTGGATTTTGTCCAGTTTTTCAGCAGCTTGTTCAGGATGTAGCCAAACGGACTTCATTCTGAAAAAAACACCAGGCCAGCGCTTGACAGAGTAGGGGGGCTGGGTAGAATACGCCGCACCAACCGGGATGCACCTTGTTCTGATTGACGTTTTTGGGGCCATAGCTCAGCTGGGAGAGCGCAACACTGGCAGTGTTGAGGTCGGCGGTTCGATCCCGCCTGGCTCCACCAAATACGTCCCCTTCGTCTAGTGGCCCAGGACACCGCCCTTTCACGGCGGTAACAGGGGTTCGACTCCCCTAGGGGACGCCATATAGAAAAGCCCTGCTCGAAAGAGTGGGGCTTTTTTATTTGTGCGTTTTATCCTTGGTCATCATTGTCCAGATCTTCGCCTTTGCTGCCGGGTAGCGCCGCCAGTGCTTGGTTGCTCCCCTTTTTTATCGGCTGGCAGATCCCGCTCGTTCTTCCTTGAGAAATACCTTTGACAGTGCAACTGGATTGCCAGCCATGCTGAAAGCCGGCGTCCTAAAGGTTTTCAACCGTCTCACAGGACGCTGATGTAATCTCGCTATGGCTATCCGAGCAGGTGGGTTACGGTTCGGGCGACGGCAGTGATATCCGCCTCCAGGTAAAAATCACCGGTGATGGCTTGCTCGTCCCCCTCCCGGTATTTCCCGGTTTGCACCAGGCAGGCCTGCATGCCGCTGTTCAGCGCGCCTTCCACGTCCCCATGGACGTCGTCACCTACCATCAGGGTGTGTTCGGGCCGGGTTCCCAAGTCGGCCAGTACCTGTTCAAAGAACGCGGAGGAGGGTTTGCCGGTGATGATGGCTCGGCAGTTGGCGGCATATTCCAATGCCCTGACAAAGGGACCGGCATCCAGATGCAGACCGTCATCCAGCTGGTAATAACGGTTTTCGCCGATGGCAATCAGCGGTGCGCCGTCGTGCAGCAAACGAAAAGCCTGGTCCAGATGCTCGTAGGTGAACTTCCTGCCGGCATCGCCGATCAGTACGGCATCGGCTTGCTTGCCTTCCAGATCAGCAAACTCTTCTTTCAGATTGGGGTGGAACAAGCAGTAGGGGGTCAGCCCTCGGCAAGTCAGGTAGTCGTGGGCGGCTTGCGGCGCGGTAAACAGCTCTGTCTCATCAACCGCCAGGTTCAGACTGGCCAGGTCATTGAGTATCTGGGTGCGGTTGCGCTGGGAGGTGTTGGTGACAAAGCGCAGGGGCAGACCGGTGGCGCGCAGGCGTTGAAGCGCGTCCTGGGCGCCCGGTAGCAGGCGCGGGCCTTGGTAGAGCACGCCGGCCAGGTCCAGGCAGATGGCATGCAGTGGCATGGCACTCCTCCGTGAGAGCCTGTGTATGGCGGGAAAGTAGGCTCTACTCAGAGCATAGGCTTGGCGGTGTGGTCAGCTCAAGCGGCGAATGGTCAGCGTGTGGGCAATTTTCTCGCCATCCCAGATGTACTCGTAATGCGCGCTGGGGGTAATGGCCTCCACCGGCAGGGGGGAGAGCAGGGCGTAGCAGTGGCTGCCGGGGGCGCGGACGGATTCGTAGTGAAGGCCGGCTTCGCGCAGCTGGTAAAGCTGCTGGCCAAGTTGCCGTGGGGCCTGGTAATGGTCCGGGTCATGCCAGTGCGGATATCGGGTGGCCGGGGTGATATCGCACAGGGTGGCCGAGAAGTGGACCTTGAGGCCGCGCATGACAATGCGGTCGTATTTCAGGCCGTCTACCTGCTGGAAATAACGCTGTTGATGGTAACGGGTTTCGGCAAGGGCCGTGGCCATGCGATCCGCGCAGTAGAAGACACCGTAGGCACCATCGGAAAAGCGGGAGCCGGCGGGGTTCACGTGGACAAAGGGCCCCAGGGCATAGTTGCAGCCGGGAATGCCCCAGGGGCGCTCCGCAGGCGGCACCCGGTTCAGATCACCCACTTCGTTCTGCAGGCGCGGGTTGGTCAGGGCCTGCACCGCAAACAGGGCATCGAAGTCGGCCTGGTCTGCCACATCGTCAAAGATGGCGATGGGTGGGTATTTGCCGTTAACCAGCCGGTAGGCGATCTGCGAGGGGAAGGGGTGTCGGGGCAGGGCGTGGATCTCTGTTTCGCTCATCCCCATTGCCCGCCCCGCAGGCTGTCCAGCTGACGGTGCACTTCGTAGAGGCTGGCCACGCGGCCGTTGCTCATGATGTCCATGGGTGTGGCGCCGTTGAAGAACGGGTTGTGGTTAGCCATGCGCACGAAGCCGTAGACGTTTTCCCGGTTACCGAACAGGGTGCGCAGCGCCTGGTGGATGTTCAGCAAGTAGCTGAGGCGTTCCAGCAGGTCGTTGCCGACCCGGGCACTGTCCGGTTGGCTCTGGTACTTGTGCAGGGTGGAGCGACCCACGCCGAGCAGAGCCATCTTTTCCTTCTCGCTGCACTGCCAGTGCTCCAGTAGCTTGAGTACTGCGCGCAGTGCTGCATGGCGGGCACCGTCGTCCAGCGCCTGCGGTGTCTGTTGTCTGGCTGCTTCCATAATGCCTCCTGACTTGATGCTTCAATGATGGCCCTTTTTGTCATTTTTGTCTATATGTGGATATACGGACGGATCCAGGTCCCAGTTCGGGAGGATGGCCAGAACTTGAGCCGGGTTTCCCGGTCTCTGACAGCGAGATGACAGACAGGGCATTGTGATGACAAAGACAGGGTTGTCGATGTGGGTATTGCTGATATTACTGGGCAGTGCAGGGATTCAGGCGAGGACGCTGACGGATGCGCACCTGCATTACGTGGATTTCATGCAGGACAGTGAGGGCAGTGAGGCCATGCTGGCGGCAATGGATCAGGCCGGGGTGGAAACGGCCTGGCTGTTCGGCTTGCCGGTGATGAAGAAGTGGCAGGCGGAGGCACCGCGAAAACCACGCTATTACCTGGGTGATGAGGCGCCGTTGTATTACTACAGCGCCACCGATGACATTGTGGCACAGGCGGTCCAGGCGCTGACGAAGGCGCAGCAGCGGCGGCTGAAACCCTTTATCAGCGGTGTTAATCCCACGGACATGAACGCTGCTGACCAGATTGAGGCGTTGATACGGCGGTATCCGGGGATGTGGTTCGGCATCGGGGAAATTCTCACCCGCCATGATCAGCTGACAGCGCTGACCGAGGGCGAAACGCCCAGAGCCAACCATCCTGCATTGATGCGGGTTTACACGCTGGCGGCCCGCTACGATCTGCCGGTGTTGCTGCACAGCAACCTGACATCACTGCGGGAAGAGACGCCGATTTTCCTGGAAGAGCTGGAGGCGGCGTTGTCCGCCAATCCCCAGACCCGCTTTGTGCTGGCACATGCAGGCACCAGCGGTGGGGTGGAAGAGCGGCAGGCGCCGCTGGGTACCCTGGTGCCGATCCTGCGGGCCTTGCTGGGCCGTTATGAGCATTTTTATGTGGATCTGTCCTGGAGCGTCAAGGATCACTATTTGCTCAAGGATGGCAAACCCGCTGCGGAATGGATCGAGCTGATCAGGGACTATCCAGACCGTTTTGTCCTGGGCTCGGACCTGGTGGGGCACTTTGGCAGCATGAAACGGCTGATGGATGACTACCAATCGCTGCTGGATGTCTTGCCCCAAAAAGTGGCGGAGCAACTGGCGAATGGCAATGCTGCTGCGCTTGTGCCCGAAAAGGGTGCGCAATATCGGAGTGATTGAGGTGCATCGAAATTTTCCGTTGTTGCCTTGGTGAAAAGGCAACAACGGAGTTGGAGGGCTACTCGGGTTTTTGCAGGCGACGCAGCAGGGAGGATGTATCCCAGCGCCCGCCACCCATCGTCTGGATCTCCTGATAGAAATCATTTACCTGCGCCGTCACTGGCAAGGGTGTGCCGTTGCGGGCGGCTTCTGTCAGGCAGATATCCAGGTCCTTGCGCATCCAATCCACGGCAAAGCCATGCTCGTATTGGTCGTCGATCATGGTCTGGTGGCGGTGGGCCATTTGCCAGGAGCCGGCGGCGCCATGCTGAATGGTCTCGAACACTTTGCCGGCATCCAGTCCGGCATTCTTGGCAAAGGCGACGCCTTCGGCCAAGGCTTCCACCAGGCCTGCCACGCAGATCTGGTTGACCATTTTGGTGAGCTGCCCACTGCCAGCGGGGCCCATCAAATTGACCGCCTTGGCATAGTGATTGAGCACGGGAACCGCGCGCTGGTAGGCAGAATCATCACCGCCACACATGATCGACAGCTGGCCGTTTTCGGCACCCTGCTGGCCGCCGGACACCGGCGCATCGATAAAATCGGCCTGGCGATCCCGGCAGGCGGCATCCAGCTCCCGAGCCACGGCGGCGCTGGCGGTGGTGTGATCTACCAGCAGGGCGCGATCGCTGAGAGTTTCGAGCACGCCGCCAGGGCCCAGAGTGACCTGGCGCAGGTCATCGTCATTGCCCACGCAAACAAACACCATGGCGGCACCTGCAGCGGCCTCGGCGGGGGTGTCAGCGGTACGGCCATTGAAGTCCCGGGCCCACTGGTGGGCGCGGCTGGCGGTGCGGTTGTAGACGGTCATGGACAGCCCGGCTTCGGCCAGGTGGCCGGCCATGGGATAGCCCATGGTGCCCAGCCCGATAAACGCGGCGTTAATCTGTGACATGGCGGGCGTCCTGCTCGATAACTGTGGCGGGGTCATTGGCCGGCAGCGGGTAGGCGGCAAAACGGGGGGCAGTGAGACTGCCCAGATACAGGGTGTTGCCGTGTTGTTCCACGCTGGTGATGGGGGCGAAGGCGTCGGCGCTGGTGTCCTGCAGGTTGTGAGTGACTTCCCCCTGTTCATTCAGGCCCAGTACGAAGCCGTGGTGGGCAGGCTGGGGCTGGAGGAATGATGGCAGACGGAAGGCCACCTTGCGTAGCAGGGGCTTGTCGGACATGGCGTCCAGCATGGCATTGCGCGGGCTGAACAGGGCCACCCAGAAGGTGCCGTTGCCGTTGCTGGAGATGCCGTCGGGAATACCGGGCAGGTTGTCGAAGAACACATCATGGCTGCCGGCGTTGTCGCCTTTCAGCCAGTAACGGACAATCCGGTAGCTGCCGGTTTCATTGACCAGGACAAAGTCTTCGTCCCGGGATAGCGCCACGCCGTTGGCGAATTGCAGGCCATCCAGCAGGACCTGGGTCTGGTCGCTGGCCGGGTCGTAACGCAGCAGGCGGCCGTGGCCTCCGTGTTCGAGAATGTCATCGCGTGCGTGCAGGGCGGGGCCGAACTTGCTGGATGCATCGGTGAAGTAGATAACGCCGTTGCTGTCCGCATCCACATCGTCGGTGAATTTGTAATCCACACCGTTGGCCCGCTGGGAAAGAGCGGCAATGGCGCCGGACGGGCTGATGCTGAGCAGCCCCTTGTAGCCATCGGCCACGATCAGATTGCCTTGCGGGTCGAAATCCAGGCCCAACGGGCGGCCCTTGGTGTCGGCAATCAGGTCCGGGTTGCTGCCATCCGGGTCGAAGCGGAAGATGCGTCCGTCCACGTAGCCCACATAGAGAAAACCGTCACTATCGATAGCCACATCTTCCGGGCCGATGCCGTCATCAACGGCCAGGGAGCGGCTTTCCGCCAGGGCGGAGTTGCTGGCATAGGGGCCTTCCAGTGCTGGCGCTTCGGGCGCCTGCCAGGCCACTGGATCAATGGACACGGGCCAGAACAGCAGATAGCCAACCAGAATGATGAGAATCAGCAGTGCAATATTTTTTATCATTGGAATCCGGAAGATCGATTAACGGAAAGTCGATGCTTGCATGGAGGGCGGGGATTTGGCAAACGGTTGCCTCATCCAGGCTTTTGACGCCATGGCATGCTGTTACACCACACCTCTGTAGGAGCACCTCTCGAGGTGCGAACCCGAGCGCCAGCAAGGGACACGGTAACCTTTACCATCGATTTTTTTCCGAAACCCTGCATCAGGTTCAGCCGTGATGTCTTCGTCATGGTCAGGGTTCGCACCTCGAGAGGTGCTCCTACAGCAAGGGATAGGAGTAGAGGGACGGGGGGATTCTGAAGACACAAAAAAACCGCCCGGAGGCGGTTTCTTTGTGTGGCGATAACAGGCGCTTATTTGCGCTCGTTGACCGGGATGAACTCCCGTTCGGTCTCGCCGGTGTACAGCTGGCGCGGACGGCCAATCTTGTACGGGTTGGAGATCATCTCGTTCCAGTGTGCGATCCAGCCCACGGTACGGGACAGGGCAAAAATCACGGTGAACATTGAGGTCGGAATGCCGATCGCCTTGAGGATGATGCCGGAGTAGAAATCCACGTTCGGGAACAGCTTCTTCTCTTTGAAGTAGGGGTCGCTCAGGGCGATCTCTTCCAGCTTCATGGCCAGTTCCAGCTGCGGATCGTTGACACCCAGTTCGGCCAGAACGTCGTGGCAGGATTCGCGCATCACGGTGGCACGCGGATCGTAGTTTTTGTAGACGCGGTGACCGAAGCCCATCAGCTTGAACGGGTCGTTCTTGTCCTTGGCTTTGGCGATGTAGGTATCGATGTTATCCAGTGAGCCAATCTCGTCGAGCATGTTCAGCACGGCTTCGTTGGCGCCACCGTGTGCCGGGCCCCACAGGGCAGAGATGCCGGCAGCGATACAGGCGAATGGGTTGGCACCGGAGGAGCCGGCCAGACGCACGGTAGAAGTGGAGGCGTTCTGCTCGTGGTCCGCGTGCAGGATGAAGATGCGATCCATGGCCTTGGCCAGGGTCGGGCTGATCTTGGACTCTTCACAGGGGTTGCCGAACATCATGTGCAGGAAGTTCTCTGCGTAACCCAGGTCGTTGCGCGGGTACATGAAAGGCTGGCCCAACGCGTACTTGTAGCACATGGCCGCGATGGTGGGCATCTTGGCGATCAGGCGGTACGCGGTGATCTCACGGTGCTCGGGATTATTGATGTCCAGAGAGTCGTGGTAGAAGGCAGACAGCGCGCCAACTACGCCACACATGATGGCCATCGGATGGGCATCGCGGCGGAAACCGTTGAAGAAGTTGCGAATCTGCTCATGCACCATGGTGTGATTCTTCACGGTGCTGATGAATTGATCGCGTTGTTCTGCGGTGGGCAGTTCGCCGTACAGCAGGGTGTAACACACTTCCAGGTAGTCGGACTTGCCGGCCAGTTCCTCGATGGAGTAGCCGCGATGCAGCAGCTTGCCCACTTCACCATCAATAAAGGTGATCTTGGATTCACAGGAGGCGGTGGAGGTGAAGCCCGGGTCGAAGGTAAAGACACCGTTGGCTACCAGTTTGGACACGTCAATAACATCGCGGCCCAGGGTCGGGGTGTAGATCGGCAGGTCCAGGTCCTTACCATCTACCTTGAGAGTGGCTTTCTTCTCGGTCATGGGAATCTCTCCATTGGCGGACGAGGGAACGTTCCTCAAGGCAAGGAAGGTCCTCCAAAGCGCGGGGGAAGGTAAAGTTTTGACACACCTTTGTCAACGCGAACCCGGGAACCGGTGGGTCAGACTTTTGTAGGGTAAACAGCCTGTTACAGCAATAACCGCATTTTGCATCAGGCTGGTGCAAGCTCTTTTTAGGGCGCTCACATCCGGTGCGCCATTGTAAATCAAGGCGTTAGAGGAAAGATACTGTGTTTGTATGGTGCGCAGCGTTTGTTTTGCTCAGGGCGCAGCGATATACTGCCGCCCGGCAGGAACCTCTGACTGGGGGTTTTGTGTGGGCCCACCCCGGCCCGGGCGAGGTTGTTAAGATCAGACTTCACGTTTTGATCTCAACAACTTTGCCAAAGTTCCCGACAACCGCCCCAACCTGGGGCCCGGCTATAAGTAGGCTACCGTGAACGATAAGCGACCCGTTAACCTCGATCTGAGCACGATCAAGTTCCCGGTCACGGCTATAGCATCTATCACCCACCGTGTAACCGGCGTTGCCATTTTCCTGGCGTTGCCGATTCTGTTGTGGATGCTGGATCGCTCCCTGGCGTCTCCCGAGAGCTTTGCGGACTTGAAAGAACTGATGACCTCCCCGCTGGTGAAGCTGGTGGTATGGGCCATTCTGGCTGTACTGCTGTATCACCTGGTGGCAGGTATTCGCCACCTTGTTATGGATGCTGGAGTGGGTGAGACCCTGGAAGGCGGCCAGCGTGGCGCCAAACTGGTGTTCATCATCTCTGTAGTACTGATTCTGCTGGTAGGAGGCTGGATATGGTAACCAGTGTGACGAGCCTGGGCCGTAACGGCCTGTATGACTGGCTCATTCAACGTGTGTCTGCCGTTATCATTGGTGTGTACATGATCGGCATGCTGGGCTACCTGATGTTGTCCGGTGATCTGGACTACGTCAGCTGGAAGGCCCTGATGGGCTCTGTCTGCATGCAGATTGCCAACACCCTGCTGGTAGTTTCCGTTGCTGCACATACCTGGGTAGGCCTGTGGGGTGTAACCACCGACTACCTGACCGGCATGACCTTGGGTAAAGCTGCCACCGGCGTGCGCCTGATTGCCCAGGTGGCAATCGCTCTGGCTCTGGTGGTGTATCTGCTGTGGGGTCTGGTTCTGATCTGGGGAGGGGCGTAATCCATGTCCATTCGCACTATTACGTTTGACGCTATCGTCGTAGGTGGTGGTGGTGCCGGTATGCGCGCCTCACTGCAAATGGCCCAGTCCGGTTTCAAGACTGCGCTGATTTCCAAAGTATTCCCGACCCGGTCGCACACCGTGTCCGCCCAGGGCGGTATTACCTGTGCCATCGCGTCTGCTGATCCCAACGATGATTGGCGCTGGCACATGTACGACACCGTCAAGGGCTCCGACTACATCGGTGACCAGGACGCGATCGAATACATGTGTAATGTGGGCCCGGAAGCGGTCTTTGAACTGGACCACATGGGTCTGCCGTTCTCCCGTACCGAAGAAGGCCGTATCTACCAGCGTCCGTTCGGTGGTCAGTCCAAGAACTTCGGTGAAGGCGGTCAGGCGGCCCGTACCTGTGCGGCCGCTGACCGTACCGGCCATGCGCTGCTGCATACCCTTTACCAGCAGAACCTGAAGAACGGCACCCAGTTTTACAACGAGTGGTATGCCTCCGAACTGGTCAAGGACGACGAAGGTAATGTCTGTGGCGTGATCGCCATCGATATTGAGTCCGGCGAGACCGTGTTCTTCAAGGCCAAGGCAACCGTCTTTGCTACCGGCGGTGCCGGTCGTATCTACGCTTCTACCACCAATGCTCTTATCAATACCGGTGACGGTGTTGGCATGGCTTTGCGTGCTGGCGTGCCGGTACAAGACATCGAAATGTGGCAGTTCCATCCCACCGGTATTGCCGGTGCAGGCACACTTGTTACCGAGGGTTGTCGGGGCGAGGGTGGCTATCTGATCAACAAGGATGGCGAGCGTTTCATGGAGCGTTATGCGCCAAACGCCAAAGATCTGGCCTCCCGCGATGTTGTTGCCCGTTCCATGATGATGGAAATTCTGGACGGCCGAGGCGCTGGCCCGAACGGCGACCACGTATTCCTCAAGCTCGACCACCTAGGTGAAGAAGTGCTGCACAGCCGCCTGCCGGGCATCTGTGAACTGGCCATTACGTTCGCGCAGACTGATCCTGTTAAGGAACCGATCCCGGTTGTGCCGACCTGTCATTACATGATGGGCGGTATCCCCACTAACGTTCACGGTCAGGCCATCAAGCTGTCTGGCGGCCATGAGGGTGAAGAGCAGTTCGTTAACGGTCTCTTTGCAGTGGGCGAAGTCGCCTGTGTATCTGTACACGGTGCAAACCGCCTGGGCGGTAACTCGCTGCTGGATCTGGTGGTGTTTGGTCGGGCTGCAGGCCTTTATATCGAGGATCAGCTACGCCAGGGCATGACCCAGTACGAGCCTACCGATGCCAACATCGATGAAGCCATGGCGCGCCTGCGTCGTTGGGATGAGTCTACCAGTGGCGAATCCATTCCGGCCCTGCGCAAGGAGCTGCAGAGCGTGATGCAGAATCACTTCGGTGTATTCCGCAAAGGCGATCTGATGGCGGAAGGTGTAGCCAAGCTTGCGGATCTGCGCGAGCGCATTGGCAAGGCGCATCTGGATGACAAGAGCAAGCCGTTCAACACTGCGCGTATCGAAGCGCTTGAGCTGGAGAACTTGCTGGAAGTGGCTGAAGCCACTGCCATTGCAGCAGAAGGTCGTACCGAGAGCCGTGGTGCCCATTCCCGTTACGATTTCCCTGATCGTGACGATGAGAACTGGCTGTGCCACTCCATCTTCGACCCGAAAGCCAAGAAGCTGGGCAAGCGTGACGTGAACTTCAAGCCGAAGACTGTCGACACCTTCCAGCCCAAGGCTCGGACCTACTAACGGAGAGTAATACGATGAAAGTTAGTATCTATCGCTACAATCCGGAAACGGACCGCGAGCCGAGCATGAAGGAGTATGAGGTTGATACCAATGGTAAAGACCTCATGGTGCTGGACATCCTTGCTCTGGTGAAAGAGCAGGATTCCTCCATGTCCTACCGTCGCTCCTGTCGTGAGGGTGTATGTGGCTCTGACGGCATGAACATCAACGGCAAGAACGGCCTGGCTTGTATCACTCCGTTGTCCCAGGTGGCACCGGGTGTACTGGAAGGCAAGAAGCCGCTGATCCTGCGCCCGTTGCCGGGCCTGCCGGTGATTCGTGACCTGGTGGTGGACATGGGTATGTTCTACAACCAGTACGAGAAGGTGCAGCCGTTCCTCCAGAACACCAGCCCGGCGCCAGCTATCGAGCGCCTGCAAACTCCGGAAGACCGCGCCAAGCTGGATGGTCTTTACGAGTGCATTCTGTGTGCCTGCTGCTCTACCAGCTGCCCGAGCTTCTGGTGGAACCCAGACAAGTTCCTGGGCCCGGCGGCCCTGTTGCAGAGCTACCGCTTCCTGGCGGACAGCCGCGACACGGCTACCGAAGAGCGACTGAGCAAGCTGGATGACCCCTTCAGCCTGTTCCGTTGCCACGGCATCATGAACTGTGTCAGCGTATGTCCGAAAGGGCTCAACCCGACCCGGGCCATTGGCCATATCCGTTCCATGTTGCTGGAACGGGGCATCTGACCCGAACGAAGAAGGCGGCCATCTGGCCGCCTTTTTTGTATCTGTTACCGTAAGAAATGTCGTTGAATGGTGTCTATTCGACGTTTTGCCAGTGCCGTAACGGATAGAAAAAGTGTTAAGTTGTTTTATCAAAATCGGCGTCTAACAAAACCGAAATAAAAGGGCTACACTAGACGACGATTCGAGGTAATCCCTCGTCGAGACGTGACAGAACACTCACCCTCACCCCACCCGGTGAAGTTGGGCGGTTTTGTTTCATCTCATGGGTGGGGCAGGGCTTAAAAGGCGCTGTCCCGGACAATACAAAGCGTACGGGAACAGGGTCGCCCCCCTGTGGTCGCAGTGACACCACCTACCACAGAGTGTGACACCTCCCGCTGAAGGAACGAGCTGACATGCAAGACAGTTCCATGCAGCGCCAATGGCAGTCCTCCCATATCGGAGGAGCCAATGCCGCCTATGTCGACGAACTGTACGAATCCTATCTGACTGACCCCAATTCTGTGCCGGAAGACTGGCGCGTCTACTTCGAAAAACTCCCCAGTGTTGATGCCGCCGTCGAATCTGACGTTCCCCATGCGGCTGTTCGTGAATACTTCCTGTTGCAGGCCAAAAATCGTTCCCGGGTGCAAAAGTTTGGTGCCAGTGCTGTCAGCACCGAGCACGAGCGGCGCCAAGTGCGAGTGCTGCACCTGATTGCGGCCTACCGCAACCGGGGCCATCAGGTGGCGAAGCTGGATCCACTGGGGATCATGGAACGCGAAGCAGTGCCGGATCTGGAGTTGTCTCACCACGGGCTAAGTCCCGCGGACCTGGATACCGTATTCCAGACCGGTAACCTGTTTATCGGCAAGCCCGAAGCCACCCTCCGTGAAATCGTTGACTGTTTGCAGGGCACCTACTGTTCCAGCGTGGGTGCTGAATACATGCATATCGTCAACACTGCGGAAAAACGCTGGCTCCAGCAGCGCATGGAAGGTGTGCGCAGCCATCCAGAGTACGGTGAAGACGTCAAGAAGCATATTCTCGAGCGTCTCTCCGCCGCAGAAGGCCTGGAAAAATATCTGGGCAGCAAGTACCCGGGTACCAAGCGTTTCGGTCTGGAAGGGGGCGAATCCCTGATTCCGTTGATGGACGAAATCATTCAGCGTGTGGGTAGCTACGGGGCCAAGGAGCTGGTTATCGGCATGGCCCACCGGGGTCGCCTGAATGTGCTGGTCAACACCCTGGGTAAGAGCCCCAAGGATCTGTTCGAGGAATTCGATGGCAAGAGCTTTATCGAAACCGGCTCCGGTGATGTGAAGTATCACCAGGGTTTTTCCTCCAATGTGCAGACCTCCGGTGGTGAAGTACACCTGGCCATGGCCTTCAATCCGTCTCACCTGGAAATCGTCTCCCCGGTTGTGGAGGGCTCGGTGCGGGCCCGCCAGGATCGCCGGGAAGACCATGAAGGCGAACAGGTCGTACCGATTCTGCTGCACGGCGATGCCGCCTTCGCCGGTCAAGGCGTGGTCATGGAAACCTTCCAGATGTCCCAGACCCGGGGCTTCTATACCGGTGGTACCCTGCACGTGATCATCAACAACCAGGTCGGCTTTACCACCAGCCGTCGTGATGATGCGCGCTCCACCGAGTACTGCACCGACGTGGCAAAAATGGTGCAGGCCCCCATTTTCCACGTCAATGCAGATGACCCGGAAGCGGTGTACTTCGTCACTCAGCTGGCGGTGGACTACCGCATGCAGTTCAAGAAGGATGTGGTGATTGACCTGATCTGCTATCGCCGCCTGGGTCATAACGAGGCGGATGAACCGTCTTCTACCCAGCCGCTGATGTACAAGAAGATCAAGTCCCACCCTACTACGCGAACGCTTTATGCGGAGCGTCTGGTCAGTGAGGGCGTGGTCAGTGAGCAGGCAGCACAGAAAACTGCTGACGATTACCGCAACATGCTGGATGCGGGCGACCACGTGGTGAAATCCCTGGTGCGTGAACCCAACAAGTCCCTGTTCGTGGACTGGTCACCCTACATCGGCCATCAGGTGGAAGATGACTGGGATACCAGCTATCCGCTGAAAAAATTGCAGGATCTTGCCACTCGCCTGGAAACGCCGCCGGAAGGTCTTGTGGTCCAGCGTCAGGTGAAAAAGATTCTCGAAGATCGCCGCAAGATGACCGCCGGTGCCTTGCCGTTGAACTGGGGGTACGGTGAAACCCTGGCCTACGCCACCCTGATCGATCAAGGTTTCCATGTGCGTCTTACCGGGCAGGATTCCGGCCGCGGCACTTTCTCTCACCGTCATTCGGTGCTGCACAACCAGAAAGACGGTGAGCAGTATGTGCCGCTGCAGCATCTCTATGAAGGGCAGCCACGTTTCGATATTTACGATTCGTTGCTGTCCGAAGAGGCGGTGCTGGGCTACGAGTATGGCTACTCCACTACCACGCCCAAGACGCTGGTGATCTGGGAAGCGCAGTTTGGCGACTTCGCCAACGGCGCCCAGGTGGTGATCGATCAGTTCATTTCCTCCGGGGAAGCGAAGTGGGGCCGCCTGTGTGGGCTGACCATGCTGTTGCCCCATGGCTATGAAGGGCAGGGGCCTGAACACTCCTCCGCCCGTCTGGAACGTTTCCTGCAACTGTGCGCCGAGCACAACATGCAGATCTGCGTTCCCAGCACCCCGGCCCAGATTTATCACCTGTTGCGCCGCCAAGCAGTGCGCCCGCTGCGCAAACCATTGGTGATCATGAGTCCCAAGAGTTTGCTGCGGCATAAAAAAGCGATTTCCACCCTGGAAGATCTGGCTGACGGTATTTTCCGTACCGTGCTGGATGATCCGGCAGAGCTGGATCGTGACAAGGTGAAACGGGTAGTGATGTGTTCCGGCAAGGTGTACTACGACCTGCTGGAGAAGCGCGACAGTGATGAGTTGATCGATACCGCGCTGATTCGCGTCGAGCAGCTCTATCCGTTCCCGGAGCAGCGCTTGCAGGAAGTGTTGGAGGGCTACCCCAATCTGGAAAACCTGGTGTGGTGCCAGGAAGAGCCCATGAACCAGGGCGCCTGGTATTGCTCGCAGCACCATATGTACCGGGTGGCCCGCGAGGTCGGAGACCTGCGGGTGCATTACGCTGGCCGTGATATGGCTGCCGCGCCGGCAGCTGGCTCCATGGCCCTTCATGTGGAACAACAGCAGCGTCTGGTCCAGGACGCCTTCGAGATCAAGTAAATAAGGATTAGGCATGGCGACTGATATCAAAGCTCCGCAGTTTCCCGAATCAGTAGCGGACGGCACCGTAGCCACCTGGCACAAACAGGAAGGCGAAGCGGTCAAGCGTGATGAGCTGCTGGTAGACATCGAAACCGACAAGGTGGTGCTGGAAGTAGTGGCACCGGCTGACGGTGTAGTCAGCAAAATTCTCGCCGCAGAAGGCGACACCGTTGAGAGCCAGCAGGTGCTGGGTCATTTCGAAGAGGGCGCCAGCGGTTCGGCGTCGTCTGGTGGCGACAAGGCCGATTCGGCTCCGGCCGAGCAGAAGGAAGAGGAACCGGCAGCAGAGAAGGCACCCGCCAATGAGGCTGCCAGCGACGACGATAGCGCCTCGGATCAGGCCGGCCCGGCGGCCCGCAAGTTGATGACCGAACATGGCGTTGCCGCTGCACAAGTGACCGGCACCGGCAAGGGCGGCCGCATCACCAAGGCGGATGTGGAAAAAACCATCAGCGATAAGGAAGAGAAGCGGGCCAACCAGCCAGCACCGCAGCAGCCGGCCACCCTGGATGTACCGGCAACGCCGGGTGAGCGCGAAGAGCGTCGGGTTCCCATGACCCGTCTGCGTAAGCGTATTGCCGAACGACTGGTGTCTGCCCAGCAGAATTCCGCCATGTTGACCACCTTCAACGAGGTCAACATGAAACCGATTATGGATATGCGCAAGCATTACCAGCCGGAATTCGAAAAGGCTCACAACGTGCGTCTGGGGTTCATGGGCTTCTTCACCCGTGCCTGCGTGGAAGCGTTGAAACGGTTCCCGGCCGTGAATGCGTCCATCGATGGCGAGGACATTGTGTACCACGGTTACTACGACGTGGGTGTGGCAGTGTCCACCGAGCGTGGTCTGGTGGTTCCGGTGATTCGCGATGCGGACCAGCGCGGTCTGGCGGAAGTGGAATCCCAGATCATCGAGTACGGTCAGAAGGCCCAGAAGGGCAAGCTGTCCATCGAAGAAATGACCGGCGGCACCTTCACTATTTCCAATGGCGGGGTGTTCGGCTCACTGATTTCCACGCCGATTCTCAACCCGCCGCAGACAGCCATTCTCGGCATGCACAAAATCCAGGAACGCCCCATGGCGGTAGACGGCAAGGTGGAAATCCTGCCGATGATGTACCTGGCGTTGTCCTATGACCACCGTTTGATCGATGGCAAGGAAGCGGTGCAGTTCCTGGTGGCAGTGAAGAACTTTATCGAAGATCCGGCGCGTTTGCTGCTGGATATCTGAATGTATGCCTGCACGCATCACGTTGGCACGCAATCACGCTAAGGGCGTGCCAGCGTGTTTCGTGCAGCGTGCCAGCGATTGAAGGAATAGATCATGGCTGACAAGTACGACGTCATTGTCATCGGTGGTGGCCCCGGCGGTTATGTGGCTGCCATCCGTTGTGCGCAACTGGGTTTCAACACGGCCTGTATCGAGAAACGTATCAACAAGCAGGACGAGCCCGCACTGGGTGGTACCTGCCTGAATGTGGGTTGTATCCCCTCCAAGGCCCTGCTGGATTCTTCCTGGAAGTATCACGAAGCGCAGAGCTCCCTGGCGGACCATGGCATCAAGCTGGGCGACGTGAGCCTGGACCTGGATACCATGCACAAGCGCAAGGACACCATCGTTCGCAACCTGACCGGCGGCATCGCTCAGCTCTTCAAGGCCAACAAGGTCACCTGGCTGCAAGGCAGCGGGCAGTTGAAGAGTGGCAAGCAGGTGGAATTCTCGCCTCTGGAAGGTGATGCGCAGACTCTGCAGGCCGAGCACATCATTCTGGCTGCTGGCTCCGTCCCGGTGGAGATCCCGCCGACCCCGGTTGATCAAAAAATCATCGTCGATTCTACCGGCGCACTGGATCTCCCTGAAGTGCCCAAGCGTCTCGGTGTGATTGGTGCCGGTGTGATCGGGCTGGAACTGGGTAGTGTCTGGGCCCGTCTCGGCAGCGAAGTGGTGGTGCTGGAAGCAGTGGATACCTTCCTGCCGACGGTGGATCAGCAGATCGCCAAGGACGCCAAGAAACAGTTCAGCAAACAAGGCATGGATATCCGTCTTGGTGCCCGGGTTACCGGCTCCGAGATGAAGAAGAACCAGGTAGTGGTGAATTTCACCGACAAGGACGGAGATCAGCAGGAGACCTTCGACCGCCTGATTGTGGCCGTGGGCCGTCGCCCCTATACCGAAGGCCTGCTCAGTCAGGATGCCGGTGTCAGCCTGGATGAGCGTAATTTCGTTTACGTGGATAACCAGTGCCGTACCGATGTGCCCGGTGTTTATGCCATTGGCGATCTGGTACGTGGCCCAGCACTGGCCCACAAGGCCATCGAGGAAGGTGTGATGGTAGCCGAGGTGATTGCCGGCGAGCACACCCAGGTTAACTACGATGCCGTTCCCGGGGTGATCTATACCCACCCGGAAGTGGCCTGGGTGGGCAAGACCGAAGAAGAGGTCAAGGAATCCGGTGACGCCTACAAGACCGGTGCAGTGCCTTTTGCGGCCAATGGTCGCGCCATGGCTGCCGGCGAAACCGGGGGCATGGTCAAGTTTGTGGCCGATGAGAAAACCGACCGCATTCTCGGCATGCACGTGGTGGGGCCACAGGCCTCGGAACTGATCCAGCAAGGCGTGGTGGCGATGGAGTTCGGCGCCACCATAGAAGATTTGCAACTGATGGTGTTTGGTCATCCGAGCCTGTCGGAAACCGTTCATGAAGCCGCCCTGGCCGTGGATTACAAGGCAATCCATGTGGCGCAGCGTCGGCGCAAGAAATAACGCCGCAGAACGGTCGCGAAGTGACGGCGTCCAGTCGGGCGCCACTCATTCATTGATATGGAAGTATTGGCATGAATCTCCATGAATATCAGTCAAAGCAGCTTTTTGCTGATTATGGTCTGCCAGTTTCTACCGGTTTCGCCTGCGATACTCCGGAAGAGGTTGCAGCCAAAACCAAAGAAATTGGTGGTGAAAAGTGGGTGGTAAAAGCCCAGGTACACGCCGGTGGCCGGGGTAAGGCCGGTGGTGTGAAACTGGTGAATAGCCCGGAAGAAGCGGCGGAGTTTGCCAAAAAATGGCTGGGTAAAAACCTGGTCACGTTTCAGACCGATGAGCATGGTCAGCCGGTGTCCAAGATCCTGGTGGAAACCTGCACCGACATCGCCAAGGAACTGTACCTGAGTGCGGTGTTTGACCGTGCCTCCCGGCGCGTTGTGTTCATGGCCTCCACCGAAGGTGGTGTGGACATTGAAACCGTTGCCGAAGAAACCCCGGAAAAAATCCTGCGGGCGGAAATCGATCCGCTGGTGGGTGCGCAGCCCTATCAGGCCCGTGAGATTGCTTTCAAGCTTGGCCTGGAAGGCAAGCAGGTTGGCCAGTTCGCGAAGATCTTTGTGGGTCTGGCGAAACTGTTCGAAGACAAGGATCTGGCGCTGATCGAAGTCAATCCGCTGGTGATCACGGACCAGGGCGATCTGCATTGCCTGGACGCCAAGATCAACGTGGATGGCTCTGCGCTGTATCGCCACCCGGACATCAAGGCGCTGGAAGATCCCAGTCAGGAAGACGAGCGTGAGCGTCGTGCGGCCGAGTGGGACCTGAACTATGTGGCACTGGACGGCAACATCGGTTGCATGGTCAACGGTGCTGGCCTGGCCATGGGCACCATGGACCTGGTGAAGCTGAAAGGCGGTGCGCCGGCCAACTTCCTGGACGTGGGCGGCGGTGCCACCAAAGAGCGTGTTACCGAAGCCTTCAAGATCATTCTCTCCGATGATCAGGTGAAAGGCGTGCTGGTGAACATCTTCGGCGGTATTGTTCGTTGCGACCTGATTGCCGAGGGCATTATTGGCGCAGTGGAAGAAGTGGGTGTGACCGTGCCGGTGGTTGTTCGTCTGGAAGGTAATAACGCGGAGCTGGGCTCCCAGAAGCTGGCAGAAAGCGGCATGAACATTATCGCCGCGCAAAGTTTTGATGATGCTGCCGAGCAGGTAGTGAAAGCAGTGGGAGGTGCCGCATGAGCGTACTGATCGACAAGAACACCAAAGTGATCTGCCAGGGTTTCACCGGCAGCCAGGGCACCTTCCATTCCGAACAGGCTATCGAATACGGTACCAAGATGGTGGGTGGTGTGACCCCGGGTAAGGGCGGCCAGACGCATTTGGGCCTGCCGGTGTTCAACACCGTGGCCGAGGCGGTTGCCGAAACCGGCGCCACTGCCAGTGTCATCTACGTGCCGGCACCGTTCTGCAAGGACTCTATTCTGGAAGCGGCCGATGCTGGCATCGAACTGATCGTCTGCATCACAGAGGGTGTCCCGGCGCTGGATATGTTGTACGTGAAGGAATACATCACCCGCAAAGGTGGTGTGCGTCTGATCGGTCCCAACTGTCCGGGTGTCATTACCCCTGGTGAGTGCAAGATCGGTATCATGCCGGGGCATATCCACCAGCCGGGCAAAGTGGGCATCGTATCCCGCTCCGGCACCCTGACCTATGAGGCGGTCAATCAGACCACCAAACTCGGCTTTGGCCAGTCCACCTGTATCGGTATTGGCGGTGATCCGATCCCCGGCACCACCTTTATTGACGCGCTGGAACTGTTCCAGAACGATCCGCAGACCGAAGCCATTGTCATGGTCGGCGAGATCGGTGGTACTGCGGAAGACGAAGCCGCTGCCTATATCAAGGAACACGTGACCAAGCCGGTGGTTAGTTACATCGCCGGCGTGACTGCGCCTCCGGGCAAGCGTATGGGCCATGCCGGTGCCATTATTGCCGGCGGCAAGGGCACTGCGGACGAGAAGTTTGCAGCCCTGGAAACGGCCGGTGTGAAAACCGTACGCAACCCTGCGGAAATCGGTAAGGCCGTGAAAGAAGCGACTGGCTGGTAGTATAGTCCTTCGCTGATACAAAAAAGGCCGGCATTTCGCCGGCCTTTTTTGTTGGGGGTTGCCCACACTATTTCTATAGTCTCTGACAGGCGGAAAAGCGATCAGCCTTCTCCTCCAGGGTTAGGCCCTCAACAGGGGCCATAGAAATAGTGTGAGCAGCTCCCCCTCAGTGGAGAATGTCGTCGTCCAGATCGAAGAACTCATACTCGTTGAGTTCCTTTTTCAGGCGACGGGCCTCCAGACGATCTTCGATGCGATGACGCATGTCCATGTTGAACGCACGGGAGCGCGCGCTGCGTTCCTCCTGCTCTTCATCGTCCACGTCGTCATCCAGGATATCGAAATCTTCGTTCATCAGCAGATCTTCCGAATCAAGGTCTTGCTCATTACGATGGTTACTCATGGTGGCCTCCTGTATTTGACCTCCCCAAACAACCTGTTAATCGGCGAGCCAGGTCCGGGGTACCGGTTTCCTGACGTCCTCAGCGCCTGTATATATCCAGATTTTCCCGCTGACAAGTTTTTTTTTATTTCCGATGATAAGTGGTGGTGGCTGGAGCACCTGGCGGTGCAGCAAGCGGATCTGGCCGGCTGCTGCAGGGCTGAGTGTGATGGAGATCATGCCTGGCCGCTGGATAGAAAAATCAGTCACTTAAGTGCTGGAATGCCCGGCCCCGGCTTTGTAAAGTGGAGGCATCGGGATAACCTTTTCGCCTGGAGCCTGCAGAGCCTGTTCTGGCGTCTCCCGCAGGGAGGCTTGTGCAGCCACCCGGTTACCTTTGCCGAGAATCTGAAGAGGCCATATGCGTATTGCTGGCTAGCAGGGCAGCAAAGGCAAAAGCGCCAACAACGCTTCACAGAAGCTTATTCAACGCTCCGTTGAGAGAATCATCTGTTGAGAGAATAAGAAGATGGCAGAACTGCTGATCATTATTGGGGTAAGTGGCTTCATCATCAGCACCCTTGGCCTGATGAACGAGGCGGGTAGCCGGGGGCACAGTGCCTTGTTTTTCCTGTTACCCCTGGCAAGTCTGGGGCAGGTGCAGCAGCACTGGGAAGAATATCGCTGGTGGGCGCTGGGGCGTGTAGCGTCTTTGCTGACGGCGGCAGTAGGGGTGGCGCTGTTCCTGGCTACTGGCCAGAGCCCACTGGAACAGACACCCCGGCAAAACCTGGCGGGGCAGGCGGGCCAGGTTTTGCGGGGCGATAATATGGCCACCAGCACTGCATTTGTGACTTCTGAGGAGGCCGCGCTGCTGGTGGTAGAGGGTCAGGGAAAGGCCCTGTCAGGCCGTTTGCACGGGAAAAAATTCCGTTATGACCGGGTGGCACTGATAGACGGGGTCCTGACAGCCAGCCAGGGAAAAGGCTTCCTGCCCGAACTGGAAGTGCGCATTCTGCTGGGTTGGGATCCTGAAGAAATCACCGAGCGCCGCTCAATGCTGGTGAGCCCATCCGATGAGGGGGTTCCGGTGGTGCATTTATCCTGGAAACCGGAGGGGCAGGACTACCCGGAAACCCGCATCTTTTCCGGCGGTTACCGTCTGGAGCTGGCGCTGGCGCCGCTGGATACCGATCAGCTTTCCGGTTCCATGGTGCTGGTCATGCCGGACAGCTTCAAAAGCTATCTGGTCGGTGACTTCACGGCGTATTCCAATCATCTTCGTTATCGTAATGGCAATGTGGATTTGCATTTTGACCACGATGACACATTAGCCTATGTGGCAGAGGAGTATCTGGCGACCCAGTTCCCTGAAGGGATGCTGGAATCCGTGCAGGCGGAGCATGTCCAGCTGCGCCGCGCGGAGGCCACTGGGCAGGTAATGTCACGGGTAGTGTTGACCAGCGGTGCGGTGGAACAACGGCACGTGCGCCTGGAGAAGAGCGAAGTGGGTTGGGCTGTGGTCCCGGGCTCAATGGAAACGCGGGTGATTACTCCTCCGCGTGAGGGCAGTGCAACCCTGAGATCCCCCGTTTTCGAGGAGCCGGCGTCAGAAGAGGTGCAAGCCTTGCCGCCCGTGGAGAAGACCTTTCCGGAGCTAGTTGCCTATGTGGACAGAACGGTACTGCTGGAAACTCGCAGTGGCCGTGAGCTGGAAGGGGTATTGCGCCGCATCAGCGGAGATCGCCTGTGGCTGGTCATGAATGTGGGTAGCGGTAATGTAGAGCGCAGTGTGTCTGCAGAGGAACTTCAATCACTGACGTTGCCCAATGGACAACGGGTTGATCTGGTATCAGAGGACGATGGCAGTGATGAGGCAGAGGTTGTCTACGACAGTGAACGGCGGGCTGAACAACAGTCGGAGCAGGCAACGAAGGTGGACGAGCCTGTTGCGGAAATATCTGCGAAACTGAAGGAGCTGCGTGCCCTGGTAGGTCAATCCGTCACCATCACCGCCAGTGGCGTCGTCACCCGCACAGGAGTTTTGCAGGCGGTCACCGAGGATCATTTGACCTTGAGTGTGGCGATGGGAGCAGGCAACATCGAATACTTCTATGACATGAACAGCATTCAAAAGGTTGAGGCAGCGCGTTGAAGATACTGATTACCGGAGGCAGCGGATTTATCGGCCAGCATCTGTGCCGGAGACTGGCGGCACATGGGCACGATCTTGTCGTGCTCAGTCGTCGCCCGAAACGGGTTGCCAAGCTGTTGCCAGAAGAAACCCGTATCGTCTCGTCGCTGGATGATATTGCCGATGACGACCCCATCGACGGCATCATCAACCTGGCCGGTGAAAGCCTGTTTGCCGGGCGCTGGACGGAGCGTCGCAAGAAGGTGCTGTTTGATTCCCGTATTGGTGTTACCCAGGGCCTGGTGGCACTGGTGTCCAGGTTGCAACGCAAGCCGGCGGTAATGGTATCCGGCTCCGCAGTGGGCTTCTACGGGGACGCGGGTAATGCGGAATTGACTGAAGACAGCTCTGCCCGCAAGCGTGATTTCGGTTATCTGCTCTGCGATGCCTGGGAGCAATCGGCACGGCCCGTATCCCGTCAGGGAGTACGGTTGTGCCTGGTGCGAACCGGCATTGTACTGGGCCGTGATGGCGGCATGCTTGGCAAGCTGCTACCGGTTTACCGGCTCGGGTTTGGCGCCATGCTCGGCGATGGTAGCCAGTGGTTGAGCTGGATACACATCGACGACATGGTGGCGATTCTGGTGCGGGCGGTGGAAACCCCGGGGATTGACGGGGTATTCAATGCCACGGCACCGGCACCTGTTACCCAGCGTGAGTTTCATCAATCGCTGGCCAGTGCGGTCAAGCGACCGGCGTTTCTGCGAGTGCCATCAGTGGCTCTGCGTGCCGGCCTGGGCGAGCAGTCAGAGATCCTGCTGGGCGGGCAACGGGTCTACCCCCGGCGCCTGGAGCAACAGGGTTTCGTGTTCCGCTTTCCGGACCTGAAATCGGCGCTGGCTCACCAGATCAAGCGCTGATCCCTTTTACTCCCCCCTTGAAAAAGACACGGCTGCCCCTATTACTCCCGGGTGATTAATCCCAGAGGAGTCAGCCGTGTCTGCAGAAAAACAAACCCATGGTTTTCAGGCGGAAGTATCCCGCCTGCTGCACCTGATGATTCATTCCCTGTATAGCAACCGGGAAATCTTTCTTCGTGAATTGATCTCCAACGCCTCCGATGCCTGCGACAAGCTGCGTTTCAAGGCACTGGATGAGCCGTCGTTACTGGAGTCAGGAAACGACCCGGCTATCAGCCTGCGAATAGACAAGGAAGCGGGCACTCTCACCATCGCCGATAACGGAATTGGCATGAACGAGGAAGACGTGATCGAGAACCTGGGTACCATCGCCCGTTCCGGCACCGAAAAATTCCTCGCCTCGCTCAGCGGTGACCAGAAGAAGGACGCCCAGCTGATCGGCCAGTTTGGTGTAGGCTTTTATTCCGCGTTCATTGTTGCTGACCGGGTAACCGTGGAAAGCCGCAAGGCCGGTACCGATGTCTCCGCCGGGGTGCGCTGGGAAAGCGATGGCCAGGGTGAGTTTACCGTGGAAGCCATTGAGCGGGCAGAGCAGGGTACAGCGGTGGTTCTGCATCTGCGCAAGGATGCCAGGGAATTTCTGGATGACTTCAAGATTCGTCAGGTGGTGAACCAGTATTCGGACCATGTGGCGTTCCCGATCACGCTTGTCACTCCGGCAGAAGGTGACGACGAGGAAAAAGCAGAAACCCTCAATTCCGCCACGGCCCTCTGGCAGCGGCCCCGTCAGGAAATCAGTGACGAGGAATATCAGAATTTCTACAAGCACATCAGCCACGATTTCCAGGATGCCCTGAGCTGGAGCCACAACAAGGTTGAGGGCAAGCTGGAATATACCAGTCTGCTTTACATCCCTGCCCGGGCACCCTTTGATCTGTATCACCGTGAAGCCAATCGTGGCCTCAAGCTCTATGTGCAGCGCGTCTTTATCATGGACGATGCGCAGCAGTTTCTGCCCCAGTACCTGCGCTTTATCAAAGGGGTGATTGATGCCCCGAACCTGCCACTGAACGTGAGCCGGGAGCTGCTGCAAGACTATGGCCCGGTACAAAAAATCCGTGCAGCGCTGACCAAACGGGTACTGCAGATGCTCAAGAAACTGGGCAATGACGAGGAAAAATACGCCACCTTCTGGTCCCAGTTCGGCCAGGTGATCAAGGAAGGTATTGGCGAAGATCGTGACAATCAGGAGGCGGTTGCCGCCCTGTTGCGCTTTGCCAGTAGTAATCAGCCGGGCAAGGTGGCCACGTCGCTGGATCAGTACCTGGAGAACAAGCCAGCTGAGCAGGACAAGATTTATTATCTGTTGGCTGACAGCCCGTCAGCGGCAGAGAACAGCCCCCATCTGGAAGTCTTCCGCAAGAAGGGCATCGAGGTCCTGTTGCTCAGCGATCCGGTGGACGAGTGGATGGTCAGCTATCTGGACAGCTACAAGGATGTGAAGCTGATCAATGCGGCCCGTGGCGAGCTGGATCTGGGGGAAGAGACGGATAAGGCCGATAACGATAATCCATTGATCGGCCGTCTTGGCAGCATCCTGGCAGAACGGGTGGAAGCCGTGCGGGCGACTTCCCGTCTGGTGGACTCCCCGGCGTGCCTGGTGTTGGCCGAAGACCAGCTGGGGCCACAGATGCGCCGCATGCTGGAGGCTGCCGGGCAACCGGCGCCGGAAAACAAGCCGGTGCTGGAAGTGAATCTGGACCACAGTCTGTTACAGGCGTTGGCCGAGATGGAAGAGGGCGAACGCTTCGACGACATGGCCGCACTGCTACTCGACCAGGCCATGCTGGCAGAAGGTCAGTTGCCTAAAGATCCGGCGGCGACTGCACGACGCTTGCAGGAGCTTCTTGTTCGGGCGTTGTGATCACCACCTGTAGGCGCGCCGACTATTTGCTTCGCTTGGTGAGGCGCGAACCTCGGCGAGGGAATCGCCGCAGGCGATCAAGCCTGTCAGAACTCGACATGTGCATATGGGATGACGGACGGAAACTACTTCCGTCCTCGCTACGCTCGGGTTCGCGCCTCAAGAGGCGCTCCTACTGTTGGCTTCGCCCCAAGCTTGATGAGGCTTCCGTTGTCTCTGCTTCGATGGGCGCTTATGATGCCTCAAAAGCTGCTATACAAGGCGTTCCGTATGGAGCAGGAAAGACATAACGCAACAATTCTGGGCGGTGGCAGTTTTGGCACCGCCATGGCCAGCATTTTGGCCGCCAATGGCCACCGGGTGAATATCTGGGTGCGTGACCCGGAAACAGCTGCGGCGATCAATCTGGATCGGGAAAACAGCCGCTATCTGCCCGGTGCTGAATTGCCTGCGGGAGTGAATGCCACAGACAGTCTGGAAGAGGCACTGGATCAGGCATCCCTGGTGTTTGTGGCGATTCCCAGCAAGGCGTTTATGGACGTTCTTCGTCAGGCCAGGGAATGGGTGCCAGCTGGCACCATGGTGATCAGCTGTACCAAGGGGATTTATTCCGAAGGCTTTCTGCTGATGAGCGAAGTGTTGCAGCAGGAGTGGCCGCACGCCCGTATCGGTGCGCTCAGTGGCCCTAATCTGGCCAAGGAAATCGTCGAGCAGAAATTTAGCGGCACCGTGGTAGCCAGCCCCGATGAGGAGTTGTGCCAGGTGGTGCAGACGGCACTTAGCTGCGATTACTTCCGCGTCTATGACAACCCGGACATCTACGGCGTGGAACTGGGCGGTGCCCTGAAAAATATTTACGCGGTGGCCTCCGGCATGGCCGCGGCCATCGGAGTGGGTGAAAACAGCCGCAGCTTCATGATTACCCGTTCCCTGGCGGAAATGAGCCGTTTTGCGGTGGAGTTGGGTGCCAACCCGATGACATTCCTGGGACTGTCCGGGGTGGGGGATCTGATCGCCACCTGTAGTTCGTCGTTGTCGCGCAACTATCAGGTGGGCTTCCAGCTAGGCCAGGGGAAGAGCCTTGAGGAGGCGGTGGAAAGCCTGGGGCAAACGGCTGAAGGTATCAACACTATCAAGCTGGTGGCGGACAAGGCCGCGGAGCTGGACGTCTATATGCCCCTGGCTACGGCCCTGTATCAGATCGTTTACCATGGCCAGCCGCTGGAGCTGGTTATCCAGCAGTTGATGAGCGGGGAATACAAGCACGATGTGGAATTCCAGCTCGCTGGAGCCAGTGCATGAAGCTTTATCTCAGCCGCCACGGTCAGGCTGTTTCCCGGGCTCCTACCGATGCGCAGCGCCCATTGACCGAGACGGGCAGGGCGGCGCTGCTTGCCCACTGGCAAGGCATGCGGGATAGCGGAATTGCCGTATCGGCGCTGATCGCAAGCCCTTTTGTGCGCGCCCAGCAGACCGCAGATTGTATCGATCAGGTCTATGGTGGCTTGCCCCGACAAACCTGCGAGCAACTAGTGCCGGATGCCAACCCGCAAGCGCTTTTTGACTGGTTGCTTGCCAACCCGCCCGCAGATAACGCCGTGCTGGTGAGTCATATGCCGTTGGTGGCCCAGTTGACCGCAAGCTGGACCGGTTCGGTCGAGCGTATTGGTTTCAATGTGGGGACCGTGGCCTGTCTGGATGTGGAGGTGGCCGCTGCAGCCGGTGCCCGCCTGTTGTGGTTACGCAGCCCTGGCGAGGCCGTTTCTGGCCGCTAATCCGGAAAACCCTACCCTTGATAACGCGTTGCGTACCGTTCGCCGATAGGCGCTGGTCAGGTTGTTTGCGATTGCCCTAACCTGACCTTGATGACACTGGAACGCATGGCAGACTCCTGAACGGTGTCATCGGTACCACCCTAAGGGGGGGAATGTGATGTCTCCTTGCATCACATCAACTTAGGCAGATCCTCGAGCACCAACCTATGTTGGTGCTTTTTTTATGTCTGTTATTCGGCGATCGCTATCCCGGCAGAAACCCTGTTTTCACAGTGAGTTCGCGAGGGGTAATGACACGGTTTTACTTTGTGAAATTGTGGATACTGGGTTTTAACTGGATTCAGAATCCGGCTCCCAGGCTAACCGTTCAATGGGCTGGCCATCGGCGGCCACCAGGTTGAGCAGAATTGGCAGGCGACCGAGAAATTCCAGCCCCTCTGACTGGCGAAGCTCTTTGAGATACTGTTTTACCCGGCCACTGATCCACGGATGCAGGGTTGCCTTGATGGTGATGCCCTTGCAGCGTGAGCCCCTTTGCTGGTGCCAGTCCTGGAGAGCGGAGCGCAGTACCGGAAAATGGGACTGGAACTGCTCGAAGTCGTCGGCCACCAGATAAATGTCGTACTGGTAGAGATTGCCTCGCCAGCTCATTCCTGCCTTGGTTTCCTTGAGCCGCAACCGTGGTGCCAGGGTGCCGTTGATCCCGGCTTCCTGCGGGCGGTAACGGGCTCGTTCGCGGGTGTAGTGCTCCGGGGATTCCAGGTGGTCGAGGGCCTCAACAAGGGCTGCGCCGCTCTCCGGTCGATCTGCCGGTGCCTTGGCCAGCAACTGGCGCAGTATTGGCTGATAATGGCGGAGTGTGACTGGCAGTAAAGGTATCGGCTCACGCAGGTGGGCCTGCGCCATAGCGCTGGTATCCTCGCCGTGATAAGGCGGTTTGCCAGTGAGCATTTCGTAGAACACACAGCCCAGGGAATACAGGTCTGATTGCGGTGTCAGCGGCTGGGAGCGGTGTTGTTCCGGGCTCATGTATTTGGGGGTGCCCATGATGCTGTTGGTAGCGGTGACGCTGTTATCGCGCAGCATGTTGGCGGCGATGCCGAAATCCATCAACAGTGCGGAGCCGTCGGCACGGAACATCACATTGTCCGGCTTCACGTCCCGGTGAATGAAGCCATGCAGGCCGGCGTAGTCCAGGGCGCCAGCCAATTGCCGCAGCACGTTTTCTGCTTCCCTGGGCTCTATGCCATCGCGAATGCGCTGTTTCAGGCTGCCCCCGGTCACGTACTCCATGCTCAGATAATAGTAACCCTCGTGCTCGCCCACGTCGTACACCGGCACGATATGGGGATGATTAAGGCTGGCCACGGTGCGAGCTTCCTGCATGAAGCGCTCGGCAAAGCTGGGTTCCAGGGCGAGGGAGGGGGTGAGTATTTTGATCGCGACCTGGCGCTCGAAGGAATGCTGGGTAGCGAGAAAGACATGCGCCATGCCACCCTTGCCAAGGCGTTCGGTAATTCGGTATCCGGGAAGTCTGATGGCCATGCTGTTATCGAGGTCGTCCTGACCGATTATTGTTGTCGGGCCCGGGAAAATTTACTCGGGCGGTTCGCCGTAAAGCGCCTTCATTTCGGCTTCGGAGCGACGGGCCTGGGCCAGTTTCGCTTCCAGTCGCTTCTTCTGTTGATCGAGGCTGAGGAAAAAGCTGACCTTACTCTGCAGCAGTTGCGGATCAATAGGCTTGAACAGATAGTCTACGGCACCACTACGATAACCTTGTTGCACAAAGCGGGTTTCTTTCGAGATCGCAGTCACAAAAATGATAGGCACATTCTGGGTGCGCTGATGGGATCGCATGATGCCGGCTACTTCGAAGCCGTCCATTTCCGGCATTTGTACGTCCAGTAAGACCAGGGCGTAATCTTCCTTGAGGAGCTTGGCCAGGGCCGCATTGCCGCTGGTCACGCTGTCCAGATCACAGTCCATATCTTCCAGTACCACTTCGAGCGCCACCAGATTCTGCGGGGTGTCATCCACCAGCAGGATACGGGAGCGGGGTAGTTGCAGATTGTCGTCACTGGAATCGGCAGTGGTACTCATGATGTGATCCGGTTGGCGTAGTCGCTGAGACTTTAGTCTTACTCGATGTTATCAACTTTTTTCGGGGCCGTCTTGCTCTTCCAGCTTCCATTGTTGCACGGCCATCTGGGCTTTTACCTGTTCCAGCACATCCAGCAAGGTATCGCGGATCAGCTGGTCGAGTTGCTCGCCTTCTCCCTTGGCGGCACCGATGAGATCGTGGAGAAGTTGCTCAAGCTGCGGCCGGTTGGCCGGTGAGGCCAGGTCATCCACCAATTGATCCACGAAAGCGGTGCCGGTCTCGCGCACGGCGTCGCCGAGCAGGGCGATAGCCCTTGGCCCGGCCACGGGGATGGCCGCCAGGCGTTTACCGGCCTGGGTGCGGGTCAGCGATTCGTCGGTCAGGTGGGCGAAATATTCCGCCAGTTGATCGCGATACTGGCCGTGGCTTTTCTGGGTCGCGTCGGCGATGCGGGTGGCGATAAAACTCACCAGCTTGTCCTGGCGCGGTGCCAGTACCTGAGTTTCGATACGATGCAGCAGCGGACTGCCGCCACCGATTTCTCGTTGGGCGCCGCTTAAGACATTGATGACCACGCGGTCGGACACTTCCTCTACCACGATGCCGTAATACTTGAGGATAGTCTGGCCCAGCCAGGTTTGTGACAGGTCGATAATGCCCATGCGCTGCAGACGCATGACCAGGCCAACCACACGCAGAATCCGCAACCAGCGGAAACTGCCCACCGGAATACAGCCGAGCAGGTCATACCAGTGGGCAAAGGGGTAGAAGAACCAGCGGTGGTAGGTGCTGCGGGCAATGGCGACAATCCAGCGGATGACGAACTCGGTCAGGTAGACAGCGACGAAACAGAGGTCGTAGAACAGAAAATTACTGTGGATGGTATCCCGGTAGAAGGCATGGAATGCTGGCGTCATCTCTGCCAGAAACCCCTGTACCGGTGGCACCTGGAAAAGCCAGTCGAACAGGATCAGGCCAAGGTTGAGGATGACCAGGGCAATCATCAACAGATCGATAACAAAACCGATCGTGTCCAGATTGAGCTTCAGCTTTTCCGGGTGCAGTTTGATCTTCATGGGTTAGCCGCGAAACCTGGCCCATACCGGGCAGTGGTCTGATGGTTTTTCCATGCCACGCAGGTCATAGTCCACCCCGGTGGTATCGAGTTTTTCCAGCAGCGGGGCTGTGGCCAGGACGGTATCGATGCGCAGGCCCCGGCGTGGCTCGCGCTCGAAGCCCCGGGAGCGATAGTCGAACCAGGAAAAGATGTCATCAGTTTCCGGGTTCTGGTGCCGGAAGGTGTCGGTGAGCCCCCAATCGATCAGGCGCTGCCACCATTCCCGTTCTTCGGGCAGAAAGCTGGTCTTACCCTCGCGTAGCCAGCGCTTGCGATTTGCTTCGCCGATGCCGATGTCCAGGTCGGTGGAGGAAATATTGAAATCCCCCATGACGGCCACCTGCTGGTCGGGTTGCTGTTGGTTATCCAGGTAGTTCTGCAGGTCCTGGTAGAACTTTTCCTTGGCAGGAAATTTGAGCGGGTGCTCGCGGTTTTCGCCCTGGGGGAAATAGCCGTTGAGCACGGTAATGGCAGAGCCATCGGAATGACGCAGGGTGCCAATGATCATGCGACGCTGGGCGTCTTCATCATCGGAGGGAAAGCCGTACTGAACCGATTCCAGCGGTTCGCGGGTAATCAGTGCCACGCCATAGTGGCCTTTCTGGCCAAAATAGTAGGGGTGGTAGCCCATGTCTCGAACCGCCTGTTCGGGAAACTCCGGGTCGTGAACCTTGGTTTCCTGCAGGCCGATCAGGGCCGGCTGATATTTATCGATGACTGCCTGCAACTGGTGCAGACGGGCGCGAATACCATTGATGTTGAATGAAATCAGGGTCATGGAGCCTCCTTTGTGCGGGCATTGTACACCAACAAAAGATGACCAAGGCAGACCACTCTGTGGCGTTATCGGACATGGTCCGGGGTGAACAGTTGCGGCTATGATGTCTCCTGAAACCGTGACTTCATCGTGGCGCCTGACGCAAGCCTTTGCCGCCACAGAAAATTCTTACGCCATGCATCTACGCTGAAGTCACGGTTTCAGGAGATCTCTTTTATTTTCGTGCCCAACTTAGGGAGACACCATGTCAGCAGTTTCCGCCGGTCGTCAGACGCTGGTCTTTGCCCACGCCAACGGCATTCCCGGCCATAGCTATGACACCTTTCTGGCACCGCTGGCGGACGAGTTCGATGTCATCATCATCGATCGCTTGGGCCACAATCCGGCTTACCCGGTGGATGCGGACTGGCATAGCCTCAGCCTGGAGCTGGAAGCCAGGCTCGAATCCCTGCCCAAGCCGCTGGTTGGAGCCGGACATTCGCTGGGGTCGGTAGTCATGTACCTGGTGGCCCAGCGCCGCCCGGAATGGTTTTCCGCGCTGATCATGCTGGACCCGCCGATGATGAATGGCTGGCACGGGGTGATGATGCATGCGGCGAAGCTGACCGGCATGATTGATCGAGTGACACCGGCGGGCAAGAGCAAGGGGCGGCTGGATTACTGGCCGAACAGGGAAGCCGTGGAAAGCTATTTTTCCTCACGCGGCCTGTTCCGGGCCTTTGATCCACGTTGCCTGGCAGATTATTTGCGCGCGGGGCTGGAGCCCTGGGAGGGCGGCTGGCGATTGCGTTTTCGCCCAGAGGTGGAAGTGGCCATTTTTCGACATACCCCCACGGCTGCCACACGCATGCCCAGGCTGAAAGTGCCCGGGGCGATTATCACCGGCAAGGGGTCGCCATCTCCGTTTCTCGACAGTGCCCGGCGCCATGTTCGCCGCCACGGCATGCTCCATCGCATTGCGGAAGGATCGCACATGTACCCACTGGAGAAGCCTGAACAGACCCTGGCCCTGTTTCGCGAAACCCTGCAAACGCTGCAACAGGGGGAGGCGAGTTAATGGCTGCAAAAGAGAAGAAATTTCACGTTTTCGGACAGACTCTGGCCGCCCTCAGCTGGGACGGCGAGGGCGAGCCGGTGTTGGCCCTGCATGGCTGGCTGGACAATGCCGCGTCCTATATTCCGCTGGCGTCGCAGTGGCAACGCCCCATGGTGGCACTGGATTTTTCCGGTCATGGTCACTCGGACCATCGCCCCGACGGGGTGGTAACCCACCTGGTGGATCATGTGCGAGATGTGCTGGCAGTGGCAGATCAGCTCGGCTGGCAACGCTTTACACTGGTTGGTCACTCCATGGGGGCGGGGATTGCCTGCCTGTTTGCGGCAGCGTTTCCGGATCGGGTCTCCCGGCTGGTGCTGATTGAAGGATTGGGCCCGCCCAGCACGCCCGGTAAGGACGTGGCCAGCACCCTGCGCAAGGCACTGGATGACATGATGGCTTTGGCAGACAAGCGCAAGCCGGTGTACACGGACATTGCCGACGCGGTTGAGGCACGCACCCGCGGCTTCGGTGGACTCAGCCGGGAGGCGTCTGCGTTGCTGAGTGAGCGTGGCCTGATGCCGGTGACCGATGGCTGGACCTGGCGGGCGGACAGCCGCCTGCGGCTGACTTCCTCGTTGCGGCTTACCGAAGAGCAGGTGGAGGGTTTTGTTCGTGCCATTCAGGCACCGGTTTGCCTGATTCTCGGTGAGCAGGGCATGGGCGGCAACGGCATGTTCGATCACCGGCTGGACTGGTTGCCGGACGCCTCCGTGGTGCGTTTAGCGGGTCGGCACCATTTGCATATGGAAGCACCGGAGGTCGTGGCAGGCGCAATCAATACCTTTCTGGATGACAACAACCGCTGACTGACCAAAAGCACCAGACCTGTCCAGGCCACTGCCTGAAAGGGTCATGTATTGCCTTGCCCAGGCTCGCTAAGCTTCAGGAAAAATGTATTCAAGGAGCGCGTTACGATGAAAGTGGTTGAGGTAGCCTCGCTGACCGATTACGTGGGCAAGGAACTGGGAGCGTCCGACTGGTTCCAGATAGATCAGGACAGAATTAACGCTTTTGCTGACGCGACCCTGGACCATCAGTTCATTCATGTGGATCCGGATCAGGCCAAGAACACCCCTTTCGGCACCACCATTGCACACGGTTATCTGACCCTGTCGCTGCTGCCTTATCTGCAAGCCTCCATTGATGGCTTCTTGATGCCCAAAGGCATGAAAATGGCCATGAACTATGGCTTCGACAAACTGCGATTCATGGCACCGGTGAAAGAGGGCAAGCGGGTTCGAGCAGTAGCCACCTTGCTGGAGGTCACCGAAAAGCGTGAAGGGCAGTGGTTGTTGAAATTCGCCTTTACGGTGGAAATCGAAGGAGAGGACAAGCCGGCACTGGTTGCCGAGTGGTTGCTGATGTACTTCGTCTGAGACAAACAGCGCCATAGAGAGAATCACAAGGTCTCCTGGTCAGGTCTGTCGTTTTGTGCACGGCAGGCCTGTTTTTTTATCGCACACTCCTCTCGACAGACATAACTGATGTCAGCTTTGAAAGTTCGGGTTCTACACAAGGTTGATCAAATAAGCTACTGATTTGGCTCAGGTTGAGTTGTGGCGCTGGCCGTTATTGTTGCTGGCAAAATAGCGCATTTCGACGTACTGTACAGGGGAACTTTCGTGTTAGAGCGAATTTGTCGCCACCCCGTATCAGGGCTTCCCAATGTTGCACCGTCCCCGACAATGGCTTCGCCGTCTGGTAGACAACCGTTCTGCCATCCGTCGTGATCTGCGCCTTAGCCTGACCCATGCAGCGGATATTCCCCGCATGGTCCTACCATTGGGCCGGGAGCCAGGTGTTCGCTCGGAAATGGCCTGGTCATCCTACTCAAGCCGCGGTGAGGCCCTGTTCTCGCTCTTGCAGTTGCTGGTGCCGGCCACCCGTGAGTCCATCAGCCAGGGCACCCTGGTCTGCCATCCTCCGCGGACCACCCATGAAGGGCGCTCTTCGCGCTGGTTCTTCATCAATGGCATGGGAACGGCCGGGCCGGTGGCGCTGCTCAATGCCAGCGAGATCGCGCGGATTTTTCGCCGTCCGGTGCACCTGATCCATACCCCTACATGGGGACTGATCCGCGATGTGGCCGAGTCGATTACCGCTCGTACCCTGCGCAAGGACGGCAAACTGTCGCGCCCGGCGTTGAATATCCTGGTGGAAGCACTGGAAAATAATGATCAGGTAGTGCTGGTCTGCCACTCCCAGGGCACCATTGTTGCCAGCTATATCGTGCGCAAACTGCTGCGTCACCCGAGCGCCCGGCAACTGGTCAAGAAGCTGGAAATTTATTGTATCGGTGGGGTGGCCGACAGCCTGGAAATCGATCCGCAGCTGACGCTTGCGGCCGGTCACCCGGTGCCCTATGTGGAACACTTTGCCAACGGCCGTGATTATCTGGCGCAGATCGGCATTCTTTCCCATCTGGACAGTACCGCTGGCACTGTCTATTGCCTGGCCGACCGCCCCGGGCATCTTCTCAACGAACATTATCTGCCTGCCATCGCGCGCGGGGATTTTTGTCAGCGTCATTCCCGGCTTTACGGGTATGTGCGAGGGCGAGAGCCCGGCCTGAAAGGGGCGCTGTCCGTGGTAAAAAAGGGAATGGAGCCACATGGATAACAACAACAAACCGGTGCTGCTGTTTGTCGATGACTCGAAGGTAATGCGTCTTGCTGCTGACAAGATGCTGGGCAGGGAATTTCGTGTCGAAGTGGCGGAAAACGGCGTCGAAGCCTGGGAAATGATCTGCCACAACCCGACCATCAGCGTGGTTTTTTCCGACCTGGCGATGCCGGAGATGGACGGCTTTACGTTACTGAAAAAAATCCGCACCAGTGACGATGACGGCATTGCCGGTCTGCCGGTGATCATCGTTACCGGTGCCGAGAACGACGAGGAAACACGCAGCGAAGCCCTACGTCTTGGCGGCACGGACTTTATCAGCAAACCGTTCAATTCCACGGATCTTCTGGCCCGTGCTCGTGCCCATGCCCACTACCAGCGTGAGCGCAAGGAACTGGCCCGCCAGGCCATGATCGATCCGCTCACCCGACTCGGTAACCGTCGTTATCTGCAGCATCGCCTGCGCCAGGAGCTGGCGCTGGCCAGTCGTCAGCAGATCCCGCTATCGGTTGTGCAACTGGAGATTTACCAATTCAATCAACTTTTCGTACAGCTCGGTAAACGTAGAACCGATATGGTGTTGATGAAAATGGCGCAATTGATGCGGGGAGTGGTACGTAAGGAAGATTCGCTGGCAAGAAGCAGCGTGGCCCAATTTACCATTCTGCTGCCCAGTGCCGGAGCCAAAGGCGCCCAGCGTTTTGTCGAGCGGGCGTTGAAGGTCAGCGAGAAACTGGCTTTCCAATTTCGCGGCCGGGCACAGCAATTGCCGCTGTCGGTGGTCATTCATACGCCCACTGCGCATACCGGGCTGATGCCCCGCCAGGTTCAGGCGGTATTGGATGAACAGATGAGCAAGGCGCGC
This sequence comes from Alcanivorax jadensis T9, assembly GCF_000756655.1. GTDB lineage: Bacteria > Pseudomonadota > Gammaproteobacteria > Pseudomonadales > Alcanivoracaceae > Alcanivorax > Alcanivorax jadensis. The sequence continues at coordinate 56,078 of NZ_ARXU01000001.1, forward strand.
CTGGCCGGGCCCGGGGCGGTGGTCAGAGATGGCCCCGATGAGCCTCTGGCCACCGCCCTGACGACGCCTTCGATAACCATAGAGCAGGCACTCACCCTGTTGCGGGCTGGCAAGCCCCGTGTGGTGGTGAATGCATTGCCGGACTTGAAACGCCAGCTGGCGCCCCTGTTGAAATTGATTGAGCAGACGCCGGCGGGTCAGGAGACAGCATGAAGGTAATGGTTGACCGGGAATTTCCTGTCGGCGTGGACCGGCTTTATGAGATTCTCACCAGCAAGGCCTATTTCGAACAACGATTCGAATGGGGCAAGGTAAATGACTACCGTTTCCAGGCCTTCCAGGAGACCGGGGAAGGTCTGCTGATACAGATCGTTCAGCCGATACAGATTCGCACCGACAAGGTACCGTCATTTGCGCGGCGTTTGCTGCCAAGTCAGGCGGATTTGCTGACGGAATTCCTGTGGCAAGCCACCGGCCGGCCGGGTTTCTATCAGGCCCGCTATCGCTTTCAGCTTGGCAATGTGCCGTTGAAAATCAGTGGCACCATGGAGCTCAACGCCGACGGTGAGTCCCAGTCCATCCAGCAAACCCAGGTGGAAATCACCTCATCGGTTCCCCTGGTGGGCAGGAAACTGGTGGATCTGGTGGCGCCGAAAATTGACGATGCTCTGGCAGGGGATTACCGGCATACACTGCGTTATGTGGAACAGTTTGCCTGACGTGGCTGGAATAATTTTTACCACAGAGTGCACAGAGAACACTGAGTGAAAACCGGGCTATGACTGCCATGTTATCGCGGGCACTGAAATGCGCGGCGAGGGACGGCGGGGCTTTTGATCTTTCTCAATGTCCTCTGTGCCCTCTGTGGTGAAACCAGTCTTTTGCTCTTAGCGCCGATACCTCGCCCCTAACTCCCGCAATCCCCGCTCCCAGCGTTTCCTGAACCAGCGCTTGCGCCGCCATTTCGCCCGTGTATAGCCGGAGGCGATGTGCAGGGCGTTACCGCTGTTCAGGGCATCCAGGATCTGCTGGCTGAGCTCCTCTCGGGTGACCGGGCTGCGAGCAATCTTGCGCTGGAAGCGAGCGTCGCTGAGCGGGTCGGTGGCGCACAGGCTGCTGGCCTGCTCCTGATACAGGGGGATCACCAGGGTGGTCACCCTGATACCGCTACTGTGCAATTCACTGTGCAGGCTTTCTCCCAGGGCCACGATGGCGGCGCTGGCAGCGCTCTGGGCGCCAGCCAGAGGCCCTGCCAGGATGCCGTATTCCGGTACCACATTGAGAATCCGGCCACCTTCTTCCTGGCGGTGCATGGCGCTGATCGCGCTCTGGCACAGATTTACCGTATCCATCAGTTGCTCATCCATAACCCGCTGCCAGTGTGATGTCTGGGTCGCCTCGAAAGGGCCGAGGGTCAGTGGCGCGGGCAGGTTAATCACGGTATCCAGCTGTTGCCAGCGACGTAGCACCCGTTCTACACCCCGTTGACGGTCGCGGGAGCTGCCGGGAAGACAATCCAGGAAAAGCGCTTCTCGACCATTGCCGTGCAGGTTGGCACAAAGTTGGTTTCCGAGTTGCCCATCCGCGTCTGCCAGGGCAACCCGAAAATGCTCTGCAGCGTCACTGACCAGGGCCTGACCAAGTTCGGAGCAGGCATTGCTGATAAGCAGGGTAGGCTGATGTTTCAAGGGATCTCCGGGAAATAATCATTGAAAGTGAACAGGTGTTGACTTTCCATTCTTGTGAGTTAACATGTGTTCACTAAAACAATTTAAGAGGAGCGTTACCCATGACTACTATCTCTCGTATCAGTAAAGACATTTTCGCTCTGGTTGTGGCTGTTCTGTTCACCGTGCTGATGGTAGCCGGTCTGGCCGATCAGGGGAAAAATCTGTTCCCGGCCATGCTGGCATTTGCCGCCATGGTGCCGATCGTTGGCAGTGCGGCGGTGGCCATCAAGCGTGACTGGGACAACCGCGACCATCACTTGTCAGTCTGACCTTGTCCGGCGTGGGCGCTTGCCGCCTGCGCCATTCTCTCTGCGTCGGCTACCGGCCTCTGCAGCACCTGTTCTTCCCCTTCGCTGCGTGCCAGCACTACGGTGACGACACTGTCGCCCCATACGTTCACTGCGGTGCGGAACATGTCCAGTAGCCGGTCGGTGACCAGAATCAGGCCGATGGCTTCCGCCGGTAGTCCGATGGCAGCCAGTATCACGGTGATTGCCACCAGGGACGCGGCCGGAATACTGGCCACGCCAATGGAGGTGAGTACCGCGGTTATCACGATCATGAATTGTGTCGCCAGCGACAGGTCCATGCCATAGGCCTGGGCGATAAACATGGCGGCCACGCACTCATACAGGGCCGTGCCGTCCATGTTGACGGTGGCCCCCAGTGGCAGTACGAAGCTGCTGCTTCGTTGTGATACCCCGGCCCGGTTCTGCACGCATTCCATGGTCAACGGCAGGGTAGCTGCGGAGCTGGCCGAGGAAAACGCGGTGAGCAGGGCCGGTGTCATGGCTTGGATGTGCCGCAACGGTGAGCGGCGAGCAAGGAAAAACACCAATGCCGGCATGAAAACAAAGGCATGCAGGGTGAGTGCAACGACCACTGAAGCGAAAAACCAGGCCAGCGGCTCGATGGCATCAAGGCCGGTGCGGGTCACCGTGGCGGCAATCAGGGCGAACACCCCCAGCGGTGTGAAACGAATCACCAGCATGGTGATTTTCATCACCACCTGATAAATCCCCTCGATCAGATCTCGCAGACTGCGGCCGGCATCATTGCGTTCGGTGCGCAGAAAATAGCCGAACAACAGGGCGAACACGATAAGGCCAAGCATCTGCCCATCGGCAGCGGCAGCAATCAGGTTGGGGGGTAGCATCTGCATCAGGATCTGGGTGAAATCCCCGGCGCCTCGCCCTTCGATGCCAGCCAGTACCGCTTCGGTATCACTGGCCAGACCAAGCAGGTCCCGGGCCGGTTGGCCGTCGATGACCCCGGGGCTGAACAGATTGACAGTCAGCAGCCCGATCAGCACCGCGACCACGGTGGTGGTCATGTACAGTGCTACCGTTTTTAGCCCCATTCGACCCAGATTGTTGCCGTCGCCGACGCTGGTCATGCCATTGATGATGGCGGTGACAATCAGGGGCACCACCACCATTTTCAAACCATTGATGAACAGACTTCCTACCAGGTCGTAACCGGCCAGTATCGGGACCCCGAACAGGGTAGTGGACTCGCTGGTCAGGCTGCCGACCAGGGCGCCGGCCAGCATGGCAATAAAGATCTGGTGGTGTAGCTTCATGGTGTTCCCTATCGGTTGTTGTTATGGCTCAACGCGCGAACAGGATTACAAGACTACCTGATCCTCGGTGGTGTCACATGGCTGAAATGGCAGGAACCCTTCTACAGCAGCTGGCGCAATGCCGTCGGGTCAATGCGGGTTTGCAGGGCGTTCTGATAGGCCGCCTTCAGTTGCTGGTCGGCTTCCACCGGTCCGAGTCTTTCGCACAACAGCACATAAGTACGGTTGAGCTGATCGCGCAGGGCGGCCAGTGTCAGTGGGGCCAGCGGGCGTTCCGGAGCTTGCAGCCAGTATTCCATGGTCAGCCGGGTTTCCGCCCCGACCTGATTGCTGCGCAGCTGGGCGGCCATGTCCAGCCGCAACTGGCTTGCCGCACGGGCGCCAATGCCTTCCCACAGCGAGCGCATGATCTGCTCGAACGCCTGGCTGCAGGGGTGCTCCCGGGCGGGGTTTTCCTCGCTTCCGGCCAGCGGATCGTCGGCCAGTTCCTGCTCCGACAGTGTCATGGCCTGCACCAGGCTCATATGGATCTGATGCCGGCGCTCCCCCAGGTCGAACATCTGACACAACTCACTGACAAAGCCCTGCAGGGAAAAGCGAGGGCGTTCGGCATAGGTTTGTTGCCAGAGGCTGATCGCCTCCAGCAAGAGAGGTTCGTTCATGTAGGGCGTCAGCCCGGTGGCAATGGCGCGCCGTCGACGTTGCAGCTCCTGACTCATGGACGAGACTCCGCCGAGCGGGTCAGCTCACTGTTATAAAGCGTGTTCTGGGGAAACTCCGGATAGCCACTTTCTGCGTGTTCGCTCAGGTCCAGGCCGCGTTGTTCATGCAGAGCAGGGGCTCGCAGGCCTGTGAGCAAGGACACCAGCATGTACATCACCAGGGCGGTGAAGAAGGCCCAGCCAAATGCAACCACGATGCCCAGCAGCTGTACGGTAATTCGTTCCGGGTTGAACAGGTCACCATCGTAGAACAGTCCAGCGGCCAGGGTGCCCCAGGCACCGGCGAAGGCATGCACCGGCACCGCGCCGACCACATCATCGAGGCGTAACGCTAGCAACATTCTCGCCCCGAAGGCCGCCAGCGCACCGGCGACCAGGCCGGTGAGGACAGCAAAGCCCGGTGTCATCACGGCGCAGCCGGCGGTAACCGCCACCAGACCTGCAAGGCTGCCGTTGACGGTTTCCGTCAACAGAATCGGTCGGCGGCTGACCATGCGGTAGATCACGCTGCCCACCGCACCGGCGGCGGCAGCGAGCTGGGTATTCAGATTCACCTTGGCAATATCCACGCTGGCAGCCAGGGTGGAGCCGCCATTGAAGCCGAACCAGCCGAACCAGAGTATAAAGCCACCCAGAGCCACGTAGGACAGGTTATGCCCGGGGATGGTCCGGGGCTGGCCGTGACGGTCAAAGCGGCCCAGTCGTGGGCCAACCACCAACACTCCGGCCAGGGCACACCAGCCGCCGATGCTGTGCACCACGGTGGAGCCAGCAAAATCGATAAAGCCGAGCTTGGCCAGCCAGCCCTCACTGTTCCAGGCCCAGTGGCCGTAGAGCGGATAGATCAGCCCGGTAATGACAATGGCCCCACACAGGTAGCCCACGTAACGGGTGCGTTCTGCCATGGCGCCGGAAGCGATGGTGGCAGCGGTGGCAGCAAACATGATCTGGAACAGCAGCATGGCCCAGGTACTGCCGTCGGCGTGGCTGAGCATGAACTGGTCTTCGCCAAACCAGCCGGTGCTGCTGGTGCCAAACATCACGCCAAACCCCACACCCCAGAACACCAGGGTGCCCACGCACAAATCCATGTAGTTTTTCATCACCACGTTCAGTGCATTCTTGGCGCGGCTCATGCCACTTTCCAGCAGCGCGAAGCCCGCTTGCATGAAGAAAACCAGGGCGGCAGCCACGGCAATCCAGACCGTATCAACGGCGCTGAGCGAATCCGCCCTGGCCAGGCCGGGGAGTAGCAGTAAGGCAAACCAGGGTAAACGGCGCTGTGGCATGGTATGAATCCCATTCGTTAGTAGTGACGAAGGGGCAATTGCAACCGCTGTGCCAAGCCGGCCACGGAAGGGATTATGGGGGTGTGTCGTGCTTTTTTCGTATCTGCCTGCGCGGTTTTGGGGCGCAGTCTTGCGCTGGTGCGATGCTGTGCACTGCACTGGTTCGCTTGCTGGTCAGGCGCTGGCGCTTTCTGGCATGCAGAGTTGCTGGATGCGCTGAAACTGACGTTCGGTGACTTTCTGTACTGACAGGCGTGGCCGCACAACCAGTTCCATATCCGCAAACTCCGCGTACTGGCGAAGGGTTTTCAGCGACAGGGGCTGCGGATACGTGCACAGATAACGGATATCCACCTGATACCAGCGCGGTTCTTCGCGGCTGCTGCGATTGTCGAACCCCCCTGAGTCGAGATCAAACTGGCTGGGGTCCGGGTAGGGGGCACTGACCACACAGGCTTCACCGACAATGGCGGGCTGTGCGCAACTGGAGTGGTAGATCAGCACGCAATCACCTTCGTTCATCTCGTCGCGCACACGATTGCGAGCCTGGTAATTGCGCACTCCGTCCCAGCCGCTGGTGCCCCCAGGACAGGCCTGCAGGTCATTGATGGAAAAAGTGTCGGGCTCGGTTTTCAATAACCAGATCGCGCTCACTGTTCCTCCCGGGGGTGTTTTTCCAGCAGGCACGCCTTGGCCTCTGCCAGGCTCGCACACACGTAGACCGGGAATTGCGGTTTGTTCAGGGTCAGCATCATGTTGGCAAAGGTACGGTTGAGTATGCTTTCCAGTACCAGCACTTTGGCCTCGGTAATTTGCTTGAAGTCTTCGCCGCAGGCATAGCGGGAGGCGGTAAAGTCGAGCCCACAGATGCGACCCACATAGATTGCCAGCTGTTTGCGCTGGAGATTCATGTTGAACAGGGTCAGTCGCTGTCGATAGATCGATAGTTCCACGCTCATGTCGACCAGGGTGCCGTTCTTCAAATCCACCAAGGTAAAAGGGCCGTCTTGGAACACCGTAACTGCGGTCATACTAATCCTTTTCAACAGCCTGCCAGAGAGCGTGAGCGCATCTTATACGCAATGCTGCTGTCGCTGAAATGATGGCACTTGATTTTCCTATGCCGACATTGCTGCTAACCGACACCATTTGCAGGTTAACAGCCATGCCTGCTGGCAGGCCAACAAGTTACCCTCTACAGGCTTTCATGGCGGATTTTGTGCTAATCTTCGCCGCCTGCTTGAGGAGGATGCCGTGATTAGCCCGCAACAACAGAAAGAAGCCGTTACCGCCCTGCACACAGTCAGGGATTGTCTGCGTTTTGGTGAGAGTGCCCTGCGTGCCGGTGAGGTTTTCTTTGGTCACGGTAATGATGACCCCTGGGACGAGGCGCTGGCGCTGTTGATGAGCACCTTGTCTCTGCCGTTGCATGGCGATCCTCGCATTCTCGATGCCCGCTTGTTGCCTTCTGAAATCAGTGACTATCTGGGCTTGCTGTGTCGTCGGGTGAATGACCGGGTTCCGGTACCTTATTTGACCCATGAAGCCTGGTTTTGCGGGTTGCCCTTTTACGTGGACGAACGCGTCCTGATTCCCCGCTCGCCGTTGGCAGAGCTGATCGAGCAATCCTTCACCCCCTGGGTAGAGCCGGAGCAGGTCCATGCGGTGCTGGATTTGTGCACTGGCAGCGGCTGTATCGCCATCGCCTGTGCCTACGCGTTTGACCATGCCCGCGTGGACGGCAGTGATATCAGTGAAGAAGCTCTGGCCGTCTGTGAAGACAATATTCGCCGTCATGGCCTGGAAGGGCAGGTGAAAGCCCTGCATTCCGATGGCCTAGCCCAGGTGGATGGCCCCTATGACCTGATCGTCTCCAATCCGCCCTATGTGGATGCACAGGATATGGCCAGCCTGCCGGATGAATACCGCCACGAACCGGAATTGGCACTGGCCTCCGGCGATGACGGCCTGGATTTTACCCGCCGCCTGCTGAGTGAGGCCCCTGATAAGCTTACCGAGCACGGGGTATTGATCGTGGAGGTGGGCAATAGCTGGGAAGCCATGGTCAATCAGTGGCCGCAGGTGCCTTTCTTCTGGTTCGAATTCGAGCGTGGTGGCCACGGGGTATTCATGCTTACCCGTCAACAGCTGCTAGAATACCGCGAACAGTTTTCTTCCTGAGCCGTTGATGCTCCTTTTACCGGGCAGGTGAGGGGAGATGCAATGGCCCAATGCTTTTTTGAGGATCCGCATGTCCGGCAACAGTTTTGGTGAACGTTTTCGCATCACCACCTTTGGTGAGAGTCATGGCCTGGCACTGGGGGCCATCGTGGATGGCTGCCCGCCGGGGCTGGAAATCAGCGAGGAAGACCTGCAGGTGGAGCTGGACCGGCGCAAGCCAGGCACCAGCCGCTACACCACTCAGCGTCGTGAGCCGGATCAGGTGAAGATCCTTTCCGGGGTGTTCGAGGGCAAGACCACCGGCACGTCCATCGGCTTGCTGATCGAAAACACCGACCAGAAGTCCAAGGACTACTCCGACATCGCCACCACCTTCCGGCCCGGGCATGCGGATTACACCTATACGCAGAAATACGGTTTCCGCGATTACCGCGGCGGCGGGCGGTCATCGGCCCGGGAAACGGCCATGCGCGTGGCGACCGGCGCCATTGCCCGCAAGTATCTGGAGCAGACACTGGGTATTCGCATCTATGGGGGCTGTACTCAAATCGGTGAGGTCAAAGCGGAGCAATTCGACTGGTCTACCGTAAACAGCAATCCTTTCTTCTTCCCGGATGCAGGCAAGGTGCCGGAGCTGGAAGCTCTCATCAATGCGCTGCGCAAGGATGGCTCTTCCATCGGTGCACGGGTGGAAGTGTTTGCCGACGGCGTGCCGCCGGGCTGGGGCGAGCCGGTGTTCGATCGTATCGACGCGGATCTGGCCAAGGCAATGATGTCCATCAACGCGGTCAAGGGTGTGGAAGTAGGCGACGGCTTTGCAGTGGTCAATCAGCGCGGTGAGCAACATCGTGATGAGATGACCCCGGAAGGCTTCCTCAGCAACCATGCCGGCGGTGTGCTCGGAGGTATCAGCTCCGGGCAGACCATCCGTGTGGCCATGGCGCTCAAGCCCACTTCCAGCATCCTGATTCCCGGCAAGAGCATTGATCTGCAAGGGAACCCGGTTGAAGTGGTTACCAAGGGGCGCCACGATCCTTGCGTGGGCGTGCGGGCCACTCCTATTGCCGAGGCCATGCTGGCCCTGGTGCTGATGGACCATTGCCTGCGCCATCGGGCGCAGAACGGCGATGTGACGCCACCATTTCCGCCGATTTAAATGCCTGACCATCCGTAGGATGCTTCGCTGGCGGCGCGATGACACGCAATCAAAAGCATTTTCACCACAGAGGGCACAGAGTACACAGAGAAAAAACCAGTCTTTTCCTCGGCGACCTCTGTGGTTACATTGCTGTTCAACGCCTTTGATCGCGCCGCCAGCGACGCTCCTACGGCAGGTTTGATTTAGCGCCGGATGTCCGACATCAGACGTCCGGCCTTCCATTCATTTAACCGCCACGCCAAGGTTCAGCCCCTAATGCCTTACTACTGGCGATTGTCAGGCTTCTATTTCCTCTATTTCGGACTACTGGGCACCCTGGTGCCTTACTGGTCCCTGTACCTGAAGGATCTGGGTTTCAGCGCTGCCGCCATCGGCCTGCTGATGGCCATTCCCCAGCTGACCAAAATTGGTGCCCCTAACCTGTGGGGTTGGCTGGCGGATCGGAGCGGCCAGCGCCTGCGTATCATCCGGACCGGAAACCTGCTTGCGGCGATAGTGTTCCTGCCGGTGTTCTGGATCCATCAGTTCTGGTCCATGGCGGCACTGCTGGTGTCGTTCAGTTTCTTCTGGAACGCGGTACTGGCCCAGTTTGAAGTCCTCACCTTGCAGTCTCTGGGGCGTCAGTCTCACCGCTACAGTCTTGTGCGCCTGTGGGGCTCAGTGGGGTTTATCCTGGCGGTACTGGTGCTTGGCGAGGCGCTGGACCGGCTGGGTACTGATCTGCTGCCCTGGGTATTGAGCGCGTTGTTGTGGCTGTTGTGGCTGGGTACGTTGACGTTGCCGGCGGGTGACGGGGAGGTGCGTCATCGGGAACAGGGTGGGCCATCTGTGTGGAGCGTGTTGCGACGTCCGGCCGTTTCCCTGTTTCTGGTGGCCGCTTTTCTGATGCAGCTCTCCCATGGGCCTTACTACACGTTCTACAGCATCTATCTGCAGGATCTGGGATTCAGCAAGTTCGTGGTGGGTAGCCTGTGGGCGCTGGGTGTACTGGCGGAGGTAGGGTTGTTTCTGGTCATGCATCGGCTGATGCGGCGTTTCTCTATTCCCTGGATTCTGGTGGCCAGTCTGCTGTTGGCGGCCCTGCGTTGGCTGCTGATTGGTGTGGTAGCCGATTCGTTGTTATGGCTGGCGCTTGCCCAGCTGCTCCACGCGGCCAGTTTTGGCAGCTTTCATGCGGCCAGCATCGCCTGGGTGCACAAGCAGTTTGAGGCGTCACTGGGCGGTCAGGGACAGGCCCTGTATTCCAGCCTGGGCTTTGGCGCAGGCTGGGCGGCGGGTGCCGGGTTGTCCGGTTTGCTGTGGCAGCAGTGGGGAGTGGACCTGTTTTTCGGCGCGGCGCTGGCCGCCGTGCTGGCGGCCATGTTGCTTATCGTGGGCGGCGTTACCCGTTCCGGCGATTCAACCGCTTAAGCAGTTACAGGCCGGATGCCTCCAGCGCCTGCAAAAACGCCCTGGCGGCATTGGAGCGAGTGCGGGCAGGGTGAATCACCACACCCAGCTCCCGCTCCGGTAACGGTACATCCACGGCCAATTCCACCACCGAGCCATCCACCATGGTGGCAGGCAGGACGCTCCAGCCCAGGCCGATGGACACCATCATGTGAATGGTTTCCAGATAGTTGGTGGACATGGCGATATTGAGCTTAAGATTATGTTCGTCAAACAGCCGCTCCACGATGCCGCGGGTAAAGGTGACCGGTGACGGCAGGATGGCGCTGTAGCCGGTGAGGGTTTCCAGGGTGATATTGTCCACCTTGGCCAGCGGGTGTTCCGGCGCGCACATGAACACCAGCGGATCGCGCCAGATCACATCACTTTGCAGACGCTCATCCGGCTGTGGAGGCAAGGTGACTACACCCATTTCCAGTTCCCCGTGCAGCACTCCCTCCCAGGCTTCTTCCGAATCGATAAAATGGATGTCCAGTTCCACTTGCGGGTAGTCCCGGGAGAACTGACGCAGCACCGGCGGCAGGCGGTGCAGGCCGATATGGTGGCTGGTGCCAATGCGCAATTTGCCGGTGACCGAGCCGGACAGGTCGTGGATGGCCCGAGCCATGTCTTCCACGTCCATCAGCACCTGCCTGGCCCGTGGCAGCAGGGAGCGACCTGCTTCGGTAAGCTGAATTTGACGGCCCACCCGATCAAAGAGACGGGCGCCAAGCTGCTGTTCGAGCAGGGCGATGCGTTTGCTGATGGCAGGCTGCGTGATGTAGAGGCGCTCAGCGGCGGCAGAAAACGAGCCGGTTTCAGCCACTCCCATGAAGGCGCTCAGGGTCGGTGTGTCTATCATTACCGGGGCATCCAGTTGTTCGGTTGCGAGATAATAATTGGTTATCTTAAAAATGAAAAATATGAATTGGATTTATTGGTGGGTGAACCCTACATTAATCGTTATTGACAAACCAGTCGCAATGATGAAGTTGCTGCAGTGCGACGCAGGGAGAGAAACATGGCCGGCAAAACCCTCTATGATAAATTGTGGGACGCCCATCTCGTCACCGAGCGTGAGGATGGCTCCGCGCTGATCTATATTGACCGTCAGATCATCCATGAGGTGACCTCGCCCCAGGCGTTTGAAGGCCTGCGCCTGGCCGGCCGTAAACCCTGGCGTACGGGCGCCAGTGTGGCCACCATCGACCACAATGTACCGACCACGCCATTCAAGTCGGCCGCTGAAATTGTGGATCAGACCTCCCGGATCCAGGTACAGACTCTGCAGGACAACACTCGCGAATTTGGCATTACCGAATTCGGTATTGGTGATGTACGCCAGGGCATCGTTCACGTGATGGCGCCGGAGCAGGGTGCCGTCCTGCCCGGTATGACCGTGGTCTGCGGTGATTCCCATACGTCCACCAATGGCGCGCTGGCCTGTCTGGCCCATGGTATCGGCACCAGCGAGGTTGAACATGTGCTGGCGACCCAGACCCTGGTGGCCAAAAAAATGAACAACATGCGGGTGTCCGTGGAAGGGGATTTGAGTCCCGCTGTCACCGCCAAGGATGTGGTGTTGCATATCATCGGCATCATCGGTACCGCTGGCGGCAACGGCTATGCTATCGAATTTGCCGGCAGCGCCATTCGCGGCTTGTCCCTGGAAGGGCGAATGACCATCTGCAACATGGCCATTGAGGCTGGTGCCCGTGCCGGCATGGTAGCGGTGGATCAGACCACCATTGATTACGTGGAAGGTCGCCCCTTCGCGCCGAAAGGTGAGGACTGGGACAAGGCGGTGGATTACTGGCGAACCCTGGTGTCCGATGCGGATGCCGAATTCGACGCGGAAGTGAATATTGATGCGGCGGATATCCGTCCGCAGGTGTCCTGGGGCACCAGTCCGGAGATGGTGGTGCCGGTAGATGCCATGTTGCCGGATCCGCAGGCCGAGAGCGATGAAGTGAAGCGCTCTGGCATGCAGCGCGCCTACGAGTACATGGGGCTGAAGCCAGGTATTCCGGTCACAGATATCAAGGTCGACCGGGTCTTTATCGGCTCCTGTACCAACTCACGCATTGAAGACCTGCGAGCCGCAGCCGAGGTGGCCAAGGGCCGCAAAAAAGCGGATTCCGTCAAACAAGTGCTGGTGGTGCCGGGCTCCGGTCTGGTCAAGCAGCAGGCCGAGAAGGAAGGTCTGGACAAGGTGTTTATTGAAGCTGGCTTCGAATGGCGGGAGCCGGGTTGCTCCATGTGCCTGGCCATGAATCCTGACCGCCTGGAAGCCGGTGAACACTGTGCGTCCACTTCCAACCGTAATTTCGAGGGGCGTCAGGGCAATGGTGGCCGCACGCATCTGGTGAGTCCGGCCATGGCCGCGGCCGCTGCGGTGGCGGGCCATTTTGTGGATATTCGCGAACTCGACCAGGCCTGAGGAGCAGATCATGGAAAAGTTTATTCGTCAGGAAGGGCTGGTCGCGCCGTTGGATCGTGCCAATGTGGACACCGACCAGATCATCCCCAAGCAGTTTCTCAAGTCCATCAAGCGTACCGGTTTCGGGCCGAATCTGTTTGATGAATGGCGCTACCTGGATGAGGGTTTTCCTGGCCAGGACAGCAGCCAGCGCCCGAAAAACGAAGACTTTGTGCTGAATCAGCCCCGTTATCAGGGCGCCAGCATTCTGCTTACCCGTCGCAACTTCGGGTGTGGCTCCAGCCGTGAACATGCTCCCTGGGCACTGATGGATTTTGGCTTCAAGGCCATCATTGCACCGAGCTTTGCGGATATCTTCTACAACAACTGCTTCAAAAACGGGTTATTGCCCATTGTGTTGTCTGAGGATAACGTGGAAGCCCTGTTCAAAGCGGTGGAAGGGAAGGAAGGCTTCCGAATCACTATTGATCTGGAGCAACAGCAGGTGATCCCGGAAAGCGGGGAGCCGCTGGCGTTCGAGATTGATGAGTTTCGCAAGCATTGTCTGCTCAACGGTCTGGATGAAATCGGCCTCACGCTCAACGAGGCAGAGACCATTCGAGCCTATGAAGCACGCCGCGCCGAGCGGGAACCCTGGATTTTCCAGTAACAGAGTCCGGGACCATTAAAAGAAAAAACAAGGAGGCGACACATGTTGCGAATTTTATCTTTGCTGTCAGTACTGACTCTGGCCGGTTGTGCGACCGGCATGTACAACGAACCGGACGCGGGTGATGCGGCCAAACTGAGTGTGGACAACCAGCTTTCCGTAGCTGCAAAGGGTGATGGCGGCGGTGGTTGGCAGATGCCCACCAGTAGCTCTGCCAAGGCGGAAATCTTCAAGGTCGACGGTGACCGGATTTCCGAGCAGGGCGGCGTGGAGTCGGTGTTTATTGATGCCGGCGAGCGTTCCGTGGAAGTGTTTGCCGACCAGGGCGGCATCCTGCGGTTCGGAAAATTCCGCCATACCTTTGAAGAAAAGGGCATTTACCAGGTGCGGGTGAAACCATCTCCCGGCAATAAGGGTGATTACACTCTGGAGCTGGTCAAGGCCTCGGCACCTGACGATGTGCTGGTAAGCAAAAACTTTTAAGCAATAGATCAAGTGTTCAGATCAAGCAGTAAACAGGAAGCAGGTAATGAGCAAGGTACTGGTGTTGCCCGGTGACGGTATCGGCCCGGAAATCGTGGATGAAGCGGTGAAGGTGCTGAATGTCGCCAAACAGAAATTTGGCCTCGATGTAGAGCTGGATGAGGCCTTGGTGGGCGGCGCGGCGGTGGACGCGGAAGGTGATCCGCTGCCGGAAGGTACCCTGGAAAAGGCCCGCGCTGCAGATGCGATTTTGTTCGGTTCCATCGGTGGCCCCAAATGGGACGCCATTGAGCGGGGCAAGCGCCCGGAGCGTGGCCTGCTACGCCTGCGTTCCTCGCTGGGCCTGTTTGCCAATCTGCGCCCGGCGATCCTCTTTCCGCAACTGGCGGATGCTTCCAGCCTGAAACCTGAAGTGGTTTCCGGGCTGGATATCCTGATCGTGCGCGAGCTGACCGGTGGCATCTACTTCGGTCAGCCCCGTGGTATCAAGGAAGAGAACGGCGAGCGCGTAGGTTTCAATACCTATGTGTACACCGAGTCGGAAATGCGCCGTATCGCCAAGGTGGCTTTCGAGCTGGCCATGAAGCGTGACAAGCGAGTCTGTTCGGTGGACAAGGCCAACGTGCTGGAAGTCACCGAACTTTGGAAAGAAGTGGTCACCGAGGAGGCCAAGGCCTATCCGGAGATCGAGTTGTCCCACATGTATGTGGACAACGCGGCCATGCAGTTGGTGCGTGCGCCGAAACAGTTTGATGTGATTGTCACCGGTAACCTGTTCGGTGACATTCTCTCCGATGAAGCCGCCATGCTCACCGGCTCCATCGGAATGCTGCCCTCCGCGTCCCTGGACGAGAACCGCAAGGGCTTGTACGAACCCTGCCACGGCTCGGCACCGGATATTGCCGGCCAGGGCACAGCCAACCCGCTGGCGACCATCATGTCGCTGGCCATGCTGATGCGTTACAGCCTGGAGCGCGGCGATGTGGCGGATGCCATTGAAGCTGCGGTAGAGCGAGTACTGGATCAGGGGTTGCGTACTGCGGACATCTACACCGAGGGCACTCGCAAAGTGGGCACTGAAGAGATGGGTAACGCCGTGGCCGAAGCTCTGGCCCAGGCGTAATAGCGCGTTCACCCGTTTATTCACAGATAGAAAGGGCAATCCTTTCAGGAGACAGTTTTCCAATGAAGAAAGTCGGTTTTGTCGGCTGGCGTGGCATGGTGGGTTCCGTTCTGATGGAGCGCATGATTGCCGAAAATGATTTTGCAGATATCGAACCGGTCTTTTTCTCGACCTCCCAGGTCGGTCAGGCGGGCCCCAATGTGGGCAAGGATATTCCTGTCCTGGGCGATGCCAAGAGCATTGATGAGCTGAGGACCCTGGATGTGATCGTGACCTGTCAGGGTGGCGATTACACCAATGAGGTGTATCCCAAGCTGCGTGAAGCCGGCTGGGACGGTTACTGGATTGATGCTGCTTCTGCCCTACGTATGGCGGACAACAGCGTTATCGTGCTGGATCCGGTCAACCGTAATGTGATCGACAGTGCCCTGGATAAGGGTGTGAAGGATTATGTGGGTGGCAATTGCACCGTCAGCCTGATGCTGATGGCCCTGGGTGGCCTGTTCAATGAAGGCTTGGTTGAATGGGCGAGTGCCCAGACCTATCAGGCGGCATCTGGTGCCGGCGCCCAGAACATGCGTGAGCTGATTGCCCAGATGGGCAAGATTCATGGCGATGTGGCAGACAAGCTGGGGGATCCGTCCAGTGCGATCCTGGATATCGACAGCCAGGTGGCGGCCACCATGCGCAGCAGCGATCTGCCCACGGAACATTTCGGTCATTCCCTGGCGGGCTCCCTGCTGCCCTGGATCGACAAGGAAATGGAAAATGGTCAGAGCAAGGAAGAGTGGAAAGCCCAGGCAGAAACCAACAAGATTCTGGGTCGTGCCGCGGATCCCATTGCTCTGGATGGCACCTGTGTGCGTATCGGCGCCATGCGCTGCCACGCCCAGGCCCTGACAGTGAAGCTCACCCGCGATGTGCCGCTGGATGAAATCTACGAGATCATCGGCAAGGCCAATGACTGGGTGAAAGTGGTGCCCAACGAAAAAGAGGCTACCCTGCGGGATCTGACTCCCACGACGGTGACGGGTACCCTGAGCGTCCCGGTAGGTCGCTTGCGCAAGCTCAACATGGGTGGCGAGTACCTGAATGCCTTTACCGTGGGCGACCAGCTTTTGTGGGGCGCGGCGGAGCCGCTGCGTCGCATGCTGCGTATCCTTATGGAGCGTTGATAAGCTGCTAAATAGTGAAAGTAGAAAAGCGCGGGCAGGGCCGAGGTAGTATCAAGGCCGTGCCCGCGTTTGTATTTGTGGGGGATGTTATCAGCGCTCCTGCAGCATCGTTGTCGCGAGGTTTCTATGCGTTCAATCAATCTTGCCATTGTCGGTGCAACCGGACTGGTCGGCGAGGCCATTATCAAGCTGCTGGCAGATCGGCAATTTCCGGTCGGCGAGCTTTTTGTGTTGGCATCTGAAAACGGGGCAGGGGGCAAGGTGTCCTTCGGCGGCAAATCGCTGACCGTAAAGAAAACCGAAGATTTCGACTTTTCACAAGTGGAGGTGGCGCTGTTTGCCGCTGGCGCCACGGTGAGTCAGCAATTGGCGCCCCGGGCTGCCGAAGCAGGGGCGATGGTGGTGGATTTGTCACCGGCGTTTCGTTACGAATCCGATGTGCCGTTGCTGGTGGCTGATGTTAACGATGAGCTGCTTGGTCAGGCCCGGGAAAACAACCTGGTAGCCTGTGCGGATGCCGCCACCGTCCAGCTGGTGCGGGCTCTCAAGCCTCTTGCTGATATGGCCCCGCTGCAGGAAGTGGTGGTGACCCAGCTTCAGGCGGTGTCTGCGACTGGCAGGAGCGGGGTGGATCAACTGGCCCAGCAGAGCGTGCGCCTGCTTAATGGCCTGTCGCCCAGCGAGGCGGCCCAGGCCCAGATTGCCTTTAATGCACTGCCGCTTAGCGGCCAGGCTCAAGAAAACGGTTTTACCAGCGAAGAGCTCAAGCTGATGCTGGAAACCCGCCGTGTGCTGGCCGACCAGCCCTTGTCGGTTCAGGTCACCACGGTGCGGGTGCCGGTCTTCTATGGCCATGGGCAGAGTGTGTCGGTTCGTAGCATTCAGCCCCTGGCAATGGCGCAGGCGCTGTCGGTCTGGGAGGGGCAGAATGATCTGGATGTGCTGGAAAATGACGACCCCCAGGCAATGTCCCCGGTGGCTTCGGTGGAAGGGGAGCCGCGCCTGCGGATTTCTCGAACCCGGGAAGACATGGAAGGCAGCGGCGGTTTGAGCTATTTTAGCGTCGCCGACAATGTCCGTTGGGGGGCCGCTCTTAACGCGGTGAAGGTGGTCGAGA
The DNA here is from genome assembly GCF_000756655.1 of Alcanivorax jadensis T9. Classification (GTDB taxonomy): domain Bacteria; phylum Pseudomonadota; class Gammaproteobacteria; order Pseudomonadales; family Alcanivoracaceae; genus Alcanivorax; species Alcanivorax jadensis. Next base: position 73,156 of record NZ_ARXU01000001.1, read on the forward strand.
AGTTGCTAAAAGACTATCTGTAATGGATACTTACTGACATTATGTGACGCGGTTTCTAGGTTTTGAGTCCAGCCTGGGGCAGAATGTGTGATCAGCGTCATAGGACTGCTTGCCGCCTCGGGTTCGTCCGGTAGCGCCCGCGGGATCGGGCTGAGCGCGGGAAACATAATAAATAAAGGGTTCGACCATGCTTCGAAAACTTGGGTTTGGCTTAACCGCACTGGTAATCATGTCACCAGGCGTTGCGGCGGCTTTAGGGGTTGGGGAATACGAGCTGAATTCCTACCTGAATCAACCCCTGGATATGGAAATTTCCCTGCATGAGGTTGGGGATCTGACCGCAGAGGAAATCCTCGTGAACCTGGCGTCGCAGGCCGAATTCGACGCAGCCGGGGTGGATCGTGCCTATTTCCTCAACCGTATGGATTTTGCGGTCGAGCTGCAGGCCGGTGACAAGGCGCGGCTACATGTCACTACGGATCAACCAGTTCGCGAACCCTATCTGAATTTCCTGGTGGAGTTTCTCTGGCCGACCGGTCGACTGATGCGTGAGTACACGGTGCTGCTGGACCCGCCCAGCTATGCCGACAGCGCTTCTACAGCCGCTCCGACCATCAGCCGGGCACCACAGCCGGTAACCCGCACTGAGGCAGAACCTGAGCCGCAAGCCGCGCCGAGCCGTCCGGTCGCCCAGTCATCCCCGTCAGAATCTGCAAGCCCGGCGCCGGCGCCGGTGGCGGATAGCGGCCAGCGCAACACCTACACGGTGAAAGCCTCAGACACCATGTGGCGTATCGCCCTCGACAACCGTCCTGCAGAAAGTGTGTCCGTGCAGCAGATGCTGGTCGCTATCCAGACCATGAATTCTGACGCCTTTATCAACAATAACGTCAACCTGGTTCGGGAAGGGACGGTGCTGCGCATTCCCAACGAACAGGAAGTGCGCAATATCTCTACCCGCAATGCCATTGTGGAAGTGGCTGACCAGAATCGTAAATGGCGCGAGATGCTGGAGGCCCGTGGTATTGAGGCCCCTCAACAGCGTGCCCAGCTTGATGGTAGCCGCCAGGCTGCCGGCAGCGATGACGATGAGCAGGGTCCGACCACTGGCCAGGTGAAATTGGTTTCCCCGGAATCCACTGCTGGTGTAGATGACGGTGACAGCACCGGCTCGGCCCGCGATGGCAGTGCCAATACCGCAGTGCTTGAGAATGAGCTGGCCATTCGTGACGAGAATCTGGACCGTCTTGACCGGGAAAATTCCGAGCTCAAATCCCGTCTGGATGACCTTGAAGGCCAAACCCGTACCAGCGAGCAATTGCTGAAGCTGCGTAACGATCAGATTGCTCAATTGCAGGAAGAACTCCGCAAGTTGCGTGAAGAGCAGGGTGTCGCTGTGGAAGGCGATGATCCGCTTATGGAAGCGCCAGCTGAACCTGTGGCGACTGCAGATGAAGAAACTGATTCCACTGTTGCTAGCGACGATGACATAACGGCTAACGGTGACGAGGCTTCCGAGCCGACCGCGGGCGACGACGCTGACAGTGCTACTGTGGCGCAAACAGATGCCAGCGTTACCGAGGATGGCTCTGCAGCCGCTGATGATGCGGAAGGTGCGGACCGTGACGCACAGGACAATACTGATGCCACCGTTACTGCGGCTGAGCCTGCAGTGGAAAAAGCGCCAGAAGTGGTCAAGCCAAAGCCGGTGGCACCTGCGCAGCCTCCCGTCCAGGAGCAGCAGGGCGGCATCGTTGCCCTGTTGCTCGACAACCTGATGTATATCGCTCTGGGCTTGGTTGCCATCCTGTTATTGCTCTTCCTGCTGCTGCGCGGCAAGAAGAAGGACGGTGGTGACGACGAGACTGATGGTGCTCTTTTTGAAGATCTGGACGATGACGGTCAGGACGAATTTGGCCTCAACCTGGACGATGACAATGTCGCTACCGGTGCCGTCGCTGACCACGATGAAGAAGCTGACGTTCCGGAGCAGAGTAGCAGCCAGGATCCGCTGGAAGACGTGGAAGTCTATGTGGCCTATGGCCGCTACCCGCAGGCGGTGGATTTCCTGCGCAACGAAATCAACAAGCATCCTCAGCGGGCCGATCTGAAAGTTCGCTTGTTGGAGCTGCTCAAGGAAATGAATGACGATGCTGCCTTCCAACAGCAGACCAGCATTTTTGCTGGCACTTCCGCCGAGGTGGATGAAGCCATTGCCCGTCTGGGCGGCAGTGTTCCATCCCAGACATCAGACAGCGATGATGAAGCGTTGTCCCTGGATGATCTTGAAATGGGCCTGTCCTCCGGTCTGGATGACGATGTCCCCACCATGCAGGCCGATAAGCCGGAATTGTCCACCGACGCCTCTGATGACCAGGCGAAAGGGCATCAGGACGATGAGCTGGCTGATTTCGATTTCGAGCTGGATGCGGATGAGGGCAGCGACAGTGAAGATCACACTCTGATGCTGGATCCTTCCGAGGATACGGCCTCTCTGAATGATGATTTCAGCCTGGATTTTGAAGACGACAGCAAAACGGAAGCCGGGCAGGAAATACCTCTGTCCGACGCGGACAAGCAGTCCCTGGCTGCCAGCCCTGTTCTGGAACTGGACGATGTCAGCAGTTCCTCCATGGGCGATGGTGATGCCGAGTACGGGGATCTGAATCTGGATGACATGAGCCTCGAGTTCGATGAGTCCGGCGACAGCGAAGATAACAAGGAAGAGCTGGATCTTTCCCTGGATGATTTGGACCTGGATGGCGGTTCTGACGACAGCGCCGATGACACCCTGGCTGATCTGGACCTTGAACTGGATGAAGCGGAGAAATCCCTGGCCAGTTCTGCGGACAGTGACACAGAGGATGATCTCGCCGATCTGGATCTGGAAATGCCCGCTGATGAACCGACACCGGCATCCGAGCAGGCTGCCTCCCTGGAAGATCTGCTGGGTGATGAAGACCTGGAACTGGAGGGTGAGGGTGACAACCTCTCTCTGGACGAGGATTCTGTCCGGGAAGAAGCTCCGACTCCTGAGCCGGAACCGGAAGCCCCGGTAGCTCCTGCTGAGCCGGCTGAGGAGATTGCATCGTCTCCGGAACCGCAGGCGGTGACCGGCGATGTGCTGGGCGACGAGGACGATTTCGACTTCCTCGGGGAGACCGACGAAAACGCTACCAAGCTGGACCTGGCCAAGGCCTATATCGATATGGGCGACAGCGAAGGTGCTCGTGATATCCTCAATGAGGTGATCTCTGAAGGTAGCGATCAGCAACAGGCGGAAGCCCGTGAGCTGATGGGGCAGGTTGGTTAACCTCTACTGCTAGGAAATAAGGGGGCGATGCCTTATGGTATCGCCCCCTTTTTGTTTAGCTGCGAGTTGGAAGTTCAGGGTTGAAACAGTGTGTGGCGGGGTGTTGTTTGACGTTGAGCACCCTGCCCGCAAAGCAGGGCTGGTAAGTGTGGCTCCATCTTATCTGCTGGTTGGCACTTTGGTTCGCGATTTAACTTTCAGCTTTGACCTTTTAACTGAGGTTGCCATGGCCCGGATCGCCCTTGGAATTGAATACGACGGTACCGACTTTCGCGGCTGGCAGACCCAGCAAGCCGGCGTAAGAACTGTGCAGGAATGCCTTGAGAAGGCGCTATCGAAAGTGGCGGACCATCCTGTGTCGGTGGTCTGTGCTGGTCGCACTGATGCCGGCGTGCATGGCACCGGTCAGGTGGTGCATTTTGACTCCGATGCTCCCCGGGAAATGAAAAGCTGGATCATGGGTGGCAATACCAACCTGCCTCGGGATGTGACCGTTCGCTGGGCCACTCCGGTGAGCGAAGAATTTCATGCGCGTTTTTCTGCTGTCAGTCGCCGCTATCGATACGTGATCTACAACCACCCACGCCCACCGGCCCTGTATCGCAATCAGGTTACCTGGAATTATCGGCCGCTGAATCTCAACGCCATGCGTGAAGCAGCCGGTCACCTGGTCGGCAGCCACGATTTTACTGCTTACCGCAGTGTGCACTGTCAGGCGAAGTCACCGCACAAGACACTGCACAGTCTGAAACTGCATGAATTTGGCAAGGTGATCGTGCTGGAGGCTCATGCTAACGCCTTCTTGATGCATATGGTGCGTAATATAGCAGGCGTGCTGATGACGATCGGGGCGGGTAAGCGACCCGCCCATTGGGCTCGTGAGGTGCTGGAATCCGGGGACCGTCGCAAGGGGGCTGCAACGGCACCACCATTTGGCTTGTACCTCGTCGACATCGAATACCCGGACCATTTCGATTTACCCAGAGAGCCGCTTGGCCCCCTGTGGTTGCCGGATTCCCTTGAGGCATAATGAGCAGCCGGGCAGTGGTAAATGATTTATTGCCAATGCCCCGAAACATCCCTAATCCGCCGGGCTTTTGATACACTGGAGAACCCATGACCATACCCCGGGTCAAAATCTGTGGCATCACCCGCATCGAGGATGGACTGGCGGCAGCAAACGCCGGTGCCGATGCTATTGGTCTGGTATTTTACGAGCCCAGCCCCCGTTACGTTACGGTCGCCCGGGCGGCGGCAATATGCGCCAGCTTGCCACCGTTTGTGACCACGGTTGGTTTGTTCGTGAATGCGTCGCAAGCCACCATTGACCATGTGCTGGCTCAGGTGCCGCTGGATCTGCTGCAATTTCATGGTGATGAGCCCGCGCAGTTCTGCACCCGTTTTTCGCGTCCGTGGATCAAGGCGGTGCGCATGAAAGATGATGTGGATTTGTATCGCTGCGCGATGGAGTATCGTGAGGCGGCAGGGCTTCTGGTCGATAGCTATGTGCCCGGTGTGCCCGGTGGTACCGGTGAGACGTTTAACTGGGGCAGATTACCCAAGGATCTGCCCCTTCCCGTGGTGCTGGCCGGTGGCCTGCACCGGGGCAATGTGGCCGATGCCGTAGCACAGGTGCGGCCTTGGGCGGTGGATGTCAGTGGCGGCGTTGAGCAGAGGACTGTTCAGGGCGGCCGCAGTGGAGGGGTCAAGGACCCGTCCGCCATCCGCGCCTTTATCAAAAGTGCGAAAATACGAGGAGTAGCTGGTGTCTGAACGCCCTGATTTTTCTGCTTTTCCTGACGCCCGAGGCCATTTCGGCCAGTTTGGCGGCTGTTTTGTTTCCGAGACCCTGATGGGGGCTCTGGACGATCTGGCCGCCATGTATGAGCGTCTCAAGGATGATCCGCAATTCCGTGCGGATTTCGACTACGACCTGGCCCACTATGTTGGCCGTCCGTCTCCGCTGTATCTGGCGGAGCGATGGTCGAAGCAGCTCGGCGGGGCAAAGATCTGGCTCAAGCGTGAAGACCTCAATCACACCGGTGCCCATAAGGTAAACAACACCATTGGCCAGGCCCTGCTTGCCAAGCATATGGGTAAGCCGCGGGTGATTGCAGAAACCGGAGCAGGACAACATGGTGTGGCAACGGCCACTGTGGCGGCCCGCCTGGGTCTCGAGTGCCAGGTGTATATGGGTGCGGAGGACGTGGAGCGGCAAAAGCTCAACGTCTATCGCATGAGGCTGCTTGGCGCTGAGGTGATTCCGGTCACGTCCGGTTCAAAAACCCTCAAAGACGCCATGAACGAGGCCATGCGTGACTGGGTTACCAATGTGGATGACACCTTCTACATCATTGGTACCGTGGCCGGCCCGCATCCGTATCCGCTACTGGTGCGTGACTTCCAGTGCGTGATCGGTCGCGAAGCCCGCGAGCAGAGCCTCAAGCAGGCCGGCAAGCTGCCTGATGCGCTGGTGGCATGTGTCGGCGGCGGTTCTAACGCCATTGGCCTGTTCCATCCTTTCCTCAATGATGATGGTGTGGCCATGTATGGTGTGGAAGCTGCGGGTGACGGTATCGAAACCGGCCGCCATGCGGCGCCCTTGAGTGCCGGCCGTCCGGGTGTATTGCACGGTAACCGTACCTACCTGATGGAAGACGATAACGGCCAGATCATCGAAACCCATTCCGTGTCTGCTGGGCTGGATTATCCCGGTGTGGGGCCAGAGCATTCCTGGCTCAAGGATCTGGGGCGGGTGAAGTATGTGTCGGCGGATGACAAGGAAGCCCTCTCGGCTTTCCGTGAGCTGACCCAGGTAGAGGGCATCATGCCGGCCCTGGAGTCGGCCCATGCGCTGGCCTATGCTCGCAAACTGGCTCCGACCATGTCACCGGATCAGGACATCGTTATCAATCTGTCCGGTCGTGGAGACAAGGATATTCTGACTGTCGCCGCCATCGATGGCATTGAATTTTAAGGAGCAGTAATGCGTCGTATTGAAAGCTGTTTTCAGCGGTTGGCCGAGCAGAAGCGCAAGGCTCTGATTCCCTTTGTGACCGCCGGTGATTCCAGCAAGGAAGTGACGGTGCCGTTGATGCATGCCATGGTGGAAGCGGGGGCCGACATCATTGAATTGGGTGTGCCTTTTTCGGACCCCATGGCCGATGGCCCGGTAATCCAGAAGGCCTGTGAGCGGGCCCTGGCCCACGGCACGTCTACCCATGACGTGCTGGCCATGGTAAAGGAATTTCGCGAGCGGGATACCCAGACGCCGGTAGTGCTGATGGGCTATTTGAACCCGGTGGAAGCGCTTGGGTATGAAAGCTTTGCCAAGGCCGCCTCGCAAGCCGGTGTGGATGGCATTCTGCTGGTGGATCTGCCTCCGGAAGAAGCCCTGGAAATCAAGCCGGTGATGGATGCTCACGAGCTGGACATGATTTTTCTGGTGGCACCGACTACCTCGGATGCTCGTATCAAGCTGATTGGCAAGGCCGGCTCCGGCTACCTGTATTACGTCTCCCTGAAGGGCGTGACCGGCTCCGCATCACTGAATGTGGACGAGGTGGCTGGACGGGTTGAAACAATTCGCAACCTTGCTCAATTGCCCATTGGTGTCGGCTTTGGTATCAAAGACGCTGAATCTGCACAGGCGGTGAGCCGGGTGTCCGATGGTGTGGTCGTAGGTAGTGCTCTGGTGAACCAGATCGCTGCCAATCCGGATAACCCGGGGGCGATCAATAAGGCCATCAGTGACATCCTGGCCGCCATGCGCAACGCTATGGATCAGTAACGGGACCTTTGCATGAGCAACAGCAACTGGCTGGAGAAAATCCTGCCTGCAGTACGTCGCCCCCAGGAAAACCGGCGCAACAACATTCCCGAGGGGCTGTGGCGTAAATGCCCACGCTGCGACGGGGTGGTGTACCGGCCCGAACTGGACCGCAACATGGATGTTTGCCCGAAGTGTGAGCATCACCTGCGCATCAATGCCCGGCGGCGGCTCAAGCTGTTTCTGGACGAGGGGCCGCAGACGGAAATCGGTGCCGAACTGGCGCCAGTGGATCGTCTCAAGTTCAAGGACTCCAAAAAGTACAAGGACCGGCTGGTTGCTGCCCAGAAAGCCACTGAAGAGAACGATGCGCTGATTGTCCTTAAAGGGGCCCTGCACGGTGAGCCCCTGGTGGCCTGTGCCTTCGAGTTCAACTTCATGGGTGGTTCCATGGGCTCGGTGGTCGGCGAGCGTTTTGTCCGCGCCGTGGATGTGTGCCTGGAGCAGAAGCTTCCGTTGGTGTGTTTCTCTGCCAGTGGCGGCGCGCGTATGCAGGAGGCCCTGTTCTCCCTCATGCAGATGGCCAAGACCAGTGCGGCGCTGGAAAAGATGCGTCAGGCGGGCCTACCCTTTATTTCCGTGCTCACTGATCCGGTATACGGCGGCGTTTCCGCGTCCCTGGCCATGCTCGGTGATGTAAATGTGGCTGAACCCAATGCCTTGATCGGTTTTGCGGGGCCTCGGGTGATTGAACAGACCGTGCGACAGAAACTGCCCGAAGGCTTCCAGCGCAGTGAATTCCTGGTTGATCACGGTGCCATCGACATGATCGTGTCTCGCCACGATATGCGCGATACCCTCCATCGCCTGCTGGCGAACATGATGGGCTGGCCCCTCCAGACCGTTGATGACTGAAGACTCTGCCGCTTCCGCTCTGGCCGCCTGGCTGGAGCGGATTGAGGCCATGCATCCCACCGAAATCGAACTGGGTCTGGAACGCATCCACCAGGTGGCCTGCCGTCTTGGTGTGGATGCCATGCCGGTGCCGGTGATCACCGTGGCTGGCACCAATGGAAAAGGCTCCACCCTGCGCCTGATGCAGGTTCTGGCCGAGCGTCATGGCCGTCGAGTCTGTCTCTACACCTCTCCTCATCTGCATCGTTTCAATGAGCGCGTGCGTCTGCCCGGTGGCTTGGCCTCGGATCAGCAGCTCTGTGAGGCGTTTGAGCAGGTGGAGCGGGCACGCCAGGACGTTTCCCTGACCTATTTCGAGTTCAGTACCCTGGCGGCGCTGTTGCTGTTCCGGCAAAGCGAGGGGGATCTGGTACTGCTGGAAGTCGGCCTGGGTGGCCGGCTTGATGCGGTGAATATCGTGGACCCGAATGTGGCAGTGGTCACCTCTGTGGGACTGGATCATCAGGACTGGCTGGGTGACACCCGCGAGGCCATAGCGAGGGAAAAGTGCGGCATTGCCCGTCCCGGCAGACCGCTGATTTTTGGTGAGGCAGACTGGCCTCACAATCTGCCGGCCCTGGCAGACAGCTATGGCGTTGAGCCGGTGTTTGCCGGGCGAGAGTTTCGCCTCAATGAGCAGGGTGTGACGCTCTGTGATGGTCGCGAGCTGGGTTTTCCCGGCATGGTGACCCTGGGTCGGGATAACCTGGCGACCGCGTGTCAGGCGCTTGCCCTGGTTGGCGTCCCGGTTACCACACAGGACTGCGCAGCGGTGGCCGATGTGGCTCTGTTCGGGCGTTGTGAATTTCGCCAGCTGCAGGGACACCTATGCTGGTTTGATGTGGGCCACAATCTGGCGGCGGTGACCCGCTTCCTGCAACTGTTGCCGCCCTGCGAAGGCCGGCGGCATCTGGTGTTCGGAATGATGGCAGACAAGCCGATTGATGAGGTGGTGGCGTTATTTGCCGGTCAGTCAGTAAGCTGGCACCTCGCCGCCCCGGCCATGGCCCGGGCTGCATCGCCATCCCGGCTGGCAGCTGCCTTGCCGGCGCAGGCGCAATGCCGTCAGTATGAGAGTGTCTCCGAGGCACTGAGGGGTGCCCTGGACGCTGCACAGAGCAGCGATCAGGTGCTAATCTTCGGGTCTTTCTATACCGTTGCGGAAGCGAGGGGAGAGCAAGGTGGATAAACGAACCCGCCAGCGCATTATCGGCATTGTCCTGTTGTTGCTTCTGGCGGCTGTCCTGGCGCCCTTTGTGTTCCGGTCTCCGGAGCAGATTCGTAATGCGCTGGATATGCAAATACCGGATCAACCAGAGATGACTGCGGTGAATGTAGAACCGGTGGTCTCTGAAGAGATGGAAAGCGCTGCAGCAGAACGCATCCAGTCCGAGCGCGAGGCTGTCAAAGAGGCTGCGCAAGAGCAGTTGTGGGCCGAGACGGACAGCGCCGGTGAATCTGATGCTGATGACCGTGAAGATAGCCAGGCAGAGCCGGTTATCGACGACGCGCCAGTGCCACCACCCGTCAAACCGGATGATAGCCCGGTTCTGGCCGGTTTCGTGGTTCAGGTGGGCAGTTATTCCAGTGCTGATAATGCTGCAGGTGTGGTGGAAAAGCTGAAAGCCGCTGGTTATCGGGCCTACAGCGAAACCGACAGCCACCATGGCAAGGTGGTTCATCGGGTCATGGTGGGGCCGGAAATCCACAAGAAGGATGCCGAGCGAACCCGCCAGCAGCTGGCGGATGATAGTCGTTTTGGCTTCAAGGGGTTGGTGCGGATTTATGCTCCCTGATTCCTGCCGCCCACTTGGTGTATCCATGGGCAAGTGCTCCTGCCTCTGTTAAACTTCGCCCTCTGAATTTTCCGGGTAGCCGGGTGCGAGCAAGCGCACCCGGCTACCTCAGGAATCAAGCCGGTGAGAGCACGCTTTACATGAATCTGGCAGACGCCATCATTCTGATTGTCATCGCAATTTCCGCTTTGCTGAGCGTGCGCCGTGGCTTCACCCGCGAAGCCTTTTCATTGCTCACCTGGGTGGCTGCCTTTATCATCGCGCGCCTGTTCAGCCCGGCCCTGGATCTCCTTCTTCAAGATCAGATTGCCACCCCCAGCCTGCGAGCCGCCGTTGCTTTCGGCTTGCTGTTTGTCCTGACGCTGGTGGTGGGCGCCCTGATTAATCATCTGCTCGGTGAATTGATCCGTGTTACAGGGCTGAGCAGCACTGATCGCTTACTGGGTATGGTCTTCGGCGCCTTGCGAGGAGTGCTGCTGATGGTCGTGCTGGTAGCCTTGGGTCGGCATATGTTTGGCGCCGACCCATGGTGGCAAGAATCCACTCTGGTTCCGCATCTGGTCATGATGGAAGCGTGGACTCGGGACATGGGTGAGAAGCTGCTCGCCCTGGTCATGAACGTATAAGCAACGAGGGTGTGTAACATCATTCATATCGGTGGTGTAGCAGGCCCTAACGAGAGGAAAGTACCATGTGCGGCATTGTGGGCATTGTCGGCCATCGCTATGTGAACCAGGGCATCTATGATGCGCTGACAGTCCTTCAGCATCGGGGGCAGGATGCAGCCGGTATCGTTACCTGTGACGGGGATCGTCTCTATCTGCGCAAGGACAATGGCATGGTGCGGGATGTGTTTCGTACCCGCCATATGCGCCGTCTGGTGGGCAACATGGGGATTGGCCATGTGCGCTATCCCACAGCCGGTAGCTCCAGTTCGGCGGAAGCCCAGCCGTTCTATGTGAATTCGCCCTATGGCATCACTTTGGCCCACAACGGCAACCTCACGAACGCTGAGGCGCTGGCCGAACACATTTTTCGGGCTGACCTGCGCCACATCAACACCACTTCCGATTCCGAGGTGCTGTTGAATGTGTTCGCTCACGAATTGCAGAGCATCGGCAAGCTTCAGCCAGAACCGAACGATATTTTTGATGCCGTCGCTGCGGTGCACAAGCGGGTGGAGGGGGCCTATGCGGTGGTGGCCATGATCACCGGCTACGGCATTCTGGCATTCCGTGACCCCCACGGTATTCGTCCGGTCTGCTTTGGGCGCAAGGATACCCCCAACGGCCCCGAGTACATGGTGGCTTCGGAGTCCGTGGCGCTGTCTTCCCTGGGCTTTCATATCGAGAGAGACCTGGAGCCGGGCGAGGCCATTTATATTACTGCCGAAGGGGAAATGCACACCCGTCAATGTGCAGAAAACCCGAGCCTGCACCCATGCATTTTCGAGCAGGTTTACCTGGCTCGTCCGGACTCGATCATCGACGGTATCTCGGTGTACAAGGCGCGTTTGCGCATGGGCGAGAAACTGGCGGAAAAAGTAGAGCGAGAGTGGCCGGATCACGATATTGATGTGGTCATTCCCATTCCGGATACCAGCCGTACGTCGGCCCTGCAGATGGCCAATCATCTTGGCGTCAAATACCGGGAAGGTTTCATCAAGAACCGTTATATCGGCCGCACCTTCATCATGCCCGGCCAACAGCAGCGCAAGAAATCTGTACGCCAGAAACTCAATGCCATCGAGCTGGAGTTCAAGGGCAAGAATGTGCTGCTGGTGGATGATTCCATTGTGCGCGGTACCACCTGTAACGAGATCATCCAGATGGCACGGGAAGCCGGCGCCAAGAAAGTGTATTTTGCCTCGGCGGCGCCAGCGGTACAGTTCCCCAATGTCTATGGCATCGATATGCCGGCTGCCCAGGAGCTGATTGCCCACGGTCGTACCACTGAGGAAATCGGCAAACTGATTGGTGCAGACAAATTGATCTATCAGGACCTGGAAGATCTGGTGGAGACCTGCAAGGAAGGCAATCCCGGAGTGGAGTCTTTCGACTGTTCCGTGTTCAATGGAATCTATCTGGCAGGCAACATCACACCGGAATATCTGGCAGGCCTTGAAGCACGGCGCAATGACATGGCCAAGGGCAGTAATGAAAAAACCCAGGCACTGGCAGATAACGAGATTATCGATTTGCACAACACAAACTGAGTAAGACCCAAGGGAAAATTGAGGCCATCAATGAACGATCTTGATCCGACACAACTCGATGTGGAAACCCTGGCAATCCGCACGGCACAGTTGCGTACGGACGAGATGGCGCACTCAGATCCGATTTTCCTGACCTCCAGTTTTGTCTATGAAAGTGCCGCCCAGGCGGCGGCGCGTTTTGGCGGTCAGGAACCGGGCAATATCTATTCCCGTTTCACCAATCCAACCGTACGTGCTTTTGAACAGCGCCTGGCCGCGCTGGAAGGGGGCGAGGCCTGCGTGGCCTTTGCCTCCGGCATGGCCGCTATCAGTGGCACCTTCTTTTCCCTGCTTTCACCCGGCGATCATATCGTCAGCTCCCGCAGTGTGTTCGGCACCACCAATGTGGTGTTTGACAAATATCTGGCCAAATTCGGCATCGAGACGTCGCTGGTGGACCTGAGCGACCTGAAGGACTGGGAATCGGCAATCCGTCCGGAAACCCGCATCCTGTACCTGGAAACACCGTCCAATCCGCTATCGGAAATTGGCGATATACGAGCCCTGGCCAAACTGGCCCATGACAATGGCGCCTTGCTGGTGGTAGATAACTGTTTCTGCACGCCGGCCTTGCAGAAACCGCTGGAACTGGGCGCGGATATCATTATTCACAGCGCCACCAAATACCTGGATGGTCAGGGGCGCTGTCTTGGTGGTGCCGTGGTTGGGCCGAAAGCAGAAATGGAAGAAGTGCTGGGTTTTGTCCGCTCTGCTGGTGCCTGTATGAGCCCCTTCAACGCCTGGGTATTCCTGAAGGGGTTGGAAACATTATCGTTGCGCATGGAAGCCCAGAGTGCCCGCACTCAGGTGTTGGCCGAGTGGCTGGAAAGTCAGCCGGGCATCGTGCGGGTGCACTATGCGGGTCTCAAGAATCATCCCCAGCATGCCCTGGCCGGTAAGCAACAGTCAGGTTACGGTGCGGTCATGTCCATTGAAGTCGAAGATGCCGCGGGCAACCGGGATCGACAGGCAGCCTGGCGCTTTATTGATGCCACCCGGCTGATTTCCATTACCGCTAACCTGGGTGATGTTAAAACGACGATTACGCATCCGGCGTCAACCACCCATGGGCGCGTGAAAGAGGAAGAAAAACAACGGGCCGGGGTTACCGAAAATCTTATCCGTCTGGCCATCGGCCTGGAATCGGTCAACGACCTGAAGGCAGATTTGAACCGGGGGTTAGAGGCGCTCGGTAGCGCATAAAACGAGACGTTGCATACGCAATGCAACCTGTAAACAGAAAACGCTTTGGCATGACGCGTGAAGCGTCCAGCCTGTGGCGTTTGAAAGGGGAACCATGCAGGCACTGGATAAAGCCCTGGCCCAGGTGGGGCGTGTGGTACTGGGCAAAGAAGAACAACTGAAGCTCGCGCTTACCTGCATGCTGGCCAATGGCCATCTGCTTATCGAAGACCTGCCCGGCATGGGAAAAACCACCCTTGCTCATGCCCTGGCCCGGGTGTTCAAGCTTGAGTACCGGCGAGTGCAATTCACCAGCGACATGTTGCCGGCGGATATTCTCGGCGTTTCCGTATTCGATCCCAATACGCAGCAATTTTCCCTTCGCGAAGGGCCGGTGTTCACCCAGTTGTTGCTTGCCGATGAGATCAACAGAGCCACCCCGAAAACCCAGGGCGCTCTGCTTGAGGCCATGGAAGAGCGACAGGTGACCCTCGATGGTGTAACCCGTCCCTTGCCACAACCGTTCTTTGTTGTCGCCACCCAGAATCCGGTGGACCAAGCTGGCACGTTTGTGTTGCCTGAATCCCAGCTTGACCGTTTTCTGATGCGGATTTCCCTAGGCTACCCGGCTCCGGAAGTGGAGTTGCAGTTACTGGCCGGTGGCGACCTTCGCGAGCAGGTTCGTGAGCTGCAGTCGGTGATCACCAGTGAAGGACTGATCAAGTTGTCACGATTAGTGGGCAAGGTCCGCGCCAGCCACGAGTTGCTGGACTATGTACAGCGTTTGCTGGATGCCACTCGTTCTGATGATCGTTTCGTTGCTGGCCTTTCTCCCCGCGCCGGCCTGGGTTTGCTCAAGGCAGCCCGGGCATGGGCCCTGCTCAGTGGTCGCGATTATGTGCTGCCGGAAGATGTTCAAGCGGTGTGGCCATCCGTGGCGGAGCACCGTCTCAGTGCCCGTCAGGGAGGGAGTGTGGCGGCCATCACCCAGTCCCTACTGCAATCCGTCCCAGTCATCCGTCGCTAGCCCATGCAGTTGCCGGCGCCGCTTCGCAACTTCTACGAACGCTGGCTGGCCCGGCGTTTGCCGTCGGCGAGACAGATCGTGCTGGATCAACGGCGCATCTTTATCTTCCCCACCGGGTACGGTTTCTTTTATCTGCTGGTAGCGGCATTGCTGTTCATCGGTGGCATCAATTATGAAAACAACCTGATCCTGGCCTTGTCTTTCCTGCTTGCCAGCCTGTTCATGGTGGCGATTCTGCATACCTTCCGGAATCTTTCTGCTCTGGGTATACGAAACGGTGACAGCGAATCCGGTTTTGCCGGAGAAGAAGGGGCGCTGGAAATCGTATTGTTTGCCCAGCGACGGGAGCACCATTGCGTCTGGCTACGCTGGCGTGGCCAGGACGGTCAGCAGATCAGCATCCGCAGAGGGGAAGAGGAGAGCCTGTGGCTGAATTTGCCTCTTGCAGAGCGGGGCAGGGTGATGGCGCCTCGTCTCAAGGTAGAAAGCCGCTTTCCGCTTGGGCTGCTGCGTACTTGGTCCTATGTGACCCTGGACCATTATTGCCTGGCCTGGCCGCGTCCGAAGGAAAGCTTGGATTGTCCGGCAGATGGCGGTAAGGAAAATCAAGAGGCGTTCAGTAGCGGCCAGTCAGGGAACGACGAATTTCAAGGGCTGCGCAGCTACATCCCCGGAGATTCCCTGCGCCGGGTAGACTGGAAAGGTTACGCAGCTGGTCGAGGGTTGAATACCAAGCAGTTCGAGGAACCGGTGGGTGGTCGGCTTTGGTTGCGTTGGGATCGTTTGCCGGGGATTGGCGAGGAGCAGCGACTATCCGTGCTCTGCTACTGGATTTTGCAACTGGATCAGCAGCGCCAGCCCTATGGTCTGGCGTTGCCGGGTCTGACGTTAGCGCCGGATACCGGTGACGTGCATCGTTGGCGATTGCTGGATGCCCTGGCCGGTTATCCGGATTTCTGAGGTTTTCCATGGCGCGTATTTATCAGGTCCCGTCCCATACCCGACTCTGGCTCGCCCTGGCGGTCTTGCTGTGTTCCTTGCCGCAGCTTGTCAAAGGGCCTCCCTGGCAGGCCGGGTTGTTGCTGCTGGTGATTCTGATTCGCTGGCTGGTGGAGCAGCAGCGTATGACGTTGCCGGGTCGCATGGTTCGTTCGCTGCTGTTGATTGGCGCTGTGGTGCTGACCTTTTACAGTTTTGGCAGGTTGTACGGCCCGGAAGCAGGCGTTGCCTTGCTGGTCAGCCTGTTTGCGCTCAAGTATCTGGAAGTGGTGCAGCAGCGTGATGCCTATGTGGTGATTGTGCTGGGGTATTTTGTCTGTGCAACGGCGCTGTTGTTTTCCCAGGCACCGGGCATGTTCCTCTATGTTGTCCTTTGCATGACGGTCCTTACGACCTGCCTGGTGGGGATAAATCACAGTGATACCCGTGCCAGCGGCCTTCTGCATGGCAGGCGTGCACTGGTGATTACCCTGCAGGCTATTCCCCTGATGGTGGTGCTGTTCCTGTTGGTGCCTCGCGTGGCACCGTTGTGGAATATGCAGGTTGGAGGTGACAAGGCCCGCACTGGCATGAGCGACAGCATGTCGCCAGGGCAGATAAGCGAGCTGTCGGAATCTGCAGAGCTGGCTTTTCGAGTGGACTTTCAGGGGGATATGCCGCCTCGGGCTCAGCGTTACTGGCGGGGGCTGACACTGAGCCACTACGACGGACGTACCTGGCAGCAGGCAGTACCTCAGGGGCAGCCGGAATCGGAATATCTTTACCAGCGAGGAAGCGAAAAACCGGACTGGTACAAACGGCTTGAAGGCCGCCGATCCCCTGATCAGCAATATTATCGTTACCAGGTGATTGCTGAACCGACCCAGCGTCGCTGGTTGTTCAGTCTGGATGTTCCCTTCCCGTTGTACGGCGATGTGTCTTTAGCGAAAGATATGCGCCTGGTGGCCAATCAGCCGGTCTCTGAGAGGTTTGCCTATCGAGTGGACAGCGTTCCCGCGGTCTCTGCTGCCATAAACCTTACTAGCCAGGAACGACAACTGATGTTGTCGCTGCCGGAGGGAGCCGGCAGGAAGGCACGGGGATTAGCGCATCAGTGGCGACTTGAAAGTGATTCGGCGTCGGATATTGCACAGCGAGCACTGGATTACTTCCGTGATCAACCTTTTCATTACACCTTGCGTCCACCCAGGCTTACCGTGGATCCAGTGGATGACTTTCTTTTCCGAACCCGGCGGGGCTTCTGCGAGCATTATGCCTCCAGCTTTACTTTCCTGATGCGTGCTGCCGGGGTGCCGGCCAGGGTTGTGGTGGGCTACCAGGGGGGAGAGCGCAATGAACTGGGCTCTCATCTGCTGGTGCGACAGTATGATGCC
This sequence comes from Alcanivorax jadensis T9, assembly GCF_000756655.1. GTDB lineage: Bacteria > Pseudomonadota > Gammaproteobacteria > Pseudomonadales > Alcanivoracaceae > Alcanivorax > Alcanivorax jadensis. The sequence goes on from NZ_ARXU01000001.1 coordinate 89,823, forward strand.
CATGCCTGGAGTGAAATCTGGCTGGGCGGGCATGGGTGGACTCGTGTTGACCCCACCGGCGCGGTTGCGCCGGATCGTATCGAACTTGGACTCAGGGAAGCTCTCGAGAACAGCGAAGATGGTAGAGATCTGTTGGATGATCTGGGGCTGCGTCGTTTCTCGGATGGGGGCTTGTTCGCGAAAGTCAGTCAGTTGATGGATTACGTGGATTTCCGCTGGCAGACTTGGGTGCTGGGCTATGACAGCGCCTTCCAGTCCGAATTTCTGGAAGATCTGCTGGGCGCGGTTTCGCCAGTGCGCATTGCCATTGCCCTGATTGTCGCCGTCACCCTATTGATGGGGCTGTATGCATTGTTTCTGTTGTGGCACGGCGGCAATGAAAGGCTGACCCTGATGGAGCGGGAATACTGGCGACTGCATCAGCGTGCCAGTGAGCGGGGCCGCCCGCTGGAGGCGGGTCTGACTCCTATGCAGCTTTGCCAGGCGATCAGTGAACAGTGGCCTCAGGCAGCCATTGCTGCCGATAACTGGGCAAAATACTACCAGAAGCTTCACTATGACCCCGTCTCATTACCGAATAAACAGCAAAAGCGCCATTTACGCAGCCTGAGAAATCGCTTATACAAATTATTGGACTAGTGTGCTATCACTAGTCCATGGCCCTCTGGCCACGAGCTGCGATAACCGGTTGTTATGGAGAACGACAAATGCGCGCCGCAAATTACAAGAAAGGGCTGGAACTCACTGACCACGGCCCCTGGGCTCAGGCCTTCTGGGACGATCTGGTACCGTTAAAAAATCGGGTGGTGGAGCATCCGGTGTTCGTGGAAATGGGGGCCGGGACACTGAGCCTGCCTCGTTTTCGCAGTGCCTTGCTGAATTTCTACCCGCTGGTTGAAAATTTCCCCAAATACATGGGCCTGAATCTGGCCAAAACCCAGCCCGGTCGCTACCCAGGGCACGAAGAAAGCAAGAATTGGCTGATCAGCAATATCAAGGTCGAACAGCGCCATGCCTACTGGTACCAGGACTGGGCCATGGGCTTTGGTATCAGCCTGGAAGAGTTGGAGTTCGTGACTCCACCGGCAGCCATGGACGCGGTGAATCATTATCTCTGGCACATGGGCCGACAGGCTAGCCTGGAGGAAGGATTGGCTGCTACCAATCTGGCCATTGAATGGGCCACCGGCGAATGGAGCCAGAGTGTAGTGAAGGGCATGCAGGCCTACCAGGAAAATGGGGTGGCCACCATCAACCGCCATTCCATGGCCTGGTTGCGGGCCCACGCTTCCTACGATGATGCGCATCCCCATGAGGCCATGGAGTTGATCAAGCTCACCTGTGCTGATGAAGCAAGCCGGGAGAGGGCCTTCGCGGCAGCGGCGAAAGGGCTGGAGTACTACATTCTGGCACTGGACCACTGCTACACAGAGTCGGACTGAATCGACGGGGCACGCCTGCAAAGCCGTGAAAGCTGCCTATTGAGACTTGGTGGTTCTTCACGGCGTGGTGCCTGTTCTCGCTGTCAACTATTAACTATTAACTGTTCGCTGCCTCTACATATAGACCTTCAGCTTGTCGCGAATCACGCGTTGTATCGCTTTGATTTCCATGGGTGAGCGTTCCGATAGCCTGGACGGCTGAATCCTGTGCAGATGCAGGCAGGGAAAATCCTTTTTGAAGGCGCGTAAGTCCCTCTTGGTGATGACCGGCAAAAAAGGAATATCACTGGATTCCTTTTTCATCAGGGCCCACAGACCCACTTTCAGTGGCACCGGTTTGATAACCCTTTGCCATACTTGAGCAGACGTAACGTCAGAAAAAGCCCTTCCTTGCCAAACAAGTCCCCCGGCACGATATACATGCCCGTGGCGTGAACACTGTGATCCCCAATACTGTTAAAGGTATCGTGGTAAGCATAGGGGTTGGGCAGAATCACCAGTGAGCGATCATCATCCGGCGGTATGGAAATATCGTAGTTGGTATAGAGCTGCTCCACAGGTGCACTGTAAACACACAGCGTATCCTGAAACTGTTTGATAAAGTTGACCGCCCGCTGGTGGTTGTCAAAGTCATTCAGTTTCCAGATAAGGTGCTCTGGAATCCCCAAATCGTTCAGCATATTTCACTATATTGAGTAGTTATTAATTATTAGTTAATGAGCAGAATATAGCATAGGTTTAACCCCCGGCCAGTGGTATAGCCCTGTCAAAGTGATCAGAAGTGACCGCCGTCACGATGGTTGAGTAATGGACGGAATGAATGCAGAAAAAATTTCCCGTTGATGATGTTGTCGTGCCATTGCGTGACGCTTTGCTGAGTGCGGGGTGCGCGATTCTGGAAGCTCCGCCCGGGGCCGGGAAATCCACGCGTGTACCGCTACGGCTACTGGACCATTTCGGTGCTGATCAGGGTCGTATTCTGATGCTGGAACCACGCCGGGTGGCGGCTCGTTCCGTAGCCACCTTTATGGCCTCTCACCTGGGAGAGCCGGTAGGGCAAACCGTTGGTTACCGGACCCGCACCGATACCCGGGTTAGTGCTGCCACCCGGTTGGAAGTTGTCACTGAAGGTGTTTTGACCCGCATGGCGTTGAGTGATCCGGAGTTGCAGGGCATCTCACTGGTGATCTTTGATGAGTTCCATGAACGCTCCCTGAATGCGGATCTGGGACTGGCGCTGGTCAGTGAAATCCGTGAAGCATTCCGGCCGGATCTCGGGCTGCTGGTCATGTCCGCCACGCTGGATTGCGGACCGCTGGTGACCCTGCTGAATGCGCCTGTGATTCGCAGTGAAGGGCGCAGTTTTCCAGTCGATGTGATGTATCGGCCGCCTGCCCCTCGTCAGGACTGGCGAGATCATTGCGTGCAGAAAATCTGTTCTGTGGCCGGTGATGCCCAGGTGGTACTGGTGTTTCTGCCCGGCCGTGCGGATATCCGTCGGGTGGCCCGCGGTCTTTCCGAATCGGGACTCAGCTTGCCGATCGCCGAGTTGCATGGGGGGCTGCCGCTGGCGCAGCAACAGCAGGTGCTCGATTCAGCCAGAAACGGCGATGCCCTGATTGTACTAACCACCAATGTGGCGGAAACCAGCCTGACCATTGAGGGGGTCACCCATGTCATTGATAGTGGCCTGGCTAGGGAACCGGTCTATGATCCGGCCCGTCACCGTAGCCGGCTGGTCACGCGTCGGATCAGCGAGGCCAGTGCTCGCCAACGCAGCGGTCGGGCCGGGCGGTTAGGTCCCGGTTGCTGCGTGCGGCTATGGCCTGAGTCCGAGGTCATGGCCAGCCACCAGAAACCGGAAATAGCGCGAGTGGCGCTGGATCAGCTGGTGCTGGATCTAGCCCGCTGGGGATGCCGGGAGCCGCAGCAGATGCACTGGCTGGAGGCACCGCCATTGCCGGCCTGGCAGAGCGCGGTGGCCAGGCTTCGCGATGGTGGCGCGCTGGATAGGCAAGGCGGGCTGACGGACCATGGTGCAGCCATCGCCAGCCTGGGAGTCGAGCCGGCGCTGGCCATGCTGATACTGGCAGGCAGGGAGCAGGGATTGCCGGTGGCCGCAGCCCGAGTCGCGGCCTTGTTGTCCGAGCGGGACATCCTCAATGGTCAGGGCGTGGATTTGCGTAGTCGCCTGCAAGCACTGGAAAGCCACCCCGACCGCCACAGACTACTTCTTGCTGAAGCTCAGCGACTACTGCCTGGCAAGCCGCCCCGCGATAGCAATGACTGGCGGGATTGTCTGGGTGGGTTGCTGGCCCGGGTCTACCCGCGACAGGTGGCTCGCCTGCGCCAGGGTCAGGGCAATCGTTACCAGATGATGGATGGCCCCGGTGTACAACTGCCACCCGGAGATAGTCTGGCTGGCACACAATGGTTGTTGATTCTGGATACGGACGGCCAGCCCCGGGATGCCCGCATCCGACTCGCCATGCCACTGGAAGAGTCGGATCTGCAATCAGTCATGGCGCAGCATGGACAGTGGCATGAGCAGATTGGTTGGGATAGCGAGCGTCAGCGGGTAACTGGCTGGCGTCAGCACAGGCTGGGAGCTATTGTCCTGCAGAACCAGCCCATGGAATCGTTGAGCGCGGAGCAACAGATTCAGGGCTTGTTGGAGGGGTTGCGTGGGGATGGCCTGCGGCTGTTGCCCTGGTCTGATAGCTGTCGGCAGTGGCAGGCCAGAGTGACAAAACTGGCCGCTGTAGACGAAAGCGCCTGGCCGGATGTGAGTGATGCGGCCTTGCTGGAAAATCTGGAACGCTGGCTGGCACCGTTTCTCGCCGGCATGCGTACGCTGCAGGATTTAAAGCGGGTAGCCGTGCATGAAGCTCTTAATCTGTTGTTGACGGCGGATCAACACAAGCGTCTGCAGCGCTGTATGCCAGAGGCTATTGTCATTCCCACCGGGCGGCGGGTGCAACTCGATTACAGGGGGGATACGGTGGTGCTGGCCGTCAAGTTGCAGGAGTTGTTCGGGCTCACCCAACTGCCGCCCATTGCTGAGGGCAAGCTGACTATCAGTGCGCATCTGCTGACTCCGGCAGGGCGGCCGGCAGCCATTACCGATAACCTGGAACGATTCTGGCGGGAAAACTACCAGGCGGTGCGCAAGGACTTACGTGGCCGATACCCCAAACATCCCTGGCCGGAAGATCCGCTTGCGGCGGAAGCTACAGTCCTCACCAAGCGCCGTCTTAATGCAGGCCAGTAACGGCCTTTATCGTCAACGCCACGACGTTTTTTCTTCCTCCATAACCAGAAACGCCCGGCAAAAGCCGGGCGTTTCTGGTCTGGTTCGTGAAGCAATCAGTCAATCTTAAACAGATTGAGCAACCGGGATCTTCACGGTATCTGCCACGTCCTGGTACTCCGGCATCTGGTCGAAGTTCAGGTAGCGGTAGATCTCGGAGGACATGGAATCGATGGTGTTCGCGTATTCCATATACTCTTCGGTGGTGGGCAGCTTGCCGAGGATGGACGCCACAGACGCCAGCTCAGCCGATGCCAGGTACACATCCGCACCCTGACCCAGACGGTTCGGGAAGTTACGGGTGGAGGTGGATACCGCGGTGGACTTCGGCGCGATGCGAGCCTGGTTCCCCATGCACAGGGAGCAGCCCGGCATCTCGGTGCGTGCACCGGCACTGCCGAAGATGTTGTAGTAGCCTTCTTCGGTGAGCTGGTGCTGATCCATCTTGGTCGGCGGAGCGATCCACAGACGGGTCGGCATGGTGCCGCTTTCCACTTTCTGCAGCAGTTTACCGGCGGCACGGAAGTGACCGATGTTGGTCATGCAGGAGCCGATGAACACTTCGTCGATCTTGGCGCCAGCCACGTCGGACAGGGTCTTGGCATCGTCCGGGTCGTTCGGGCAGCACAGTACCGGCTCGTTGATCTGGTCCATGTCGATTTCGATGACGGTGTGGTACTCGGCATCGGCGTCGGCACGCATCAGGCTTGGGTTGGCCAGCCACTCTTCCATGCCCTGGATACGACGCTCAATGGTGCGGGCATCGCCGTAGCCATTTGAGATCATCCACTTGAGCATGGTGATGTTGGACTTCAGGTACTCGGTCACGCTGTCTTCAGACAGGGTGATGGTACAGCCGGCAGCGGAACGCTCGGCGGATGCGTCGGACAGCTCGAATGCCTGCTCGACGGTCAGGTCGTCGAGACCTTCGATTTCCAGTACGCGACCGGAGAACACGTTGACCTTGCCGGCTTTGGCAACGGTCAGGTGGCCATCTTTGATCGCCTGCATGGGGATTGCATGTACCAGGTCACGCAGGGTGATGCCCGGCTGGCGTTTGCCCTTGAAGCGAACCAGAACCGATTCCGGCATGTCCAGCGGCATCACGCCGGTAGCGGCAGCAAAGGCGACCAGGCCAGAGCCCGCGGGGAAGGAGATGCCCATGGGGAAACGGGTATGGGAGTCACCACCGGTGCCGACAGTGTCTGGCAGCAGCATGCGGTTCAGCCAGGAGTGGATGATGCCGTCGCCTGGACGCAGGGAAACACCGCCACGGTTCATGATGAAGTCGGGCAGGGTGTGCTGGGTTTCCACGTCAACCGGCTTGGGGTAAGCGGCGGTGTGACAGAAAGACTGCATCACCAGGTCTGCCTGGAAGCCCAGGCAAGCCAGATCTTTCAGTTCATCACGGGTCATCGGGCCAGTGGTGTCCTGGGAACCGACAGTGGTCATCTTCGGCTCGCAGTACATGCCGGGGCGAACGCCGTCCATGCCGCAGGCTTTACCGACCATTTTCTGGGCCAGGGTGAAGCCCTTGTCGGAATCGCCAGGCTGTTCCGGTTTGCGGAACAGCTCGGAAGGGGCCAGACCCAGGGCTTCGCGAGCCTTGGTGGTCAGGCCGCGACCGATAATCAGGTTGATACGGCCACCAGCGCGGACTTCGTCCAGCAGTACCTGGGAGCGCAGGTCGAATTCGGCGATCACTTCGCCGTCTTTCTCTACCTTGCCTGCGAACGGATAAACGTCGATCACGTCACCGGTGTTCATTTTCTCTACGTCGCACTCGAAGGGCAGGGCGCCGGAATCTTCCATGGTGTTGAAGAAGATAGGAGCAATCTTGCCGCCGATGCAGACACCGCCTGCACGCTTGTTGGGTACGAACGGGATGTCGTCACCGAAGTGCCACAGTACTGAGTTGGTGGCGGACTTACGGGAAGAACCGGTGCCCACAACGTCGCCCACATAGGCAACCGGGTGACCTTTTTTCTTCAGCTCGTCCATCTGGCTCAGCGGGCCGATCTCACCGTCTTTCTCCGGGTGGATGCCTTCACGGGCATTCTTCAGCATGGCATTGCCGTGCAGCGGGATATCCGGGCGGCTCCAGGCGTCCTGTGCGGGGGACAGGTCGTCAGTGTTGGTCTCGCCGGTAACCTTGAAGACAGACAGGGTCATCTTTTCGGCAAGGTCCGCGCGATTGGTGAACCACTCACCTTCAGCCCAGGACTCGATGACTTCCTTGGCCTTGGCGTTGCCGGCTTTCATCTTGTCTTCCACATCGTGGAAAGCATCAAATACCAACAGAGTGTGCTTGAGTTCGTCAGCAGCGATTTCTGCCAGTTCGGCATCATCCAGCGCTGAAACCAGCGTGGCCACATTGTAGCCACCCTGCATGGTGCCCAGCAGCTGCACGGCACGTTTGCGGTCGATCAGGGGAGAGCTGGCTTCACCGTTAACAATCGCGGTCAGGAAGGCGGCCTTCACGTAGGCGGCCTGGTCCACGCCCGGCGGCACGCGGTTAACGAACAGGTCCTGGATGAATTCTTCTTCGCCGGCCGGCGGGGCTTTCAGCAGCTCTACCAGGTCGGCAACCTGATGCTCGTTCAGCGGCTTGGGCGGCACACCGTCAACGGCGCGCTCTTCAACATGTTTGCGATAGGCTTCTAGCACAGCGTTTCCCTCTTTCTCGAATTGGCTGATTTCTTTTGGAAATCAGTCTTTTAGGGTGTTACTGGGGGTTGGAATTGCGCGCGGAGTATAGCCGAAATGCCATCAACTGTTAAGCCAAACCGCGGTTGTAGTCATTCACGGGATGAATACTCGTAATCACTGACAGCATGGTATGCGGCAATCAGTAGGGGGCTTTCAGGCCGTCCGGCGGGCGCCGGAAGCGTTTGTAGCTCCACAGGTACTGGTCAGGGGATTCGTCGATAAGATGTTCGATGGAGCGATTCATTGCCGCAAGGGCAGTATCCAGGTCGTCATCAGCGACGGCGGGATCAGCCGGACGGACTCGAATTTCGTAGCCCTGGGTGCCGGGCAGGCGGCGGGCCCAGGCCATGAAAGTGACCGCGCCGGTCTGGCGTACCAGCTTGCAGGCCAGGGTGCCGGTGTAGGCCGGCTGTCCGTAGAAAGGTACATGCCGGCCGCTGCGGCGGTCGGGTACCTGATCAGGAAGAATGGCTGTCAGGGCACCTTTTTTCATGGCGCGCACTAATCCGGCTACACCGCGAGCGGTAGTCGGGTACATGGTGGAGCCAAAATGCTCCCGCCCTTGCCTTACCAGTTGATCGACTTCTGGCAGGCCGGAAGGAGCAAACATGGCGTGCAGCCCGAACTCGGTGGCGAGCCAGAAATTCAGTACTTCCCAGCAACCCAGATGAGGCGCCAGGATCATGATGGGTTTGCCGTCCTGCACCGCTTGCCGCAGAGGGGCATCGCCGTCCACGGCGACTATCCGTGTCAGTCCTTGGTTGGGGTGCCGCCAGAAGAGTGCGATTTCAAAGGTGTTCTTGATGCTCTCCACCAATGATTTGCGGGCGAGCCGGGTGCGTTCTTCCTCAGATAAGGCAGGGTAGCTAATTGCCAGATTGGTCTTGCTGATCGTCAAAGCCCGGGTCGGCAGCCAAGACAGCAACGTGCCGATAAAGGAGGCGAGTGCTCGGTTGACAGCAAAGGGTAACGCGCCCAGCAGTCGCAGTGCGATGATGGCCGCTTGTCCTTTTGCCCGCTGTACGCGTGGATGTGTTTTTCTGCCCATGACGCGACAGTATACGGGCGCGACGAGTGAGCACCAGCGGTGCGGATGAGATTGCGCACAAAAACGCTATAATGCCGACGCCCGTTTCCTGATCGGCTCCTCTAAGCCTGTGAGATTTCCATGCACGACATTTCCCATATTCGCGATTTTCTTCCCTGTGACACGCCGTCGGCCTGGGTTAATTGGGCATTGCAGCATCCTGATATCCTGCTTATCGACCATGCTCATTGCGAAAAGAAAGCGGCCAGCACCGCGTTGAATCTGATGTTTCGTTATGTGGACCGGCCTGAACTGCTGGATACGTTGAGCCAGCTGGCGCGAGAGGAGCTGCTGCATTTTGAGCAAGTCATACAGCTGATGCGAGACCGCGGTGTGACCTACGACCACATGACGCCTGCGCGTTATGCCAAGGGGCTGCGCCAGCATATACGCACTTCGGAGCCTGGTCGGCTGGTGGACACCATGATCGTAGGGTCGTTAATCGAGGCGCGGAGTTGTGAGCGTTTCGCCGCGTTGGCGCCGCATGTGGATGCGGAGCTGGGGCGTTATTACCGTTACCTGCTGAAGAGTGAGTCGCGCCATTTTGAGGATTATCTGAAGCTGGCTGAACAATATGCCGGTGGGCCGATCGAGGAGAGGGTGAGTTTTTTCAAGGAAGTGGAGCGTGAATTGGTGGAGTCGCCGGATTCGGAGTTTCGGTTTCATTCCGGTATTCCGCAAGCCTGACAGAATTCCCTGTAGGAGCGGTGCTCTCTGTGCTCTGCGAGTATGAGCCGCGAACCTCGCTTGCGAGGAAATCGCCGATAGGCGATCAGGCATGGTCGCTAGGGACAGATCTGTCAGGTATTTTCCGGCGGATTCGCGCCTCGAGCGGCGCTCCTACAGGAGGTCAGATTTCAAAGCTTTCCAGTCTTAAGCCCTTCTCGCTATCCGCCACAATCTGCCACCCCAGCTTGCCCCAATCACCCAGCACCCAGCGCTTACCCTGGCCGTCGGCCAGTTCAACATCGTGGATATTGGGGCGATGGGTGTGGCCGTGGATCAGGTGTTTGACGCCGGCCTCTTCCATAACCCGAACCACTTCTTCCGGGGTCACGTCCATGATGTTTTCTGCCTTGTTGGCGTTGTTGCCCTGGCTTTGCATGCGCATGCCCTGGGCGATCATGCGGCGCTCTTCCAGCGGCTTTGCCAGCATGCCCTGTTGCCACTGGGGATTACGGGCCATGGTGCGAAACTGCTGGTAGGCGGTATCCAGGGTGCACAGGCTGTCGCCGTGCATCAGCAGGACGGGGGTGCCATACAGATCCACCACGGTGCCTTCTTCCAGCAAGGTGCCGCTACAGGCAGCGGCGAAATCGTCACCGAGCATGAAATCCCGATTGCCATGCATGAAATAGAGCTGGCTGCCGTTGTCACTGAAGCTGCGGAAGGCGCCAATGGCTTCCTGATTGAACGGGGTGTCATCGTCGTCGCCAATCCAGGCTTCAAACAGGTCGCCCAGTACATAGAGGGCATCAGCCTGGCCGGCGTGGGCTTCCAGCAGTTTGCCCAGCGCTTCCAGATGCTCCGGCCGGGCCGGATCCAGGTGCAGGTCTGAAATAAACAGGGTATAGCTCATGGTTACTGTGCGCCTTTTTCTTCTTCGCCGGCTGAATCCAGGCGGTAGGCTCGGGTAATCAGAATGGGCACTTCCGGCACGTCCCGCGCCAGCATTCCGTTGAGGCGCTGGCTGGTGGTGCGTTCACTGGCGATGTTGTCCACTACCGCCATCCCGTCTGTGACCTTACCGAAGACGGCATAGCCCCAGCCACGGGCATTCTTGCCAGAAAAGTCCAGGTTGTCATTGTCGACCAGATTGATGAAGAACTGGGCGGTGGCCGAGTGCGGGTTGCCAGTACGGGCCATGGCCAGGGTGCCGCGCTCATTGCTCAGGCCGTTGTCGGCTTCATTCTGGATCGGTGCGCGGGTGGCCTTGCGCTGCCCGTTCTGGTCAAAGCCGCCGCCCTGAATCATGAAACCGCGGATTACCCGGTGGAACTGGGTGCCGTCGTAGAAGCCGTCATCCACATACTTGAGGAAATTGGCGACGGTCTGCGGCGCCTGGTCCGCGTAGAGTTCTACGGTGACCGGGCCGGCAGAGGTTTCCAGGCGAACCTGCGGGTTGGCGAGCAGCAGGGTCGGTAACAAGGCGAGCAGGGCAGTGGCCAGAACGCGCATGGGCTCAGTCCTCGATCAGTTCGGCGGATTCGATCAGTACCGGCTCCACCGGCACATCCTGGTGGCCGCCGCTGTTGCCGGTGGCCACATTCCGGATTTTTTCCACCACGTCCATGCCGTCACTGACCGCGCCAAAGACCGCATAACCCCAGCCGTCCTGGCTGCGTTCCTTGTCCAGGAAGTGGTTGTCGGCCACGTTGATGAAGAATTGGGCGGACGCGGAATGGGGATCCGGGGTGCGCGCCATGGCGATGGTGCCTGCCTTGTTGGACAGGCCATTACCTGCCTCGTTCTGGATCGTGCCACGGGTGGGCTTCTGCTGCATATCTTCGCTGAAGCCGCCGCCCTGGATCATGAAGTTGCTGATAACACGGTGGAAGATGGTGCCGTCGAAGTGGCCATCCTTGACGTATTGAGCAAAGTTCTCGGTCGTAATCGGCGCTTTCTCTGCGTCCAGCTGCAGGGTGATTTTGCCGTAGGTTGTTGTCAGCACCACTTTCATCAGGTTTTCTCCGCAAGATGGGCCTGGTTGGGGGTTTTTGTTCCCCGGCGGGCCCTGAGTCTTTGACTGTTGGGGGGCGTACAGTACACTAGCGCACCTTCATTTTCACCGTGAGAGCCTGCCCATATTCAGGCTCTCTGCCTTCCGGACTGGCCAAGACCCATGAGCGAAACGAAAGCGCCCAGCAATTTTATCAGACAGATCATCGACCGTGACCTCGCAGAAGGTAAAAACGACGGCCAGGTGGTGACCCGTTTTCCACCGGAACCCAATGGGTACCTGCATATTGGTCATGCCAAGTCTATCTGCCTGAACTTCGGGGTTGCCGAAAGCTATAACGGCAGTTGCAACCTGCGCTTCGATGATACTAATCCCGAGAAGGAAGAGGATGAGTATATCCAGTCGATCAAGCAGGATGTGCAGTGGCTTGGCTTCACCTGGAATGGTCAGGAGAAGTTTGCCAGCGACTATTTCGACCGGCTTTATGAGCTGGCCGTGGAGCTGATCCACAAGGGGCTGGCCTACGTGGACAGCCTGAGCCCGGAGCAGATCGCCGAGTACCGCGGTAATTTCACCACGCCGGGCAAGCCAAGCCCCTATCGCGAGCGCAGCGTGGAAGAGAATCTGGCCCTGTTCGAGCAGATGCGCAGCGGTGAGATGGACGAGGGGGCGGCGGTGCTGCGTGCCAAAATCGACATGCAGAGTGCCAACCTGAATCTGCGCGATCCGATTCTCTATCGCATCCGCAAGAAAGTGCATCATCAGACCGGTGACAAGTGGGTGATTTATCCCATGTACGACTTCACCCATCCGCTGTCCGATGCCCTCGAGGGGATCACGCACAGCCTCTGTACCCTGGAGTTCGAGGATCACCGGCCGTTTTATGACTGGGTCATCGAGCACACCTCCGTGCCGGCGAGCCCGCGCCAGTATGAGTTTGCCCGCCTTAACCTGAATTACACGGTGACCAGCAAGCGCAAGCTCAAGCAGTTGGTAGATGAAGGGCATGTGGAAGGCTGGAACGATCCGCGTATGCCCACCATCAGCGGTCTGCGTCGTCGTGGCTACACACCGGCTTCACTGCGCACATTCTGTGAGTCTGTGGGCGTCAGCCGGGCGGATTCCGTGGTGGACATGGGGATGCTGGAAGCCGCCATCCGCGATGATCTGAATCAGCATGCCCCCCGCGCCATGTGTGTGCTGAATCCCTTGAAAGTGGTCATCGAAAACTGGGAAGGGGGCAAGGAGGAATCCCTGACCGCCCCGGTGCATCCGCAGAACGAGACCATGGGAACCCGCCAGGTACCCATGACCCGGGAGATTTATATCGACCGGGAGGATTTTCGGGAAGAGGCCAACAAGAAGTTCAAGCGCCTGGTGCTGGGCGATCGGGTGCGTCTGCGCTACGGCTATGTGGTGCGTGCTACCGATGTGGTCCGCGATGACAGCGGCGAGATTGTGGAAGTGCGCTGCAGCTATGATCCGGACACCCTGGGCAAGAACCCGGAAAATGCGGATGACCAGGGCAAACTGCGCGGGGTGATCCACTGGGTCAGTGCCAGCAAGGGTGAGCCCTGTGAGGTGCGTCTCTACGACCGCCTGTTCACCGCTGCGAACCCCAACAAGACAGAAGAAGGGCAGACCTTCCTGTCCCATATCAATCCGGATTCATTGAGCGTGCTGGATGGTTGCTGGGTGGAGCCAGGTCTGCGTGGGGTTCTGGCCGAAACCCGTTACCAGTTCGAGCGTGAGGGTTACTTCTGTGTGGATCAGAGCAGCAGCGCTGACAAGCTGGTGTTCAATCAGACTGTCGGTCTGCGTGAGTCCTGGCCCAAAGACAGTTAGTAATTAACAGTGAAGAGTTAATAGCTGCGCGATGTCGCGTGCGTGGTGTTGACAGAAAGCAAAGAGGCCGCGCCTAAGGTTTGGGTGCGGCTTTTTTGTGGGAATTTACATTTGTGGAACGCGATTATCAGTAGGGCCGGCGCCTGTTGGTGTTGTAGTGGTGGCACCGTTAGAGGCGTTAATTAGGCAGTAGTGGCCACCCAAAAGCCGCGACCATAATGAACGCGGCTTTTGGGTTGGTCGGTTAGCCCAGGGCTTTTTCGCCGGACTGCAGGGTCTGGAAAATCAGGGTGTTGATGGTCATGGGGCCGACGCCGCCGGGTACCGGAGTATAGGCGCTCACTCTATCTACCAGTGGTCCCAGCTCGATGTCGCCACACTTTTCCGGGTGGAAGCCGGCATCGACGACCACGGCGCCATCCTTGATCCAGTCTGCCTTGATGAACTCCGGCTTGCCCACGGCGCCGACAACGATGTCAGCCTGTTTGACCAGGGCTGGCAGATCCCGGGTGCGGCTGTGGCAGATGGTGACTGTGGCATTGGCTTCCAGCAGCATCATGGCCATGGGTTTGCCAAGAATGGCGCTGCGACCCACCACTACGGCATGTTTGCCTTCCAGTTCCACTTGGTAGTGCTCCAGCAAGCGCATGATGCCTTTGGGGGTGGCGCAGCCGTAAGCGTCCTCACCCATGCTCATGCGACCAAACCCGAGGCAGGTGACGCCGTCCACGTCCTTTTCCAGGCTGATGGCGTCGAAACAGGCGCGTTCATCAATCTGGGCGGGCACCGGATGTTGTAGCAGAATGCCGTGCACATCAGGATTGGTGTTGAGTTCGTCAATTTTTGCCAGCAATTGTTCGGTGCTGGTGTCTTCGTCCAGCTCAATGGCGACAGATTCCATGCCGACACGCTGGCAGGCGTTGCCTTTCATCTTTACATAGGTGGCAGATGCCGGGTCAGCACCCACCAGAATGGTGGCAAGAATCGGCGTGCGGCCGTTGGCCTTGGCTTTCAGGGCGTCGACGCGCAGGCGCATCTCCTGTTCGAACTGCTGGGCCAGGGTTTTGCCATCAAGAATCTGGGCGGTCATGTGGGCGGTCTCTCTGAAATTGACTACAATAGGGGGCGGCTTGGCGCGGTTGCGTTAATCGCAGCCTGCCGGGGCTAGCCGTGAACGGCGCGATTCTCGCACGCGCAGGCACAACGCGCAAAAGTTGACTAAAATCTGAACGTTAGACATTTTTTTGCGTCGAACCCCGTTGACGCTCATGGGGGTGCCGAGTATTATGCGCGCCTCGCTTTCGAGCTTAGTCACTGACGCAGCTTTAAAAGACGGGGTGTAGCGCAGCCTGGTAGCGCGCCTGCTTTGGGAGCAGGATGTCGGGGGTTCGAATCCCTCCACCCCGACCAGTTGGCTTGATGGCGGAAATCTGCAAGCGCCTGTAGCTCAACTGGATAGAGCAACGGCCTTCTAAGCCGTAGGTTGCAGGTTCAAGTCCTGCCAGGTGCGCCAGGCAGGAAAGAAAGCAGACAGTTTTATGGTGATTGTAGCTCAGTTGGTAGAGCTCCGGATTGTGATTCCGGCGGTCGTGGGTTCGAGCCCCATCAGTCACCCCATATTAAAAGCCTCCGGGATAGATCCCCGGAGGCTTTTTCGTATGGGCTTCAGGCACTGCTGAACAGTCAGGCTGTAGGCAGCGAAGCCCCCTTTGATTATAATCTTCGCCCTTCATTAGGCCGTCTTCGCGTTATTTCGGCGGCGGGCAGAGATAAAAGTCTTTTTTAAAGAGGATGTTATGCAGGTTTCTGTTGAAACGACTTCAGGTCTTGAGCGCCGTGTAACGGTGGGTGTACCCGCGGAAAAAGTGGATGTGGCAGTAGAAGGCAAGCTGCAGGAAGCCCAGAAAACGATCCGTCTGGACGGTTTCCGCCCGGGTAAAGTGCCCATGCGTGAAGTAAAGCGTCGCTTTGGCGGGGCCGTGCGTAACGAAGTGCTGGCTGACGTAATGCGTGAAGCCTTCATCGAAGCGGTGGAGCAGGAAAAGCTGCAGCCAGCGGGTATGCCGGGCTTTGAAGCCAAGACCAACGAAGCAGGCAAGGACCTGGAATTCGTGGCTACCTTCGAGGTATACCCGGATGTCGAGCTGGCGGCTTTCGATTCCATCGAAGTGGAAAAGCCCAAGGCTGAAGTGTCCGATTCCGATGTGGATACCATGATCGAAACCCTGCGCCAGCAGCGCGCCGAGTTCGCCGATGTGGATCGTGCCGCGGAAACGGGTGACCGCGTCAACATTGATTTCAAAGGTCTGAAAGACGGTGAAGCCTTCGAAGGCGGTAGCGCCGAAGGGCAGAACCTGGAGCTGGGCTCCGGCCAGATGATCCCGGGCTTTGAAGACGGCATCGTTGGCATGAAAGCTGGTGAGGAAAAAGACATCGACGTGACCTTCCCGGAGGACTACCAGTCCGAAGAGCTGAAAGGCCAGTCCGTGGTGTTCCAGATCAAGGTCAACAAGGTTGAAGGCAAGGCGTTGCCGGAAGTGGATGCCGAGTTCATGAAAGCGTTCGGTGTTGACGATGGCGACGAAGCCAAATTCAAGGCAGAAGTGCGCAAGAACATGGAGCGCGAGCTGAAGAATGCGGTAACCGGCAAGGTGAAAGAGCAGGCGATGGATGGCCTGGTCAACCTGCACGAGTTTGACCTGCCGGGCGCCCTGGTTACCCAGGAAATCCAGCGCATGCGTCAACAGATGATGCAGCAGTTTGGTGGCGGTCAGCAGTTTGATGCCTCCATCCTGCCGGATGATCTGTTCAAGGAGCAGGCTGAGCGTTCCGTGCGTCTGGGCCTGGTGGTTCGCGCTATCCTCGACAAGCACGAGATCAAGGCCGATGCCGACAAGGTGAAAGCCCGTGTTGAGGAAATCGCCGAGCAGTACGAGAAGCCGGAAGAGGTGGTGAGCTGGGTTTACAGCAATCCGCAGCAGCTGCAGCAGATTGAAGGTGCGGTACTGGAAGAGCAGGTTGTCGACCTGGTTCTGGATAGTGCCAAGGTGGAAGAGAAAGCCATGTCCTACCAGGACGCGGTGAAGCCACGTGAGCAAGCAGAAGGCTGATTCTTTCCGCTTTTTGACACCAAAACGGGGCCTTCTGGCCCCGTTTTGCGTTATTTATGCACAATTTGCGCAAGTTTTGCGCATTCAGACCCCGCCAAAGCCCACTTTTATAGACGCCCCCCATACACCGTCATAAGATGCGGGAAGCCCTGTTCGTCCAGCCTGCCTTGTTTTCGGCTATGTCAGCCCCCATTGCAGCATTCAGGATGAGGTCGGCTACCGGCCGATACCAATAAATCGCAAGAGCGTCCCCGGACGATCGACGAGAAGGAAAGCGCTACATGATCGACTTGAGCCGTATCAACTCCATGACCCCGGAAATGCAAGAGCTGAGCAAGGATCCCACCAATCTGGGTCTGGTGCCGATGGTGATCGAGCAGACTGCCCGTGGTGAGCGTTCTTTTGATATCTATTCCCGCCTGCTCAAGGAACGGGTGATTTTCATGATCGGCCAGGTGGAAGACCAAATGGCCAACCTGATCGTGGCCCAGATGCTGTTCCTGGAGTCGGAAAACCCGGACAAGGACATTCATCTCTATATCAACAGCCCGGGTGGTTCTGTCACAGCCGGCATGTCCATCTATGACACCATGCAGTTCATCAAGCCGGATGTGTCCACCATGTGCGTGGGCCAGGCTGCCAGTATGGGGGCTTTCCTGCTGGCCGCCGGTGCAGCAGGCAAACGCTATGTGCTGCCCAATGCCCGGGTGATGATCCATCAGCCGCTGGGCGGTTTCCAGGGCCAGGCTTCGGATATCGAGATCCACGCAAGGGAAATCCTCAAGATCAAAGGGCAGCTCAACAGCCTGCTGGCGCATCACACCGGCCAGTCGCTGGAAAGGCTGGAGAAGGATACCGACCGCGACAACTTCCTGGGCGCGGAAGAAGCGCAGGAATATGGCATCGTTGACGCGGTATTGCGTCAGCGTCCGGTGTAATTCGGTAACCTTCGTACAAAAAGTGTCCTAACGGAAGGCCTGAGAGGCCCGGCGGGCTTGAAAAAGCCCCCGTCTCCCTGCATCTTCAAAGAGACGCAAATACTCAAATACACAGGTTTAGAGGCGATTCAATGACCGACTCCACTGGCAAGGGCGACGACGGCAAGCTGCTGTACTGCTCTTTTTGTGGCAAAAGCCAGCATGAGGTCCGCAAGCTGATTGCGGGGCCCTCGGTCTTTATCTGCGACGAATGCGTGGATCTGTGTAATGACATCATCCGCGAGGAAGTGCAGGAAGACACCGGGGACACCGGCGGTGAAGCCCTGCCCAAGCCCAACGAAATCAAGGAAACCCTTGATGAGTATGTGATTGGCCAGGAGCGAGCCAAACGAGTCCTCGCCGTGGCGGTATACAACCATTACAAGCGCCTGCGCAGCAGTAGCAAGGGCCGTGATGAGGTGGAACTCGGCAAGAGTAATATTTTGCTTATCGGTCCCACCGGTAGTGGTAAAACGCTGTTGGCCGAGACCTTGGCGCGGTTGCTCAATGTGCCTTTCACCATCGCGGATGCCACCACCCTCACCGAAGCCGGTTACGTGGGTGAGGATGTGGAAAACATCATTCAGAAACTGTTGCAGAAGTGCGACTATGATGTGGACAAGGCCCAGCGCGGTATTGTCTATATCGATGAAATCGACAAGATCTCCCGCAAGTCTGACAACCCCTCCATCACCCGTGATGTGAGCGGGGAGGGCGTGCAGCAGGCCCTGCTCAAGCTGATTGAAGGTACCGTGGCCTCTGTGCCTCCCCAGGGCGGGCGCAAGCATCCCCAGCAGGAGTTCCTGCAGGTGGACACCTCCAACATGCTGTTTATCTGTGGTGGTGCCTTTGCCGGCCTGGACAAGGTAATCCGCGAGCGCTCCGAGAAGGGCGGTATTGGCTTCTCTGCAGAAGTGAAGAGCAAGGATGATGCCCGTAACCTGGGTGAATTGCTGGTAGATGTGGAACCGGAAGATCTGGTCAAGTATGGCCTGATCCCCGAATTTATCGGTCGTCTGCCGGTGATCGCGACCCTTGAAGAGCTCAGTGAAGAGGCGCTGGTTCAGATTCTCACTGAACCACGCAATGCTCTGACCAAACAGTACGCCCGCCTGTTCGAGATGGAAGGCGTGGAGCTGGATTTCCGCGATGATGCCCTTCGCGCCGTGGCCCACAAAGCCATGGAAAGAAAGACAGGGGCCCGTGGTCTGCGCTCCATTCTGGAAAGTGTGCTGCTCGATACCATGTACCAGGTTCCTTCCATGGACTCTGTTGCCAAGGTGGTTATCGACAGTCCCACCATCAAGGGCGAATCCGATCCGTTGTTGATTTACGAGAACAACGAGCAGTCTTCCAAGGTGGCACCGGATTAAGGTGCCACCACGGCAATAGAGGCAATACGTGCTGAAAGATATCCCGCTTTTACCACTGCGTGACGTAGTGGTGTATCCCCATATGGTGATCCCGCTGTTTGTTGGCCGGGAAAAGTCCATTGCTGCGCTTGAAACCGCCATGGCGGACGACAAACAGATCATGCTGGTCGCCCAGCGCAATGCCTCTGACGATGACCCGGGTGCGGATGACATTTACCGGGTCGGTACCGTCTCAACCATCCTGCAGCTGCTCAAACTGCCCGACGGCACCGTCAAGGTGCTGGTTGAAGGCGGTCAGCGTGCCCACGTGGTCAAGGCCGAGTTCGGCGACCAAGGTGGTATCGCTGATGTGCGAGAGCTGGAAGAGGGGCTGCCGGATGAGGGTGAGCAGGAGGCACTGTCCCGCTCGCTGCAATCCCAGTTCGAGGATTACGTCAAACTTTCCAAGAAAGTGGCGCCGGAAGTCACCGGCTCTGTCTCCTCCATTGATGAAGTCAGCCGTCTGGCCGACACCATTGCCGCCCACCTGCAATTGAAACTGGAAGAAAAGCAGGACGTGCTGGAAATGGTGGATGTGCGTGAGCGGGTTGAACACCTGATTGCGCTTATGGAATCCGACATTGATGTGCTCAAGGTGGAAAAACGCATTCGTGGGCGCGTCAAGAAACAGATGGAGAAAAGCCAGCGCGAGTACTACCTGAACGAACAGATGAAAGCCATCCAGAAAGAACTGGGTGATCTGGACGACAGTGGTAACGACCTGGAAGACCTGGAAAAGAAAATTGAAAGCGTGGGCATGCCCAAGGAAGCCCTCGAGAAATCCATGAACGAGCTGAACAAGCTCAAGATGATGTCGCCCATGTCTGCGGAAGCCACGGTAGTGCGTAGCTATCTGGACTGGATGACATCGGTGCCGTGGAAGAAGCGCAGCCGGGTACGTCACGATCTGGCCCATGCCAAAAAAGTGCTGGATGAGGATCATTACGGTCTGGAAGAAGTGAAGGACCGGATTCTGGAGTTCCTGGCGGTACAGAGCCGTGTGGGCAAGGTAAAGGGGCCGGTGTTGTGCTTGGTGGGCCCGCCAGGCGTGGGTAAAACCTCCCTGGGACAATCCATTGCCCATGCCACCAACCGCAAGTTTGTCCGCATGGCGTTGGGTGGAGTGCGAGATGAAGCCGAAATTCGCGGTCACCGTCGCACTTATATCGGCTCGTTGCCGGGCAAGGTAGTGCAGAAGCTGTCCAAGGTCGGTGTCAGGAACCCGCTGTTCCTGTTCGATGAAGTGGACAAGATGGGCATGGATAACCGTGGTGATCCGGCCTCTGCGCTACTGGAAGTGCTCGATCCGGAACAGAACGATACCTTCAGCGATCACTATCTGGAGGTGGATTACAATCTGTCGGAAACCCTGTTTGTCTGCACCTCCAACTCCATGAATATTCCGGCACCCTTGCTGGACCGTATGGAAGTCATTCGTCTGCCGGGCTACACCGAGGACGAAAAGGTCAATATTGCTCTCCAGTATCTGGTTCCCAAGCAGATCAAGAATAATGGTCTGAAAAAGGACGAAGTGGTTTTCGACGAATCCGTGCTACGTTACGTGGTTCGTCATTACACCCGTGAAGCCGGGGTTCGTGGACTGGAGCGTGAAGTCAGCAAGATTTGTCGCAAGGTAGTCAAGGAACACCTGCTGGCTGGAGAGAGTACCAGTGTCGCGCTCACCGAGGAGCTGGTGGAACAATACCTGGGTGTGCGCAAGTTCAGCTTTGGCCGTGCGGAAGAAAAGGATCAGGTAGGGCAGGTTACCGGACTGGCGTGGACCTCTGTAGGTGGCGAGCTGCTGACTATCGAAAGTGTTTCCACTCCGGGCAAAGGCCGCGTAATCTCTACCGGCTCCTTGGGCGATGTGATGCAGGAATCCATTCAGGCGGCCTGGACGGTTGTGAAAAGCCGTGCTGGAACTCTTGGTATCCGTCGCCGCACCCTGGACCGTAACGATTTGCACATGCATGTGCCGGAAGGTGCTACGCCGAAGGACGGCCCCAGTGCGGGTGTCGGCATGTGTACTGCCATGGTGTCCGTGCTCACAGGTATACCGGTGCGTGCAGACGTGGCCATGACTGGTGAAATTACCCTGCGTGGCCAGGTTCTGCCCATTGGTGGCTTGAAAGAGAAATTATTGGCTGCTCATCGTGGTGGCATCAAGACGGTATTGATACCGGAAGAAAACGAGCGGGATCTCAAGGAGATTCCGGACAATATCAAGTCGTCCCTGGATATCCGTCCTGTTAAATGGATTGACCAGGTGCTTGATGTGGCGCTGACTCATCAACCCAGCCCGCTGAGCGAAGCGGAACTGGAAGAGGATTTGGCGCTCGCAGAAGAGAAAAACCAGGAAGGTGAAAAGCGGCCCAGTACACATTAATGAGCCGGAATTGAAGCTTTTTAAATTATTGATCTATATGGTTTTTCATTTTTTTTAACTTGGGTGCGATGATACCTTTCCTTTCTTGACGCTCCTTATACCCGTTGGTATAAAGGCTGCTTGCTCAGGAGGAGAGTACATCACGCCTCGACCATAAAACCGGGAAAAACAGAAAGGGGAACTTTGTGAATAAGTCAGAGTTGATTGATGCGATTGCCGCTAGCGCGGATATTTCCAAAGCCGACGCAGGTCGTGCACTGGATGCTACTTTGGAAGCGGTTACTGGCGCCCTGAAAAAAGGTGACAGCGTTTCTCTGGTAGGTTTTGGTACTTTTGCTGTGAAAGAGCGCGCTGCTCGCGAAGGCCGCAACCCGCAAACTGGCCAGACTATTCAGATCGCCGCTGCCAAAGTACCGGGCTTCAAAGCTGGTAAGGCACTGAAAGACGCGGTGAACTAAACTGTTTGCTGGAGCGGTAGTTCAGCTGGTTAGAATACCGGCCTGTCACGCCGGGGGTCGCGGGTTCGAGTCCCGTCCGCTCCGCCAGTTTGAGGAAGCGCAGCCGTAAGCGGGTGCGCTTTTTTCCGTTTAGGGGAACCTGTGGTAAAAATTGCGGTTCTCACATAACAAGATCGAATTCGAAAGTTTTCACCTGAAGCCATGCTTAAGTCACGGCTCCAGGTTTTAATAAGAGTCCCTACGGAGTATTTTCATGCAGGAGTTCAGACGGTTTGTCCGCGGTCCCGTGGGCAAGGTCCTGCTTGCCGCGATTATCCTTCCTTTTGTGATTTCCGGTTTCTACGGCTATTTCACCGGTGGTGGAAGCGGAGATGTGGTTGCCGAAGTGGAAGGCAACAAAATCACCCGCAGTGTGGTGAATCAGCGTGTGGAGCGTGTTCGTGACATGCTGCGCCAGCAGAGTCCGAATATAGACCCGTCCATGCTGGATTCCTTTGTTCGCCCCGAAATGGTGCTGGAAGGACTGGTTAACGAACAGCTGATTCTTGCAGCAGCGGATAACGCCAAGCTGGCATTCAGCGAAAAGCAGGCCGCCCGCGATATTTATCAGGTCCCCCTTTTCCAGGAGAATGGCAGGTTTTCCGAGATTCGTTTCGAGCGGGAACTGCGTAGCCGTGGCTTGACGCCACAGGGTTATATTCAGGGCCTGCGTCAGGACATGCTGAAAGAACAGTATCGCTCCGGCTTCATGGCAACGAATTTTGCATTGCCAACGGAACTGCAAGAGCAGCGCCGACTGGGTGAGCAGGTTCGTGATATTCGTTATGTGACGCTGGACCTGAACGCGCTACGCAGTGATTTTTCCGTCAGCGATGAAGACATCAAGGCTTACTACGATCAAAACCAGGCAGAGTTCATGCGTCCGGAAGAATTCCGGGTTGCCTATGTGAAGCTGTCAGCGCAGGACTACACCGATCAGGTATCCGTGAGTGAGGAAGACGTGGCGGCGGAGTACGAAGTCCGCCGCTCTATCATGGAAGAATCAGGTGCGAGCACCGCTCGCAAAGTGGCCCATATTCTTGTCGAGATCAATGGCGACAGAGATCTTGAGCAGGCTCAGACCCGTGCGACTGAAGCCGCACAGGCAATTGCCGCCGGTGGCTCCTTTGCTGAAGTGGCCGCTCAGTACTCCGACGATCCAGGCTCTGCCGACGCCGGTGGCGATCTTGGTGTGGTATCCAAGGGGGCGCTACCTGAAGAAATGGAAGAGGCTATCGCCAGTCTGGAGCCGGGCATGGTTTCCGATCCGGTGGTGACCGATGCCGGCGTGCATCTGATCAAGGTATCTGATGTTGTCCGTGAGCAGGATTTGCCCACACTTGAGGAACTGGCCGAGCAGATTCGTGCAGATCTCAAACAGGGCCGCGCGGAAACTCTGCTGAATGAAGATGTGGCACGTCTGGAAGAGCTTCTGTACGAACACAGCGACATGACCGTTCCCGCCGAGCAGGTTGGCATCGAAGTCGTAAGCACCGACTGGGTTTCCCTGTCGTCGCTGCCTGAGCCACTGTCTGCTCGTCAGGTGCAGCAAGCTCTCAACAGTGACCAGGTTCGTAAGGATCGCCACAACAGTGATCTGATCGAGACTGCCCCTGGTGAGTACCTGGCTGTCAGTATCCTCGACGACAAACCGGCGGAGCCGCTGCCGCTGGAAGATGTCTCCTTCGCAATTCGCGAGCGCCTCAAGGGCGAGCGAGCTGCTGACAGGGTGCAGGAATTGTCTGCACAGGCAGAAGAGAAATTGCAGCAGGGCGCGAGCCTGGATGAGATCGCCGCCTTGTTCGAGACCGGGATTGAAGAGCAGGAAGGCCTTCAACGTGGTGGGGCCGAGCCCTCCATGGAAGTTGTCAACGGCGCCTTTGCGCTGCCGAAGACTGCGAAAGGGGAAAGTTCGGCTATAGAGCTGACTCGCGTGGGTGACGGTTCTCTGGTGGCTTACCAGGTGACCCGGGTGGAAGACGGTAATGCCGAACCGCTGTCGGACGCCCAGCAACAGGCCGCGCTGCTTGAGCTTGGAAATATCGAAGGGCAACGTAACTTCCGTCAGGTGGTTGCATTGTTGCGCGACGAAGGTGATGTGGACCTTAATCTGCAGCGACTGAGTAGCAGTTCTGCCGATCAGTAATCGAGCGGTAGAAACAAAAAAAGCTCACCAGCGATGGTGAGCTTTTTTTTTGCCGCAATTCCGGGTTGCGGGTGCTTCTTCTGATTTACTCGTTTTCAAGCTCAAAAGGCATGGATACGGTGCTGGCGCCGGCATCCACATATGTGATTTCGCCGGTGATGCCGGATGCCAGGTCAGAGCACAGGAAAGCGGCCACGTTACCCACTTCCTCGATAGTCACATTCCGACGCAGCGGTGCCTTGGCGGCGTTGTAGTCCAGCATGCTGCGAAACTTCTTGATGCCGGATGCTGCGAGGGTACGGATGGGGCCGGCGGAAATCCCGTTCACACGAATGCCGTCCGGTCCCATGCTGGAAGCCAGATAACGAACTGAGGCTTCCAGGCTGGCCTTGGCCAGGCCCATCACGTTGTAGTTCGGCACGGTCTGACGCGCGGCATGGTATGTGAGTGTCAGCAGGGAGCCATTGCGGTTGGCCATCATCTGACGCCCGGCTTTGGCCAGGGCAACGAAGCTGTAGCTGGAAATATCATGGGCGATGCGGAATCCTTCGCGGGTTGCCACTTCCGCAAAGCTGCCATCCAGTTCGCTGCCTGGAGCAAAGCCCACCGCGTGGATAATTCCATCCAGCCCGTCCCATTGATCGCCCAGCGCCGTGAATACTGCCTCGATCTCTTCGTCACTGACGACATCGCAGGGGTAGCATAGTGTTTGGTTGCTGCCATAGCGTTCTGCGGCTTTCACGACACGGCTTTTCAGCTTCTCGTTCTGGTAGGTAAAGGCCAGCTCGGCGCCTTCGCGGTGCATCGCTTCGGCAATACCCGTGGCAATGGAGCGGTCACTGGCGACGCCGACGATAAGGTAGCGTTTGCCTGCTAGAAATCCCATGTCTGTCCTCGATGTATTTTGAGTTGGAAGTTGGAAGTTGGAAGTCGAAAAGCGCGTGTTAATGGCGCTTCTTAACTTTCAACTTTCAACTTGTTACTGATTATAGGCAATTAAACGGGTTTTGACGTCTGCTCAGGGGTTGCCAAATGCAACGGTGTGTTTCCCGTGGCAAAGGCCGCGGACATGAGCTTGTGGGTATAACTGTGTTGTGGCTGGTCAAAGATAGCCTCTGTATCGCCTTGCTCAACCACCTTGCCATCCTTCATCACCATCACCCGGTGACAGATGGATCGTATGACTTTCAGATCATGGCTGATAAACAAATAGCTGAGATCATGTTTCTCTTGCAGGGATTTGAGCAGTTCCAGGATCTGATATTGCACACTCCGATCCAGGGCTGAGGTGGGTTCATCCAGAATCAGCAGCTCGGGTTCCATGATCAGGGCACGGGCAATGGCGATACGCTGCCGCTGACCGCCGGAAAACTCATGGGGGTAGCGATGTCGTGCTTCGGCCGGAAGGTCCACTTCTTCGAGCATCTGGATGACTTTGGCATCCCTTTCCTGTCGAGACAGGCTGCCGGCGTGCACGGCCAGACCTTCCGCCACGATCTGGCCCACTGTCATGCGCGGATTGAGGCTGCCGAATGGGTCCTGGAAGACCACTTGCAGGCGGCTGCGCCAGCCGCGCAGCTGCCGGGGGGTTAGTTGTCGCAGATCGGTACCGTCCATGAGGATCTGGCCCTGGCTCTTTACCAGGCGCAACAACGCCAGCGCCAGAGTGGATTTACCAGAGCCGGATTCGCCGACAATACCGAGGGTCTCGCCGCGCCTGACGCAAAGATCAATCTCATCCACCGCCCGCATCAACGGGGCAGGGGAGAACAGGCTCCGGCGCTTTTCCTTGAAGGTGACCGCCATGGTACTGGCTTCCAGAAGCAGCGGTGCATCCTCCGCCAGTGGCGGCATCCGGCCTCGGGGCTCCGAGTCGATCAGATGGCGCGTATAGGCCTCCTTGGGCTGTTCCAGCACCTGTGCCGTGGGGCCGGCTTCCACTTTCTTGCCGCGATGCATGACAAGAATGTCATCGGCAAAGCGGCTGACTACCGCCAGATCATGGCTGATCAGCAGGATCGACAGGTTCAGTTCGTTCTGCAACCGCTTGATCAGCGTCAGAATAGTTTCCTGAACGGTCACGTCGAGAGCGGTGGTGGGCTCGTCGGCAATCAGAATCTGTGGATCGTTGGCCAGGGCCATGGCAATCATTACCCGCTGGCGCTGGCCACCACTGAGCTGGTGCGGATAACGGCCCAGCATTTCCGATGTAGCAGGAAGCTCAACCTGGCAGAGTAATTCCAGGCAGCGCGCACGGGCCTTCTGCCGGCTCATTCCCTGATGAACAAACAGGCTTTCGTTGATCTGTTTTTCCACCGTATGCAGAGGATTCAGGGCCGTGAGTGGTTCCTGGAAAATGGTGCCGATACGGCCGCCGCGCAGGGCGCGTTTGCGGTTTTCCGTGAGCCCGAGCAGGTTTTCGCCATCAAGAGTCAGTGTGTCGGCGTGCCAGCTGGCACTATCCGGCAACAGATCAAGGATCGACAGGGCGGTCAGGGACTTGCCGGAACCAGACTCGCCCACCAACGCCAGCATGTGGCCGGGTTCCAGATCCAGGGACAGGTTATCTACGGCCACATCCTGGCCAAATCGAATGGTCAGACCACGCAGGGATAGGAGGCTCATTGCAGAAACTTCCTCGTGTCGAATGCATCACGAACGGCTTCGCCGATAAACACCAGCAGGGTCAGCATGACCGTGAGTGTGGCAAAGACGCTGATTCCCAGCCAGGGAGCGTGCAGATTGGCTTTCCCCTGACCCACCAGGCGGCCCAGGGAAGGCGCATCGGGGGGTAGACCGAAACCGATAAAGTCCAGGGAGGTGAGTGTCACCACGGCACCGTTGAGAATGAAAGGCAGGAAGGTGATGGTGGCCACCATGGCATTGGGCAGCATATGGCGGAACATGATCACCGGTGTGCGCACCCCCATGGCGTGAGCGGCGCGTACATAGTCCATATTACGACAGCGCAGGAATTCGGCCCGCACCAGGTCCACCAGTGTCATCCAGGAAAACAGCAGCATGATGATCAGCAAAATCCAGAAGCTAGGCGTCACAAAGCTGGAAATGATGATAATCAGGAACAGGGTCGGCATGCTTGACCAGATTTCCAGAAAGCGCTGCCCGGCCAGATCCAGCCAGCCACCGTAGTAGCCCTGAATGGCACCAACAATGATGCCGACAATGCTGGAGAACAGAGTCAACATCAGCCCGAACAGTACGGAAATACGAAAGCCGTATATTAATCCGGCGGCCACATCGCGGCCCTGGTCATCGGTGCCGAGCCAGTTTTCCGCCGAGGGTGGGGCAGGCGCGGGTTCGCTCAGATCGTAGTTGATGGTGTTATAGCTGAATCGAATCGGCGGCCAGAGTATCCAGCCATTCTCTTCGATCAGATCTTTTACCACCGGGTCCCGGTAGTTGGCTTCCGATTCGAAAAAGCCGCCAAAAGTGGTTTCCGGGTAGGCATTGAATACCGGGGTGTAGAGGTCGCCGTCATAGTGAACCAGCAAGGGCTTGTCGTTGGAGATGAATTCCGCGCCCAGGCTGAGGATAAACAGCACAAGGAAAATCCATAACGACCAGTAGCCCCGGCGGTTGCTGCGAAAAGCTTGCCATTGGCGGGCCGATACCGGATTGCTGAAACGCAGGGAGGGTAGAGCCATTAGTTATCCCTCCGTTCAAAGTCGATGCGCGGATCCACCCACATATAGGTCAGGTCGCTGACAAGCTTCAGCAACAGGCTGATGAGGGTGAAGATGAACAGGGTGCCAAAGACCACCGGATAGTCGCGGTTGATCACCGATTCAAAGCCCAGCAGCCCGAGCCCGTCCAGGGAGAAGATGAATTCGATCAGCAGTACACCGGTAAAGAACATGCTGATAAAAGCGGCGGGAAAACCGGCGATGATGATCAGCATGGCGTTGCGGAACACATGGCCGTAGAGCACCTGCTTTTCACTCAGTCCCTTGGCTCGGGCGGTTTGCACATACTGTTTGCGAATTTCGTCCATGAAGGAATTTTTGGTCAGCATGGACAGGGTGGCGAAGTTGCCGACCACGATGGCGATGGTGGGCAGTGTGATATGCCAGGCGTAGTCGACAATCTTGCCGAACAGGCTAAGCTCATCAAAATTGTCAGAGGTAAGGCCGCGAAGCGGGAACCACTCGAAATAGGAGCCGCCGGCAAACAGCACGATCAACAGGATGCCCAGCAGAAAGCTGGGGATGGCAAAGCCGACAATAATCGCGGTGCTTGACCAGACATCAAAGCGAGAGCCGTCTCTGACTGCCTTGTGAATGCCCAGTGGAATGGAAATCATGTAGGCAATCAGGGTGCTCCACAGCCCCAGAGAGATGGACACTGGCAGGCGTTCTACAATCAGCTCGGTGACGGAACGGTCCCGGTAATAGGATTCGCCGAAATCGAAGCTGAAATAGTTTTTTATCATCAGCCAGAAACGTTCATGGGCAGGCTTGTCAAAGCCGTACATCTTTTCAATACGTTCCACCAGCTCCGGTGGCAAACCCCGGGAACCACGGTATTCGCCGCCGCTGACGGTGTCCGCACTGCCGCCGGCAAAGCTGCTGCCGGTGCCGCCGCCGCCAATTCCTTGCAGTTCCGCCAGGGTCTTTTCCACTGGTCCGCCGGGAGCGGCCTGTACCACCAGAAAGTTCAGTAACAGGATGCCGAACAGAGTAGGAAGAACCAGCAGCAGCCGTTTGGCAATGTAGTAGCGCATCATTTCGCTGTGCTATCCCACCAGGTATCCAGGGCCGCATCCATGCCAACGTACTTGCCAAGTTCAGGGTGTCGCAGGCGGGACTGGTAGGCGAGTCGGTATTGGTCGGAATACCAGTTGAAGACACTGTAATGCTGCCATTGCAGCACCCGGTCCAGGGCCCGGCAGCGGGTAATCAGTTCTTCACGGGTCTGGGCTGCGACGATCTTGTCCACCAGCGCATCCACAACCGGATTCTTGATGCCAATCAGGTTGCGGCTGCCGGGCTGTTCGGCAGCCTGGGAAGACCAGTATTCTTGCTGTTCATTGCCCGGTGAGCTGGATTGCCCCATGCGATACACAATCATATCGAAGTCGAAATTCTGGATGCGCTCAACCCACAGGGACGAATCCACCTTGGAGACGTTGGCCACAATACCCAGTGCCTTCAGGTTACGGGAGAAAGGCAGAACGATGCGCTCAAAGGCCGGAGAGCTGAGGATAAACTCGAAGCGAACCGGCTTGTTGTCCGGGGTGTAAAGCTGTCCGTCGCGGAGCTGATAGCCGGCTTCCTTGAGCAACATGGATGCCTTGCGCAGATTTTCACGGGGACGACCAGACCCATCGGTTTTGGGAGGCTGGTATTCCTTGTTGAAAACCGCTTCCGGTAGTTGCTCTCGGTATGGCTCCAGCAATGCCAGCTCCGCCTTTGAGGGAAGACCCGTGGCGGCCATTTCGGAGTTATCAAAGTAGCTACGGTTCTGTTTGTATTGTCCGTAGAACAGATTGTCGTTGGACCATTGGAAGTCAAACGCGTAACCAATCGCCTCTCTCAGGATTTCATCCTGGAATAATTCCTTGCGCAGATTGAAGATGAAGGCCTGTGCGCCCCAGGGGTTTCCGTGGCTGACTTCATCAGTAACAATCTTGCCGCTTTCGAAGGCCGGGCCCCGATACGCTGTGGCCCAGAGTTTGGAATTGTTTTCATGGCGCCAGTCGTAGCGACCACTTTTGAAGGCTTCCAGAGCCGCGGTTTCATCCAGATAGTAATCATAGATGATGCGATCGAAGTTATTACGTCCCTTCATCACAGGCAGTGATTGCGCCCAGTAATCCTTGCGGCGCTGGTAAACCACTTTCTTGCCGGGTTTCGCTTCGGCCAGGCGGTAAGGGCCTGAGCCAAGGGGCGGGAGCATGCCGTCTTTGTCGAACTCCCGATCTTGCCAGTGGTGCTTGGGCAGCACGGGAAGCTGGCCGATGATCAGCGGCAGTTCCCGGTTGTCACTGGCCTTGAAGTGAAAGGTAACGGTGCGCGGATCGTTGACTTCCACGCGTTCAACGGCTGCGTAGTAGTAGCTATAGAAAGGCTTGCCTTTCTCCATCAGGGTGTCAAAGGTCCAGGCCACATCGTCGGCCTGCACCGGTTCTCCATCTGCGAAACGGGCCTCCTCGCGAAGGTGGAAACGCACCCAGCTGCGGTCATCCGGCCATTCGATGCTTTCTGCAAGCAAGCCGTACTGGGTGAAAGGTTCGTCTTCACCGCGCACAGTGAGTGAATCGTACAGGTAGGAGTTGTCCAGATACGCCATGCCAGCGGCGGCGCGGCCCTTGGAGACAAAGGGGTTGAGAGAGTCGAAACCGCCGATCACATGCAGCCGCAGCTCGCCGCCTTTGGGGGCGTTGGGGTTGGTGTAATCAAAATGCGAGAACCCGGGGGAATATTTGGGCTCGCCATGCATGGCAATGGCATGGCTCTTGTGGATTTCGGCATGCGCCAATGCTGTGAACGCACACAGCCCAACAAACAGCCCACGCAGCACAGTGCTGTGAATGCCCATAATGACTCCTTTTTCTTCATGCGGCACGCTCACGGGCAACATGCAACGGGCTATAGCAACAATGTCGTCGCTGCTCCAGGTATCGTCGCGTAATCAGTGCTGGCCCACCAGGAATAAGCGTGGCCAGGCTTGTTACATGCCAGCGTGAAGCGTGCGCGCGTTATTTATTTTTCATCCACCAGGTATCCAGACCCAATCCGAACGGGATCGGTTCCGAAGGGCGGGAAAATCTGTCCCACCAGGCAACCCGGTGATGGCGAATATGGTAATTCAGGACGCCGTAATGCTGGTAGCGCAACATCCGGTCCAGCGCTTGCAGGCTGAGCACATACTCGGCTTCTTGCTCAGCAGACAGGGCAGTGCGAACCAGAAAATCGACAACCGGGTGGCTAATACCCGCCAGATTCTTGCTGCCGGGGATATCTGCACTGCTTGAAGCGAAATAATCGGTCAGCTCCGGTCCGGGATAGTCGCGTACCGGCAGTACAAACAGCACCACATCATAGTCGAAGTTGTCCAGCCGCTCCTTATAGGCAGCGGGTTCTACTTCCCGGTAATCGGCCTCAATGCCCAGACGCTGCAGGTTACGGAACCAGGGGGCGAGGATGCGGTAAATGCCGGGGTTGTGATAATTGAGAACGGTAAAGCGGAGCGGCTTGCCTTGCTCGTTGACCAACTTGTGATCCTGCAGGCGCCAACCGCTTTCCTGCAGCAGTGATAGTGCCTCGCGCATGCGGTTGCGGATCTGGCCGCTGCCATCATTCACGGGAGGATGGATATCAGCGCTGAAGAAATTGTCCGGCAGATGCTTGGCTTGATCAGCCAACAGCGCTTGCTCTTCAGCGGTTGCGGGAACCGGGGCAGTGTAGGGGCTGTTGGGAAACCAGCTGACAGTGCGGCTATAGGCATTACTGAACAGGTTGCGGTTGGACCATTCGAAGTCAAACAGCAGGCTGGCAGCCTTACGGACGTTCAGGTCATTAAACGGGGCGCTGCGGGTATTGAAAAAGAAAGCCTGCACCGGACGAGGCATCTGGTGAGGGATTTCCTGTTTGATTATCTGACCCTGTTCAACGGCGGCAAAGTCGTAGGCGGTGGCCCAATGCTTCGAGCTGTAGTCGTAATGCAGGTCATAATCGCCAGACTTGAAGGCTTCAAAACCCACATCAGCATCGCGGAAAAACTCGAAAATCACTTGATCGAAGTTGTAACGGCCGCGGTTAACAGGTAGATCCGCTGCCCAGTAATCCTTGACCCGCTGGAAAACCACCTGCTTGCCCGGTTTGACTGAGCTGACCTGATAAGGGCCGCTGGAGAGTGACGGAGTCAGGGTGGCTCGCTCGAAATCGTGCTTCTCCCAATAATGCTTGGGGAGGATGGGGATCGAGCCGACCACCAGGGGTAAATCCTTGCGGCCTTCCTTGAAGGTAAACTTCACGGTGAGCGGGTCCACCGCCTTCACATCGGCCAGGTCAGCCAGCTGCAAGGTATACTCGGGCTTTCCCTTGCTGAGCAGAATCTCAAAGCTGAACACCACGTCTTCGGCGCGGATCGGGTGGCCGTCATGGAAGTGAGCCTGTTCGCGGATGCGGAAAGTGGCCCAGCTGCGGTCATGAGGATATTCCACCCATTCGGCGATCAGGCCATAAGCGGCTCCGGGTTCATCGCCCAGCCGGTTATGGGACTGGTTGCCCATCAGCAAACTGTCGGCCAGCTCGGTGACACCGTACATCTGCATGCCGGGGGTATCAGCCGGGCTAATGCCCTTGAGAATATACGGGTTGAGGCTGTCAAAGGAGCCCTGGCCATAAAGACGCATAGTGCCGCCTTTGGGGGCATCCGGGTTGACGTAATCAAGGTGCTGAAAGTCGGCGGGGTACTTGAGGTTGCCGAAGGGATGGTAGCCGTGGCTGCGGGTCACCTCGGCGTGGCAAGCCACGCCGAGGAGCAGGGCCACAAGGGCCAGTAAGGGTCTAGAACGTTTTGCGAATATCAACGTAGAGTGTCAGCCGTTGCCCGGGTTTAATGTAACGATTGCTGGCTACACGGTCGTTCCAGCTCTTGATGTCGTTCACCGATACATTAAAGCGGTCTGCAATGGCATACAAGGAGTCTCCGTTGCGTACTGCATAGCGTAGCTTGCGGACCATCTTGTCATTTTCCGGCGGGACGACGCTGCTGCTGTTCTGGGCGGATTCACTCCACACGGCCAGGGACTGGCCGATGCTAAGGCTGTCGCCGGGGGCCATGTTGTTCCATTTGGCCAGTTCCTTCACGCCCACACTGTAGCGACGGGAAATTTCCCACAGGGTGTCGCCGGATTGCACGGTGTAATTGACCCGTTGCCGACCTTTGCGCTCCCGGGACTGATTGGCGGCCAGGCGCGAATCTTCGCTCAGGCTGTAGTCGCCTTTCCCGGAGGAGGGCCCCGGAATCAGGAGGGTTCGACCGGCGATGATGGTGTTGCCGTTGAGCTTGTTGATGCTGCGCAGGACCTGCGGTGTGGTGCGATGTTTGCGGGCAATGGCGCCCAGGTTATCGCCGGGGCGGATTTCGTAGCGGGCCCACTGCATGCGCAGGTCCCGGGGCAATTCGGCCAGCCCGGTACGGAAGCGCTCTTCCCGGTCAACCGGAACCAGAAGACGGTGTGGACCATCCGGCGAGGTGGCCCAGCGGTTAAAGGAAGGGTTAAGCAGATAGAGCTCTTCCACGGAAATATCCGCCAGTCGGGCGGCCTGGGTCAGGTCAATCTGGCCACCGATGTCCACGCTGCTGAAATAGGCTTCATTACGGATCGGATGCAGGGTGACGCCGTAGGTTTCCGGCTCCTGCACGATCTGGGCAATCGCCAACAGCTTGGGAACGTAGGCGGTGGTCTCCCGCGGCAGATTCAGGTTCCAGAAATCCGTGGGTTTGCCCGCCTCTTCGTTGCGGCGGATGGCTCGCGACACGGTACCGCCGCCGGCATTGTAGGAAGCCAGTGCCAGTAGCCAGTCGCCGTCAAAGCGGTTGGAGAGCTTTTGCAGATAATCCAGAGCTGCGTTGGTGGATTTGAGAATGTCCCGTCGTTGATCTTGCCACCAGGTGCGCTCCATGCCGAAGTAATCACCGGTAGAGGGAATGAACTGCCAGGGGCCGGCGGCTCGGCCGTGGGAGTAGGCGAAGGGGTCAAAGGCGCTTTCCACGATGGGCAACAGGGCCAACTCCAATGGCATGTTGCGCGCTTCTGCCTGCTCAATGATGTAGTGAAGGTAGCGCTCGGATCGGGTGGTGACACGGGTGAAGTATTGCGGGTGGCGGGCGTACCAGTCGCGCTGGACGCGAATGCGGTCATTTTCCACTTCCAGATCAAGGCCATAACCCTGACGTAGTCTTACCCATAAATCGTTGTTGTCTTTATCTTGATCCGGGCTGCTTTCCACGGGGGTCGGCTCGTCCATGCCGTTGGCGAGATTGACATCGTCCACCGACGGTTCGGCGGCGGGCATGGGAGGAAGCTCATCCAGGGACTGATTCGAGGCACAGCCTCCCAGGACTCCCAAGCCTAGACACAGGGCGAGAGTGATGATTTTTTTCATAATAATAACGACAGCAAAATATTTCAGTCATTTTAGGGGCATGCAAAGGGCCCCCACAAGCAGTGTCAGCTAAAAGTTGTCTTTCCAGCGACGCAAGGCGGCAAAACACTGCATATCAGAGCCGGCCGTTCCCGCTTCCCGGGCTTCGCAGGCGCGCTTCAGTGTCGGCTCATGGGCGCGCAGAAAGGGGTTGCTGCGTACCTCTTCTTCGAGGGTGGAGGGCAGGGTGATCTGACCCGCCTCGCGGGCCTGGCGCACGGTGTCGAGGCGTTTTGCCACAGCATCGTCATCCGGGGTGACTGCCGCAGCAAAAGTCAGGTTGGCCAGGGTATATTCATGGGTACAGAATACCTGCGTTTTAGCGGGCAGGCTGGCTAGCCGCTGCAGTGAGTCAAACATCTGCGCCGGGGTGCCCTCGAACAGCCGTCCGCAACCGCCGGCAAACAAGGTGTCACCGCAGAACAGCCAGCAGCGGTCTGTGTCGTGGAAGGCGATATGGCCAAGGGTATGGCCGGGAACTTCCATGACTGCCAGGGTCATGTCCACGCCTGCTGGCTGGATGGTGTCGCCTTCGGCAAGCGGGTGCGTCATCCCGGGGATGGTTTCTCTGGCAGGCCCGTAAACGGGAATATCCCTTTCCCGGAGTAGAGCAGGAATGCCACCGACATGGTCCGGATGATGGTGAGTCACCAGAATGCTGGTGAGGCGCAGCCCGTTGTCCTTAAGGAACTGCTCGACTGGTGCAGCATCGCCCGGGTCCACCACCACGCAGCGGTCCTCCTGGCGGATGGCCCAGATGTAATTGTCGCGAAATGCGGGGATGGCGGTGGGGCTTGGCAACATGTCGTGCTACGCTCCTGAAAAACGGCAATCTTTTGTGATCAGGGGTCATTGTCCGTCATGCAACTGCCTCCACTCAACCGTATTTCCTATAATGCTTCTTCACCGGAGCTGGGCCGCAATTTTGATAACTGGCTGGACAGCGAGCCAGGTCAGGCTTTGCTGGCAGCAGAGCGAGCCATGCTTGGGGAATGGTTGCGCAGCCAGGCCGGCCAGCGTGCGGTGGCCCTGTATAGTGGCAGCGGTCGGGATATGTTGGCCGAGAGCCCGCTACCCTGGCAGACCAGCATCTCTACCGAAGGCTTCGGAGGCACCCGGGTTCGCGCCCGGCTCGAGCTGTTGCCCCTGGCCAAGGCCAGTGTGGATCTGCTCCTGCTGCACCATGTCATGGACTTCAGTCATGACCCCCACCAGGTGTTGCGTGAAGCGACTCGAAGTATTGCGCCTGGCGGCAAGGTGGCCATTATCGGCTTCCACCCGATCAGCCTGATGGGGCTGGCTCGGTGGTTCTTCTGGCGGAAGCGGCCGGGCTGGTCCGGGCGCTTTTACCGGCCCACCCGGCTCACTGACTGGTTGCAGGTATTGGGATTTGAGGTCGATGGCATGGCCAGTGGCTTCTATACTATGCCGCTTTCCGACCGTGGCCGGGAGCGGCTTGGGCTGCTTGAGTGGCTGGGTAGTCTGCTGTGGCCCCGCCATGGCAACGCCTATTTACTGGTAGCCCGCAAGCGGGCCGGCATTGCCAAGTTGTTGCCCAGC
Source organism: Alcanivorax jadensis T9 (assembly GCF_000756655.1). GTDB lineage: Bacteria > Pseudomonadota > Gammaproteobacteria > Pseudomonadales > Alcanivoracaceae > Alcanivorax > Alcanivorax jadensis. The sequence goes on from NZ_ARXU01000001.1 coordinate 125,159, forward strand.
CGGCAACACAAGGTGCCGCGCAATACAGTGGTGCCCGTACCGGTTGCCCGCTGGGGACAGCAAAACAAGGAGTCCTGATTCATTGAAGCAAGTGATTATTTTCACCGACGGCGCCTGCCGCGGTAACCCCGGCCCGGGTGGTTGGGGAGCGCTACTGCGTTACGGCACCACCGAGAAGACGCTTTTCGGTGGTGAACCTGATACCACCAACAACCGCATGGAGCTGATGGCCGCGATCATGGCCCTGGAAGCGCTGACAGCGCCCTGTCAGGTAGTGCTGACAACGGACTCGCGTTATGTCATGGATGGCATCACCAAGTGGATGGCCAACTGGAAGAAGCGGGGCTGGAAAACCGCATCCAGGCAGCCGGTGAAAAATGCGGATCTGTGGCGACGCCTGGATGCGGCCTGCGAGAAACACACCATTGAATGGCAATGGGTCAAGGGCCACAGCGGACATCCCGAGAATGACAAGGCCGATGCACTCGCCAACCGTGGCATTGATGAACTGCTTCAGAAAAAAGGAATGCCGAGCTAATGCGTCAGGTAGTACTGGATACGGAAACCACCGGCCTTGAGCCCAATGATGGCCACCGGGTGATCGAGATTGGTTGTGTAGAAGTGATTAATCGTCGCCTCACCGGCAACAGCCTGCATTTGTATCTCAATCCGCAGCGCGAGATCGATGAAGGAGCGCTGGCCGTTCACGGCATCAGCACCGAGTTCCTGGCGGACAAACCCACTTTCGACAAGGTGGCGGATGAATTCCTCGCCTTTGTGGATGGTGCGGAGCTGGTGATCCATAACGCCCCGTTCGATGTGGGCTTCCTCAACCACGAGTTGCGCCGCCTTGGCAGCCGCTATGGGACCATGGAGCAGCGCTGCGGCGTGCTCGATACCCTGGTAATGGCGCGGCAGAAGCATCCGGGGCAGAAGAACAATCTGGATGCGCTGTGCCGCCGTTATGGGGTGGAAAACGGCCACCGGGAGCTGCACGGGGCCCTGCTCGACGCGGAGATCCTTGCCGACGTCTACCTGGCGATGACCGGCGGCCAGACCCGACTGTCACTCGACGGCAATAACAGTGCAGAGCAGGGCGGAGAGATGGCGGCTGAGGCTATCCGCCGGCTGGATGGTCAGCGCCCGGGGCTGACCGTGGTGCGTGCCTCGGATCTGGAGTTGCAGCGGCATCGCGACAAGCTGTCCGCCATCGCCGACAGTAACGGTGAGCCCACCCTGTGGGACCGGCAGGAAGAAGACAGCCCGCTGCATTGATGAACGCCTGACGCAAAAGAATCAAAAAAGGCGGAGATGGGTTTAATGCCCATTTCCGCCCTAAGACCACTATTTGCGTCAGGTGTCAGGTATCAGCTAGTGCCCCTTGTCTGGAGATACCTGGAATTCACTGACATCGTGGTGTTCGATCCAGCCCTTCTCGTAGAGATAATCCGTTGCCGGCCCCAGTGCCATCATCGACATGAGCAAGCCGGTAATCGACATGACGATGGTATAGGGCAGGGCCATGACGACCATGCGTCCGTAGGACAGCCGCACCAGCGGCGCCAGCGCCGAGGTCAGCAGGAACAGGAAGGCGGCCTGGCCATTCGGAGTGGCAACCGAGGGAATATTGGTGCCGGTGTTGATGGCCACTGCCAGCAAATCGAATGTGTCCCGATCGATTTCACCCTTCAGTAGTGCCTGGCCGACTTCATCCACATAGACCGTCGCCACAAAAACATTATCGGACACCGCCGACAGTACCCCATTGGCTACATAGAAGGCTGGCCCCTGGATCTGTTTTTCCAGGCTCAGCACGTATTCAATGATCGGTGCGAAAAGTTGCTGGTCGGCAATTACCGCCACCACGGCAAAAAACACCGTCAGCAGGGCGGTAAACGGCAAAGCTTCTTCGAACGCGGCACCCAGACGGTGTTCCTCGATGATGCCGGTAAAGGAGGTGGCCAGAATGATCACCGTCAGACCCACCAGGCCCACGGAGGCGGCGTGGGTAGCCAGCCCGACCACCAGCCAGACGGCGGTGAGCGCCTGTACCACCAGAGCGGCCCGGTTCTGCATGGTCCGTTTGCGGTCCTGCTCCAGGGCGTATTGGCGCATGATGCCCCGGACCTTTTCCGGGATGTCTTCGCCATAACCAAAGCTGCCGCTAATTTCCAGGAACACGCAGGTCAGTAGGCCCATGACCAGAACCGGCAGGGTGATTGGCGCCATCCGCAGGAAGAATTCGCCGAATTCCCAGCCTGCCTTGTTGGCGATCAGCAGGTTCTGAGGCTCGCCCACCAGAGTGCAAACCCCGCCCAGGGCAGTGCCCACTGCTGCATGCATGAGCAGGCTGCGCAGGAAGGAGCGGAAGCGGCGAAGGTCTTCGCGGTGTAGGTCTTCAACACTGGTGTCGTCGCCGTGATCATGCTTCTGCTGAAAGGTCTTGCCTGAGGCCACCTTGTGGTAGATGCCGAAGAAGCCGGTACACACTGCAATGACCACAGCGGTAACGGTGAGCGCATCCAGAAAGGCCGAGAGAACTGCAGCCGCCACACAGAACAGCAGGCTCAGGCGTACCTTGGATTTCACCCCCAGCAGGATGCGGGTAAACAGGAACAGCAACAGATCCTTGAGAAAGAAAATCCCCGCCACCATGAAGATCAGCAGCAGCATCACCTCCAGGTTGCTCTCAACCTTGTGCAGTACCGTCTCCGCAGAGGTGAGCCCAATCAGTACCGCTTCAATGGCGAGCAGGCCGCCCGGCTGGAGCGGATAGCACTTCAGTGCCATGGCCAGAGTAAAGATGAACTGCGCCAGCAGCAGCCACCCGGCGACGACCGGACCCAGAGTCAGGTGGATCAGCGGATTCACTGCCAGGAAGGCAATGATGGTGTACTTGTACCAGGCGGGAGCTTGCCCAAGAAAGTTGTGCAAAAAGGCACGGCCAAGCGTGGCTGACATGGCGGAATCCTGCGCGAGGGATGAACGGGGTTTTTGCGGTCGCAATCATACGGACTTGCCTTGCCCCAGTACAGTGCAGATGGCGGGGAGCGGGACCGGACGATGGTAGGGGTTGACACTCAAGCAGCCGGTTTAGGGTTGGCGATGGTTAAAACGCCATTGCCAGAGTGTGGCCAGGTTAACAAATGGCCAATAAATCAGTTGCTTACAAATGAAAGTTGACGCACTGTTTGATGACGTGCAAAAGTTGATGCGCCTTTCTCGGTCGGTGCTGAAAAGAACAGTAAAGTCCTTTTCTTGCCGCCTGGACGGCAGGCTGCCGCCAAGGTAGACACAGTAAACCACGTGCTCTGCGTGCTTGAGATGACAGCAATGCTGTCTCTGTGGTGTCTGCCCGGCTTGCTTTCGATGGCCTGCCGACACTTCTATCATGAGAATTGCGGCGTATCCGGGGGTTTTTGTACGGCTTTACGGATCGGACCGATGATAATAACAGTTGGGTGCTTGCGGAGAGTCCATGGTCGCCATAACGAATACCACCTCCCTGACTTTTCTCAAGGAAGCGATTGACGCCACCCTGACGGAAGCGGAAAACAGCTTGGAGGCATTTTCCGACGACCCCTCCCGTCAGGAGGAGCTGGCACGCTGTGCCGAAGACTTCCAGCAATTGCGGGGTATCTGCCAGGTGGTAGAGCTGCCTGCGGCTGCGCTGATGAGTGAAGAGATGTCTCTTGCCGCCCGGGAGCTGCGTGAAAAGCAGTCCGATGCCCGGGTACAGGCATTGAGTAATGCCATTGTGTTGCTCACCCGCTATTTCGATTATGTCCAGTTGAAGAACCGCACTCTGCCGGCACTGTTGATCGGCGGTATTAATGAGCTGCGTCGCGCCGGTGGTAAGGCACTGATTCAGGAAAGCCATTTTTTTAGTGCCGAGCTATCCCGGCCCCGTAACCCGGTAGCGCCGGACAGTGACCTGCCTCGCGCCGAATTGCCGGCACTGGCCCGTCGCCTGCGCCACATGTATCAGACTGGCCTGCTGGGTGTATTGCGAGATCTGAACCCTTCGGTAAGCCTCCGTCTGATGGGGCGGGCCATGGTGCGCCTGGATCGCGCCGCCGGTGATTGTGGTCTGAGTCGGTTTCTGTGGATTGGCCAGGCCGTCATCACGGCCATGGTGGCCGATGACATGGCGATCACCCCGGCCCGTAAGGCGCTGTTGTCCCAGTACGACCGACAATTGAAGAAGCTGGTCTATGGTGGGGATCAGGCGCTCAGCGAAGAAGCGCCGTTGTTGATGATCAAGGAAAGTCTCTATCTGGTGTCTCTGTCCTCCCTGGACACAGGTGTGGTTGCGGAAGTGAAGCAGGCGTTTGCTCTGAACAATGATGTATCCGACGCCATCCTGCAGCGCGAACTGGCACTGATGACCGGTGCCAGCGGCTCGGTGATCCGTTCGGTTGCCAGTGCCATGCGCGATGAAATCAGTGAGCTGAAAGAAAGCCTGGATATGGCCTCCCAGGGAGTGGCTGACACCAATTATCAGTCCGTGGCCGCCAGCCTCAACCGTCTGGGTAGCACCCTGGCCATGATCGGTAAGGACGATGAGGCAGGAGTGATCAAACAGCGTGCCGCGCAGGTAAACGAGTGGCGTGCTGACCAGAACGTTGAAAGCGAAGCATTTCATGCGCTGGTGGATGACCTGCTTATGGTTGAGAACGTGGCGGCAAATCTGGAGCGCAGTATTGCGCCGGAAGACGACATCCATCGTGGCAGCAACAACAGCGGTATTTCTCTTTACCAGCTGGATGATGCTCGCATGACCGTGGTCGGGGAGTGCCGTGCCGGGCTGGCTCTGGCCAAGCGCTCCATCAGTTCTTTTATGGATAACAACTGGGATGCCATGCATCTTTCCAATCTGCCCGGCACCTTTGCGTCAATTGCCGGCGGCCTGATGTTCCTGGAGTTGCAGCGGGCCCGTGGTGTGACTGAGTCATGCCACAAATACATCGTTCATCAGCTCATTGAGGCTCCGACCACTCCCACCAAGGAAAATATGGAAACCTTGGCCGACGCCCTCACCGGCGTGGATTACTACCTGGAAAGTATGGAAGAGCAAAAGCCCATCGGCGACGGTGTGCTCGAGGTGGCTGAAGAAAGTATGAAAGCGCTGGGTTACCCGGTGGCCAAAGTGGCTTGATGACCATGATTGATCTCTCCAGCCCCGAACCCAAGGATGCTGAACACGCCCGTTGTTATGTCATCCATGAGCAAAATATCCTGATTGCCGCCGATCAGTGGCAGCTGCCGGTGATGCCGGCTTATATGCTTCGCCAGCATCCTCATTACTTTTATCTGGGTCTGTTGAACGGCGAGCCCTGTTACGTTTGTGAACTGGTCAACCACGAACTGGATGATGGTTCCCTGCAACCGGTGCCGCTACGGCAATTGATTTCCGGAGGCCTGGATGAGCCAGGCTTCTCGATGGTCAGCCGGGCCTTGCAGTTCCTCAGTTGGCAAAAGAACCACCGTTACTGCAGCCGCTGTGGCTCACTCACTGAAGCCCACCATCGGGATCTGGCCATGACCTGTCAGGCCTGTGGCTATTTCCAGTACCCGAGAATCACTCCCTGCATCATTACCCTGGTGACCCGCGGCGAGCATGCACTGCTGGGGCGCTCAACCCGTTTCCCGGAAGGGATGTATTCCTGTTTGGCGGGTTTCATGGAGGCAGGGGAGTCGGCGGAGCAGGCGCTGGCCCGTGAAGTGCGGGAAGAAAGTGGCATCGAAGTGACGAATCTTGAATATCTCACCAGCCAGTCATGGCCGTTTCCGCATTCGTTGATGCTGGGCTTCCACGCAGACTACGCCGGCGGGGAAATCTGTATTGATGATGACGAGATAGTAGCGGCGGACTGGTTTCACTACCGGTCACTGCCAATGATACCGCCACCGGGCAGTATCGCCCGAACCCTGATTGACCATTGGGTAGCGCGTTTCCAATAAAGGACAGAAGCAATGAACTACACACTCGCGCCTCTGGTGATTTTTATTTTCAGCCTGCTTTTCGTCTTGCTGGGCGCCTGGGTGCTGCTGCGCCAGCAATGGTTGATGCAATGGCTAAAAGGCACGGCAGGGCTGCTGATGGTGGGTCTGGCTATCTATCTGAGCCTGTTCGCCCTGAATATCTACGGCTACCGTGAATACGCTCAGGAAGTGTCCGTGGCCACGGTCAGCTTTCGTCAGTCCGGTGAGCAATCCTTCATTGCCACCGTTACCCGCACCGATGGCACCACCGAAGATTTCCGTCTGAAAGGGGATCAGTGGCAGCTGGATGCCCGGATTATCAAATGGAAAATGCCTTTCAGCCTGTTGGGCCTGCAGCCCGGCTACCAGTTGGACCGCATCTCCGGTCGATATTACGCACTGGAAGATGAGCGCTCGCGGGACCGCACTGTCTACAGTCTGCACCGTGACCCGGTGGGTATTGATGTCTGGAAGATGGCCCGGGACGGCTGGAGTCTGCTGGTGGATGCCAGTTATGGCAGTGCCGCCTATTTGCCCATGGCCGAAGGGGCGCTGTTTGAAGTGAATGCCGGCGCCACCGGTCTGGTGGCTCGCCCCATGAATGGCAGTGCCCAGCAAGCCATCTCCGGCTGGGATTGAGGCTGTCGGCTGGTCTTGAGGTGCCATTACAGCGTTCCTGTGGTGGCCGCCATACCCCATTGCCGCTCGGTTAGGTAGAATCCCTCTCACTCCTTTTCATCTGCCGACCACGGGCAGGTACCAATCCTACGGACAAGCAGGTAAACAGTGATCGCGTTTTTATCCGAATATGGCATGTTTCTGGCCAAGGTCGTTACTCTGGTGGTAGCAATCTTGTTTGTGATCGGCGGCATCGCCGCTACCGCTTCCCGCGGCCGCAACAAGGCGGGCCAGGACGGAGAACTGAGAGTCCGCCACCTCAATGAAGAATTTGAGGACCTCAAGGACTCTCTGGAGGCGGAAATCCTGCCCGAGGCACAGCGCAAGAAAGCCCATAAAGCGAAGCGCAAACAGGAAAAACTGGCAGCCAAGCAAAAGAAAAAGGCCGGGACCGAAGACAAGGTCGAACCACGCCTGTTCGTGCTGGATTTCGATGGCGATGTGCAGGCCAGCGCGGTGGATCATCTGCGCCGGGAAATCAGTGCCGTGCTGCAGGTAGCCACCCAGAATGACGAAGTGCTGGTGCGTTTGCAGAGCCCTGGTGGTCTGGTGCACAGCTATGGCCTGGCTGCGTCCCAGCTGCGCCGCATCCGTAATAGCGGCATCAAGTTGACCGTGACTGTGGACGAAGTGGCTGCCAGCGGCGGTTACATGATGGCCTGCATTGCTGACCGTATTGTGGCGGCGCCTTTCGCGGTGATTGGCTCCATTGGTGTGGTTGCCCAGATCCCCAACTTCCATCGTCTGTTGAAAAAGAACGATATCGACGTGGAGCTGATGACCGCCGGTGAATACAAGCGCACCATGACCATGCTGGGCGAGAATACCGAGAAAGGGCGCGCCAAATTCCAGGAAGAACTGGAAGAAACCCACCAGCTGTTCAAATCGTTTGTTCGCGACAATCGCCGCGGCCTGGATCTGGATAAAGTGGCCACTGGCGAGCACTGGTTTGGTAGCCAGGCCAAGGAACTGGGCCTGGTGGACGAGATCATGACCAGTGACGAACTGTTGCAACTGCGCCAGGGCACCCACTCTCTCTATCAGGTACAGTGGGAAGCCAAGCGCAAGCTGGGCGAACGGCTCGGTTTCTCCCTGGAAACCAGCCTGCACCGCGCCGTAGAAAAATTCTGGCACCGAGGCAGCCAGCGACAGATTCATTAAAAACTAGCTACTAGCTGCGAGCCACAAGACGCGGGAAAGTAGGGTGCCAATCGACAGAATATTGTCGCTGCGCACAGAGTCGCAAAGGTGTTGTTTCGCTGCGAGAGCGTTTCTGCTTGGTCGCAACTTGATTCGCGACTCGTAGCTGGTCGCTCGTAACTAGCCGCTTCAGAAGGAGTTCGATCATGAGTTTCCAAGCCCTGCTGACCCGTGAAACCGAGAACGGGTACCAAACCGCACTGGAAGAACGCGAACTGACTGATCTGGGGGAAGAGGGTGTGTTGGTGCGTGTGCACTGGTCATCTCTGAACTATAAAGATGCGCTTTCAGCCACCGGCAACAAGGGGGTTACCCGCCAGTTCCCCCATACGCCAGGTATTGATGCGGTGGGTGTGGTGGAGGAAACCACAGACGGCCCCTTCAGCGTTGGCGATACTGTGATCTGCACCGGTTATGACCTTGGCATGAATACGGATGGTGGCTACAGCCAGTACATCCGGGTGCCTGCGGAATGGCTGGTTCCGCTGCCTGAAGGGTTGGCCCCCCGTGATGCCATGGTGCTGGGCACCGCCGGGCTCACCGCTGCACTGTGCGTGGAGTCACTGCTCGATACCGGTCTCAATCCGGATCAGGGTCCGGTGTTGGTGACCGGCGCCACTGGCGGAGTAGGGAGTATCACGGTCGCCATTCTCTCCAAGCTGGGCTTTTCCGTGACCGCTGTGAGCGGCAAATCGGAATCACACCCGTGGCTCAAGTCGCTGGGCGCCAGTGAGGTGATCAGCCGCGACAGTTTTCTTGAGAACGCCGGCAAACCCATGCTGAAAGAGCAATGGGCCGGGGCGGTGGATTGTGCCGGTGGAGATATGCTGACCACGGCATTGAAGAGCCTTAAATATGGTGGCTGTGCCGCCTGCTGTGGGTTGGCGGCATCTCCCAAGCTGGAAATGACCGTATTGCCGTTTATTCTGCGCGGCGTGAACCTGTTGGGCGTGGACAGTGTTGAGCTGCCCTGCGAGATCAAACAACAAATGTGGCAGTTACTTGCGGACGAATGGATGCCCGTGGATCTACCTCTGCTGGAAGCGGATGAGGTTGAACTGCAAGGTGTTAACGCCTGGGTGGATAAAATTCTCCAGGGCGGCGTCCAGGGGCGTGTGGTTGTGCGCTTGCCCTGATGGCTGAAACGTTCAATCTTGATAAAAAAGCGCGGCGAGGCCGCGCTTTTTTATTTGTCTGAAGAAAGTCACTCACGCATTCTATGGCCATGGGATATTTCGATGAAATCCAGGCGAGACAACAAGGGCATGAGCCACAATGACTGACAGCAATTGGCTGAAAATTGCATTGCAACTGAATGGCCGGGGTGGCGCATCTGAACTGGCCGCTGAGCAGCCTCTGGCGGAAACCTCAGCCTATTGGGTGCATATGGACTACACCCGCGAAGAAAGTGAACAGTGGTTGCATCGACAGTCCATACCGAAGGCGGTGATTGATTCGCTTACCGCAGCGGAAACCCGCCCCCGTGCCTCGGAGGTGGCAGGCGGCGTACTGGTGTATTTGCGCGGTGTTAACCTGAACCCGGGTGCACGACCGGAAGACATGATTGCCCTGCGAATGTGGGTTGGGCCAACGGGGCTGGTGAGTAGTCAGAAGCGGGCCTTGCTCAGTGTCGATGCGGTGAAACAGACGCTGGACAGCCAGCAGGGACCGGCGACCATCAGCGCCTTGGTCGCTGAGCTGGTCGATCAGTTGATCTGGCGTATGGAAGAGGTGATCGAGAATCTGGAGTCGGAAGTTGAGGGCTGTGCTCTACAGCTGGAAGAGGCTCCCACATCCAGCCTGACGCCACAACTGAGCCTGCTACGCCGGCGAGCGATTACGCTGCGACGGTATCTTGCGCCCCAGCGTGAGGCATTGATCAAGCTACAGAATGAATCGCTGTTTGCGGCGGCGGATACCATGCTGATCCGAGAAGCCACGGATCGTTTGCAACGTCTGCTGGAAGATCTGGATGCAGCCAGGGAGCATGCGACCTTGTTGCAGGAAGAGGTCTTTTCGGTGCAGAACGAAGCGATCAATGATCGTATGTATCTGCTGGCGATCATTTCCGCATTGTTCCTGCCGCTGGGGTTTCTGACCGGCCTGTTCGGTATCAATGTGGGCGGGCTGCCGGGCGTGGAGGATCCCCATGCTTTCTGGTGGTTCTGTTCCGGCGTGGGGGTGATTGCCGTTGGCGTCGCCATCTGGATGCGAAAACGCCGCTGGTTGTAGCCAGCGGCGTTGTCGTGGATCTGCCGTTGAGGGGTTTGCCGTTCAGGCCCGGCGGTAGATCGGTTTGGGCTCGTTCACATCGCCCTGGTAGGTAATGCTGAAATCCTTGAGGCCCTGCAGTGCGTCTTCAATGCTACGATCTTCGCGGACTTCAAAGGCATTGAATCCGCAACGAGTCATATAGAACAGCTGGTCACGCAGCACATCGCCGGTGGCACGAACTTCACCTTTGAAACCATAGCGGGTTCGCAGCTCACGGGCATAGGAGTAACCGCGACCGTCCTTGAAGGCCGGAAAGTGGATCGCCACCAGCGGCAGGCTGGCCAGATCGTCTTCCAGGTCCTTGGGCTCTTCGCCCGGTGCAAGCCATACGGCCACATCACCACGGTCGATCAGGGCATCGCGATTTTCCTGCCAGTAGGCCAGCGGCACAATGATTTTGCCTTGTGCCGGCACGCCGCTTTCCAGAGCATCTGCTTCCAGTCGCTGCCACAGGTTGTCCGCGATGGCGCCATCAATGATTACCTTATCCATAGATGCGCTCCTTGAACGGGTCCATGCCAATGCGCTCGTAGGTGTCGATAAACGGCTCGTTTTCGAGGCGCTTTTCTACATAGAGCTTGATGATATTTTCAACCACATCGGTAATCTGATCAGACTCGAAGGACGGGCCCAGTTTCTCGCCCACGCGTGACTCTCTGTCACCACGGCCACCCAGGGTGACCTGGTAGAACTCCTTGCCTTTCTTGTCCACGCCGAGAATACCGATGTGGCCAATATGGTGGTGACCACAGGCGTTCATGCAACCGGAAATGTTCAGGTCGATGAGCCCCAGGTCATGCACATAATCCATGTTATCGAAGCGGCGCTGGATGGATTCCGCCACCGGAATGGATTTGGCGTTGGCCAGGGCGCACAGATCGCCACCGGGGCAGGCCACGATATCGGTGATCAGGCCCAGGTTGGGGGTGGCGAAACCGAGAGCGTCCAGAGCTTTCCACAGGTCGTAGAGATCCGAGGCGGCCACATCAGCCAGCACCATGTTCTGCTGGTGACTGTTGCGCAGCACACCGAAGCTGTACTGGTCCGCCAGATCGGCAACGGCTTCCAGCTGCTCATCGCTGATATCGCCCGGTACCCGACCAGTTTTCTTCAGGGTCAGGGTAACAGCGCGGTAACCGGCCTGTTTGTGGGCGCGGGTATTGGTGTGATACCAACGGCTGAACGCCTTGTCTTCGGCCAGTTTGGCGTTCAGGGCGGCGCTGTCCACGGTTTGGTAGTCCGGGGCGCTGAAGCAGGACTGAATACGTTCTACTTCTTCCCGGGTCAGGGTCATCGGGCCGTCTTTCAGCTCGGCGAATTCCTGTTCCACCAGCTCGCGGTACTTGTCGGCACCCAGAGCCTTGACCAGAATCTTGATACGGGCCTTGTACTTGTTGTCGCGGTTACCGTACTTGTTGTACACCCGCAGGATGGACTCCAGGTAGGGCAACAGGTCTTGCCATGGGACAAACTCGCCAATCACGGAACCTGTCATGGGGGTGCGGCCCAGGCCGCCACCGGCCCATACCTGGAAGCCGGTCTCGCCGTTGGCATCGTGAACCAGCTGTACGCCTATATCGTGGACGCCGATCAGGGCCGGGTCCGCATCGGGGACGGCATTCACGGCAATCTTGAATTTACGCGGCAGGTAGGCGAATTCCGGGTTGAAGGTGGACCACTGGCGAATGATTTCACACCAGGGACGCGGATCTTCAATTTCGTCCGGATTCACACCAGCGAATTCATCGGTGGTGATGTTACGGATACAGTTGCCGCTGGTCTGAATGGCGTGCATCTGCACGTCAGCCAGCTCGGCAAGAATATCCGGCACTTCTTCCACGGAAGGCCAGTTCAGCTGAATATTCTGGCGGGTGCTGACGTGGCAGAAGCCCTTGTCATAGGTGCGCACAATATGAGCCAGACGGCGCAGCTGACGACTCGCCAGTAAGCCATAAGGAACGGAAATGCGCAGCATCGGCGCATAACGTTGAATATAGAGGCCGTTCTGGAGACGCAGGACGAGAAACTCGTCTTCGCTCAGTTCTCCAGCCAGATAACGGCGGGTCTGGTCGCGATACTGCGCAACCCGCTCTTCCAGCAGTCGCTGGTCATGTTCCTGATAGACGTACATGGGACCGATTCACCGTCCTTTATGCTTGAACCTAAATCCATGTCAAATCATAGATTCGGGTTAGAATTCAACAGGTAAGCGTCGCCCTCGGGGGAGGGAGAGCGGCACTCTAACAAAGCGCCCTTATAGTGAAAAGAAATATCTTGGCATATCGCTATAACGAATGCTCATCTAAGCGGGCTTATTTCGCGACGGCGTCCAGTACCATATTCACGGTAACGATCATGCCGATGATCAGTGCCAGAACCAACACTACATAGACACCGATATAGTTGCCGGCATCGCCTTTGGTGAAGTCCCGCTCGCGGTTTTTCGAGCTCTGGACCCCGAATAAAGCGGCCAGAATGCTGCTGATGGTCTGGATTAACGTCGGTTTTTTGCCCTGATCGGAGGGGGTGTGATGCTGCTCGGACATGGAAAATCCTGCGTTTTGGCGATTGGCTGAACGATAAATTACGTCTGCTATTGTACGCTTGCCGAGCGCCGGGTAACAGCGGAGAAGGCCGGGGTTGAATTCACTTCACCACGGCACCATTGCAACTGTGGAATACCTGACTAAAATAGTCAGGAAAGCATTACCACCCCCAGCAGGCTGGTGAAAAACCCTTTGCCTGCTCAGGCTTTCAGGCTGGCTGGTAATCTAGGCGCAATTTTGAAGGTGTGTGTCCACCCATCGAGAAATTGCAACAACGAGTACGGGCCAGCCTGAAAGCCCCGAAGGGCGTCGCCTGAAGCGCATATCTGCTGCGCGCTTCAGGCTACGCTGAGCATGCAAGGGGTTTTTCAGCAGCCTGCCAGGTGGCCATTCATCCCGAACAGGAATCATGATGGCAGAGCAGTTGATCGATATTACCGAAACCGCCCAGGATTACTTGCGTGACCTGTTGGGCAAGCAGGATCAGCAGGGCGATATCGGCGTGCGCATTTTTGTAGAGCGTCCCGGTACCCCCCATGCGGAGTGCTGCATGGCCTATTGCCCGGATGGCGAACAGGAAGACAGCGACGTTCGCTACGACTACGAGGGCTTTCACGCCTGGGTAGAAGGCAAGAGCGTGCGCTACCTGGAAGATGCGGTGATCGACTACAAGAAAGACAGCATGGGAGGTCAGCTCACTTTCCGCGCCCCGAAATCCCGGGTGCCCGATATCAGCGAAGACGCCAGCATCGAAGAGAAAATCAATTACGTCTTGTATGCCGAAATCAACCCCAACCTGGCGGCCCATGGCGGCAGCGTTCAATTGCTGGAGCTGACGGAAGATAACGTGGCCGTGCTGGAATTCGGTGGCGGCTGCCAGGGTTGCTCCGTGGTCGATGTGACCCTGCGTGATGGCGTAGAGAAAACCCTCAAAGAACGCGTGCCGGACCTGACCGGTGTGCGCGACAAGACCGACCACACCGTCACGGACAACGCTTACTACAGCTAACAGCTTCGAGCTACTAGCTTCTAGAAAAGAAAACGCAGCCTTAGGCTGCGTTTTCTTGTTTAAGGTCTTCGCGTTTACTAGAAGCTAGTGGCTAGCAGCTCGTAGCTTCCCCCTCACCCGCACTGCGGCTTGCGTCCCGCCGCCTGAGCTTGCTGATACAGCGGCATCACTTCCGGTATGCGCGCGCGCAGTCCGTTAATGCGGGTGGAATTGGAGGGGTGAGTGGACATGAATTCCGGCGGCTCGTTACCGCCATTGGCCGCTGCCATGTTCTGCCACAGATTGACGCTTTCGCGGGGATCGAAACCGGCCTGAGCCATCAGCTGCAGGCCAATGATATCGGCTTCCGCTTCGTGCTTGCGACTGAAGGGCAGGGCAACACCATACTCTGCGCCCACCCCCAGTGCGGCCATGATGCCCTGTTTGGCCGCGCTGTCCTGGCCAGCCAGGGCGCCCAGAAGCTGCATGCCGCCCTGGGTGGCATACTGCAGGGACATCCGTTCGTTGGAGTGCTGGGCTTGCACATGTCCGATCTCATGGCCGATCACGGCGGCAAGCTGGCTCTGGTTCTTGGCCACATTCAACAGGCCGGTGTGGACACCGATCTTTCCTCCGGGCAAGGCAAAGGCGTTGGCGCTGTCTTCCTGGAACACGGTGACTTCCCATTGCTGGTTGCCACCCACGGTGTTGGTAATGGCATTGCTCACGCAAAGGACATAGTTCACTTCATGGCTATCTTTGCTCTGTGGTTTCTCTTCTTTCATTTGTGCATAGGCGGTGGCGCCCATTTGGTCCATCTCACCGGCGGGCATCAGCAGGAACTGATTGCGGCCCAATGGCGAGGTGGCACAGGCCACAAGCCCGGCAGTGAGGGCGGAAATCATAATCAGACGTCGAAATTTCATTATTCTGTTACTCCCATTCCCGCAGAAAACGGCGGGACACAAACATAAGCCAGCTTGCCCAGCCAGCGCTTCCGAGGAAGATGATAAGGCCAAACAGGGAAATTTCCCATGGTGCAGGAGGCACACGGCCGGCCAGCATCAGTGAACCGCCTATAAAACCGGCTGACACCAATAACGCTTGGACCTGTCGATACTGGCCGCGTTCCAGTCTGGCTACCAGCCTTTCAAGGTGGCGTGGATCAATGCTGCCCTCCTGTTGCGACGGCAAATTGCCGGCGTGGGGCGGCGCATAAACCTTGTCCACCACGTCCAGTGCACGCAGGCTCAGGCTCTTGGCCAGCCGCACCGGGGAGTAGCGGGTGCGGATCATGCGTTTGAGTAGTGGCTCCGCCTCGGTCATCAGATCAAAATCCGGGTTGAGCAGACGCCCGAACCCTTCCAGCGTGATAATCGCCTTGATGAACAGGGCGATATCACTGGGTAGGACCAGGTTATGGTTGCGCACCAGGGCGGTGATATCCGTGAGCAGGGCAGTAATGTCCAGCTGTGACAGGGAGATGCCGTGGTACTGGCTGATCACGTCTTCCACGTCAGACACTAACTGATCGAAGCGGACCGGTTGGCCATCGGACCAGTTGGAAAGCACCGCCGCGCATTGCTCGGCCTCGCGCAGCACCACCGAGCGGGTGATCTGCAGTATCTGCTCGCGGCGGCTATGGCTGAGTTTACCGACCATACCGAAATCCAGCATGGCGATGCGGTTGCCGCTCTGGATGATGAAGTTACCCGGGTGCGGGTCGGCGTGGAAAAAGCCGTCTTCCAGGGCCATCTTCCAGGCGGCCAGGGCACCGCGCCGGGCGATTAGTACCCGGTCGAGGCCTTCTGCATCCAGCTCGTCTGTGGCGCGGGCGGGAATGCCCTGGATATGCTCCTGCACCTGCAGGGTCTGTGATGACAGCTCCCAATACACCCGGGGAACTGTCAGCCACTTCAGAGAGCGCAGGTTCTTGCGAATACGATCGGCGTTGCGCGCTTCGATGGTGAAATCCAGCTCCCGGGTGAGGGAGCGTTTGAACTCGCGCACCAGTTCCACGGGACGGTAGCGGCGCAGCTCCACAGAGTTGTCCGCCGCCAGCTTGGCGAGCTGGTCCAGCAGGCGCAGATCGGATTCGATTTTGGCGCGGATGCCGGGTTTCTGGATCTTCAGCACCACTTTCTGGCCACGGCGGGTAAGGCCGCTGTGCACCTGACCGATGGAGGCGACACCAATGGGTTTGGGATCGATGCGGGCAAAGGCCGACTCCAGAGATTTGCCCAGGGCCGCTTCGAGATGGGGGACCAGTTCTTCATAGGGGATGGCGGTGGCCTGGTCCTGGAGCTTCTCGAACTCGGCAATCCAGTCCAGCGGGAACAGGTCCACCCGGGTGGCCAGTACCTGCCCCAGTTTGACGAAAGTGGGGCCCATCTCTTCCATGGCATGGCGCAGTCGCTCGGCGGTACCCATGCGCAGCATGTCCGGGCGCATGGAACTGCGCACCAGCTTGCCGGCATGTTCCACCGGAGTGGAAAGCCCCAATCGACGAATCACGTCGGCAAAGCCGTATTTGAGCAGAATGGTGGCCAGCTCATTCATGCGTAACAGATCTTTGCCGGTGTGGAGAATGCTCACGGGGAATTTCCTTTTGTCGTACTCTCCTGATCCAGCAACCGCTGTTTCAGTGCTGTGCCCCAGTAGAATCCGCCGTGACCCCCATCGGCACGGGTGACCCTGTGACAGGGCACCAGGACTGCCAGGCGGTTCTTGCCCACTGCCTGGCCTACGGCCCGGGCCTGGCTGCCAACTTGCCGGGCAATCTCGCCATAGGAGCGGGTGCTGCCGGGGGGAATGTGTAATAGCGCTTGCCATACCTGTCGCTGGAATGGCGTGCCGCAAAGATGTAGCGGGCTCGGCGCGGAATCGGGGTGGTCCAGGGTGGCCAGCAGTGCCGGGGTGGGTTGCTCTATGAGGTTAGCGGCGGGAAAGCGCTGCTTCAGTCTGCCCAGCGCGTCATCCTTGTTGTTGCAGAAATCGAAGTGGATCAGGCCGTGAGCGGACTCGGCGACCAGAGCATGGCCATAGCAGCTTTCGCCATAGTACCAGGTCAGTGGCTCTGCATAATCGTCGGATTCATGCAGGTGCGGACTGGCGGGGGGGGCGGCCTCTGCCATGGTTCCTGTCAATGGATGCAGCCAGTGTTCGATCGCATCAGCGATCGCCTCAGGGTTATCTTCCTGCACATAGTGCAGCCCGCGACCGCAATCGGAAATATCCAGATTGGGGATCTGATCCAGCAACCAGCGAATGCGCGCCGGGCCGAGCACGGCCCCGGGGCGAAACCTCAGTAGCAGCATGGGCTGGGGCATGCTGCCCAGTCCCTTTTCAATCTCCTCAATGGCCTTCCAGGCTTCATCCTGGCGGTCATTGATCGGTAGTTGGTTGGGCCAGACATATACCGGGTAGCGGGACGCCCGCTGACGAAACGGCTTCTGGTAGATGCGCCTGACGCTGCGGGGAAGATGACGAATAACACCGAAAGGCAGCACCATCCTGACAAACAGATTGCGGTTGATAATCAGAAACCGGCCCAGGCGTTCTTGTCGGAAGGCAAAGAAAAGAGGGCGCAAGGGCAGGGGGAACTCATCCCAGTCACAGGTGAACGGGAAGGTTTCCATAAAACACAGACGGCTGACGGTCCGGGGTTGTTGCTGTGCTAATCGAAAACCCAGGGGGCCGCCCCAGTCGTGGAGCACAAGGGTGATGTCGGAGAGCCCCAGGGTAGCAACGAAATCTTCCAGATAGCGGTAATGGGTCAGAAAGCGGTAATCGATGTCGGGCTGGTCGCTGTTGCCAAAACCGATCAGGTCCAGAGCGATACAGCGATAGTGGCCCCGAAGCGGCTTGATCACGTTGCGCCACAGGTAACTGGAGGTGGGATTGCCATGGATGAACAGCAGTACCGGTCCTTCACCTTCATCAATATAGTGCAGGCGGTGGCCATTCAGCGTGACGTAACGTGACTCAAACGGAAAATCCGCAAAACCCATGACATGCATCCCTTGCATCGAATTTTTCAACTGTTACCGCTTTTCTGGCAAGATGCCATGGCTGTGTCAGTAACGTAAAGTGCGAAAAAATGTCAAAACCCTATCTCCGTGACGATCTAGTGGAAGTGCGCCATAGCGCCGTCCATGGTCGTGGCCTGTTTGCCACCCAGCGAATCAAGAAAGATACCGAGCTGGGTTTGTGTAAAACCAAGGTTGCCAAAAAAGATGGCCCCTATGTGTTATCGCTGGATGACGAGGGCAAAGAGCGCTACCGGGTGCTCTGTGATCTGCGCTTCATCAACCACGGCAAGAAACCCAACGTGGCTTACTATGACGACCTGACCGTGGTGGCCCTGAAGTCCATCAAGGCCGGGGAAGAGCTGCTGCACGACTACGGCGATGATTGGGAATAACCTGTAGGAGCTATGCTTGCATGGCGAACCTGCTCGCGATGATATTTATCGCGGTTTCCGGGCGGTTCGCCATGCAAGCATAGCTCCTACAGCTGCGCAGGGTGCACCATTTGGGTTGCTTAAAACGGGCAGGGTGAGGTGAATTCCTGCCATAGCCCGGTCATCGGGTGGTTGAAGGCCAGCCACTCCGCGTGCAGCAACAACCTCGGGCTCAGTGCCTCAATCTCCGGCGGCGCATACATGTCGCAGCCTATGATGGGATGACCCAGCTCCCGACAGTGAATCCGTAGTTGATGGCTGCGGCCGGTGACGGGGCTTAACGCTAGCCGGGTGCGGTTGCGGGCTTCGTCCCGTTCCAGCACCTGGTAATGGGTGAGGGCGGACTTGCCTGTGTCGTAACAGACCTTCTGCAACGGGCGGTTGGGCCAGTCCGCGATCAATGGCAACTCGATGCTGCCGCTATCTTTTGCTACCAGGCCGTGCACCACCGCCTGATAGCGTTTCTTCACGGTACGTTGCTGGAACAGCCGGCTGAGTTGGCTCTGCGCCTGGCGGGTGAGAGCGAAGACCATGATGCCTGACGTATCCAGATCCAGTCGGTGTACCAGGCGTATATCCGGATCTTTTCGCGCCAGGCGTCGCACCGCACAGTCCTGATTTTCCGGTGCGCGCCCCGGCACACTGAGCAGATAGGCCGGTTTGTTGACCAGCAGAATATGCTCATCCCTGTACACCGTGCTCACCCGCTCATGGCAGGTGGGCACGACATAGTAGGGTTTGTCGGCGGGTGAATTCATCGGGCAGTTCGTCGTTGAGATCGCAGAGATACTGACTCCGGGACTTCAGCCCGTTTTTGCCTTTCGCTATTCATCACTCGTTTCTCGCAACCTATTTACCCCAGAGTATCTGAAAGACATCGTCGTACTGTTTGGCAAAATGCACAGTGAGTCCGTCTTTCAGGTACCCCGGCAGTTCGTCGAAATCCCGCTGGCAGGCGTCCGGCAAAATCACCTCACGAATACCTACACGCCGGGCGGCGATAATTTTTTCACGGATACCGCCAACCGCCAGTACCTGGCCGGTGAGGGTCAGCTCGCCGGTCATGGCCACCTTGCGCGGCAAACGCTTCTTCAACAGTAGTGACAGCAGGACGCTGGCCATGGTGATACCGGCACTGGGGCCATCCTTGGGGGTTGCCCCTTCCGGCACATGGAGATGGAGAAAGGCTTCATCCAGGCGCTCTTCGCTCAGGCCGTAATCGCGCAGATGGCTGGCTACATAGCTGTAGGCAATCTCCGCGGACTCTTTCATGACATCACCAAGCTGACCGGTGAGCTTGAAGCCCCGCTGCTTGCTGTGCACCTGGCTGGCTTCCACGGAGAGCGTGGCGCCGCCCATGGAGGTCCAGGCCAGGCCGGTTACCACGCCCACGCCTCGCTGGGTCTTCTCGGTCTGGAAGTAGGGTTGGCCGAGGAAATCCGCCAGATTCTTGCCGGAGACGCTCAGTTTCTTTTCCCCAGCCAGCAGTTTCACCGCCGCCTTGCGGATGATCTTGTTGAGCTGTTTTTCCAGATTACGGACCCCGGCTTCGCGGGCATAGCCTTCCACGATCTGGCGCAGCGCGCTGTCGCTGATGCGCAACTGGCCGGGTTTTACGCCGGCACGTTCCAGGGCACGGGGCCACAGGTGCTGGCGCGCGATCTGCACTTTTTCTTCGGTGATATAGCCGGACAGGCGGATCACTTCCATGCGGTCCAGCAAGGGACCGGGAATGCTGTCCATGGTATTGGCGGTACAGATAAACAGGGCGTGGCTCAGGTCCAGCCGTTCATCCAGGTAGTGGTCGAGAAAATCCTGGTTCTGTTCCGGGTCCAGCACTTCCAGCAGGGCCGAGGCAGGGTCACCCTGGAAAGACTGCCCCAATTTGTCCACCTCATCGAGCATGATCACCGGATTAGCGGTGCCGGTTTCCTTGAGTGCCTGCACCAGCTTGCCGGGCATGGCGCCGATGTAGGTGCGCCGATGGCCCTTGATCTCGGCTTCGTCGCGCATGCCGCCCAGGCTGAATCGGTAGAATTTGCGGTCCAGGGCATCGGCGACGGATTTACCGATGCTGGTCTTGCCCACACCCGGTGGGCCCACCAGCAGGATAATGGACCCTTTGACCTCGCCACGCAGGGCGCCCACGGCCAGAAATTCCACAATCCGGTCCTTCACATCATCCAGGCCGCTGTGGTGGGCTTCCAGGATCTCCCGGGCATGTTTCAGATCCAGGTTGTCGTCGCTGTATTGGCCCCAGGGTACGCTGGTGAGCCAGTCCAGATAGTTGCGCGTGACGCCATATTCCGGTGAGCCGGTTTCCAGCACTGACAGCTTCTGCAGCTCGTCTTCAAAACGTTTCTGTACGGATTCCGGCGGCGCCAAGGCGCTCATGCGTTCGCGGAATTCCTCCGCTTCGGCGGTCTTGTCATCCTTGCTCAGGCCCAGCTCCCGCTGGATGATCTTGAGCTGCTCGCGAAGGAAGAAGTCGCGCTGGTGCTGACTGACCTTCTCGTTGACCTCTTCGGAAATCTGGCTCTGCAGTCGGGCCACCTCCAGCTCTTTCTTGACCAGAGTGAGCACTTTTTCCATGCGCGGTTTCAACGGCACGGTTTCCAGAATGGCCTGCAGCTCAGCGCCGTTGGCGCTGGTTAGCGCTGCTGCGAAGTCAGTCAGCGGCGAGGGGTCGCTGGGGGAGAAATTCTGTAGATAGTGGCGCAGCCCTTCATTGTAGAGCGGATTCAGGGGCAGCAGTTCGCGGATGGTGTTGATAATGGCCATGCCGAAGGCGCGGATGGTTTCATCCGCCTCGACACGAGGTTCCGGATAGCTGACCTCAGCCATGAAGGGCCGCTTGCGGGTCAGCCAGTTTTCAATATGAAATCGCGTGGTGCCCTGAGCCACCATCTGGAACTGGTCGTTTTCTTCATTGAGGGCGTGAACCTTGACCAGGCAGCCGTATTCCGGGAAATCTTCCGGCGTCACCGAATCCGGGTCGTTATCGCCGACATAGACCAGCCCCAGCGACTGATGTGGGGTCTGACTGACTCGTTCCAGGGTCGCCTGCCAGCGTTCCTTGTCCAGCATCACCGGTTGTACCAGCCCGGGCATGAAAGGCCGGTGCTGGACGGGAATCAGGTAGATGCGTTGGGGTTTCGGCTGGTCAGGCAGCGCCAGGCTGCTCGAGGGTTGCTCAACAGTATTGCTATCGTCTTGGCTCATAATGTTGTCACTTCCATTCAGCGTGGAAACAACATGGTGGCGAGGTGCGAAAAATCAATAGTGCGGCACTGGGGTGCGCCGCATGTTTGATACATCGCAGACCGCTGCGTTAGCGATTAATAATCAACAGATCCGCGCTCAGGACTTTTGGGGTTTTGGTCCGGCGCTCCACGACACGGGCATCCATACCGGCATTCTCGCATTTTTCCGCAAGGGCATAGAACGGCGACCGCCCCGGGTCGGCAATAATCACCTGTTTGACCCCGCTGCGCAGGCCCCGGCGTATCAGATTGAAAAGCACCGGGGTCAGTTCATCCCAGAAGCAGATGTCGGCACCGGCAATGATGTCCACCTCGGCCAGGCGCTTTTGGGTGAGCTTTTCGAAGCTATCCTGCTGTTGGTTGATCTGAACCTTGTTGATCTGTGCATGCAGGTCGAGATAGGGAAACACATCCGGATCGGCATCCACAGCCGTGACCCGGCAACCGAAACGCTTGGCCGCAAAGATGGAAAGGGGACCCCAACCACAGCCAATATCCATCATATGCTCGTCGGCAGACACTTTTCGGCGGGTCAGGTGGTCCATGATCAGGAAGCTGGAGTTCCAGACCTTGTTACCGTGAATGGAGGGGGTGTGGTTTGCACGTTTCAGGCGACGGATTTCCCGGTGGCCGGAACGCAGCAGGGTGATGCCGCGAGTGCGAATGGTATGCGGCTCTCCAGCGCGTATAACTGTTCCTGACATAATCGCTCACCAGCGGCAAAGCTAGAAACAGTAAGGTCAAGCCCGACGGGTTTCAAGCCGTATCTATGCGGCTTACTCTGGGCAAACCGAATTCCGGTGAATAACCATAATGAATAAAGCCTAATGATTAAGAAAAGTATCGCCGGTGTCGGTGGCCTGGCTGGAGGGCGCTCCCGGTATTTGCGGGCACTGACGGCCATGGCTCGTGTGGCGGCGATCTATGCGGGGGGCGTCGGCAAGGATGATCGCCACCAGCGTCACTGCCGGGGAGCGGACATTCTTACTGCCCTGTGTCGACGCAATGGTGCGATCTGGGTCAAGGCGGCCCAGTTCTTCAGTTGCCGGCCAGATGTGCTGCCGCAGGAATATATTGAAGCGTTTCAGCAATTGCAGAATGACGCAGCCCCGGTGCCTTTTTCACGGATTGAAGCTGCCCTGAAAGAATCCCTTGGTGCTGACTGGCGTGATGCTTTTCGCTGGGTGGACGAAAACCCGGTGGCAGTGGCCTCCATCGCCCAGGTGCACCGGGCGCGCCTGGAAGATGGCACCGATGTGGCGATCAAGGTGCGCTTGCCCGGGGTCAAGAAGCTGTTCGAGCAGGATGCCAAGGTATTCCAGGTTCTGGCGGCGATTGCCGCGCCCCGGTTTCGGGAATTTGATCTGAAGCAGGCCATAGAGCAGCTGCTGATCATGACCGCCATGGAGCTGGATTTTCGTAATGAGGCCGCCAATACCCGGCGCTTTTCCCGCCAGCCCCATCATGACCGTATTCGTATTCCCGATTTGATTGATGGCTTGTGTAGTGAGCGCATTCTGGTGACCAGTTGGGAGCATGGCTCAAGGTTGCGCAACCATCTGGATGAGAATCCGGAACAGGCCAGGGACCTGCTCTCGGTACTGTTAACCAGCTACCTTCAGCAGGTGACCCGTTTCGGGGTCTACCAGGCGGATCCGCACCCAGGCAATTTCCTGGTCAACGACCAGGGCCAGGTGGTGATTCTGGATTTCGGTGCCATTGGTGTGCTGACGCCGGACGAAGTGCGTCGCTATTCACGGCTGCTGTACGGCCTGATGGGCTTTGAAGGGGATGTGGATATCGGCGAGTTGTTTGTTCAGGCAGGCTTTAAAGGCGGAAGCCCGGAAACACTGAAAGAGCTGGCTCTCTTTGTACTGACTGACAAGGTCAATCAACAGGGGCCGGTGGCGGCGATGGGGGAGTTGATGCAGCGGTTCCGAGAAGAGCGAATCAGTATTCCCGATTCCTATATCGGCATCTCGCGGGTACTGATTACGCTGGGGGGGTTTCTGATGAGCTACCAGGTGCCGTTTGACTGGACTCCGCCGGAGCAGCGGCAGGCCCAGTCAACCTAGCGACGGTAAAGATGAATCAGGAGCTTGATTGCGCTTCACGCCAGAATACCCGGAAAGCATCGGCACTTTTGGTAGGGGCTTCTGCCATGGGCACATGGCCAATGCCATCAAGGATCACCGCCCGG
The DNA here is from genome assembly GCF_000756655.1 of Alcanivorax jadensis T9. GTDB lineage: Bacteria > Pseudomonadota > Gammaproteobacteria > Pseudomonadales > Alcanivoracaceae > Alcanivorax > Alcanivorax jadensis. Next base: position 148,755 of record NZ_ARXU01000001.1, read on the forward strand.
GCTTTGGGCAGTTCCTTGAGGAAAACATCCACGTTGTCCACGCCTAACAAGCGATCCTCACGGCCCCAGAGAACCAGTGCTGGTTGCTCCAGGCTGGCCAGTTTGCCGGTGCCTTCAAGGCTTAGACCCGGGTCAGTGTCCATATCCTCCCAGATCTTCTCGGTCACAGGAGCGTTCTGCGCCTTTTTCGCGCCCATGATATCGATGAAGAATTCCGGGATATAAGGTGCGTCTTCCATGGCCCACTTTAGCGTGGTGTGGAATTGTTCCGGGCTGCGCGGGATCAGCGGGTTGCTGTCGCTGGTGGCAAGTATGGCTTTGAATTCCTCGGTCTGGCGAGTCAGCCCGGCCGCATCCACCAGCCCCATGGAAAGCACCTGCTGTGGCGCTGCTTGCGCCAGAGCCAAGGTGATGGCGCCGCCCATGGAATTGCCGGCCACGTGGTAGGCTGGAATCTCCAGGGTCTCCATCAGGGTCACCAGGCGCTCTGCCTGGGCTGCCATGGTGTAATCCAGATCCGTGTTACGGGTGGTGTCGCCATGACCTGGCAGGTCCGGAACGACAAAATGGAAGTCGCCTTCAAGTTCGTTGACGAAGCGTACCCAGTTACTGGAATCGGCGCCGAAACCGTGAATCAACAGGACAGCAGGTTTGTCCTGCTGACCTTCACTGCGTAGCAGGTGCCACTGAATGCCGTCGCTGGTTCCCACGGTCTGATCCGTCAGACCGGCGCGACCCTTTTCCAGGCTCAAGCCACTCTCGTAGGCCCATTTTGCCAGTCCATCGCAGCCGGAAAGGACGATCGTGCTGATCAACAGCAGGCTGAGTTTTAATGAATGCATGCAGGAATCCCGTTGGTTGTTTTGCCGACCCAAGAGCATAGGGGATTTTGTCGCCTCGTGTCCTTCTCTGCGGGCCAATATCCAATAGGACCGTGAAGGCCTTCTGTAGATACTCACTAGCGGCTCTTCAGATTCCAGACGCCGGCGGCAACAATCAGCAGGGTACCGATCAGGGTGGTCAGGACCAGGGTTTCGCCCCAGAACATCCAGCCGAGCAGGGCGGCCCAGATGACAGATGAATAGTTGTAGACTCCCACCTGGCCCGGGCGGGCAATCTGGTAGGCGGTGGTCATGGCGTATTGCCCGCCGGTGGCCACCAGGCCGATGGCGAACAACCACAGGTAATCGCTGCCAGCAGGAGGAGTGCTGGCCCAGGGCAGGGGCAGGGCGGAAAACAGGGTGGCAAACAGGGCGAAGTAAAACACCACCCGTTGCGCAGGTTCCGATACTGCCATGCGCCGGATGCTTACCTTGGCCACACTCATGATGGCGGCCCCGGCCAGCGCCACCCACATCACCGGGTTCACGCTGCCACTGCTCACATCCATGATCACGGCAACCCCGGCAAAACCACCGATGATAGCCAGCCAGGTGCGCACGCTGATCACTTCCTGCAGCCACAACCAGGCCACGATGGGCAGAAAGAAGGGTACGGTCATTTTCACCAGTACCGCTTCTGCCAGGGCAATGTGACCGATGGTGTAGAAGAAGCAAAACATGGCAGTGACCCCGGTAAAACCGCGGATCATGTGCAGGTGCAGGAAGCGGGTGCGCAGCTGGCCAAAGCCGCCGCGCGAAGCAATGATGGGCAACAGGATCAACAGCCCGAACAGATTGCGGGCAAACACGATCACCTCGGTGTCGAGGTGATCGGACAGATGCTTGATCATGGCGGCCATCACCGCCAGCAGACCCTCACCGAGGACCAGTAGCAGAGCGCCCTTGAGAGGCTGGTCGTTCACCGGATTAATGGCCGACCGGTACCGGAGTACCCCACAGATCATGCTCGTCGGCGTGCTCGATATTCACCATTAACCGCTGGCCGGGCTTCAGGTCACTTTCCCCGTTGAGATAGACCAGGCCGTCGATCTCCGGCGCATCAGCCTGGGAGCGGGCGATGGCGCCTTCCTCATCCACCTCGTCCACCAGCACTTCCAGGGTTCTGCCGATTTTCTTCTGCAGCTTGGCGGCACTGATGCGGGCCTGCACGTTCATGAAGCGCTCGCGGCGTTCTTCCGCCACGTCCGGATCCACCGGGTCTGGCAGGGCGTTGGCCGGGGCACCGTCTACCGGGGAATAGGTGAAACAGCCCACCCGGTCCAGTTGCGCTTCTTCCAGCCAGTCCAGCAGAAGCTCGAAATCTGCATCGGTCTCACCGGGGAAACCGGTGATAAAGGTGCTGCGCAAGGTGATGTCCGGGCAGATTTGCCGCCAGCGACGAATTCGCTCCAGGGTGTTTTCGGAATGGGCTGGGCGCTTCATGTTTTTCAGTACGCTGGGGCTGGCGTGCTGAAAGGGAATATCCAGATAGGGAAGAATATGGCCTTCGGCCATCATCGGGATGATGTCGTCCACATGGGGGTAGGGGTATACATAGTGCAAGCGTACCCAGGCGCCAAGCTGGCCCAGGGCCTGACACATTTCCAGCATACGGGTCTTCACCGGCATGCCCTGCCAGAAACCGGTCTGGTACTTGCGATCCACCCCATAGGCGCTGGTGTCCTGGCTGATCACCAACAGTTCCTGCACACCGGATTTCACCAGGCGCTCCGCTTCATCCATCACATCGCCAATCGGGCGTGAATCCAGTTTGCCGCGCATGCTGGGGATGATGCAGAAACTGCATTTGTGATTGCAGCCTTCGGAAATCTTCAGGTAGGCGTAATGACGGGGAGTCAGTTTAATGCCCTGAGGGGGAACCAGATCGAGAAAAGGGTCATGGTTCTGGCTCGGTGGCACCACCTGGTGAACGGCGTTAACCACCTGTTCGTATTGCTGCGGGCCAGTGACGGACAGGACCGAGGGATGTACCTTGCGAATGGTGTCTTCTTCCACGCCCATGCAGCCGGTCACAATCACCTTGCCGTTTTCGCTGAGTGCTTCGCCAATGGTATCCAGGGATTCGGCCTTGGCATCGTCGATAAAGCCACAGGTGTTGACGACTACTACGTCCGCATCGTCGTAACTGGATGTGACTTCGTAGCCTTCCGTGCGAAGCTGGGTCAGAATACGCTCAGAGTCCACCAGGGCCTTGGGGCAACCCAGGCTGATGAAACCGACTTTACCGGACATAGTGATACCTCGAGATTGGCTGTCGTTCGCCGATAGCCATAACGGGGCGCAATTCTACCGCCGTGACCGCTTTGAAGCCATGCCGCTCGGCTGGCTTGGTTGATAGACAGGAGGTTTTTTCATGCGCTGTTTTGTCGGCGTACCGGTCACCGGGTCTCTGGCCCGGGAGTGCAAGGAGCTTTCCCTGGGGTTGCCGCGGGCCACTCCTCGACCCAACCTGCATCTGACGCTGGCCTTTCTGGGGCAATGTACCCCGGCGGGGGTGGCCCGGTTATCCGGTGAATTGCAGTCGCTGGCTGGCCGCTTTCCGGCGTTTGAACTGGACTTTGATTGCTGCGAAGCCTTTCCGGCGGAGCAGGGGCCTTTTCTGGCGCTGACCACGACCGTTTCCGGTCCTCTCAATACCTTGCACGAAGCCCTGTGGGAATGCCTCAGTCGCCAGGGCGTAGAGCGCGAACAGCGAGCCTTTCGACCGCACATTACCCTGGCAAAGCCGGGGCTGGCATTGGTACCGCAAACGGGGCACTGGCTGTTGTCGGTAGATCAACTCTGTCTGTACCAGAGTGAAATGATACAGGGCGAGGTCCCTACCTACCGGCCATTATCCCAGCACCCGCTGACCGGCATGGTTTGAACTGAAATGGCCATGACAGGTTGAATTTATCGCCTGCAACTGCAAGGTTGGGGGTTGTGCAAACACTGATTTAAGGAGTCGTACCATGGAGCTACTCAGTAACAGCATCACCGATCAGGCTCCCATCGCTGAGAAGTTCGCTTTCGCAGTGATTGACCCGGATAACCATGTGGCACTGTCCAGCAACATCAATCCTCATCTGGCCTGGAAAGGCGAGCCGGCCGGGACCCGCTCTTTCGCGGTGGTCTGTCATGACCCGGATGTACCCAGTGCGGGCGATGATGTGAATCAGGAAGACCGCGAAGTCCCTGCCGACTTGCCGCGGGTGGATTTCTATCACTGGACCCTGTTCGACATTCCCGCTGACCAGAGCGAGCTGATGGAAGGCAGCCATTGCCAGGGGATAACCCCACGGGGCAAATCCGGGCCTTCAGCACCACAGGGTATGCGGCATGGTCTTAACGATTACACCAGCTGGTTTGCCGGCGACGGGGATATGGAAGGGAGTTACTTCGGTTATGACGGCCCCTGTCCGCCCTGGAACGACAGCATTGTGCATCGTTATGTCTTTACCGTTTACGCACTGGACGTGAGCACATTGCCGGTCAAGGATGATTTCAGTGGTGCCGCCATTGTTGCGGCCATGGAAGGGCATGTACTTGCCAAAGCCAGTATCACGGTGAGCTACACGCTGAACCCGCGATTGGCAGACTGAGAAGACACAAAAAAGGCCGCAAAAGCGGCCTTTTTTGTAGGCCCTTGAGACAAGGACCTGAATTGGTCGGAATAGCAGGATTCGAACCTGCGACCCCTACGTCCCGAACGTAAAAAATGGTGCCGCTTTTCAATCTGTTGAAACTATAACATGCTGATATTGTAGGGTTTAGTGTTTGCTTGTGTTCGCCGTTGTTCGTTATTATGCCCCTTGTGTGGCCACAGATTGGCTACACGAAACCGGAACGGCAGACCATTACGGTCAAGGAATCAGGGGTATGGCCAAGCGAGCATCCATCACAAGCATCACCGATACTGCGGCTAACAAATGGGCAAAAGAGGCAGAGGAGCGGCAGGCGGTTTACTGCAAGCGAATCCCAGGCTTCCACCTGACCAAGCTCAAGTCAGGAGCCGTTTGGCGTTATCGTTACACTGATGGCACTGGTAAGCGCCGAACGGCGACCATTGGCAAGCTGGTACACCTGGAAGCCGATGAAGCCGCCAAGGTCGCGCTGGCTTGGAGGGAAGGGGAAGCCGATCCGTTACAGGAAAAGGCTCATTCCCGTCATATCCGTAAGCAGGAGGCCGCCACCGCAGAACAGCGCACCCTGCGCCACTATCTTGAGAACCGGTATAAGCCACTGATGGATAAAACGTGGCAGCCGACTCCGGCAAAGATCAATTACAGCCGTATCAAAGGGCACTTTGCGGATCTGCTAGACCGCGACATGGCCACAATCAACAAGCAGGACATACATGCTTGGCAGGCCCATTGCGAAGCCCCGAAAGCCAAGGGAGGCCGTGGGCTACGCTACAAGACGATTGAACGCACCTATTCCAGTCTGAAAACGCTGCTGCGTCAGGCCGTGAAGGATGACGTGCTGGAGGTTGACCCCCTTGAGAGGTTCACGCTAGAGACGGCCAGCATGGATGAGCAGGAGCGGATTAACGCTGACCCCAAGAAGGCCGAGCGCCGCATGCTTACCGCTGATGAGGTTGCCGGGATCAGTGAGGGGCTGGAGGCCTTCGCGGAGGAATTGAGGGCAGAGCGCCGCAATAGCCGCCAACATGGGAAAGCCTACCTGCCGGATCTGGACGACAGGACTATGCCGCACTGGTTCATCCCTTTCTGTCAGTTGGCAATGAGAACAGGCCTTAGGCCGGGGGATCTGTATTCCCTGACGTGGGACGAGCTAAACATAAAGTTTGGCAGGCTGACCAAAATCACCGAGAAGTCCAAGCACATGCGCCGCAAGAAGCGTGACCCCATCGCGGTAGACCTGCGTTTGAATGATGGGACGCTGGCGATTATGAAGACATGGTGGAAAGAGCAGGGCAAGCCTGAGGAGGGGCTGGTATTCCCGTCCCCGCGAACTGGCCGGGAGCTGGATAGAAAGGCCCACATAAAGCCATGGACACGGGTTAAGCGCCTTGGAGGACTGCCGGACAACCTAAACTTCTACGCATTCCGGCACCACTTTATTAGCGCCATGATTAAGGCCAACGTGCCCATTCTAACCGTCGCCAAGATGGTGGGGCAGAAAGACGCCACCATGATTCAGGAATACTACGGCCACCTTTGCGAGGATCAGGCGCTAGAGGCGTTGGATATTGTGGCTGCCAGCCTCAGCGGCGGCGAGAAGCTGAACAAGGGGGCTGTGCTGTGAATGAATCAAAAAGCAATGATTCTGATATTAAGCATATAACCCAATATGCGGAAGAGCATGGTTTTAAGGTATTGATTGACGATTATAGGACAAGGTCAGGTAAAGATTTGAAGTGGCTTATGGAGAATGCCTGCATATACCCAGAATGTAAGCGCCCGCCATGGCTTTTAAAAACTATTGGGGCAGGTTCTGATTTTGACGCTCTGATACTACGTTCAATTCATGATGCGGCACTACTGGTTTGGATAACGAAAAATGAAATTGTAGATAACAAGATACCGCCTGAATTTACTTATGCATCGGATTATTTGGCGCAGGCCTTAAACTCGTTGCGTGCTGGGACGTATTTAAAGAGCCTTCCTGATATTGAGCGTGGCGAGAAGCAAATAGAAAGTAGCAGTAGAGGAGGGGACGCTGCCGCTGAGCGCCATAGAAAAAAATGGCCGGAATATCAGAGCCACATTGATAATCTATACGCTGAAAACCCAAGGCTGAGCTATGCGGATCTACAGCGGAAGGCGGCCATAAAATTTGAAGTTTCGGAAAAAACGATCAAGCGTCACACTACAAACCCCAGAACAGGAAAATAAGTAGGGACAGTGCCCGCCACTGTCCCACTATGCATGGCATTAAATAAGAATCCCTCAAACAAATACGGGATTCATAATGCAAACCCAAGAGCACACACGCCAGCAAGCTTTCTACCGTCCCAAGTCGGCCTGTGCCTACCTTGATATAGGCCGAACCAAACTCTATGAGCTCATGGAGTATGACGCCAATTTCCCGCGCCCCGTCCGACTAGGTGCCCGCTGCATCGGCTGGACTCGCAGCCAGCTAGACCAATGGCTTGAAGCCAAGGTTGAGGAGGCTGCGCGATGAAAACCTTCCAAGAATTCCGCCAGAAAAGCGCGCTAGTCCTGCTAAAGCCAGTTTCTACCGTAGAGGAAATCTCTGCCGTCCTGCTGGATGCGGACACCCTGCCGCACTGGTTCGACCGGCAACGCGCCCTTGAGTCCATCGCGCACCGTGTAGGTGTGGATGTTGACCTGCTGTCACGCCTTGAAGCGGAGGTGACAGCATTATGACTCAGACACAAAAAAGCCCCGCGCCGGTTGCCGCCGGTTGCGAGGCCCAATATCAAAACAAGCGCCCTGACTATAGCACAATCGCCCGCCGCATTAAGGCCAACAACCGATATAGCCGGGCAACCGCTGCAATGCTGAGCGGCCCTGTAGACCGTCCTGACCTAGACCAGATCGTCGGCACCACCAATGCGCCGGAGTATGTGCGCCTGCTCCGAGAGCTGGGCCTGACCATCGACATGGAGCGGATTAACTGCCGTGACCGGGACACGATGCGGACATGGTATGGCCGGTATCACTTGAGCAAGGCAGACCGCGACGGGCTGCGCCATGCACTGGCTATGTTGGGGGTGAAGTGATGACCCCAGCACAGAAACTACTCAACCGCCTGGAAAAGATGCGCCGCACTGGTGAAGGCCGATATATGGCCTGCTGCCCTGCGCATGATGATCGAACCCCGAGCCTATCCATTAAGGAATGCGACGATGGCCGCTTGCTGGTGCATTGCTTCGCAGGTTGTCCAACTGGTGACGTGCTAACGGCTGTTGGCCTTAGCCTTGGCGACTTGTTCCCCGATGGAATGCGTAGCCATCACAAGCCGGGCTTGCCTCATTGGAAAATGGAGCGCCTTCGGGCACATGCTGACCACGAGCGTGCCGTGCTGGCTTGTATGCGCTCTGATGCTGCGCGTGGTGAGCTTGTCGACCCTGAGCGTGCAGCCAAGGCCAAGGAGCGGCTACGCAAGATTGGGGGGCTTCTCAATGACTGATGATATAGATGCCATGATTGAAGAAGCGGAAGCCGAGAAAGGGCGAGGCTATCCAGAATTGTTGGCCGCAGCCCAAGAGCTGACCAAGGATGCCGACACGGCCAGCGTTTCAATGATCGTTGGCGAAGCTGCCAGATTGAGTCCCATTGAAAAGCGCTGGGTACATGAGGCAATCAAGAAACAGACCGGACTGCCGCTAGGGGTAATTGCTCAAGCTGAGAATCACAGCCGTGAAGACACTGCTGGGTTTGACCACCTGACCCATGCGCGGGATCTGGTGGGCCATATCGGCAACGACAACGTGCTGGCCGCGCAATCGTTCGTATGGCGCTGGGAAAACACAGGGGTATGGCGCAAACAGGAAGACCGTGCCGTTAAGCAATGGGTTCAGGCGCACTTAGGTGAAAATGATGATGGTGTGAGTAAATCCGACGTGGACAGCGTAGCCGACCTGTTCCGAACAGAAGTCTACCGGCCAGAACTGGAGTTCGACCAAGGCCCGGCAGAATGCGTGAACTGCCCCAATGGGGAGCTGATGCTTTCGCCGGAGGGGTGGAAGCTGGAGCCGCACAACCGTGAGCATTTCCGCACTACTCAAGTGCCGGTTGAGTTCGATCAGAACGCGACAGCCCCACGGTTTGAGCAATTCCTGGCCGAGGTTTTTAAAGGCGACCCGGACGCAGACCAGAAGGCGCTGGTGCTGCTTGAGGTGATGGGTTATTCCCTGATGGCCCACTGTAATTATCATCATTTCGTGATTCTGGTGGGCGGTGGTGCTAACGGTAAGTCTGTCCTTTTGGCAGTGCTTGAGGCCTTGGCGGGATCTGGCAACGTCGCCGGGGTACAGCCTTCCAATTTCGGTAAAGCCTTCCAGCGTGCCCACCTTCACGGGAAGTTGGTGAACATCGTAACCGAGGTCAAGCAGGGTGAGATCATCGACGACGCCAGCTTGAAAGGCATTGTTTCCGGTGAGCCGACCACCGTTGAGCACAAGCATCGCGACCCGTTCGTGATGCGCCCGTTCAGCACTTGCTGGTTCGGCACTAACCACATGCCTCACACCCGTGACTTTAGTGACGGCCTGTTCCGCCGTGCCCTTGTGGTCGAGTTCAACAACAAGTTCAAGCCGGAGCTTGGCAACTGCGACCCGCTGTTGGTAGACAAGCTAATGGCAGAGCTGCCGGGCATCCTGAACATTGCGTTGGACGCCTATGCCGGAGTGGTGGCCCGTGGTGCTTTCACTCTGCCAGTGAGCTGCAAGCAGGCCCGTAACCGCTGGCGCATGGAGGCGGATCAGGTGGCGCAATTTGTCGAGGATGAATGCACTGCTGATGCCGTGTGCAGAGTCGAGCCGAAACGCTTATTTAATGCCTACCGCCAATGGGCAGACGAGTGCGGGATTCACAAGACGCTGGGCCTTCGCGCCTTCGCTGATCGTGTAGAGGCACTGGGGTTCGAGCGATACCGAACCAATGGAGCCAGGTACATAACCGGCCTAGATTGCAGACGGGCCAACTTGATGTAGCTGCGGAGGGCGTGCCATTTGGTACGCCCTTTCTCTTTATGGGCAGGAAAGTGACGCATGAGTGACGCTTCTTTAATGATCCGTCACTGCCGCCAGCCCAGCAAATACGCCTATTTCAGAGCATTAGTGACGTTAGTGACGCTTCTTTTTATATATTGCGTGTGGAAAAAAGAAATAAAGGAAAAACCTTTTTCTCAGGGCATAGGGGTATGTAGGGAGATCCGTCACTTGCGTCACTATCGGCACTGGAATGGGCTAGAGAATCCAGCCGCAAATTACCGGCATTTTTTGGGGGATACCCTGGAACATTAGACCCCTGCGGTAATTAAGCAGGAAAATAAGTAAGTAAACACATGAAATATAAGGATTAGTGTTCGTGTTTGTTCGTGCCGATTAGCCAGTCTGTGGCCGCTCGCGGGAAAATAGGCCCATATTAGAGCGTAATTAGGCACCCAATGTCCCACAAATACCCCCCGGATAAATTCGCACAAGGCTGGCTGTCTGAGCTGGATGGCCGCACCGGCATTGCTCAGGTGATGCGCCAGCGTTACGACGACTTTACGGCGGATCTGGGAGGCGCTGACCGGCTGAGCTACGCCCAGCGTTCACTGGTTGAGCGTGCCTTGTGGCTGGAGTATTGGCTGGCCCAGCAAGAGCAAGGGCTGGCTACTGGTACAGAGTTCGACGTGGGCAAGTGGGTGCAGGCAGCCAACTCCCTGCAAGGCATCCTGTCCAAGCTGGGGCTAGAGCGTGCGGCCCGTGATGTGCCTAACCTGTCTGAGTTCATTGCTCGCAGGGGTGCAGGTCAATGAGCGAGGCAGTCACCATCCGCGACCTGATGACCGACCCGGAGTTATTCGGCGGGCAGTTTGGTGGCGAGTCCTTCACCGCATGGCGTAGCCTGCTGGCAGGCTTTTATGGTCTTCCGCTGTCCGATGGTGAGCTGACCCATTGGCAGGATCTTACCGCACGCGAGAGCGCCTCAGAGAGCGCACACAACGAGCTATGGCTAGTGGTTGGCAGACGTGGCGGCAAGACACAAAACGCGGCCCTGCTGGCCGTTTATGAGGCCTTCTTCCGTGACCACCGGGACAAGTTAAGTCCTGGCGAAGTGGCCACTGTGATGCTACTGGCGGCAGATCGAAAACAGGCCCGCTCAGTGTTCCGGTATATCAGCGGCCTGATTGATTCCAGCCCTATGCTTCGGGCATTGGTGGTGCGGCAAGACAAGGAATCCATAGAGCTATCTAACCGCACTGCTATCGAGGTGCATACCGCCAGCTTCCGCGCTACCCGTGGTTATTCCGTCTCTTGCTGTATTGCTGATGAGGTGGCGTTCTGGCGGTCGGATGATAGTGCAAACCCTGATTTTGAGATCCTGAACGCGATTCGCCCGGCCATGGCAACACTGGATGGCAAGCTGGTAGCACTGTCCAGCCCCTACAGCCGCCGTGGCGCACTATGGGACGCCTACCGCCGATATTACGGCACCGACTCCAGCATCTTGGTGGCGCAGGCTCCAAGCCGCACCATGAACCCCGCATTGCCTGCCCGTGTTGTAGATGAAGCATACGCACGCGACCCCGAAGCGGCTGCCGCTGAGTATGGCGCTCAGTTCCGGTCGGACATTGAGGCGTTTATACAGCGTGAGGTGGTGGAAGCGGCAACACGGCCACAGCCACTAGAGCTGCCGTATCAGTCAGGCATCCAGTATCAAGCCTTTGTTGATCCGGCTGGTGGTGGCGCTGACGAATTCACCCTCGCCATAGGTCACATAGAAGACCAGATCCTTGTCGTTGATGTTGTGCGCGGTCGTACCGGTAAACCATCCGCCATTGTTGAGGAATATGCGGCCCTGCTTGCTAGTTACGGCATCGACAAGGCCACGTCTGACCGATATGGCGGTACATGGCCCGCTGATGAGTTCGCACGCCACAGGATAACCGTAGAGCAATCAGCCAAGCCCAAGAGCGACCTATACAAGGACACCTTGCCCGTGCTGAACAGTGGCCGGGCAGAGATCCCCCCCGATGACAAGCTAATCACCCAGCTAGCCAGCCTCGAACGGCGCACCGCCAGAGGTGGCCGGGAAAGTATCGACCATCCCCCCGGAGGACACGACGACCGTGCAAACGCAGTGGCGGGGCTTATTGCCAATACCGCTATTGGTCGCCGCTATGTCCCCATCGAAGACTGGATTTAACCCCAACCGGAGCAACCACGATGACCACCAGCACCATGAAGAAAGTAGAAGCCTTTAATGAGGCAGCCAAGGCAGCGGCGGAGACAATCAGGCCGCTATATGAGAGCGCACGGGCTGACGTAGAGGCAGAGCGCGACACCTTGGCAGCCAGCACCGACATGCAAACCAAGATCGACACCTATACACAGATCATTGTGGAGGCCGTCGAGGCGCTGGACGTGCGGGAAGAAACCCTATCAACAGCCCTTAACCAGTACGTTGCCGCTATTGCCAGTGGTCGCCAGCTTTCGGCCACTAACCAGCGTAACGGCGCTTTCTGGATTGCCACCTTTAACCGCTACTCGCGTGATTGGGGGCAGCCTGCCCGGATCAAGTTGCTTGCCGCGTTGGTGAGGGCCACACAAGGGCGCGTAGACGCTGGCGTGATTGACTTTCCCGACAGCCTGGCTAAGTCACTGGAGAGCCTGCAAGACGCTGAACAGCTTGCGGAGCTGATTGCCCCGGAAAAGACCGAGAGCTACCGCAAGAAGCTACAGCGCGATGCGGGCAAGTTACTCAAAGCCCAGCGCCTGCTGGACGCGCTCGCACAGGCTGAGCCGCGCTTGTTTACGACTGATGTGTCTGATGATGCTGCCGTAGGCATCCAGAACAACCGCGCCGGACAGGTTAGCGTTGCTGGCGTTGCACTCGCTGGCGGGACTATTACCGAGGTATCAGCCGCTGAATTCGACAAGCTGCGCAATCACCCCATGTATATCGCAATGACCCAAGACGGAACGCTGAGAATCACTAGCACCGCTCAGTTGGCCGTCGCGGTTTAAGGAGATCGAGCCATGACTACCCACTACTTCACTGATGCCGCCGGACAAGGTGCCCAGCACTTGGGCTTTGTGCCCCATGAGGAGCTGGATCTAAGCGACGATGAGCTGGAGAGGCTAAAAGCCCGCGCCAAAAAGGCCGTGACGATGGATGCCGTTCACCAGCCCCGCCAAATCCCCCGCGAGTATGCGGAATATCTCGGCCAAACCGACGGGGAAAGCTATGAGGATTGGCTGCGAGGTGGCTACAAATGAGGGCGAAACTATTTCGGGCAGTGCCATTTGCACGGGCAGGCTATCAGGAATATGTCGCCCATGAGCTGGGGCGCGCTGGTTCCGATGTGCTGAAAGTGTACCGCGACCCCGGCGAGGTCAAACGCTCGGCGCAATCCTTCAACGGTGTGCCGGTTACGGTAGATCATCCTGATGGGGGCGTGTCCGGGGATTCAGTGAAACGGGATATGGTCGGCATTGTGTCGGCCCCTTTCTACGACGAATCCAGCCAGCAACTTAAAGCCGACTTCCTTATCTGGGAAGAACAGGCCATTGCCGCCATCGCTGACGGCTTGCGGGAGTTGTCCGGCGGGTATGCCGCCGACTACCAAGAAGCGGCCCGAGGACTTGAGCAACGGGACATCCAGGGCAATCACGTTGCCTTGGTTCCCAAGGGGCGCAGTGGCTCGGCCCAGCGTATCGGTGGTTAACCATGCTCCGTGGGGGCTTGTTGGAGCCTATCCAACTACCGGCGGAGGGTGGTTGCCTCGCGGTCGGTACTTATTCCGATTATCCCCATGGGCAGACTTATGCAGGTTAGCCAGCAAAACCTGATCGAGCTGTCTGCATTGGCTCACCATCCGGCGAATCTGTGCAGCAACAGCGAGGCTTGCACGGCTATGTGGATGGCCGCTATTAAGGACTACGCGAAGGATGTGCGGGCCTATGCCAACAAGGGCAAAGCCCCCGATGATGGGGAGGCATTTGCCGACTTGCTGACCAGTTGCCGCTTGCTGGCGAATCTATGCGAGCCGCTGGGGCTGGATCTGAATGCCGCAAGGCGGATGATTTACGAGTTTGTAGGGTGAAGAGTCCGGCGCATAATCACTGACACGCTAGTCGTTAGCCTTCCTGGCTGGCACCGGACAAGAGAACGATAACAAGGGAGCCGTTGCGGATCTGTAAGCCGTGGCGGCTTTTTTGTGTAGGAGATTGGCTAAAGCTGGGTAGGACTTGGCTAGAAGGCGCTGGGAATTTCGACAATTCTCGGGAAAAATCGGCAATAGAGGAAAATTTACGATTGGCCACACGTTGGCCACATTTGCGCTGACAGAAATTTCAGGCACAAAAAAAGCGACCCGGCATCACCCGTAAACCGCTGATTTTGTTTACTTATTTGGTCGGAATAGCAGGATTCGAACCTGCGACCCCTACGTCCCGAACGTAGTGCTCTACCAGGCTGAGCTATATTCCGAGTTCGCTGGCGCATTCTAGCAGCGAAATTGCAAAATACCATACCTAAATAGGCGTCGCCGGGCTGTTTGCGCAGAATCTGGCCAACAGCCGGTAGGGCAGGCAGAATGCGCGGTCTGATCGATCGGCAAGCAGGAATGGTATGACAACCTTTGAGCACCCCTGGGGCGAATTGACCCTGCAGCGTTGGCCTCGTCGCCGTAATGAGCCTCTGCAGGCCTGGGACAGTGCCGATCACTACCTGCTGAAGATTCTCAAGGAGCGCCATGCCGGTCCGGTAACGCTGGTGGTCAATGATCAGCAGGGGGCGCTGGCATTGGCAGCGGCCCAGCATGGGCCAGTGGTCAGCTGTGGCGATTCTTTTCTGGCCAGCCGGGCGCTGACCCATAACCGTCTACTGAATGGGCTGCCGGAGCAGGGAGCGACCCTGTGGCCTTTTGATCTCCTGCCGCAAGTGCCTGATCAGGTGATCATGCGTGTGCCCAAGTCTCTGGCGCTGCTGGAATGGCAGTTGCAATGGCTCAGCGAGCAGCTTGCGGGCGGCACACCGGTCTGGCTGGCGGGCATGGACAAGCACCTGCCTCGGCAACTGGTGCCGCTGATGGAGCAGTACCTGGGCAATGGTCGGGCGGAGCTGGGCTGGAAGAAGGCACGTCTGTTCAGTGCGACGGCGCCCGGCGAACGGCTCGTTGTGGCGCCATACCCCACCGAGGTGGAGGGCCCCATGGGGCCATTGACGGTACATGCGGGGGTGTTTGCCCAGCAGCAGCTGGATATCGGTGCACGTTTTTTTCTGGCGCATCTACCCGGCAGTCTGTCAGCGGGGGCGAAGGTGGCAGATCTTGGCTGCGGCAACGGGGTGATCGGGCTGGCACTGCTGCAGGCCCACCCGGACAGTCATCTGGTGTTTTGCGACGAATCCTGGCTGGCCCTGCAAAGTGCCCGTGACAATGTGGCTAGGTATTGCCCGGAAAGCACCAGCGAATTTCATCTCGGTGATGGTCTGGCCGGGTGCGATGAGCGTTTTGATCTGATCCTTCTCAACCCGCCGTTTCATGAAGGGCATGTGGTCGGTGATCACGTGGCGCGACGCCTGTTCCGACAAGCGAAGCAGGCGCTGAACGCTGGCGGGGAACTGCGGGTGATCGGTAACCGCCACCTGGGCTACCACAAGCTGTTGGGCAAGCTGTTTACCAAGGTGGAGGTGCTGGGCAGCAACCAGAAATTTGTTGTCTGGGGTTGTTCGTAGGACGCACTGAGCCGAAGGCAAACTGCTCCGACCCAGTGCCTGAATGATGCAGTTCGCCTTCGGCTCAGTGCACCCGGCATTTCCTGTTTTCCCGTTGTGCGGCCGTAGGTGGCGCTACAGGGCGATTTCGTCGAATGACGTCACTACCCGGTGCCGACTTTCCCCCTGGCTGCCTTCCCGGTCCAGGCGAATAGTCTGGAATCCCGCGTCAGCCGCCGCATCCAGTTCCGCTTCCACATCCGACAGAAACAGCAATTGCTCCGCCGGCAAATCGATCGCTTGCTGGATGGTGCGGTAGCTACCAGCGTCCTGTTTATGGCCGGAGGTGGTGTCGAAATAGCCGGAGAGAAGGCCGGTCAGATCCCCCGCATCGCTGTAGCCGAAGAACAGTTTCTGGGCAGCGATGGAGCCTGAGGAGTAAACGTACAGGTCCAACCCCTTTTCCTTCCAGGCTTGCAGGGCAGCGGCGGTATCCGGGTAGAGGTGAGCGGTGTAATCCCCATTTTGATAGCCGGCCTTCCAGATCATTCCCTGCAGGGATTTCAGCGGGGTGGCTTTACGGTCCTCGCGGATCCACTGCTGGAAGAGGGCATTGGCTGAGGCTGGGCTTTCCAGACTCCGACCGCTTTCCTGTTCGGCCGCCCGCACTTGTGACTGTATCTCCGGTTGATCCCAGTGCGTTTCGAGAAACGCCGGAAATTGTCTGGCGGCATAAGGGAACAGGACTTCCTTGACGAAGGAAATGCTGCTGGTGGTGCCTTCAATGTCGGTAACGATGGCCTTGATCATGATTCGGTTCGCGGGTTGGATAGGCTGTTGTAGGAGGTTGCTTGCAGCCGAACCAGGCAGCCAGATTACGCACGGAGGTTCGCTTGCAAGCAAGCTCCTACAGGGGCCAGGTTTCAGTTTTCCAGGCGGTTGAACTGTTGGGCGATATCGCTGCCGGTAAAATTAGCCACCCAGCCTTCCGGGTTATTGAACAGGCGAATGGCGACAAAGCGGGGGTTGGGGCCCATGTCGAACCAGTGCGGGGTGTTGGCGGGCACGCTGATCAGGTCGCCTTTGCTGCAGAGTACTTCGTACACCTTGTCCTCGATGTGCAATGTGAACAGGCCCTGGCCTTCCACGAAGAAGCGCACTTCGTCTTCGCTGTGGCGGTGCTCTTCGAGAAATTTCTGTCGGAACGCCGCTTTTTCAGGGTGATCCGGCACCATGCTGACCACGTCCACGGTCTGGTAGCCTTCCTCATCAATCAGGCGGTCGATATCGGCCTTGTAGGCGGCGATGACTTCGTCTTGTTGAGGGGCATCGGACAGGGCCTGTGTGGCTTGCCACTGTTCATAGCGAATACCGGCCTTAGCCAGAGCGCTGGCCATGGATGCCTTGTCAGTCAGGTGCTGCTCAAGGGTATCGGGCTGGTTGTCATGAAAGATTTTCAGTTCGCTCATGGTGTTCACACTCCTTGCAGACGGCGGCGATCCAGCTCTATGGCGAGCAGGGTCTCCAGCGCTTCAAGCTGACGATAGCAGGTGGGTAAATCGCTTGCCCAGGTGTACAGGCCATGGCCGCGGATCAGGTAGGCGTGGCTAATACCATCGTCTGCCATGGCGGCATCCACCTGGTCGGCGAGGGCAGCAATATCCTGGGTGTTATCGAATACCGGGATGACCAGCCGGCTGTCATGGGTCGTAAAGCCTTCCAGGGCCTTGAGCAGCTCGTAGCCTTCCAGGGTGATGCTGTTGGCGGGCCAGTGCATGGTCAGCACGGTGCTGGCATGGCTGTGGGTATGCAGGACGGCCCCCACGGTGTCATGGCGACGGTACAGCTGGGTATGCAGCAGGGTTTCTGCTGATGGTTTGCCATCGCTAGCGGCCTGGCCGTTCATGTCCACGGCCATGATATCGGTTTCCTGCAGCAGCCCCTTGTCCTTGCCGGAGCGGGTAATCGCTGCATGGCTGGCATTCAGGCGCACGGAGTAGTTGCTGCTGGTGGCCGGCGACCAGCCATGCTGATAGATGCGCTGGCCGATAGTCGCCAGGGCGTGGGCAGCATCACGGTAAACGGCGGTAGAGTAGGGGCGCTCGATCATGTTTTTATCCACGAAGATGTGCCAACAGTGTATCGGTGGAGGGGGCCCGGATCACACCCCGTTCGGTGACGATGGCGGTGATCAGCTCTGCGGGCGTCACATCAAAAGCCGGGTTGTACACCGGGCAGTGGGCCGGTGCCAGCGTCTTGCCCTGAATGCTGCGTACTTCACTGGCATCACGCTCTTCGATAACAATGTGGCTGCCATCAGGCAGTTCTGCATCCAGGGTAGACAGTGGTGCTGCAACGATAAAGGGAATGCCGTGATGGCGTGCCAGCACGGCCAGATTGTAGGTGCCGATCTTGTTGGCAGTATCGCCATTGGCGGTAATGCGGTCGGCACCGACGATCACGGCCTGTACCTTACCTTGCTGCATAAGTTGGCCGGCGGCACTGTCCGCGACAAGCGTGACAGGGATGCCGTCGTTGAGCAGTTCCCAGCTGGTAAGGCGGCTGCCTTGCAGCCAGGGCCGGGTTTCGCCTGCATAAACCTGCTGCAGATTACCCCGTGACCAGGCTGTGCGGATAATGCCGAGCGCCGTGCCATGCCCGCCGGTAGCCAGAGCGCCGGTGTTGCAGTGGGTATAGACGCTGGCGTTGGCCGGCAGCAGGTCAGCACCCAGCTCGCCCATGCGCTGGTTGGCCGCCAGGTCTTCCTGGTGAATGGCCTGTGCATCTGCTTTGAGGGCGCTGATCAGCGCCGCGCCGGAAAGGTCGCTGGCGATTCTCTGCAGACGCTCAAGGGCCCAGAACAGATTGACGGCCGTAGGGCGGCTGGCGGCAAGGGTGGCAATGGCAGGCGCCAGCGCTGCCGCTGAAGCGTCATCGCCCAGACGGGCAGCCTCCAGGGCGAGGCCGTAGGCGGCGGTGATGCCAATGGCAGGTGCTCCGCGAACGACCATGTCATGAATGGCGGTTGCGGCATCGTCGCTGCCGTGGATTGGCAGCCAGATGGTTTCTGCCGGCAGGCGTCGCTGGTCGAGCAGCTCGAGGTGATCGTCATGCCAACGGATGGCAGCGCTGTTAATGGCCATCGGTGATGTCCTTGTCATGTCCGTCAGGGTGTTTCAGAGGTGTTCTGTGGTATTTGCGGCGTATCCAGTTGGCTGTCCGGAAGATGCCGGGGCGGCGCATAATAGCGCGTTCCATACGGTATTTCCCTGGAAAAGTGCTTGTCATCAGTGCTATCAGAATGGTCAGCAGCCCTTGCCCGGGAAGCACCAGCATCAGAATGCCAGCGACCAGTAATACTATCGCCAGTACGTTACGAATCAGCCAGAAACACCAGGCCAAAGGGCCTCGGTGGGCGTGAGGCAGATAGCTCTCGGTGAAATAATCCTCAGGCATTCGCAGCAATAGCCAGGGAATGGCGACACAGGAGGCCAGGGCCATGACAATACCAGTTACCGTGAGTGCCGGCAGCCAGGGTTCCAGGTGCTGGGCCAAGGGCTCCAGCCAGACGGGTAACTCTGCGTTCAATGGGCCTCCGGTTTGCGGTGCTGTAGCAGAGAGAGTGTGCCGCGTACAATGCGACTATGCCCGCGGATTTTCAATGCCGATGGCATGGCTTTTTATCTTCACAGACTCCAAGGAGAATGCGTTATGGCCCAGGCCGGACAACTTATACTGGCAGCCTTGATCGGGCTGTTGATTGGTGCAGCCCTGGGCCTGGTGCTTTGGCGGTTCTGGCTGGCACGTCGCGAGACACGGGAAATACGAGCTCAGCAGGTGCACATTATCGAGAGTCTGGATGTGCTATGCCGGGCTGTGGAGCAGAAGCAGGTGGAATTAAGTGAGGCTTCCATCCGTATCAGCGCCTTGCTGGACTGCCTGCCTGACAGCATTGAACCAAAAGTGGATCTGGCCGCCATTCATCAGTTTGCCGAAACCTGCCAACAATTTGATCGCGGTGAGCAGCGCCAGGAACTGACTCCCCGGGCGCGATTCCAGCAGGATTCCCGTCGCTGGCAGCTGGAAGAGGATCAGGATGAGGTGGTCAACCAGGCGGCACGCCGCCTGGCAAAAGTACTGCCAACCTGGCGAAGCGGCTTGGGAGTCTAGGTTGGCAAGCCTGTGATGCTACCGGGGCGGCAGAGATTGGTCCCCTGCAGCAGATACAGATAAGGCGGGCTTCAGGGGGGCACAGTGAGATAACGGAACGAGGTCAACTCAATACGCCCCCGCACGAACAGGTTTTCCTGATGGTCCATGCGGACCATGAAGTAATCCAGCTCCCGCGCCGCCCAGAATCGGGAGCGTTTGCCCCGTTCCGGATAATCCCGCTCTATGCTGGCAGCATTCCAATCCCCGGCGGGCGTTTCCAAATTTTCCACACCCAGAGAACGGTATTGATAGTGTGCCATGCCGTCCGGCTCTGCTACCGGGTAGCTGAATTCTGCGTCTCCCTTTGCCATGTTGCAGCGTGCCACCATGGCGACACTCAAGGCATCCAGGGCTTCGTCGACTAATGGATAGATCGCCTTGCTTCCCTGAGCTTCCCGGTCTTGCCAGTCAAACACAATCTCCCCTTCACGGCGCAGTCCGAAACCGGCACTGGCGTGGCGATAGTGGTGGGGACGGGCGGTGCAGTCATGCCAACGGAAGGTGGCAACTTCTTCATGTTGAAACAGGCGATTTTCAATCCGGAAATGAAGCCGGTAGTCCTGGTCTTCCTGCGTGAGCCGGATGGTGGCGTTGAGACCAAGTGGGATGCCATTGACGACAACGCGGTACTCGGCCTCAGCAGGCTGCAGCGCTACCGGGAACGGGGCAGGCCGATTGCCGGGTTGAGCAAACAATGACTGGGACGCCAAAAGCAGCAGGCCCGACAGCAGCCGTAAGGGCCGCAGGATTACAGTATGATTCGCCACTTTCCCAGTGTCCCCAGTTAAATGAATATGGATGATAGCACGCTCCACATTGCCTTCGAGGCCTCACTGCCCCTCCAGCAATCCATTGAGGAATTTATTGATGGCGTGCCGGCTCAGCCCGGACGTTGTCACCTAGAAGAACTGGACGCTTTGGTTGTGTGTTTTGTCGATGAAGTGCTGTCTGTGTTCTTCAAGGGGCCGCTGCAAGCCGCCGAGGCAAAGGGGACATCGGCCAGATTGATTCTGGGTGCCATGAGAGTGATAAACCGGTCGGCTAACAGTCTGATTGGTCGCTTGATGAAAAATACCACTCTGGACGAGCAGCTGGCTCTGGCTCGCTATTTCCAGAATCTTCGCCGTTATCAGGGCAGCAAATTGTATGTGGCTTACCCCCTCAGCCCGGCCATGGCAGAGAAGGCCTCTCTGGTGTTTCAGGCAAGCCTGCTGGGTGAAGAAGACATGGGCGGGTTGCTGGTTGTGATGCAGGCGATCAATGATGGTGCGATCACCCATTTCATGGACAACTCGGTGGCTTGTCTGACACTGGGGCGGGTAAACCGTGCATTAGTATCGGCAGCTCGTGTTACAATTTGTAAAGCAACGGCATCAGCCACTCAAAAGGGGGTGCCGGGCATGGAGGCCAACGCCAGGACGGCGGTGGTGCGTTATTTTGATCAGATGCTGATACGGTTCGATGATGGATAGCAGGGAAAATCGCGGTGCCAACCGCCGAAAGCTGGCACGAATCAATACCCAAATGCGGGTCGATATCTTTCGCCACCGTTTGATTGGCGGATGGCGCTTTGTAACTCGTGCCAAGGCCATGGACTACAATCGCTATGGGGTGGGTCTGACATCACCGGTGAGTCTGTCACAGGGCACCCGACTCAAGCTGGACTTGTATGCGCCGGGCATGATTCTGCGGCAGGTATCCGCAGAAGTGGTCAGTTGCCATCGGGCAGGGCAGGCATATCGGATCGGCTTGCGCACCTATTCCAGCCTGCGGGAGCTGGCTGATGATGCGCGACAGCATCAGATCCGTTATCTGGCAGGAATGGAAGAACAGCTTTTCCCCCAGGGTTGAGGCTGGTAGCGAACACAAAAAAGCCGCCCTGAGGCGGCTTTTTTGATATTGGCTTGGCTCATTCGCCGGAAGAAGGCGCTGCCGCTTTCTTCTTGGCAGGAGCCCGCTTTGCAGGTGCTTTCTTCTTAGCCGCTGCTTTCTTGGCTGGGGCCTTTTTGGCGGCCGCTTTCTTCTTGGCAGGAGCCTTGCGAGTAGCAGCCTTTTTGGCAGCCGCTTTTTTCTTCGCAGGTGCCTTTTTGGCAGCCGCTTTCTTGGGAGCCACCTTGCGCTCAATTTCCTTGGCGCGTTTTTCCAGATCTTTCTCGTACTGACCGATAACCCGCGACAGGCTGTGGGCCTGCTTGGCAGTGGCCTTCAAAACCCGCACCTCGGTTTCCAGGATGCGCTTGCGGCCCTGAGAGGTTTCCACCTGTTTGCGGGCATCTTCTGCCGCCTTACGGGCGCGGTCCATCTGTTTCTTGACGGTGGCGGTGGCACGGTCACGGTATTCCGCCTGCAGCTTTTCAACTTTGGCGAAGTACTCCCGCTGACGCTTCATTTCCTGGTTCAGGCGATCGCGCACCTTCTCCAGTTGTTTCTCAAGTTGACTGATCTGTTTCTCGCGTTCCTTGTCGAAGCGCTCAGCCAGCTTGCGAATCTGAGCCTGAAGTTCCTCGACAGTATCTTTCACCTTGCTAGCAGCCATGGATGACTCCCTTTCCCCTTCGGATTGTTCGTAGTGGCTTTGCGCTGGTGAGCAGCAATGCCCGGATTCAATAGTAACGTGCAACGCCGTTGCTGTAGCAACTTTATGCCACATCCCACTACTGAACAACCATTGATCAATTAAAGAACGCTGGAAGTGGGATTCTCAACGCCAGAAACAAGTCATTAGTCGCGATTTGATCGCGGTCCTCAGAGGAGGGCCAGGGAAGTAACAGGGGCGATAGTGAATGATGAAATAGAGGCAAGCCTATGTGGGAAGTGATGCTTGCATCGCGAATCAGGCCGCACTGGAACACAAGCCTTGCCTGCTGCAAAAGCACTGGCATACCTGGTGCTGCGTTGAGCTGTTGCGATTCAATGGGGCGCGCAGGATACTGGGTAAAATTCACCTTCACCCGGGACCTATCATGCCGGTTTCCTTTGATGGCAAGCTGGTTATCGCGATCAGCTCACGTGCCTTGTTCAATCTTGCAGACAGCCACAAGGTCTATCTGGAAGAGGGTCTGGAAGCGTTTCAGGATTACCAGACCCGCCATGAAGACGATGTGCTGGAGCCTGGCGATGCCTTTACGCTGGTGCAGAAGCTGCTGGCCATCAACGAACTGAAAGAGGGGAAAGGGCGGGTCGAAGTCATTCTGCTATCGCGTAATAGCTCGGATACCGGACTGAGGGTCTTCAACTCCATCGAGCATTACGGATTGCCGATCACCCGTGCGGCCTTTGCCGGCGGGCAAAGCCCCCACCGCTATGTATCTGCCTTCGGTGCCCATCTGTTTCTGTCAACAGACCCGGATGATGTACAGGAGGTACTGGAAGCCGGCTATGCGGCCGCCACCATTCTTTCCGGCGGCCAGTGTCAGCGCCCGGATGGCATTTTGCGGATTGCCTTCGATGGCGATGCGGTGCTGTTTTCCGATGAGTCAGAACAGATTTTCCAGAGTGATGGCCTGGAGGCCTTCACTGAGAACGAAAAGCGGTCCGCACGTCAGCCACTGGACGGCGGCCCGTTCAAGCCTTTCCTGGCCGCCTTGCATCAACTGCAGGACAGCTTCCCGGTGGAATCCTGCCCGATCCGCACCGCCCTTGTGACCGCCCGGGGGGCTCCTGCTCACGAACGGGTGGTACGAACCCTGCGCGACTGGAATATTCGGCTGGATGAAAGTCTGTTTCTGGGAGGGCTGGCAAAAGGGGATTTCCTGCGGGCGTTCGGTGCAGATGTCTTCTTCGATGATCAACAGGGCCACTGCGAATCCGCCGCCAGACACGTGGCGGCCGGGCATGTTCCCCATGGTGTCGCCAATCGGCGAAAAAGCGGTGAAGCTTGAGACCGCGTTAGCCTGACAGGTTTTGCCCTGTAGGAGCCATGCTTGCATGGCGAATCTGCTTGCGAGTCGCGATGCAAGCATCGCTCTTGCGTCTCTTACTATTAACCCGCAAGGGGTTGTTTCGCTGTAGGAGCGGCGCTTGAGCCGCGAACCCGGCGTCCTTGCTTACCATTCGCGGCTCTAGCGCCGCTCCTACGGCGCACTTTTTTGCGTCCGGGTTAATATCAGAGCCTTCCTTCAAAACACCGCATACTTGATACCCAACGCCAGCAACACCGTCACTAACACCGGATGCATGATGTGGTTGGTAACCCGATGGCCCACATGGGTGCCGATATAAATTGCTGGCAGGGACCCCATCAGCAAGGCAGCGAGCAGCCCCAGATCCACATGGCCAAGAGCCAGATGCCCGAGGCCGGCGATCAGGGTGAGGGGGACCGCATGGGCCAGATCGGTACCCACCACCCGAATCGGTGCCAGGGCAGGGTAGAGAATCAGCAACACGGCGGTACCGATGGCGCCAGCGCCCACCGAGGATAGGGTGACGAAAACGCCCAGCAGAACCCCCATGACTACCGTCCACGCGCCGGCTCGCTGCTGAACGGATCCCAGTACGCCAACAGGACGGTGGTTCACCATCGCCTGCAGACGATGCTTGAACAGTAGCACCAGGGCGGTGACGATCAGGGTTATACCCAGTGCCGTTGTCAGCAAGGGGGCATAGTCGTCGGCATCGGAAGCCAGTAACCAAAGGGACGCTGCGGTGAGCAGGGCGGCAGGGATGCTGCCGGCAGCCATGCGCTTCATAATGGTCCAGTCCACGTTGCGGCGACGGGCATGCATCACCATACCGGAGGATTTGGTAATGGCGGCGTAAAGCAGATCGGTGCCGATGGCAACCTGGGGCGGGAAACCGAACATGAGCAGGAGCGGGGTCATCAGCGAGCCACCACCGACCCCGGTGAGGCCAACAGCAAAACCGACCAGCGCACCGGCGCTTATATAGAGAAGCAGCTCCGGTTGCAGTATCGGCATACAGTGGCTCCTGGCAGATTCTGTGGGAGAAATACTTGACGGAGCTACTATAAAGACGGTTATCTATGCTTTGAACGAATAATTATTCATATTTTTATAACCAGGTTGAGCTGTATCCTGATGTATCAACAAAGGATAGTCACTCAACCTGGCGCCGTGTTCCGATTGCGGAGGCAAGGATGAAACTGCAGCAACTACGCTACATTTGGGAAGTGGCCCGCCATGATCTGAATGTGTCTGCCACCGCCGCGGCGCTATTCACTTCCCAGCCGGGTATCAGCAAGCAGATCCGCATGCTGGAGGATGAACTCGGCGTCGAAGTGTTTGCCCGTAGCGGCAAGCATCTGACCCACATCACCCCGGCTGGCCAGGCGATCTTGAAGATTGCCGGCGAGATCCTCCAGCAGACCGAATCGATACGCCGGGTTTCCCAGGAATACCGGGACGAATCCCGCGGCGAACTCAGCATTGCCACCACTCATACCCAGGCCCGCTACGCCTTGCCACCGGTCATCCAGCAGTTCACCGGGCGCTTCCCGGATGTGTCCCTGCATATGCATCAGGGCACTCCCATGCAGATTTCCGAGATGGCCGCCAACGGCAGTGTGGATTTTGCTATCGCCACGGAAGCCCTGGACCTGTTTACCGATCTGGTCATGATGCCCTGTTATCGCTGGAACCGGACAGTGGTGGTGCCGGAGGGACATCCGCTGACCAAGGTGATGCCGCTGACACTGGAAGCCCTGGCTGAGTACCCCCTTGTCACCTACGTGTTCGGCTTTACTGGCCGCAGCAAGCTGGATGATGCCTTTGTCGACAAGGGGCTGGAGCCGAAAGTGGTGTTTACCGCCGCCGATGCGGATGTGATCAAAACCTATGTCCGTCTTGGCATGGGGGTAGGAATCATAGCCCACATGGCCGTGGATCCGGTGGAAGACAAGGGGCTGGTGGCGTTGGATGCCGGCCATTTATTCGAATCCAGCACCACGCGTATCGGTTTCCGCAAAGGGACCTTCCTGCGCGGCTTCATGTATGACTTCCTGGAGGCTTTCGCGCCACACCTGACCCGGGATCAGGTGGATGCTGCCATCAAGGCCCCCAACCGGGAGGAGCGTGAAGCCCTGTTCGAGGGCATTGAGCTGCCCATCCGCTAGTTCCTCCGTTGCGACCTCGTTGGAGCCTTGCTTGCAAGGCGAAGAGTCTCGGGAGCAGTGGCGCTTTCTCAGGCCCTTCGCCTTGCAAGCAAGGCTCCCACGGGTTCCGCCAAGCCTGAGCGTCTGTCAGCCATTGCAAAGCCCCCGGGGCGCCGCTACATTGTGCGCGCCTTATTAACCCAAAGGGGAAAACCGTGGAATTGCTGTGCCTGGACCTGGAAGGGGTGTTGATCCCCGAAATCTGGATCAACTTTGCGGAAAAGACCGGTATCGACGAGCTGCGTGCCACTACCCGGGACATTCCGGACTATGATGAGCTGATGCGCATGCGCCTGCGCATTTTGGATGAGCATGGCTACGGGCTACCCGACATCCAGGAAGTCATCGATACCCTGGACCCCATGGAGGGTGCCAAAGAGTTTGTCGAGTGGGCGCGTGAGAACTTCCAGCTGATCATCCTTTCTGACACCTTCTACGAGTTTGCCAGGCCGCTGATGAAGAAGCTGGGTTGGCCGACCCTGTTTTGCCATCGCCTGGAAGTGGACGAGAACGGCAGGATCACCGACTACAAGCTGCGCCAGAAGGATCCCAAGCGGGCATCGATCAAGGCATTCCATTCCCTGAACTACCACTGCATCGCGGCAGGTGATTCCTACAACGACACCACCATGCTGTCAGAAGCCGAGCAGGGCATCCTGTTCCATGCCCCGGACAACGTGATTGCGGAATTCCCCCAGTTCCCCGCCGTGTTTAGCTACGACGACCTGAAAAAGGAAATCGTCAAAGCCAGCCCGCGCGATATCCCGCTGTAATCAACTTGGGCCAAGCCCCCTGTAGGAGCTTGCTTGCAAGCGAACGCGAACACCGGCCTAGATCTGCCAACCCGGTTCGCCTGCAAGCAGCCTCCTACAGGACAGCGTGCTGTAGGAGCGTGCTTGCACGCGAACCCGCGCTACACCCAAACACAATCCCAATGCGGATACTCGCGAACACTACGACACAGCCCCGCTCTTAACCGATTGGCCACGATATAGCGAGCAGCACGGATCAAACTCTCCTCATTTCGCATGGCATGATCATGGAAGCCAGCCTGCCAGACCTGATTATGAATGTTGGTCTCTTGTTGTCTCAGCCCGCGAGTGACTTCTGACTTGACCCTCTGCACAACACGAGACAACGGTTCTTTATTTTCCAGTTAAACCAGCCAATGAAGGTGATCAGGCATCACCACAAAGGCATAAGTGCTGGAAAACCCCTGCCGGTCACTATTAAGAAGAGCCCGAACCACCACTCGAGCACTGTCAAAGCGCTGGAACCAGAAGTGACGCTGTTTGGTGACTATCGTAACAATGTAAATATTACCCGGCGCACTATGTCGGCCACGCCGAAGGGCCTTGCCATGAAAAACTTGATTCATGGAAAAAGCCTGACATGGCCTCATTTACATGGTTGTAAGCCCCTCGCTTCAGCCCGTGCCAGCAATGCTCGGAATATACTGTAGGAGAACCCCCTGTAGGAGCTTGCTTGCAAGCGAATGCTTTTCGTTCGGCCAGGTGTGGGTTCGCTTGCAAGCAAGCTCCTACAATGAAAGAAACCGCTCTTCCAGCGCCCCCATCAACTTGGCAACTTTAAAGCGGCTCTCCTCATATTCCGCTTCCGGCACGGAATCGAACACAATACCGCCCCCGCCATGACAATAGAGCCGGTCACCCTCGGTTTGCAGGGTGCGAATCAGAATGTTGCTGTCCAGATTGCCCTGGTTATCCATCCAGAAGAAGCTGCCGCAGTAGGCGCCGCGGGGCGACGGTTCTAGCTCGGCAATAATCTCCATGGCCCGTTTCTTCGGGGCGCCAGTGATGGAGCCCCCAGGAAAAGCGCCGAGCAGGGCGTCCAGTGGTGAGAGATCCCGGCGGAGGGTGCCTGTCACTGTGCTGACCAGATGTTGCACATTGCTGAAACGTCGTAACTCGAACAATGGATATGCCTGAATGCTGCCGGGTTCACAGCAGGCCCCCAGATCATTGCGCAGTAGGTCCACGATCATCAGGTTTTCCGCGCGATCCTTGGGGTTGGAGAGCAGCTCGTCGCCAAAAGCCTGATCTTCTTCAGGACTGTTGCCACGCGGTCGCGAGCCCTTGATCGGCTCGGTCACCACCCTCCGGTCGCGGATAGACAGAAAACGCTCCGGCGATACTCCGAAGATCTGGCTGTCGCCCGTATCAAAGTAGCAACTGTGCGGGGCAGGGTGAGCCTCCTGTAACGCAAGCCAGGCGGTAAGGGGATCGCCCTCGAAGTGGGAGCTGAAACGCTGGGCCAAGTTCACCTGATAGCAGTCACCGGCAGACAGATAGTCCTTGATCCGCGCGAGACTATGCAGATATTCCTCCCTGCGTTGCTCGGCCCGAAACGCTCCGCCGAGGATAAATCCCCCTGTAGGAGCGGCGCTCGAGCCGCGAAAGGGTTTAGGGTGCGTCTTATAGAGATGAATTACCGCAGGCATCACAGAATGGTTATGCAAGCCCCTCCCTTTCACGGTACAGGAACGGTTAACCCCTCTCAGCCACGCCCCGGCCTCATAAGGCAACACGCCGGCCGCAAAAGCATAGCCCCCAGCCAGGGCCTTTTCCGCTTCCACAGTACAGCGCACCAGATCCGCGGCGTTATCCGCAGACAGCGTTAGATCGGGCCTGTTTAGGGCGACTAGTCCATTTGTATTACTGAAGAGACAGCTCGATGACATCATGGGCAACCAGATTCAGGAGCAGGTAGTCTACCCGTCGAGGTGAAACTTGCCTAACTCTGTTACTGAGCGTAACAGGTAGACTTTAACATGGGCTGTGTTTACATCTTTGTTCGATTGATGCTGGTGTATGTAAGGCTATAAAAGCAAATAAAAACAATGACCTATGCTTGAAATGCTGCGATTTCGACTTTTGTAACGGATGCATTTGTTTTTGTAACCATTGTGTTAACTTAGATGCGTGCCGATCAAACGTGGCACCCGAACGATTACAACAAAACGTTGTGCACACGAGGAGATAACAATGAAATTCAAGAAGCTTGCTCTGGCGGCCGCCGTTGCAGCCCTTCCGGCTACCGGTTTTTCCATGGAAGCTATGGAAGATAGCGCTTTGTCCAGTGTAACTGGTCAGGACGGTATCACCATTGGCCTTAACACTGCACTGAGTGCTGAACTGCGTATTCACGATGCTGACGGCTTTGTAGATCCTGCTGGTGTCACTGCAAATGACCGCACTGATTCTGCGGCACTTATCTTCCAGGACTTTGCCATTACTGCTATCGGTGGTGGTGCTGCTCAGATCGATCTGGAAATTGATGCTGGTACCAACGCGGGTAATGATCCGACTTTGAACATCAATGTGGATCTGGCTAACGGTATTGATGTGAACATGGGTGATCTGGACGTGGCGGATTCTGGCCGAACTACTGCCTCCACGATTAGTGCAGGTTGGACGGTTGGCACTTCCGTTGGCACCAACCGCGTAGACAGCGTGATCAGCCTGGGCTCCCTGACTCTGGGTGCGGGGACTTCCCTGAACATCCAGCTGGGTAATGAAGCTCAAGGTGACATGATCGCTATCGACACGACCATCTCTAATGGTATCTCCATTAGCGGCTTCGCTATTAATGATGCTGACAGCGGTGGTGGTATTACCCAGGACGTAAGCATTGTGGATAACGGTGGTACTGATCTGACCGTGGCTACTGGTATCAACGTTGATGCTGACTCTCTGAATATCGGCCTTGCGGGCATCGGTAACGGTGGTGGCATGGATGTACGTCTGGCTAACCTGAACATCGGTGATGGTTCTGGCGGTAACGTCGGTGATATCGAGCTGGTTGGCCTGCAGCTGACTGGTAGCCTGGAAATTTCTGGCCACTAAAGCTGAAGCTTGCCGTATGGCTTGCAAACGAAAACCCGGCCTTTTCAGGCCGGGTTTTTTTATTTTTTTTAACGATATACAGTCAATTCATTTTATATCTATGATTTCATGACCATGAATCAAACCCCGAAAGCCCAAGTACTGGTGCGCCAGGCTGCCTCATTGCTGCAACAGGGCTTTTCTCAAAAGGCGCAGCAGGCTATCAATCTTGCCTTTCAGCAGGGGGCTGCATCCGGCGTGGCGTGGGATATCTACGCCCAGGCATGTGCGAATTTAAACCAGGTGCAACCTGCGATTCTCGGTCTAAAGAAAGCTATTTCTCTGGACGGAGGGCGGCTCGACCGTGCCCTTTTATTGGGGCAAATGCTGGTCCGGGCTGGACAATGGCAGGACGCTGCAAATATTTATCAGCAGGTTATTCAACAGGATGACAGTCAGGCCAAGGCATGGTTTGGCCTGGGCGAGAGTTTGCTTGGCACCAAGGATGTCGAACGAGCGTTGCGTTGTTTTAGCGGGGCTTTAGAGCGTGAGCCTGATTTCCCTGAGGCTCGCCAGCGCCTTGCCGTGTGTTTTCTCGAAAAAGGCGAGGCATTGAAGGCGCTTCGTCTACTTGAGAAATTGATTTCAGATTTTCCGGACGCGGTTGGCCCCAAAGTTGATTATGGCGAAGCCTTGCGTCAGGCAAATCGTTATCGGCAAGCCCAGCAGGAGTTGGAAAAGCTTCAAGACCACCCGGTTGTTGGGGCGCTGGCTCGGAGACGGCTCGTTGATGTGTACTTGCATACCGGTGAATATGATCTTGCTGAACAATTTCTGGATGGTATGGATGAGGTGCATCAGAAAGAGCCTGACTGGATTTTGCAGCGTGTGCGTCTGGATAACATTTATGGCCGCAATGCAGAGGCCTGTGAGCGTTTGCGTTTTCTCCTGCAAAGCGAGCCGGGAATTGCTAATGGTTGGAAGCAGCTTATGGAGCTCACCAAAAGCCCTCTTAGTGATGGAGAGTTAAGCTGTCTTAAGGAGCAGGCCCGCTTAGCGAGCAAATTTGGGCGTCAATCGACCGCCGCGGACTTTCATTTCGCGTTGGCTTTTCACTTCGAGCTTACGGGGGAAAGGGAGCTGGAGTTTCGATCTCTTGAAAAGGGTAACAATTTAAAGCATGGTTTGATCCGCTTCGATTTTGATAACTATCTTTCACGAGTACAGCCCTCGCGTGAGTGCTATTCCGCGGAAAATATCCATGAATGGTCGGCAGACTCGAAAGCCCGACCTTGTCCCGCGCCAATTTTCATTCTCAGTCTCCCTCGTTCAGGAAGTACTCTGGTAGAGCAGATCCTGGGAGTGCATGAAGATGCTGAAGCAACGGGGGAATCAGACTTTGCCGAGCAGGCCTGGTTTGCATTGACTGGTGAGCGGTCTTTGTTTTCTGCCCCTGAATTACACCGTCAAATGTCAGCAGAAAAGGTCGAAAAATTCCGTCAGTATTATCTTGCAGCGGCGGCAGAGGCCGGTTTTGATACGCGTAAGCGTTTGGTAAATAAAGGAATTAACAATCATAAATTTGCCGGATTGCTAAAAGCAGCCTTTCCCGAGGCCAGTTTTATCGATCTTCGGCGGAATATCATGGATGTAGCCTTTGGCTGTTATCGGCAAAATTTTGCTAGTCAGTTATTCAGCTTTTCCATGGACGGGTGTGCCCGCGAAGTGGCGCTTTTCTATGACAATATGGCCTTTTGGTATAACCAGTTGCCCGCTCAAGAGTTCCACTCCTTGTATTATGAGACCCTCGTCAATAATTTTGAGCCACAGGTCAGAGAGCTTCTTGCTTATTGTGCGCTTTCATGGGATCCGCGCTGCCTGGAGTTTCAACGCGCCAAGGGTAAGGTGAGTACTGCAAGCATCAACCAGGTAAGCCAGGGGCTCTTTACTCAGGGCGTTGCTCGATGGAAAAAATATGAGGCGTATCTAGGGCCTATGATGGATGCCCTGAGGTCACATGGACTGGAGCCATTAAGGGACTAAGGGGTGCTTTGTTGGACTTTCCTTTAAAAACAAGCGCTTATGGACGGAATTATAAGCAATAAGCTTCATTCGGGTGCCAACAAGATTGGCTGGAACGCCACCTGAGTCTGTCAGAATAGGTGGTTGCCTGCCTACTGGGACATGGTTAACATGTCTGCCTATGTTTGAAACAAACAATAACAATAACAGCGGATAACTTGCCATGCTGACGTCCATGCTGGGTGTAGCGCTGATCTACTTTGCCGCCAATGAGTCGGTAGTGGTCGAGCCCCCCGAGAAAGGCGTGATCTATTACGAGCACTCCACTGGTGACGGGCCTCTGCGTGAGAGGGGGGTTGCTGTTAAACCAGTTTCTGAATTCCGTTATCACAACGTTACGCGGCAGGCGTACGACTATTCCTGTGGCTCCGCTGCTCTGACTACCGTATTGAATCAATATCTTGGACGACAGTTCCAGGAGCGCCAGATCATGGAGGGCCTCTTGCGGTTTGGTGAAACCGAAAAGATTGTCCAGCGCCGTGGCTTTTCGCTACTGGATATGAAACGTTTGGCAACTGCCCTGGGTCACCCTAGTGGTGGGTTCAAGGCGGAGATGAAAGATATCGAGAGCCTTGACCACCCGGCAATCGTTCCTATCGCTTATGGCGGCTTTAAGCATTTCGTTGTGCTGAAAAAATATCAGGACGGCCATATCTATGTGGCTGACCCGGCGTTGGGCAATATCAGCTTTACTGAATCCAAGTTTCTTGAAGTTTGGGACCAGAATGTCCTGTTCATTGTATTTCCTAACGGCTTTGAGCCACAGGATGGTCTCGAATTGACTGATTATGACCTCCGTTTGCTGGATGAACGTACTATTAATCGATTGGCTTTCCAGGAGTTTCCAGTGTTTACCAATACCATCGAAAACTGGGCGGATAAGGCCAGTACGCTTCGTCGAGTATTGATTGAGGAAGAGGACGGTACAGAGCGTGTGATCAATGTGCCAACCCGCACCTATTTCAGAAAATAAGAGCCTGCAGTGGCAAATAAAAAACAGAATAAAGGACGGCTTTGCATGAATATGAAGTCTGGAAAAGTGGCAGCGATTGCTGCACTCCTGCTTGCCCAGCCCTATGTCTGGGCGGCCGAAAGCGTTGAAGAAGCACGCGATGCCCTGCAGACCAAAGAAGATGATGTGACCGAAGAAAAGAACCTGGAAGAAGTTTTCCAGGCGGCGGAAAAACAGTACTCCTTATTGCCCAGTGGACAGATGTCACTGAATTTCTCGGCGAACTATAACTATTATCGTGATGATAGAATTGATATTGCTCTGGATGAGGATAGTGGCAATATCAGCCGATTCCGTATTGAGCAGGATGCCCAGCACTCCTTCGGCTCCTCGCTGTCTTTTGATTATGGTATCTGGAACAACCTGACATTCAATACCCGGTTGCCTGTTTCCTACAAGTATGACACTGAAAAGGATGTGTCCCAGGCTGCCCTTGGGGATGTGTCTTTTGGGTTGCGTTATCAACCTTTCCCGGTGCGCCCTGGCGCCGTAAATACCACACTTTATACAACGTTGACGACGCCGACAGGGGATAGCCCTTACGACATCAACGTTAACAGTGAGGTTTCCAGCGGTTCCGGGTTCTATTCCCTGGGTGGTGGCGTCAGTATGAGCAAGGTTGTTGACCCCGTCGTGTTGTATGGCTCATTGGGCTATTCCATGGCATTTGACATTACCGGTATCAATCAGCGACGCGGCTCGGATATCCTTGAAGAGGTAAACCCGGGGGACAGCATCAACTTTTCCATGGGCTTAGCTTATGCGCTGTCCTATGAAGTGTCTCTGAGCGCCAGCTATCAGCAGTCCTATAATTTCGATACCGAGTTCTTCTTTGATGGTGGTCGGATTGCTCGATCAGAAGACTCCACTTCCAGTGTAGTGAATACCTCCATTGGTTTACGTTCTTCCAAGAACCGCATCATTAACCTGAGTTTCGGCTTCGGTCTGACCGAAGACTCTCCCGACGTGCTGCTTGGTTTGTCCATGCCGATTGATTTCAGCGGTTTGAAACCCGGTGCCTAAGCCGATATTTGCAGTTGTGAGAGGCATGCCATGAAGAACAATAATAAGGCTTTGGCCTGCGGCCTGGCGGCTTTGCTGGCGGGTTCTTTTGCGACAGGTGCCAAGGCCCAGTTGGCTAACAACCTGGCGATTGATGTGCGTGCCATGAGTATGGGCCATGCGGTAACCGCTGATCCCCCTGGCATTATGGCAATCCATTTCAATCCAGCAGGGTTGGCCAAGCTAGATGGACGCAGGGTCGACTTACAGTTTTTGGCTGCGGACTTCAGCTTGAACTCCGAGTTTTCTGCGCCCCCGGACTATAATGTTTTTGGTTTTTCTGATGATCCGGTTGTCTGTAACGATGCGCCGAATGATGGTGTGGATTTCTGCCGTGATTTCAAAACCGCCAACAGTACGATTGAGGGCATTTCTCTCTATGTGCCGTTTATTAACGATACTGTGGATTTGCCTCCCGGCCCTTTGATTGCAGGTCCGCTACCTGCTTTTTCCATTCGTCCAGCAGGTTCCAAGTTCACTTTTGGTACCGCCACGTATCTGCCCATGGCTGCAGGCTTTTACCGTGATGAAGATGATGTCGGCAACTTTATGGGTGAGCGGGTAGCGCTGGAACGTATAACCTATCTCTCACCTTCGGTTGGTTACCGGGTCAACGACGAACTCTCAATTGGTGCTTCCATCGGCATGAGCTTCCAGGCTGTGGCCCTGGAGCAAGATTTTCGTGCCCCCAATGAGCTGCTGGGGTTTGCCAGGGTGCTGGATGAAAGTATTTGTGCGCCTTTCAAGGGCGAATCCAATATCGCTCTAGATCTGATTCTTTTCGGTATTTGCCGCCCGGAAGAGGGCTTGGGTCCGTTCAAGAATCTGGCGTCTCTCGATGTTAAAATGGATCAGCGTTTTAGTCCTTCCTACAACCTGGGTGTGCTGTGGGAGCCTCATGAGCGTTTTGCCTGGGGCGCTGTGTATCGCTCTGCTGCCAAAACGCATATGCGAGGTGACTACAAGATCAGCTATTCCAATGCTGCCCAGGAAACTATTAATGGGATTGGCGGCTCCGCAACGGGGGCTATTGCCTTGGCGGTGCTTGGCATACCTTCCCGTGTCGCAGCAGAAGAAGTCGGGCGTGTAAGCATGGATCTGACCATGCCTGCCTCTTTCCAGACGGGCATCAAGATTCGGCCGACAGAAAGATTGCAATTCAATGTGGATGCGGTATGGGCAGATTACAAAGAATGGGACTCCTTTGATTTTACTTTTGACCGCAGCTCTGCAGTACTCAGCCTTGCACGCCTGTTTTCACCTGGCTCTACCTCGTCCCGGTTAAGTTACCCGTTGAATTATCAGTCCACCTGGAACCTGGCGTTTGGTGCTTCCTACGATCTCACTGGCCGTATTCAGCTTCGTGCTGGTTACGAGCCTCGGGCATCGGCAATTCCGGAAGACCGTCGTAGCCCAATGGTTCCGATCAACGAGGCCAAGTACTACAGCCTTGGCCTTGGCTATAAATGGGATAAGGACACGGATATCGATCTTGGTATTGCCCAGCTGCGTAGCAAGGATGAAATTCCTGCAAATTCAAGCTGTGCGGCTAACTGCACGGGTATCGACAATGTGGTCTATAACCCCTACGCCGGGCTTGATATAAAAACTGAAGCTACGGTAACTATCATGGGCCTGGCGTTCAGAACTCGCTTCTAATGCAAAAATACTTATTTCTCTATCCGCTGATACTGTTGCTTGCTGCCTGCCAGGGGCAACCAGGGCAGGGCGATCTGTACGTCTACACGGATGCTCAAGGTAACCTGGTCACTATTGAGAAACCTGAAGACAAAAAACTAATTGAGGCTGATGGTAGTACTGGTGGGCTTTCTCTTGGTGAGCCGCTGGAAGACTACCGGCCCAGCGAAGAGATAGACCAGGAGCTTGAGGATAAAGAGCGGGATCGGTTTATTACCTATGTGGACGAAAGTGGGCAGCTAACCAGTCGACCAGTGGATATGGTGGCTGAAAAGGAGGCGCTGTCCAAGGTCGAACCGGAGTATTCGGAGGTTGCTGAAAGCGGTTTTCTGGAAACTTACCGCACAATACGGCAGGATTGCTGCCAGCATCTCCTTGAGGAAGCAGTCGAGCTTGCGCCAGGTACCGAAACTCTGATTAGTTTTGACCAGGATAGCCCGGTCATGCTGGGCGATGAGCCACTCAAGGCAATGGCCCTGACGGTAAACAAGAATGTGACTACCCTTGAATTGAAGGCCTTCATTCGAAAACAGGACTACGTAGCCGCACAACTGCTGTGGCTAGATGAAGCTGGCCGACCGCTGCTTCTGATCGATCAACCGTTCAGTCGAAAATACCCGGAGACTTGGTACCGATACGGCTATTTACAAGGAACCTTGCCGCATGAATCCGGTCAACGTCATTTGGTGGTTTTCCTGCCTTACTTACAAGAGCAATCGAGTACTGATGGGCTGCAAGCGGTGCTGAAAGGCGAATTGCTGCTTTCCGCCCAATGAATTCAGCCGGTTAGAGCCCGGCTTGCTATTACAGGTAACGAACTATGCGACACCTTACATTGATGGCTTTTGCCGCCTTGGCGCTGGCTGGCTGTAATGGCGGCGAGGATTTTTCTGATGCCACGGTTCCAGGTTGCCCGCTAGGGGCGAACTGTGACATTAATCCTCGTGGGGATTCTCTGATCGAACTACAGGGCCCGCGTGTGGCGAACCTGGGCTATCGATGTGGAAACTCGAACGGTTATACCCGTGACGAGGCTTATACCCCTGCTGGCCTGAATATCGAAGTTCCTGCTTTTCATGCACTGTGCCCGGCTAACTCGCGCAGCGTTGAGTTTTATATCGGCAGCGCCATTTTTGAGGGTAACCGGGTCACGCTGGGCAGCTACCAGTTGCCGCAGCAACTGCGTAAGGGGACTTATCAGCTTACCCTTGCGGATTTGATTGAGTCACCTCGCAGGACAGAGGTTCAAGATGGCGCGGCGGGCACGGCAAGCCCGGCATTGAACCGGTCTGCGTTATTGCATGCCCTTAATCAGCAGGGCAATAATCCTGACGCGAAGATTATCATTCCGGGTGAGCAGGATCTTCCTGCTGATTCCGGGGATCCGAATACCATACTCGATGCCCAGCCTGAGCTCGCTGCAGGAAACGGCTTTGATTACAGCGATTTCGACGAATTCAAGTCGGCTTGGCAGGGTTTCATTGACCGGGTAAATACGGAAACACCTATTGATGGATTCGCCAACGACACCGGTGCTTATGAGGATCGTCTTGTAGAAGGGAATAACCGAACTCGCGCCGGCCTCTATGCCTTTGAAATTGCGGGTGAGTGCATCATCCTGGATGGCTGTGACTTCGGTGGTGTTGATGGCTCGACGGTATCGTTCACGCTTAATGCCCTGGTACTCCCTGATGGCGATATCCTTGGCGGCGGCTTGGGTGTGAGGGCGTCAGAGGGCGGTGACGAGGTGCTGGATTACCTGGGGTTCAGATCTACTGCAGGACTATCGGCTCTTCTTGAACTTCAGAATCAGGATGACGACTCGCTTTCAGTCAATCTGCTAAGTGCAGGCATTGGTGATGCTCCAGCTAACAATACTGATGCCCAGGTTGCCGGTCGGTTCCTTGGGTCCAGCCTTTATGCGGGTGTGGAAATCGACGGTAATAGCGATTTCAAACTTGATTTCCCGAGCGCCGACACAAGCTTGCAGGAGCAAGAAAAAGGGAAAATCACGGAGAAGTTGCTGGATGCACAGCTGACCGGTCAGCCTCTTCCATTCCGGGCCACGAAAACTGGCTTTGTCCAGGCCCAACCTGTTGTCGCCACAGAATTGGTTGGTGATTACACCATTCGTTTAATGCGTGCCTGTGTTGACGATGATCTTGGCGACGATGATGACACCGGCGTGTGTATGGATATCGTGGACCCGAACGAAGATACGGATGAGAATGAAGAAATCAGTAATTCCGGGGGCAATTATCCAGAGACATTGGGTGGCGAAACCGTAATCCGTGAGCGTGTTCGCATGGACGAGAATGATATCGGCGAATTCTGTTTGAGAATTAATGCGGATGGACTCGTAACCACTGGTGCGGGCGGCGCTTGCGGGAATGCTTATGGCGTTGGTTTGGTGACACGCAGTTTTGACGATCCCAAAAGTGCCAACCTATCAATTCGTTTAGCGCCGGGCATGGATCTCAGGGCTGACACTCCTCATTTTAATGCCACCATTGAAGGGCGAGTTGATCTGACGGCTGATGCTAATAATTGTGCGCCACTCTACCGGCTGTCTGATGAAAACTTCGATATTGGTCTCCGAGCTCGATGGGTAGAAGAGACTTTTTTACCCCGCATTGTTCTGGCAGGTTTCGGGGATGAACCAAGTGACCCCGAAGCTCGCCGATTCAATTCCCTGCGCAGTGGGGCAGTGCAATTTTTCAAAGGTGCCCCGGGAGACCCAGCCTGTGACCCCATGGCGCCTTAATCTTGAGCCAAATTGTCAACAATGCCCCTTGAAACATCCTGTTTAGGGGCGTAAAGTCCAGCCCGGTTGTTCGGATTGTCAACAATCGGGCTATTTTATGACTGCTGCTCCCGCGGGTTCCGTACCCGAAAACACACGCACACTGGCAGATCGGGTCTTCGCCCGGCTGCAGGACGATATTGTGCGCGGGGAAATCCTTCCCGGTTCCAAGGTCAGCGAAACCGAGCTGGCCAGCCGCTACGGTGTCAGCCGTGGCCCCCTTCGTGAAGCTATCCGCCGTCTGGAATCCCGCAAACTGCTTGAGAGAGTGGTGCATGTGGGCACTCGCGTGGCGTCCCTCAGCGTCAATGACCTGATCGAAATCTACCATGTTCGCGAGGCCCTGGAAGGTATGGCCGCCCGGCTTGCCGCCGAACATATGACTCCTGAGGAAGTGCGAGGCCTTTACGACGTGCTGGCCCAGCACGAGCAGCAGCAAGACCTTCGCGAAGATGTCGCCTATTTCCAGCGTGAAGGGGATTTGGATTTCCATTACCGCATTATCCAGGGCAGCCACAATGCCACTCTGAGTCAGCTCCTGATCGGTGAGCTGTATCACTTGGTGCGTATGTACCGTTACCAGTTCAGCACCGTGGCCAACCGGCCCCAGAAAGCCCTCAATGAACATCGTCGAATTGTCGAAGCTATTGAGGCTCGTGATGGCGAAATGGCCGAGCTTTTGATGCGTCGCCATATCAGTAGTGCACGCAAGAATATCGAAAACCAGTATCAGAAACAGGCTGACACACTGTAGGAGCTTGCTTGCAAGCGAACCGCCGATCAGGATTCGCTTGCAAGCAAGCTCCTACGGCACATAACGAGGAGATCTACTATGAGCAAACTCACCGCCGGCGGACGTTTCCGCAAGGCTCTGGCTGAAGAGAAGCCGTTGCAAGTGATGGGTACCATCAACGCCTATGCGGCCATGATGGCAGAGCAGACCGGGTACCGGGCGATTTACCTGTCTGGCGGTGGTGTGGCGAATGCCAGCTACGGCATGCCGGATCTGGGCATGACCAGCATGAATGATGTGCTGGAAGATGTGCGTCGTATCTCCAGTGCTGTGGAAACTCCACTGTTGGTAGATATCGATACTGGCTGGGGTGGGGCATTCAATATCTCCCGTACCGTGAAAGAAATGATCAAGGCTGGTGCCGGCGCCGTTCATCTGGAAGATCAGGTAGCACAGAAGCGCTGTGGCCACCGGCCGAACAAGGAAATCGTCTCCCAGGAAGAAATGGTGGACCGGGTGAAGGCGGCCGTTGACGGCAAGACCGATGATGACTTCTTCATTATCGCCCGTACCGATGCTTTCCAGAAAGACGGTCTGGAATCCGCCATCGAGCGCTCCAGGGCCTGCATCGAAGCCGGTGCGGATGGCATCTTTGCCGAAGCCGTACACACCCTGGAAGATTACAAGGCCTTCAAGGAAGGTCTGGGCGACGTTCCGCTGCTGGCCAACATCACCGAATTCGGCGCCACGCCGCTATTCACCCGTGAAGAACTGGCTGAGGCGGGAGCGGACATGATCCTGTATCCGTTGAGTGCCTTCCGTGCCATGAACCAGGCAGCTCTGAAGGTGTATCAGAGTATTCGCGAGCAGGGCCACCAGAAAGACGTGGTAGACATCATGCAGACCCGTATGGAATTGTACGATTTCCTGAATTACCACGATTACGAGCAGAAGCTGGATGCGCTCTTCGCCAAAGGCAAGGGCTAAGAGGTTTTAGGTAGGAGCACCTCTTGAGGTGCGAATCAGAAGATATCGGCAAGCCGGTTTGCGCCTCGAGAGGCGCTCCTACAGAACTGAATTCGTATTGGCGAAAAATTGGTTTCACAAGGAGATAAACAATGGCAGAAGGCAAAAAAGTCGGCGGCGCAGGTCTGCGTGGCCAGGTAGCAGGTAAAACCGCACTCTCCACCGTAGGCAAGAGTGGCTCCGGCCTGACCTACCGTGGCTATGATGTGAAAGATCTGGCGGAGAATTGTGAATTCGAAGAAGTGGCGCACCTGATTCTGAAGGGCGAACTGCCCACCCAGGACCAGCTGGCCACCTACAAGGCCAAACTGAAAAGCCTGCGTGGCCTGCCTGACGCCTTGAAAACCGTCCTCGAGCAGATCCCCAAGGATGCTCACCCCATGGATGTGATGCGCACCGGCTGCTCCATGCTGGGCAATCTGGAAACGGAAACCGATTTCAGCCAACAGGAAGATGCCACCGACCGTTTACTGGCAGCCTTCCCGAGCATCATCTGTTACTGGTATCGCTTCAGCCACGACGGTGTGAAGATTGATCCGGGAACCGATGACGATTCCATCGGCGCCCACTTCCTGCACCTGCTGCGTGGCGAAAAGCCGAACGAGCTGCATGAGCGTGTGATGAACGTGTCGCTGA
Organism: Alcanivorax jadensis T9; assembly: GCF_000756655.1. GTDB lineage: Bacteria > Pseudomonadota > Gammaproteobacteria > Pseudomonadales > Alcanivoracaceae > Alcanivorax > Alcanivorax jadensis. Next base: position 189,214 of record NZ_ARXU01000001.1, read on the forward strand.
TCCTTTATGCAGAGCACGAATTCAACGCCTCTACCTTCACCGCTCGCGTCTGCGCCTCGACTCTGAGTGATCTGCACAGCTGTGTTACCGGTGCCATCGGTTCCCTGCGTGGTCCGCTCCATGGCGGCGCCAATGAAGCGGCCATGGATATGATCGAGAAGTTCAGCGACGCGGATAATGCCGAGAAAGAAATGTTGGGCATGCTGGAGCGCAAGGAAAAGATCATGGGCTTCGGCCACGCGATCTACACCGAATCCGATCCCCGTAACGCTATCATCAAGCAGTGGTCCGAAAAGCTGGCCAATGATGTGGGCGATACCGTGCTCTATCCGGTATCCGTCCGTTGTGAAGAAGTCATGTGGCGCGAGAAGAAACTGTTCTGTAATGCCGATTTCTTCCACGCTTCTGCATATCACTTCATGGGCATCCCCACCAAGCTGTTCACGCCTATTTTCGTGATCAGCCGTCTGACTGGCTGGGCCGCTCACGTGTTTGAGCAGCGTGCGGATAACCGTATTATCCGTCCCAGTGCGGAGTACACCGGTCCGGAACTGCGCAAGGTAACGCCAATTGCCGAGCGTAGCTAAAACGCTATAACTGTAGGTGGCGGCTTGCAGGCGAATGCCTTGATACCCGAACGGATTCGCTTGCAAGCAAGCTCCTACAGCTGCTCCCACATTCATTACTCAGGTCTCCCCCCAAAGAGCCCCCTGAACAAGAGTCCCAGGCTATGAACACCGAATACCGCAAATCCCTTCCCGGCACCGAGCTGGAGTATTTCGACACCCGTGCGGCTGTCGATGCCATCCAGCCTGGGGCCTATGACAAACTGCCGTACACCTCACGGATTCTCGCCGAGCAGCTGGTACGACGTTGCGCTCCGGACGCACTGACGGATTCGCTCAAGCAGCTGATCGAGCGCAAGCGCGACCTGGATTTTCCCTGGTACCCGGCCCGGGTGGTCTGTCATGACATCCTCGGTCAGACCGCTCTGGTGGATCTGGCCGGTCTGCGTGACACCATCGCCGAGCAGGGTGGTGACCCGTCCAAGGTCAACCCGGTAGTGCCGACCCAGCTGATTGTGGATCACTCCCTTGCCGTGGAACACCCGGGCTTTGAAGAAAATGCTTTCGAGAAAAACCGGGCGGTGGAAGAGCGCCGCAACGAAGACCGTTTCCACTTTATCAACTGGACCAAGACAGCCTTTGATAACGTGGACGTGATTCCCCCGGGCAACGGCATCATGCACCAGATCAACCTGGAGAAGATGTCTCCGGTAGTTCAGGTGCGTGATGGTGTTGCCTACCCGGATACCTGTGTCGGTACTGACAGCCATACACCCATGGTGGATGCACTCGGTGTGATTTCCGTCGGGGTAGGGGGCCTGGAAGCAGAAAACGTGATGCTGGGTAACCCCTCAATGATGCGTCTGCCCGACATCGTCGGCGTGGAGCTGAGTGGTAAACTCCGCCCGGGCATTAACGGTACTGACCTGGTACTGGCAATCACAGAATTCCTGCGTCGCGAGCGTGTGGTGGGTGCCTACCTGGAATTCTTCGGTGAAGGGGCTGACAGCCTGTCCGTGGGCGACCGTGCAACCATTGCCAACATGACGCCTGAGTATGGCGCCACCGCCGGCATGTTCTTCATCGACGACAACACCCTGGAATATCTGAAGCTGACCGGCCGCGAAGACAAGCAAGTGGCGTTGGTGGAAAATTATGCCAAGGCCACTGGCCTGTGGGCAGACAGTCTCAAAGGTGTCGAGTACGAACGCGTCCTCAAGTTCGACATGACCAGCGTTGGCCGCAACCTGGCCGGTCCGTCCAACCCGCATTCCTTGCTGCCAGCCTCAGAACTGGCCAGCCGCGGCATCTCCGGCAAGTGGGAAGAGAAAGAAGGTGAAATGCCAGATGGCGCAGTGATCATTGCCGCCATCACCAGCTGCACCAACACCAGCAACCCGCGCAACATGATTGCCGCCGGCCTGATCGCCCGCAACGCCAATAAGCTGGGTCTGATCCGCAAACCCTGGGTGAAATCCTCCCTGGCGCCGGGTTCCAAGACGGTGAAAATGTACCTGGAAGAAGCCAATCTGTTGCCAGAATTGCAGGATCTGGGCTTCGATGTCGTGGCGTTTGCCTGTACCACCTGTAACGGCATGAGCGGCGCGCTGGATCCGAAGATCCAGAAAGAAGTGATCGACCGCGACCTGTACGCCACGGCGGTACTGTCCGGTAACCGTAACTTCGATGGTCGTATTCACCCGTACGCCAAGCAGGCTTTCCTGGCCTCACCGCCGCTGGTAGTAGCTTACGCCATTGCCGGTACCATCCGTTTCGATATCGAGAAGGATGTGCTGGGCCATGATCAGGAGGGTAACCCGATCATGCTCAAGGATATCTGGCCTGCGGATGAAGAGATTGATGCCATCGTCAAGGCATCAGTGAAGCCGGAGCAGTTTCGCAAGACCTACATTCCCATGTTCGAGAAGAAAGGTGACGGTGAGCGCGCTGCCAGCCCGTTGTACGACTGGCGTCCGCAGAGCACCTATATCCGCCGTCCGCCTTACTGGGAAGGGACCATGGCCGAGGCTCGTGCCCTGAAAGGCATGCGTCCGCTGGCAATCCTGCCGGACAACATCACCACCGACCACCTGTCGCCGTCCAATGCCATCCTGCTGGACAGCGCTGCGGGCGCCTACCTGGACAAGATGGGATTGCCGGAGGAGGACTTTAACTCCTACGCCACCCACCGCGGTGATCACCTCACCGCCCAGCGCGCCACCCTGGCCAACCCGAAACTGTTCAACGAAATGGTCAAGGACGAGCAGGGCAATGTGATTCAGGGGTCTCACGCTCGGGTCGAGCCGGAAGGCGAAGTGAAGCGTATGTGGGAAGCTATCGAGACCTACATGGATCGCAAGCAGCCGCTGATCATCATCGCCGGCGCCGACTATGGTCAGGGCTCGTCCCGTGACTGGGCGGCCAAAGGCGTAGCACTGGCAGGTGTGGAAGCCATCGTCGCCGAAGGCTTCGAACGCATTCACCGTACCAACCTGATCGGTATGGGCGTGATGCCTCTGCAGTTCGAGGAAGGTACCACCCGCAAGACCCTGGGCCTGGATGGCACCGAGATCTTCGACGTCGAAGGTGAGCGCGCGCCGGGTGCGACCATGACCCTGGTGATCCACCGCGCCAATGGTGATGAGGAACGCGTACCTGTGATCTGTCGGCTGGACACCGCGGAGGAGGTCTCCGTGTACTCCGCCGGTGGTATCCTGCAGAAATTCGCCAAGGATTTCATGGCAGAAGCCAGCTAAATCATTCGCCTGATAATGCGGGCAATGCCCCAACAGCAAACCCAAACCGTTGGAGCCTTGCTCGCAAGGCGAAGAATCTGAAACCCCGGTGCCTTCGCACGTCGGGGTTTTTTTGAAGGAGAAACTCGCATGGCTCATGCACCTCAAATTAAAGTCCCCGCCACCTATATGCGTGGCGGCACCAGCAAAGGCGTCTTTTTCAGCCTCACCGATCTGCCGGACGTGGCCCAGGTGGCCGGCGAAGCCCGTGACAAGCTGCTGCTGCGAGTCATCGGCAGCCCGGATCCCTATGGCAAACACACCGACGGCATGGGCGGCGCCACCTCCAGCACCAGCAAGACGGTGATTCTGGCCAAGAGCGAAAGCGCTGACCACGATGTGGATTACCTGTTCGGCCAGGTGTCCATCGACAAGCCTTTCATTGACTGGAGCGGCAACTGCGGCAACCTGACGGCTGCAGTAGGGGCCTTTGCCATCAATAACGGGCTGATCGCCGCCGACCGTATTCCCGAAAACGGCATTGCCGTGGTGCGCATCTGGCAGGTGAATATCCAGAAAACCATTATCGCCCATGTGCCGATCACCAAAGGTGAAGTCCAGGAAACCGGTGACTTCGAGCTGGACGGGGTGACCTTTCCGGCCGCGGAAGTACAGGTTGACTTCATGGACCCGGCAGACGGTGACGGCGCCATGTTCCCCACCGGCAATGTGGTTGACGAGCTCGAGGTCCCCGGTGTGGGGTCCTTCCCGGCGACCATGATCAATGCCGGTATCCCTACGGTTTTCGTGAATGCAGAAGATATCGGCTACACCGGTACCGAGCTGCAGGGTGACATCAACGAAAACAAGGACGCCCTGCAGAGGTTCGAGACCATTCGTGCCTATGCTGCCGTGCGTATGGGGCTTATCGAGAACATCGAGGAAGCGGAAGCCCGTCAGCACACCCCCAAGATTGCCTTTGTCTCCAAACCGAAAGCCTATGCCGCCTCAAGTGGTAAGCAAATCGGCGAGGCGGATGTGGACCTGTTGGTGCGAGCCCTGTCCATGGGCAAGCTGCATCATGCCATGATGGGAACTGCCGCAGTCGCTATCGCCAGCGCTTCGGCAGTGCCGGGCACCCTCGTCAATCTGGCAGCCGGTGGTGGCGAGCGCGACAGCGTGACCTTCGGCCATCCCTCCGGCACCCTGCGTGTCGGCGCTGGAGCCCAGCAAGTTAACGGTCAGTGGACTGCCACCAAAGCCAGTATGAGCCGCAGTGCCCGCGTGCTGATGGAAGGCTGGGTGCGTGTCCCTGGTGACTGCTTCTGACTTGCCAGGCTGATTTCACTTTGTGAGCTAAGCTCCAACAACATTTATCCCCGTTGGAGCCTTGCTTACAAGGCGAATACCTACCGATTTAGTCTCCTCCAGCCCTTGACCCTCCGCCATCCTGGGGCGACCCTGAAAGCCAACCCAGCAAGGGGAGGCTTCTGCCATGTCCACCAACGTCGACCACAATGAACGCCCGGATTACGATAAGGAAATCCAGGCTATCGCCGACTATGTCCTCAATTACAGAATTGACTCGGAAGAGGCGTGGGACACGGCCCGCTATTGTCTGATGGATACCCTGGGTTGTGGTCTGCTGGCGTTGCGTTTCCCGGAATGCACCAAGCATCTGGGGCCTTTAGTGGCAGGAACCCTGGTTCCCCATGGTGCCCGGGTCCCTGGAACCCCGCATCGACTGGACCCGGTCAAAGCCGCCTGGGATATTGGCTGTACCATCCGCTGGCTGGACTATAACGACACTTGGCTGGCTGCGGAGTGGGGGCATCCGTCGGATAATCTGGGTGCGATCCTGGCTGTGGCAGACCACCTATCTCAACAGAGGGCGGCACAGGGTGGGGAGCCGCTGACCATGAAAGATGTCCTCGATGCCATGATCCGTGCTCATGAAGTACAGGGTGTATTGGCGCTTGAGAATTCTTTCAATCGGGTCGGGCTTGACCATGTGGTGCTGGTAAAAGTGGCGTCCACTGCGGTTGCGGCAAAAATGATGGGTGCCAACCGCGAACAGCTCTTGTCTGCGATTTCCCATGCCTGGGTGGATGGCCAATCACTGCGTACCTATCGCCATGCTCCCAATGCGGGTTCGCGGAAATCCTGGGCCGCCGGGGATGCCACCAGTCGAGCCGTGCGGCTGGCCGATATTGCCCTTAGGGGAGAAATGGGGATACCCGGTGCCCTTACCGCAGAACAGTGGGGCTTCTACGACGTGCTGTTCTCCAAAACCAACAAGGATCAGAAGGTCAAACCTGACGCGGAGCGAAAATTCCGTTTTCAGCGGGACTATGGCTCATACGTCATGGAGAATATTCTCTTCAAGCTTAGCTTCCCGGCAGAGTTTCATGCCCAGACGGCCTGTGAAGCTGCTGTTACGCTGCACGCCCAGGTAAAGGACCGTCTCGACCAGATCGACAAGATCGAACTCACCACCCACGACTCGGCCATTCGCATCATTTCCAAACAGGGTGCGCTGGCCAATCCGGCCGACCGGGACCACTGCCTGCAATACATGGTTGCCGTACCGCTAATATTCGGTGAATTGACTGCCGAGCACTATGAGGATGACTTCCACAAAAGCCATCCCTTGATCGACACCCTGCGTGACAAGATGGAAGTGCAGGAAGACAAGCAGTACTCAGCGGATTACCACGACCCGGCCAAACGCTCTATCGCCAATGCCATCCGGATAGTCTTCAAAGACGGTACCCACACGGACAAGGTGGCCGTAGAGTATCCCATTGGTCACCGTCGTCGCAGGGAGGAGGGCACCCCTGTTCTGGAAAGCAAATTCCGACGACACCTGCTGACAAGTTTTCCGCGAGGGCGGACAGAGCGTATTCTCGAGCTCTGCCGGGATCGTGATGAACTGGAAGCCATACCCGTTAACGAATTCATGGACATGCTTGCGCTGTAGGCCTGTAAATCCAAATGGGTCAGGTCCTTCCCCACTAGGAACTATGCTCGCATGGCGAACCCTCTTAGGCCTTAATACTCGCACACCATTCCTACATAGCCTTGGAATCTACAGTTCTCGGCAAAGTGTGCATATTTGTAACAGATCCTCGCTTTTGGTAGCGCACGTATATTCATAGAAAGTGTAAACTTGATGTTTACCATCTATAACGTATTGAAATTAATGAAAATTTAAACCTAACATAATGTAGTGTCTGTGTTAACACATGTTGTCTAGCGTTATCATGCTGTGTAGTCTTGTGGCATAAGTAACCAGTCCTGCCCAAAAACCGTTCACGGTCAGACTGATAACAACAAGACAGAGGTCACAGTGCGGCGCAACAACTCCCTTTCCCACATGCTGCTGGGAGCGGCCCTCACCCTCGGCGCTTCCCAGGCAATGGCTCTGCAAGAGCTGGATGACTCCTCGCTGTCTGATGTGCAGGGCGCAGGTTTGGCCTTTGCAATGGATGATTTCAGTTTTCGCTTTGCACCTACCAGCTATATAGAACTGACCGGAACCCAAGCACAGGGTGCAGGTTGGGAACGGGGTGATGCCCGTTACTACGGCCTTTCCATTACCAATGGAGAGCAAATCGCCGGTATGGATTGGCATGGTTCAGGCTGTGGCTCCGGCGGGGCTTTCGGCAATGATCACCTGGCTTGTCCAATGGGTACGGACAATGGTGGGGGAATCGGTGCCTTTGCCTCCATTTACGACCCCTACGTCCTGCGTGCCTACCAATACGAAGGCTATGACTATTCGGGCGCTTACCTCAGCACCCCTGCAAATATGCCTACCGTGATGGAGTTGATAGGCCCCAGCGATACTGACCGCTGGCGCTGGTCTTTCTGGGGTGAGCTTGAGGTGGATCGGTTAAATAACAATCCGGCCGATGGTGCTCTGAACAATAGCTATAACGTTGGTGGTGCCGATTTCCTTCAGAGCCAGACCATAATCCACGGCAAACCGGTAACGACAGATGGCAGGCCCGCTCGACTTAGACTGATGCGCACCACTGGTATGGACTCGGCACTCTACCCTTGGGCTGACTCCAATACGTTTGGCATCACCTATGAAAGTGCTCTTTCAGGTGACTTCCGCTTCTCTGTGCGTCAGAAAGCAAACTCTGAAGATCGCCTGCATTGGGTGCCGGACTTTGAAGATAATGAAGGCATGTACTTCAAAAATGTTGATGCCTACCTACCTCTTGGACAATTGCACTACCAAGCACTAACTCTCGATGCAGTAAGAAGTGGCAGCGAACGCGGTAACTTTATTATCGAATTAACCCAAATTCCCAATATTGCTGCAGTTTATGAGGATTTTTACTGCGTTGGACCTTGCAATATTGTCAACGGAGAAATTCAAAACCCCAACAACGATACGCGTGGTTATGTACGCTGGGGGGATTTCACCCGTTTCGACGATCCTGGGTCCACTGACGGTTTTGCAGTACCGGGTGCACAATCTACCGATAACGGTATCTACTTTGTTAGTGGCGGCACCGGCGCCGGTACGGTGATCCCTGATGCGGTCACTAATCTTGGGATTTCCAGGATCGAAGGCATGCGAATCAACCATATGAAAATCACAACTTTGGGGGCAGGGCTGTGACGACTTGTGTTAAAAAGCTATCTGGTTACCCATTAATTTTTTTGCAGCGCCGTTTCGTGGTGTCTTTACTTGTGATGCTATTTTTGAATGTGAACCCTGCGCAAGCACTTGAGCCCATGGATGATACAGAAATGGGCACTGTTACTGGGAAAGAAGGGGTTCTGATCAGCTTGCAATATTACTACAACAGCAGGCCGCCTCATGACGTTGCTAATGATGAAGACATTGGATCCGCTAACGCTGATTGTACTGGTTTAGCAAGTGTGAACTGTCGTCTTGCTTTGCAACTTGAGAATCGCGACTTTGGTTGGTTGGTCTTCAAAAACGGGCATGCCTCACTGGAAATGAACCGTTTGAGTCTGGATGCCGCATTTCTTGGCGGCGATCCAGAGGCAGAAAATGGGGTCAGTGCTGCTAACAAATTAATAGACCTCAATGATGAAAAGTTTCGTAATGAGTCAGGAGATTGCCTGTTTGGGGACTGTACAAAATCATGGATTGATAACTCTCCTGCTGTTCGAGCTCAATACCCTGAGAGTGGCGGAATCTATACGGCAGGTAATGCAGGCCAACCAGGAACCAGTCAAGGCTACAATGACGTTCTCCTAGGGGTTTATGTTCAAGGGCTAGCCGTGGAATATAATGAGCCCGAAATCGGCGAGACTTGGGCTGCAGCACCTGGCTGGCAGGCAAACAACTTTGGTTCATTTTTAGGCTTCGAAATTGCCGACAATAATAGTCATCAGGCTGGCATTGCTATCGGTGGCAACTTCTATATGTACGGGTTCTGATTATGAAAAAACGCAGAATAACAATAAAAAGCGTTTATTTCTCAGTGGCTCTTCCTGCCGCACTGTTGGCTTCAGCCATTCCAGCTAATGCCATGCAGGCACTTGATGATAAAGATTTAGCCGGTGTATCTGGTCAAGACGGCCTGACAATTAATCTCGAAGCAAGTGAAGGTTGGAGTGCCGACGCTGTTAAATGGAAGCCGGATGCGACCGAGCTAAGCCTCAATAACATCAATTTAGATGGAGTAGGTGATGATGGCACCATGGCTGGTGCTGACCAGGCCGCAGCTACTTTTACGGTTGACGCTGGTACTGCTGGTGATGGTGTGCCGCTGATGGCGCTGGGTCTTCATACAGACAGCCGTATACGTGTGCGCACTGATTCGTTGACTATTCCTTCCGCAAGCAACTCTCGTTCAATGGGGACGTTTGCCTTCGACTTTGAAGGTGGTATCGACCTTGTTAATAATGGCATTTTTAACATGGGCTATGACAAGGCCTACCTGCTGGGTGAGATCCGAGATGCAGATCTTTTTTATCGTCAAGGAGACGATACTAATCCTTGGTTAGCGCTGCATGATTTTGCTCTTCGTTGGGAAATTCAGGAAGGCACCTTGGGAGTTGATAATCAGGGTATCGTGCATCGAGCAGGTAACCCGTTTGACCCAAACGCAGTTTCTGGCCCTTCATCAGAAATACCAACGTCTTCTAACATCCAAGCTTCAGATTTGATCAATTTAGCGTTGGACTTCGATTTAATCTATGGCCAGAAAGTTGGTGCGGAAGAGTTCCGCATTACTAATAACGCAAGAGGTTTAATGCACTTTGGTTTTCTCGGTAGCGTGCGTGACGCCGAACTCAAGTGGATGTCAGGCGGTGTTTGGCAAGGAGCAACTGCCGGAGCCTTTGACCCATATGGTGCAAATGCTGTGACTTCGGAAGGTTTACGCTTTAGCTCCCAATGGGACTATGTGAATCTCGATGACATTGCTGCAAAGAGTTTTCTTTCTGCTGACAATGAATTCCGCTGGAGGCTTGGTGAAACTGCCGATGTTGCAAGTTTAGATCAGTCAAGAGTTAACTTTGAGCTCGGTGACTGGACCATGTGGGGCGTACGGACAGAGCGCAAACCGTCGGCTCACTATTTTCCTTTGATTGCTATAGATGTGATTAATGGAGCAGGGCAAGGCCCTGGTGGACTCTGCTGGGGCCATGGAACCAATTTTCAGGCCTCCGGTTGTGCTGGTGCAGGCGGGCAGTTTATGAATATTCAGCCTGGGCGGATTGGCAATTATTACGGGTTTACCCATGGCGGTGATTCCGGGGCTCTTGCCATTGTTGTTCGCGATGGGCAACTTCAAGCGTACTCTCGTAAGGTGCGGCTTCTTGAGAGGCAGTCAGATGGTGAAACAGTAAATACCCGAGAGTTTAATTGGGGGCTCATATATTCACTGGCGAATATTGATGCCAACTTTTATTTGTATCCCGGTGGTAGTCGTTATGATTCCGGGTCTGCTTCTTATGTCGGCGGAGATGGGATTATTGCTGATATCTTGCTCAAGTCACAAACTCTTGACGCTAGCAATGAACTACAGACTCAGAATTGGGATCACGGCACACATTTGATGATTGCTGATACTGAAGCCAGCATGGGTATTGGTTTTATGAGTTCAAGTTTTGTGGTGGCTGGTAACGATACCCGGATATGGGTAAAACCACAGGTTGGAAACGACTATTACTCCGGCGGCCTCGATATTTTTTCCCCTGAAGCACGGTTCAACTACCGTGCCACCTTTGGTGGAGGTTTGTTACCTGGTCATCCTGACTACGACCCTGAGAGTACAACTCGTGCTCAGACCGTTAATGGAGCCAATCTGGATTTGAATTTGGAGGGTTTGGTAAATCTAAGATTTTCACCATCTGATCCTGCTTCTACATCTGGCAATAATTATTTGGGGTATAGCGGCGCTTTGAGCCTCGGTACTAGCCACAGCGATGGTATGTTAGGCGGCACGACTGACGTGTCAAATTGCGGCTCTTTAGGAGATTCAAATTGCGGTAGTTACCTTTCTATCGCTGAACCGAGTCAGCCTGAAGCAGCAATTAAGCTTGCCAATATAACTGGCGATCTTGCCTTTACTGACGGCAGGGTAGACATCGTGGGGACTAATGAAAGAGCAATGAGCCCTGAGCCCAAAATGATAATCGCTAATAACATAAAAGTCGGCTATGCGGCGGCAACTCACCTGGGTAGTGTTCTTGATACTGTTCCAGGTATTTCAAGTGCTAATGCGGGACAGCCGGTAATAATTGACAGCATTATGCTAGGTGACGCCAAGCTTGGACGAATGGTTATTCCTTCGGCACAAATTTACTCAAGTATCACACTAGAACCTCAAAGTGCAGCAATACCATTCTCTCCGTAATTGTAAGAAATGTTTACCTTGCATATGCATCTGGTCGACCAAACAACAGAACAGGCAAAATGATGAGCAACCAGAGAATAATGATAAAGGCCGCCATTGACGCTCTCGCCTCTCTAGGGATTTTTATTCAGAGAGCTTTTTTTTTCATGAAAAAGACCTTTTCCAATGAGTGTCAGAACTGCTCTGGATTTACCCGTGGTTTTTTATTCTCTCCAATCCAGGCTAATAAAGCAGGAATAGCGTTGGCATTTTGTATGACGGCTATTTTGTTGAGTATTGCTTCACCGGTCACTGCAATGACCGAGATGGCTGACAAAGAAATGTCTAATGTGTCTGGTCAGGCGCTATTGCAAATGGATAAAGAGTTCACCAATGGCTTTACGTTTTATAAAGCGGGCCTTGATGCAAAACTTGAACTGAATACAAATTTCGAGAAGCTGCAGTTAGGCTGTGGCGGAGTTAATGGCCCTGGAGCTTGTGATTTAGATATCGACAATTTTTCTCTAGGTTGTGTTGCTGATTCATCAGGAGCATGCCTTTCTTTGGATCCACGTGGGCGCCAAATTCCGGGTGCCCCAGCTGGAACTGCCAGTCAGCTGAAAGACTTTTTGATTGAGCGTCCTTTTTTCCAGTTTGCTATAAAAAATGATAATTCAAAAACTCTCAGGGAAGTGGTGGGTATTCGGCTAGGTGGTGAGGATGTATCCGGACCCTTAAGCTTTGGTTCACTAAATACTTTCAGCGGGTATATGTCTGGCCAAGCAAACCTGGAAATGCAAGGCGCAGACAATGTTGCTATTACCTGTGCATATGCAGATCGCCCTTGTGTGGCTCCAGGTGCTGATACGAGCGGAATGAACAATGGTGGCGCCAGTAGCTGGGGATCTCCTCCTGCCGCTTGTGGTTTTTTTGGTTGTAATAGAGCTGGGTTGCCAGCCCCAGAAGGTGGATATCTTAATCTCGGTGACGATATGATTCTTGATATTGGGATTGCGTCTATTCGCTTTCAGGAAGCTCTGGTTAGTTATGGCACAGTTACCCGAAATGGTAATTCGGTTCTTCTCAGTGGCAACCGTCAAAATCAGGCGGCAGTAAGTGGTATTGAGCTTGGAGGAGTTGTTAATAGCCTTGTTTACGGCAACAACGATGGTTCTACCAATGTTGGTGCCTCTCCCCTTGAATTGGCTGATACTGATGCTGGAGCATTAGTTGGTATTTTTGGTCCTACATTACTTCCGTTGCTCCGCGGTGGGGTCTCAGATCAAATTAAAAGACAGCTTGCTGCAGGCCTGAGAATTTATGATCCTAATGAGGCAACGAATCAAGCTATAATTAATAGTAAATCTGATGGAGCTATCAACACTGATCTAAACAACTACGATCTTCCATTTAATGTGACGAATGTGCATCAAATTGATGTGACCTCTGATCTTTTTGGGCTTTCTTTTCAAAAAGAAGATGTTCAGTATCCAGGCTATGTTGAGTCAGTAAAAAGAGGATGGGCTATGTATGCTCCTGACGCTTTTACTTTAGATATAGCTCAGCCTGTTACAACTTTTGTTTCTGGTATTACCGGTTCTTCAGCCGCAAGGGATGGCAATATCGTTGGGCTAGAGCCTCCATTCAAGAACTGCTGGGGAAGCGCTAGGTTTTGTTGAATAAAAGCCATACGCGGCTCTACTTTGATGATTCAAAATGTATTCCATACAGAAAATGCTTTTTGTGTTGCTTTAAACCTATTAAATAAAGAATCCCGGATACGGTAATGACATCAGGAAAAATAGTTGACCAATGCCAGCGTCTATTGTGGCTTTTGGTGGTTTCATTAGTGTTGTCTGGCTGCGGGGGTGGTGGCAGCAACGGTAAAGCTCCTGTGGATGCAAATCCAGCCATAAAGACACCTCCTAACCCCGATCACGGCTCAGATTTTGGTGAAACAGATATTGGATCTGATGAGCCGAATGCAACGTTGGATGATTGGCTCCGTAACGTAATCATGGAGAATGGTCTAACTGGGGATCCGGCAACTCCACGACAGCAGCGCCAGCGAACCCCTTCAGAAGACCCTAAAATTAAATTAGGGCAATTGCTCTTCTTTTCCCATTCCCTTTCAGGTGATCTGACATCCTCGTGTGCTACTTGCCACACGCCCGATTTCGGTGGAAGCGACGCGCTTTCACTTGGAATTGGAGTTGCTCCTGTAGATGCAGCTAAAGTCGGCCCTGTGCGTCGACTAGACAGCACCAAAGATCTGGATCCAGCTGCTGATCGCGGCCCCAACATGCACCGTAATAGTCAGACAATTTTTAACTCTGCTTTGTTTGACCGCAGTATGAGTTTTGATGGTCGAGTATTTGTGGAGGATGAGAACGTTGTCGCTGGCGGTAAAGGGCAAGCAATCCGCACTCCTGAAAGCGGTAATTTCCCCGATTCATCAGATGCTGACGGTATACTGGAAATTTTTGTCAAATTCCCCCTTACCAACCATAATGAAATGCGGGCCTATCTCTTTAGTGCAAAATCTCAGGAGGAGTACCGGGAGTACCTGGCAGCTCGGCTGCGAGGAGAGCAGGATGAGGGTATGTTGTCAGCGAATGGGCCCGAAAATTGGTTGCAACGATTCCGGCAGGGGTTTGACCAACCACAGGCTAGCGCTTTAGAGGTTATTACCTTGATTAATATCCAGCGAGCGCTTGCTGAATATATCCAGTCTATGATTTTTATTGAATCCCCGTGGAAACGTTATGTGGAAGGTAATGATCATGCGATTTCATTATCTTCTAAGCGTGGCGCCCGCTTGTTTTTCGAGCCCATTGATGAGGGTGGCCTAGGTTGTACAAGTTGTCATAGCGGCGATTTTTTTACCAATGAAGGATTCTACAATGTTGCTTTTCCGCAGATTGGGCGCGGTTTTATGCGTGCTGAAAAAGATGACATTGGCCGTTGGGCTAGCACAAGAAGGGAAGAAGATCGGTACGCTTTTCGAGTGCCCTCCTTGCTGAATGTTGAAGTTACCATGCCGTATGGTCATGCAGGGACCTTTGATCTTTTACAAGATGCTATTCGTTACCATGCCAATCCGCGTCAGGGTATACAAGATTATGATTTTACACTGGCTAGTCTGGCACAGTTTCAAGGAACCCAGTCTTATGGCTATGCTTTATCGCATTCACAGAGCGCACTGAATGCCAGTAGCTTTTCTATTGCTGAAGCGCTTCTTCCTGGAAGGGCCTTGACTAATCAGGAAGTGTCTGACCTGGCTTCTTTTTTGCACACGCTTACCGATGATTGTGTTAAAAATCATACCTGCAGAAACCAGTGGGTTCCTAGTCTCAACGATGACCCTGATGGTAATTTACTCGTCAGTGGTATTAACCCGACGGCTGAGCCGATTACGCCACTTGATCCACCCACTGATGATAATGAGCTGCCTGCACAACCGGGCGATTATCCGAAAACTGTGGATTTAAATTTTACTGCCCAAGCTCGTAGTACCTTTGCTGAAATCGAATATTGTTCTGAATATCCAAGCCAGAGCACCATTAATGTTGGACATGGTTTTTTGCCACGAAACTCGATTTTATTCGGGCTTTATGATCTGTTCGGCAACCCGATACATCCACATGGTTTTAATGCGGAGACTTGGGGTCTTACTGGCGGACTCAGTTCTGAACCAACTATGATCGCTGGCGGTGTCAGTGCCAGCTATCTGAATGACGACTGTTGGTTAGACTTGGCTTATGCAGGTGGTGATCGGTCTGGAATGGTATTTTATATCAACCGTGGTGGGCAGGCCGGTTTCGATGCCCAGCCATTGCTAGAAGATGATCCTGGTGGTCGTTTTACTGGTGTTGCCATGGCCGATTTGAACGGTGATTATCGGCGAGAATTATTGTTTGGCAATATCAAGGACAAGAAGTTGCCGATCTATTCCGGTAATGATAGGGGCAGTTATTATCGTGTGGCAGACCTTTCTATCAGTCGTCATACCTACGGTATATCGTTTGCCGACAGTAATCACGATGGTTATCCAGAGATATTTTTGGCCCACTGGTTTCTCGGCAACACTCTGACCGCACCGGTTTTTTGGAAAAATAACAGAGGAACTGAGCTCGAACATTATGATTTTGAGGGTGGTCTCTCAGACAACAATCTTTCTCAGAGTTGGAATTTTTCACCACAGCCTGGCGATTTCAATGGCGATGGCGAATTAGATTTACTGCTGGCTTCGGATTTTGGCACCAGTGTTGTAATGCAGGGAGCAGGAAAAGGCACTTTTGTTAATATAACTGACAGATCCGTTATTACTGATGAGAATGGCATGGGCTCTGCACTCGGTGATTATGATAACGATGGTGATCTTGACTGGTTTGTTACTTCGATTTATGACCCGAATGGAGAGGCAGAGGGCAACTGGGGTGTAACCGGGAACCGACTTTACCGAAACGATAGTGGTGGCGGAGATATCTTGCTGAAAGATGTGACTGAACAGGTGGGTGTTGCCGACGGAAACTGGGGCTGGGGCGCTTGTTTCGCAGATTTCAACAATGATGGTTTTCTCGATATTTTTCATGTAAATGGTTTTGGGAATATCCCTGAGAGTGCCGTTATAGATGAACAAGGCCAGAAGCTGAAAGATAGAATTCGGGACATTGCCAGCGAGTATCAAGGTTCCTTGCCGCGGCTTTTCATGAACCAAGGGGATGGCACTTTCTCCGAACAGGGGGCTTCTTGGGGGCTATTGTTAACTAGCGATGGACGTGGGGTTACTTGCCTGGATTATGATCGTGATGGGGATATGGATGTCGCTCTTCTTGATCACTCCAATGGGCTGCAGTTTTTTAGCAACCAAGTAGGGTACGGCCCGGGTAACCACTTCCTGTCAATCAGATTGGTGGGTGAATCGCCTAATACCGAAGCCTTGGGTACTAAAGTTTCCATAGAAGCTAATGTTGGGGGCAATTACGGTACGCAGACACAAACCCGTGTCAGCATGGCTAACACGAATTTCAACGGGCAAAACCCACCCGACCTGCATTTCGGCATGGGCGAAGCTCAGGCGGGAGATATCACTGTTACCTGGCCGGATGGTGTGCGTTGGCAGTGTGAAAGTATGGAAACCAACCGCTTCATAATTTTTGATCAACGCGCGCTTCATGCCGGCTGTAGCATACAGCCTTAATACTGTGTCGGCCTGGCGTATCAGATGAGGTTTCTTCTGGCATGGCGGAACTTTAGCAAGAGGTTTCCGTAATTAATTTCTTTTTACCGAAAGCTTCGCATAGTCTCAACTTGTTAACCGTTTGTTCTCTATCTGAAATTTCCACTTTTAGTAGAAGGCTGGTTGCAGCTTATCCGGCTGGTCACCACACCTATTTAGAGTGCAAGCACAGTCTAACAAAATCAGGTTCTGGAGTTTCAGCGTTAACCGGGGATACTCATAAGCTCCGTCAAACGGAACGTTATACCGAGTACCTCATTCAAACTACTACGGCCTTTCCGAATGGCTCTGCCGGCGGATGAAGATTTCTTGGAAAGACCGCATAGACTATGCTTTGGGTGTGAATCGCTCTCAGATTAGCTCCTATGGCAGGGCGGCTACTGCAATCGCCGCTCCAACCCCTTCATCGCCAATACACGCGTACTAATCTCCTCGATCGATAGCTCCGTTGCATCCAGGTAGGGGATGTTGTGTTTGTTGTACATGGCTTCCAGAGCTCTCAACTCCATATCACACTGCCGCAGGGAAGCGTATTTGCTGCCTGCCTTGCGCTCGCTGCGAATGGCGCTGAGGCGGTCGGCGTTGATGGTGAGGCCGAAGAGCTTTTGTTTGTGCTCGACCAGCGGCTTCGGCAGCCGAAGGTCGTCGAAATCGTCTTCAGTGAGGGGGTAATTGGCGGTGAAGAGGCCAAATTGCAGTGCCAAGTAGAGACAGGTCGGGGTTTTGCCGGAGCGGGAAACACCAATGAGAATCACGTCCGCCTGATCATAGTGGCGGGTGCGGGCGCCGTCGTCGTTGTCCAGGGCAAAATGCACGGCATTGATACGGATGCGGTAGGACTCCGCATCGCGGATGGCGTGGCTCTGGTTGATCTTGTGGCTGGAGCGCACGCCCAGTTCGTCTTCCAGGGGGTTCAGAAAGGCGCCGAACAGATCCAGTACCAGTCCGTCGCAGCCGTGTAGGAGGGTGCGATGGTCGTTATTGACTAGGGTGGAAAAGACAACGGGCTTCTGGCCATCCTCTACCGACGCTCTGTTGATGCGAGCGATGGCTTCCCGGGTCTGTTCATCGGACTGGACGAAGGGGAGGGTGATTTGCACAAACTCAATATCGCCGAACTGGCTGAGCATGCTGTGGCCAAGGGTTTCTGCGGTGATTCCGGTGCCATCTGAGAGATAGAATGCCGTTCTTTTCATTGGTTTCAGCCGTCTTCTGTGCCTGTAGGAGCGGCGCTTGAGCCGCGAATTGCTCAACACACGACTTGCCAGGCATATTCGCGACTCAAGCGCCGCTCCTACGGGGTTTTGTAAGTCATTGTTTTCAATGATGACAGTCTAGAGCCCGCAGAGGTTAGGGGCCAGTGCTATCTGTGGGCAGTTGGCGCTCAAATCCGGTAAATCCTGCCTTGGGCGTTGTCCCTGCCTTCACATCCTTCTAAACTGCGCCGCATAGGCTGGTCCGCAGGTTAAATACCCTTTCATTTTCAATGGGATAGTGCTCCCGAGAGGGGCAGGACTAGCCACAGATGCAGGGATTGACCAAAGTCGTACCCAAATTACGACTAGGGGCGGGCAAACTGTGCGGGTTTTGAGTAGAATGGCGGCTCGATTAGCGCCGGCTCAGGCCAGTAATCAACGGTAATACGTAAAAAGGAGACGACCTTGGCGGAATATGTAGTCTGGTTTCAGGACCTTGGGAAAAATGACGTTGAGCGCGTAGGCGGCAAAAATGCATCCCTCGGTGAGATGATCAGCAATCTGTCGGCAGCGGGTGTCTCCGTTCCGGGCGGTTTTGCCACCACAGCTGAAGCCTTTCGCGAGTTCCTTGAGCACAACAATCTGACCCAGAAAATCAACGAGGCCTTAAGCGCTCTAGATGTTGAGGATGTGGTTGCTCTGGCCAAGACCGGCGAGCAGATTCGCCAGTGGGTCGTGGACGCCCCGTTCCAGCCAGCGCTGGATAGTGCTATCCGTGAGGCTTACGCACAGATTGGCGAAGGAAATGCTGATTTGCCGGTGGCAGTACGTTCTTCTGCCACTGCGGAAGATCTGCCCGATGCCTCCTTTGCTGGTCAGCAGGAAACCTTCCTCAATATTCGCGGTATCGACAGCGTAATGATTGCCGTCAAGGAAGTGTTTGCCTCTCTATTCAACGATCGTGCCATCAGCTACCGCGTTCACCAGGGTTTTGATCACAAGCTGGTTGCACTGTCCGCCGGCGTTCAGCGCATGGTGCGTTCCGAGACTGGTGCCGCTGGCGTGATGTTCTCCATGGACACCGAGTCCGGCTTCAAGGACGTGGTCTTTATTACCGCTTCCTACGGCCTGGGTGAAATGGTAGTGCAAGGTGCAGTGAACCCGGATGAGTTCTACGTTCACAAGAAAACCTTGCTGAACAAGAAACCCGCCATCCTGCGTCGCAATCTTGGCAGTAAGATGCAGAAAATGGTCTATGGCGCCGAAGGCTCTGCGGGCAAGTCTGTGAAAATTGTGGACGTGGATAATGCCGAGCGCATGGTCTACTGCCTCAATGACGAGCAGATCGAAAACCTGTCCCGTCAGGCCATCGAGATCGAAAAACACTACGGTATGCCCATGGATATTGAATGGGCGCTGGATGGCGACGACAACAAGCTTTACATCGTGCAGGCCCGCCCGGAAACCGTGAAGAGCCGCTCCGATGTGAATGTCATGGAGCGCTACCTGCTCAAACAGACCGGCAAGGTCTTGGTAGAGGGCCGCTCCATTGGCCAGCGTATCGGTGCCGGCAAGGTGCGCATCGTTACCAACATCAAGGAAATGGACAAGGTCCAGCCCGGCGATGTGCTGGTTACCGACATGACCGACCCGGACTGGGAGCCGGTCATGAAGCGTGCGGCGGCCATTATCACCAACCGGGGTGGGCGTACCTGTCACGCGGCGATCATTGCTCGTGAGCTTGGGGTGCCGGCCATTGTAGGCTGTGGCGATGCCACTGATGTGCTCAAGGACGGTCAGGAAGTGACTGCGTCCTGTGCTGAGGGTGATACCGGCAAGATCTATGAAGGCCAGCTTGAATTCGATATTCAGCGTAACTCCATTGAATCCATGCCCAAGCTGCCGTTCAAGATCATGATGAACGTGGGCAACCCGGATCGCGCCTTCGATTTCGCCGGTCTGCCGAACCAGGGTGTTGGCCTGGCGCGTCTGGAATTCATCATCAACCGCATGATCGGGGTGCACCCGAAAGCGCTGCTGAACTACGACACTCTGCCCAAAGATGTGAAGCAGAACGTGGACAAGCGCACTTCCGGTTACGGTGATCCGGTGGACTTCTATGTCGAGAAGTTGGTCGAGGGGATCTCCACCCTGGCCGCCGCTTTCCACCCGGAAAAGGTGATTGTTCGCCTGTCCGACTTCAAGTCCAATGAATATGCCAACCTGATCGGCGGCAAGCTCTACGAGCCGGAAGAAGAGAACCCCATGCTGGGCTTCCGGGGCGCCAGTCGTTACATCAGCGAAAACTTCCGTGACTGTTTCGAGCTGGAATGCCGTGCGCTGAAAAAAGTCCGGGATGTCATGGGCTTCACCAATGTGGAAATCATGGTGCCCTTCGTGCGGACGGTGGGCGAAGCCGAGCAGGCCGTTGATCTGCTCGCCAAGAACGGTCTGAAGCGTGGCGAGAACGGCCTGCGTGTGATCATGATGTGCGAGCTGCCCACCAATGCACTGCTGGCTGACGACTTCCTGCAGCACTTTGATGGCTTCTCTATCGGCTCCAACGACCTGACTCAGCTCACGCTGGGCCTGGATCGGGATTCCGGTATCGTCAGCCACCTGTTTGACGAGCGGGATCCGGCGGTCAAGAAGTTGCTCAAGATGGCCATCGATGCCTGTAATGCCCAGGGCAAGTACATCGGTATCTGTGGCCAAGGACCTTCGGATCATCCCGATCTGGCCAAATGGCTGATGGAGCAGGGCATCTCTTCCGTGTCTCTGAACCCGGATTCGGTACTCGACACCTGGTTCTACCTGGCGGAGAAGCACGGCAACTGATCCTTTGCCTGCTTGACCTGCAAGGTGCTTCACAGCACAGTAAAAAGCCCGCGATTGCGGGCTTTTTACGTTATGGGCTGGTTGGCAGAGACGTTTCTCAGCGGTTTCCTTTTCCTCTTTTATGTTGAAGAGTCTGTGGATGCGGATAGAGGTCTGAGCAAGAGGAATCTGGGCTGCCATGGACCGCAAGTTCAAAAACCTGGATGAAGGTAAGCCATGTTTCATCGCCTGCTAAGGACTCTGGATCTGTACGACGGCCTGCGACTGCCTGTCAAAGTGGGCCGGTTGGAGCTGTTGCTGATCCACGAGGAGGGGGAGACCCGGTTAATGCAACGGCGCTGTCCCCATGCGGATTTCCCACTGGATCGTTGCACCATCAGCCATGGCGAGCTGCGCTGCCCCGGCCATGGGCTGATGTTTTCCCTGCGAAGCGGCCGCTGTCTCAGCGCTGGCTACCAACTCGAGCAATATCCACTGAGCTATGACGGCCCGTGGTTGGGAGTGGATCTGCCCGCATAGGAGAGAGCAATAACGATGCTTGAAAACGTAACGCTGGTTGCCGCCCGTTTGCGGGTCTGCTTGTGCAGAAATCAGAGGGCAGCTTACTGGCGAATGGGAGAAGCGTAGACCACTTTCTCTTCGCCCAGCCCGGCAACAAAGTGGCTGCTATAGCGCTGGCGTAGTTGTTTGACCTTGCGCACATAGGCCTGGGTTTCCTTGAAGGGGGGGATGCCGCCGTAACGGCGCACATTGCCTTCCCCAGCATTATAGGCCGCCAGGATATGGTCCAGGGTAGAGAATTTGCCTTTCAGGTACGCCAGGAAGCGGGTGCCGCCGAGGATGTTTTCCCGGGCATCAAAAGGATTGCTGACTTCCAGATAAGCAGCGGTTTCTGGCATCAGCTGCATCAATCCCTGGGCGCCGACACGGGATATGGCCTGAGGGTTGAACAGGGATTCGGCATGGATCACGGCCTTTACCAGAGCCGGATCCACCCGGTGCTGGCCTGCCGCCAGGGTGATCAGATTGTCGTAGCGGTCCCGCTCTGCATCACTCAGGGCGCGGGGCTGGTAATTCCAGCCTTTGCGGATGGATAGCAGGGTATGGTTGCGGCCAACCCGGTCTTGAGGTTGATCCGTAAACAGAATGGTGCCGTCAGCGGCGCGATACTTGTATATATCACTGGCCCCGACAGTGCCTGAAAAACTGATCATGCCGCTCATTAGTAGAGCCAGCAGCCCGCTCAGTCGCATTGGTGTCCCGTTCCCCGTTAATGCGCTGTGGTGTGCCACGCGTTGTTGTTGTAAGAAAAAGCCCTGTGAGCTTTTCCCGCCGACGTTACCCCCATGATAACGTCAGGCCTGACAGGTATTACCCATGACCGACGAGTTGTCGGTATGAGCCGCTGAGCGTACCCGGCCAGCGCTCAAATATCATACTATCGCTGCCCTCGACGCCCAAGAGGTCTGGCGCACATTTCGGCTTCATTCTGGCATATGGGAAAATCCATTGCTGTTGGCTATGGCACGTATTAGCTCACCAGCCTTGTTAATCCCTTCGCCCTGCGCACAATAGGGGCAAACCTAGCAGGAGACAGCAGTGACAACAGAATTTGATCTGGTGGTGATCGGTGCCGGTTCCGGCGGCGTTCGAGCGGCGCGGATGGCTGCAAGCCACGGCGCCCGGGTTGCCATCATTGAGGAACGTTTTTTTGGCGGTACTTGTGTGAATGTGGGCTGTGTTCCCAAGAAGCTGTTTTCTTATGGTTCCCATTTCCCCCAGGAATTTGCACTGGCCGAAGATTTCGGTTTTTCCGTGCAGGGCTGGTCGTTCGACTGGGCAACCCTGCGAGATAACAAAAGCCGGGAAATTGAGCGCTTGAATGGCATTTACCAACGCATTCTCGATCAGGCCGGAGTCACTGTTTTCGAAGGACATGGCAAGGTGTTGGGCCAGGGACGAGTTGCGGTGGATGACCAGGAACTGAGCGCAGCCAATATCCTGATCGCCACCGGCGGCAAGCCTTATGTGCCTGAATTTCCCGGCTGTGAGCTGGCACGGATCTCCGATGACCTGTTCTATCTGGAGACGCTGCCTGAGCGAGTAGCGGTGGTGGGGGGCGGCTATATTGCCACCGAGTTCGCGGGCATCCTGCATGGCCTGGGCTGTCAGGTCACCCAGGTATACCGGGGTGATCTCTTCCTGCGCGGGTTTGACGGAGATATTCGTCAGTTCGTGGCAGAGCAGATGCGCGGGCAGGAGGTGGATCTGAAGTTCAACAGTGACGTTACCCGCCTGGATAGGGTCGGCAGCGGCAAGCAGGTCACCTATCAGGACGGCAGCCAGCAAACCTTTGACGAAGTCTTTTACGCCACCGGCCGCGTGCCAAAGCTGGATGGTTTGTTTGCAGACGGGGCGACGCCAACGCTGACAGAGAAGGGGGCGATCAAGGTTGATGACGGCTTTGCCACCTCCATCCCGTGCCTTTACGCCTTGGGCGATGTGATTGACCGTGTCCAGCTGACCCCCGTGGCCCTGGCTGAAGGCATGTGGCTGGCTGCGCAGCTGTTCGGCGAGAGCAAGCCGCAGGCTACAATGGATTACCGCAATATCGCCACCGCTGTTTTTAGCCACCCGAACATCGGCACCGTAGGGCTCAGTCAGGAAGAAGCGCTACAGCAGGCCTCAGCAATCCGGGTTTACAAAAGTGGCTTCAGACCCATGCGTTACACTCTGGGTGACAAGCAGGAACGCAGCTTTATCAAGCTGATCGTGGACGACGAAACTGACAAAGTGCTTGGGCTGCATATGGCCGGCGAGGACGCGGCAGAAATTACCCAGGGGTTTGCTGTGGCTATCAAGATGGGTGCCAGCAAAGCGGATTTTGACGCTACCGTGGGCATCCACCCGACGGCGGCTGAAGAGCTGGTCACCATGCGTCAGGGGGAAAGAATCACCGCCTGATCAGCCAATATTGGTTGACTATGCCGTAGGGGCCGTAACTGCCGGCGCAACATCCTCCACACTTTCTACAAAGCCGCTGTAGGAGCTCCGCTTGAGGGGCGAACCGAGCGCAGCGAGATAACAGCTTGGCAGGTGCCCGCAATGGAGTCTGCCAAGCAAGATACTCCTGATCGCCCTGCGAGCTATTTCCACGCTGACGCGTGGTTCGCCCCTCAAGCGGAGCTCCTACAGCGGCTGCGAGACATGATCGGGGGTGCGCGATTCTGGCTATCGCGCCGCCAGCGACGCTCCTGCGGTCTGGGTGTCAGATTCTCTCCAGTTTCACCGGTAGCCCATCGCCGGGTACCGGCAGGCTGGTGGTATCCACCGGCATCTCATAGTCCTGCGGTACGCTCCAGCGAAAATTGAGCAGCACCTGGTGCAGAATCGCCTTTACCTGCATTTCCGCAAAGTGCAGGCCGATACATTTGTGCGCACCGCCCCCGAACGGCACCCAGGCATAAGGGTGCACCTTGTCTTCCCGGCGTGCTTCACTGAACCGTTCCGGATCGAACTTTTCAGGTACCGGCCAGTACTCTTCCATGTAATGCGTGAAGTAGGGCACCACATTGATAAAGCTGCCACGGGGGATGAAAAAGCCCTCGTATTCCACGTCCTTGACGGTCTTGCGGGGCAGGGATGGCACCGGGGCACAGAGCCGCAGTGCTTCTTTCATGGCCATGCCAATGCCTTCCAGCCGGGGCAGGTCCTCATAGTCCAGGCAGGTTTTGCCAAGGGCCTGGCTTTCTTCCCTCAGACGCTCCTGCCATTGCGGGTTCTTGGCCAGATAATAGAAGAGGGTGGAGAGCGTGATGGTGGACGTATCGTGGGCCGCCATCATCAGGAAGATCATGTGGTTGACCACATCGTCATCGCTGAATTGTTCGCCATCTTCTGTTTCGGCGTGACAGAGCACACTGAAAAGATCGGAGTCGCGGCTTTGCCGTTTGGCGGCAATTTCCTTGCGGAAAAAGGCCTCCAGTAGCTTTCTCCCTTTGAGACCTTTTGACCAGCGTAGGCCGGGGACTCGAGTACGCACGATGGCAGTACCGGCGCGAACCGTATCCACGAAGGCCCGGTTGATGTCGTCAGCCTCCGGGCCCAGCTCATAGCCCATGAATACATCAGTGGCCAGATCCAGGGTGAGCTGTTTTACCGCATTCAGCACATGAAAATCGGCGATGTCTTTCCAGGGGGCAATTCCCGAGGTGATGTGCGGGCCCATCCGCTCCAGATACCCCTTGAGCACATCCCGGTTGAAGGCCTGCTGCATGATTTTGCGATGCCAGCGGTGCTCTTCGAAATCCAGCAGCATGATACCGCGATGGAAAAAACGACCAATAAAGTAATCCCAGCCCTGGTGATTGGAAAACAGATCGCCCCGATTGAGCATGACGAACTGATTGGCATCGGGCCCCAGCAGTTGCACCATTTTCAGGCCAAATACGCTAGTCCATGAGACCGGACCGTATTGGTCGTAGCGCTTACGCATAAGACCGATGGGGTCGCTCATGAAGGAGAGCGTATGGCCGATGAGCGGCAGCCCCTTGTCGCCGGGCACAGCTCGAAGCTGACTGTGTGCGGGCAGCGAACAAAACGGTTGTGACATGAATCTCTCCCAATAAACAGAGCGTTTACTATTAGCTGGATACCCCGCTTAGCTCAATACCACTAAACAGATTTCGTTATGACATTTCCCTCTCAGCCGAACGGCTCAGATCTCGTAGTCCCCGGGTGCAGTGTGCTGTTTTTTTGACCTGAACCTGTCTGGCTCACAGCCCGGCAAGGCTGGGGCCAGTCACTCAAGGGTTATGCACTCGGTTATCCACAGAAACTGTGGACAGAAAAAGAGAACCGGTGGGCACTGGGAGAGCCTCCAAGGCCTGTGTATGATTCGGCAACAAACAAAAACTGCGTGCAGGCCCAGATTGAGCCCGCTTCGAAAGAGTGGGCTTCCAGTGGTCGAATGGCTTAAGTCAAACCCGGATCAAGCAGGGCGTCAGCGCCAATAGCGCGGATGCCTGCGGAGTTCTGGCCTGCAGACAGTCCGCAAGCCTGCTGTATTAAGGAGAACAAGGAATGCGTCGTGTGGTGTTTAACCAGAAGGGGGGAGTGGGTAAATCCAGCATCACGGTAAACCTGGCTGCCATCAGTGCTGCCGAAGGAAACCGCACCTTGGTGGTGGATCTGGACCCGCAGTGTAATGCCAGCCAGTACCTGCTGGGGATGCCCGCCTACAGCAATGGTGAAGGCCCCAAGCCGAATATCGGCACCTTCTTTGCCCAGACGCTGTCGTTTCGGTTGAAAGAAAAGGACGCTCGCGACTATGTGCATGCCACGCCTTTTCAGAACCTGTTTGTATTGCCTTCGGATGGCGAACTGGGCGAAATCGAGCACATGCTTGAATCAAAGCACAAGATCTACAAGC
The DNA here is from genome assembly GCF_000756655.1 of Alcanivorax jadensis T9. Taxonomy (GTDB): domain Bacteria; phylum Pseudomonadota; class Gammaproteobacteria; order Pseudomonadales; family Alcanivoracaceae; genus Alcanivorax; species Alcanivorax jadensis. Next base: position 215,054 of record NZ_ARXU01000001.1, read on the forward strand.
TCCGCGGCCTGCTGAAAAGCCTGTCCAAGGATTTCGATACCATCTTTGTCGATACCCCGCCAGCGTATAACTTTTATACCCTGTCCGCGCTGATTGCTGCTGATCGTGTATTGATACCCTTTGATTGTGATGCCTTCTCACGCAAGGCGCTGTATACCCTACTGGAAAACATTCAGGAGGCTCGCGAAGATCACAATGACGAGCTGCAGGTGGAAGGCATCGTCGTCAACCAGTTCCAGCCCCGAGCCCGTTTGCCGCAGGAGCTGGTGGCGTCGCTTGTTGAAGAAGGTTTGCCGATGCTGAGCAGCAAGCTTTCTGCCAGTGTGGTAATGCGAGAATCCCACGAACAGGCGACCCCCCTGGTTAATTTGCAGCCAAAGCACAAGCTGACCGAGGAATATCGGGCATTGTTCCACGAGCTCAGTGGCCGCTAATCCGTTTCGCAAGCAGGCGTCTCGCCGTGCCGAGCGTATATTGCGCTCGGCCACGGCCAGCCGATGGCTGGCCAAGGCGGTATTCAACCGCTCTGATCAGTTGCAACAACGTCTGGGGAAGGCGGCGGGGCAGCTCAAGCTACTGGCCCAAATGCTGCTGGACTGGACGACTGGGCGCTACCGTCAGGTGCCCTGGGGAACCCTGCTCACCATCACCGTAGCGCTGGTGTATTTCCTGATGCCCCTGGATGCTATCCCAGACCCGATTATTGGCCTGGGTTTGCTGGATGATATTGGGGTGCTGGCCAAGGCCTGGCAATTTGCCGGAAAGGATATCGAGCGATATCAGCAATGGCGTGAGATCCATGACGACGCTGCTACAGGTCTATAGCAGCCTGTTAGGTGTGATTGGCCTTATGACGCCAGGCCTCGATACCATGAAGTGGCCATAACGCCAGCTACGATTTTGAGGTAGGACCCTGCCCGGACAGGACCCAGGGTGAAAGGCAGCGTGACAGTGACCATTTTGATATCAATACCGGGTTCCTCTCTCTTATGAATTTTGTGATAGTGTTTACTCATATTGAGTGAGTGCCTGCCCTGGGCCGGCGTGATCAGACCAAAAACAAGCAATTCACAACAACAATTAGCGATCAGGAAAAGGGAGTAGTTATGGGCAAGCGTCTGCTGGGGAGCCTTCTGGCTATCGCCTTGCTGCCAGCGCAGGGGATGGCAGCCATTACCAATGCGGATCTTGAAGAGTTTGAGTTGTCGCTGTGGAAGGTGCGCACAAACTTCCATATGCTCACGGTGATGGCAGGCAGTGAGATTTATGCGTCTGACCTGAAGCGTACTATTTCCCAGTCCAGGCAGGCTCTTTCCGAGCTCAGAGCCAATGCCGAGGGCAGCGAAGAGCGCCAGTTTGTGGCAGATCTGGAAAAGGAATTAACCCTATACGTCGATGCCGCCAGGGGTAACACCATGGCGGAGCAAGGGTATACCAATGCCTATATCATCAAGGATGTGAACGAGCTTCCCGCTATTATGGCGGACAAAATGGATGCTTTCGAAAATGCCACCGGTGGCAAGTATGATGAAATTCGTGAGTTATCGGCATACCTTCAGCGGATGACATCAGAGTATCTGAATGTGGCAGCGGACCCTGCCGGCGGAATGGCATCAGGCTCGGATGAGGGCCGGCTGGATTTCAAGAATGCCGTACCGGAATTTGAGAAGATGCTGGAAGCGGCTCAGAAACAATATGCTGGCGACGAAGCCATGACCCGGGCACTGAATCAGGTGGCGGTAAAGTGGAAATTCATTCGTCAGTCCATGGTAAAGTTCTATGAAAATGCGGTGCCGTTCCTGATTTACCGCTATACCAGACAGATGGTGGAAACAATGGAGCAGGCGATCAGTCTGGCATCCACAGATATGGCCAAGCCTACCTTCGGGCCAGTTGAATAGTCTTAACTGCCAGCTTGGCATGCATTCAGGCCCCCGCTAACGGCGGGGGTTTTTCGTGGGGTAAAGAAAGAGGAATTGGGGTGAAAAAACAAGGATTGTGGATGTTGGCGGGGGCGCTGATGGTCGCTGTTTCCGGCGCGCAAGCAGCATTCTCTGCAACGGAACTGGCAATGATGGAAGCGGACGCCTGGCGCGCCAGGATGGGATTCCATCTACTTTCGATTCGTGGTGATAACCCGGAGGACCGGGACGCACTTAGGCAGCTGCTTGATGATGGGGAGCGACGGGTGGTTAAGCTCAAAGGGCAAGCCGAGGGCGAAGAGGTGGCCCAGGCCAGGGCTTTTAACCAGGCCTGGGATGACCTGTCCAAACGCGCGCTCGACAACCCGCTGGCATCTCTGGGTTATGCGGACTATGGCGCCATGAGCGAGATGAACACGACCACTCTTGCTGTTGCCAAGCTGGCTGAGGAGGCCGACTCCACTGACAAAGGCAGCTATCTCAATATTGCGGAGTTGTCGGTCTCCATGCAGCGCTTGGCCAGTGAATACCTTGCGTTGGCCGCCTTCCCGTCGGCAGGCATGCCGACCGGTACTGGGCTGCCGCCAATGGATTTTGCCCTTGAAGCAAAAGCCATTGATGACCAGCTGGAGAATCTAAAGAGACACTATGCCAGTGATACGCAGGCGAGCGAGGTGCTGGCATTTGTTGATCAACGTTGGGTTTTCGTGCGCAATACCATCCCGCGGATGAACGAGAACGATGCCAATAAGGTCCCTTACCTCTTTTATCGCTACGCCAGCCAGGTCGCAGAGCACATAGAGGAGCTGGTAGCTCCCTGAGCTAAAAGGTAGCACTTTCCGGTGGAGCAAAAGGGGCGTTTTCCCGGAAAGTATGGCTATGGGGGTGTCAGTATCAATCTGAGCGTGTTGCCAGCCAGTCGGCGCTGATACGCCACGCTTGGCTGGGTGCCTTGGAGCCGGAGAATACCCCGGCATGGCCGCCAGGGACTTCTTCGAAACGTTTTTCCTGGCTGCCGACCAGCCGTAGCACTTCCTTTGCGGCGCGCAGGCTGACGATATTGTCGGTGGTGCCGGCAAACGCCAGCAGGTCCTGGCGAATCGCAGAAAAATCCACACCGCGACCACCGATACGGATTTTCCCCTTGGCCAGGCTGTTTGCCAGAATCATCTTCTCGATCACTTCGCGCACTACCGCACCCGGATAATCCACCATATCGTTGAACCATTGACCCATAGTCATGTACTCGGTGACGTATTCCCGGTCGGCAATGTTCTTCACCAGATCCAGATAAGCCTGCACCACCCCTGGCGGATTGGTCATTTTAAAGCCGAAAGTCAGCAGCCCTGCCGGGATATGGAACAGCTTATCGTCCAGTGGCTCTAGACGCAGCTTGAACCAGTCGTGGAGTTGCATGGCGGGGATGGATGCCAGGCCCAGGGCCTTGCCGAAAGGACCACTCTTGTGGAAATTCACCGGGCTGGCAATGGTGATCAGGCTGCGCACCGGCGCATCCAGGTGTCCCCCGAGGTACATCAGGCAAAGCAGGCCGCCCATGCAGTAGCCCATCAGGTTGACCTGCTCCTGCCCGGAATGTGCCTTGACCATTTCCACCGCTTCCGGCAGCCAACGATTCACATACGTATCCAGATCCAGGCTGCGCTCGGCCTGGGAGGGTTTGCCCCAATCTACCAAATAGATGTCATAGCCTCGCGCCATCAGATAGCGGACCATGGAGCGGTTCGGCATCAGGTCATAGGTCCAGCAATGAATCCCCAAAGCGGGCACCAGAATCAGGGGAGTGCGATATTTATGGCGCTCAACAGGCATGGTCTCGTCATTGACTGGGATTTCGGCCATGGGCGGCAGGCTATAATGGCGAACTGCCATGATGCCGTCGCGGTAGATTTCATCCCAGGGGCATTTATCAATCTGGATAAACCGCTGCGGATGCCGCCGACGCTCGACGATATGCCCAACTGCACGCAGACTGGTCTTCAAACGGGATGACGTCGCCATGGGAGGCCTCCGACAATGAGGGGGCTGGGATACTATCGGGAAAGCAGCGTATTACTAGGGTGAAAAAGTAACACTTTGCAGAGTAATGTCGACTCGTTAATCTAGCGCGCCCGAGGCACAGGAGGCATTGGCCGTCGTGACAACTTCATCGCAATCATTTACCCGTCTGGATGTCTGTAACCGCTTTCTGGAGTCGGTCAGGCACTCAGTCGTGCTGGGGCTGGAAGTGCTCAGCGCTGAAGAAAACGCTGTAAGGGTACGCGTGCCCTGGCGCGAAGACTTGGTCGGGAACCCGGAAACCGGTGTTATGCATGGTGGCGCCATCTTCGCCATGATGGATCATGCTGGCGGCATGGCAGTCACCTGCCGTACCTTCCCGACGTTTGAAATTACCCCCACCATCGACTTTCGCGTGGATCATCTGCGCGGCCCTGAAAAGGGCGCAGCCGTATTCTGCGAAGCCACCTGCTATCGCCTCACTACCCACGTGGCCTTTGTACGCATTACCACCTGGGAAGAGGGCAATGAAGATGAGCCCATCGCAACCGGTCTGGCAACCTATACCCGACTGAAAATCGAAACGGCAGGCAAGGTGGTGGGGCAATGAAAGCACTGAAAACCCTGATTGAAGAATGCCGCGCTGGTGAGGCGGATTACCAGAGCCTGATTGACCGGGTACCCTATGCCCGCTTTCTGGGCATCCAGGTAGTGGCGCAGGGTGACGAGCTGACCTTCGTCCTGCCCAAGCATGACAATGTGGTGGGCAATCCGACCTTGCCGGCCCTGCATGGTGGGGCGGTGGCTGGCTTTATGGAGCAGGCCGCGATTATCTTCATTCTGCTGCAAATGGGTGAGCCACGGGTACCCAAGACAATCGATTTCACCATCGATTACCTGCGGGCCGGTCTTTTCCGAGACACCTATGCGGAATGCAGCGTGACCCGGCTGGGGCGCCGAATTGCCAATGTGCATATCAGCGCCTGGCAAAAAAACCGCCAGGAACCCATCACCATCGCCCGGGCCCATTTCCTCTTGTCTGATGATGCAGGCTGACGTCGCAGACTTTTGAGGATCAAGCATCAGCTGTTTTGTAGGGTGCACTGAGTCTAAGCGAGCTGCACCCATTCGGCGTTGGATGGTGCAGTTTGCTTAGGCTAAGCGCACCCTGCGTCTTCCTGAGAGATTTTTCTGGTTTTGCGTTTATTGTGATTTTGCGCCAGCCTTCGTCCCGATTGTCAGAACGCGACATTGTTCCAGCAACCACATCCGCCTAGCGTTTAAGTGAACCTGTTCAGGACGCAACGTTGCGTCCTTGAGTGTGCGCTACAACGCTAAAAAGGGTGTTTTCATGAAAATAACCAACGTCACCTCTCCACCCACATCGGTGAGCATTTACGAAAACTGGGACGGCCCCGGTGCCGATGATATTGAAGACAAGCTGACCCCTGGTCATGTGCAGGATGTGGTGGAAATCTTCCAGACCCCGCTCACCGGCCATTACAACTGGGACTACTCCAGTGCCGATGGGCGTATCCGCAAGCTCTACCGCCTGGGCAAGGAACTGAACTGGAATGCGGACATGGATCTGGACTGGAGCCAGACCTTTCCCAGGAGCGAGGTGCCCCTGGATCAGTCCTTCAACCCGTTCAATGGTTGGCCTACCTTCGAGGCACTTAGCGACGACGAAAAACTGCGCTTCGGGTGGCACAATCTTGCCTGGATGCTGGCGCAGTTCATGCACGGGGAGCAGGGTGCGTTACTGGTGGCTTCACAGCTGGCAAGTTGTGCACCTTCCTACGATGCCAAGCTCTATGCGGCCAGCCAGACCTTCGATGAAGCGCGGCATGTGGAAGTGTTCACCCGCTACCTGCAGGAAAAGATCGGCATTCTCTACCCGGTGAATCCAAATCTGAAAGCCCTGCTCGACAAGATCCTCTCGGACCCTCGCTGGGACCTGAAATTTATCGGTATGCAGATCATCATCGAAGGCCTGGCCCTGGCGGCTTTCAATACCCTCAAGCTGACCGCCCATGATCCGCTTCTCAAGCAGATCATCCACTTGGTTATTCGCGATGAAGCGCGGCACGTTACCTTTGGTGTCAACTACTTGGAGGACTTTGTTGAGACTCTTTCTGAAGAAGAAAAAGAAGAGCGGGCGCACTTTGCCTTTGAGGCCTGCGTGGTCATGCGTGAGCGTCTGATCAGCACCGAGGTGTTTGAACACTTTGGCTGGGATGTGGACGAGGCCCGTGAACAGGTCCTGTCTTCCACCATCATGGCCCAATTCCGCAATCTGCTGTTCACTCGCATCATGCCCAACCTGAAACGTATCGGTCTGCTCACCGAGTCGGTTCGCCCCCGTTTCGAAGAACTGGGCATCCTTCAGTTCGAAAACCTGGTGGATGACGGCGAAGTGGACTGGGCGGAGTTGTCGAAACCTCTCTACGACGAAGCCTCCTGAGGGCTGTCTCTGTAGGCTCTTACAAAAGTCTATAGTCAGCGTAGGGTGCACTGAGCCTAAGCGAACTGCACCATTCAAGCGCCAGATCGGTGCAGTTCGCCTGGGCTCAGTGCACCCTACGTTTCAACACGCTGTCGACGTTGACGATTCCCTGCCGAACCGGTTTGGCCAGCGCCTGAGTGGTCGCTTCATAGGCCTGATGTAATGCCATGCGCCCCTGCTCCAGCTTCCCCGGACCGCTGCGGCTCAGGCCATCAATGGCCAGGGTGATCAGGTTGGGGCGCAAAGGCGCCTGCAGGGCAGGGCTATTGGCCCGTCGCCACGGGGATCGGGATTGCAGATGGTGATAGAGTACGCGCTCGACGGGCCAGGTGCCGGCGAGACCATGCCGGTCGGCAATGCCACCATCCCAGTAGTAACCACCGTCGATCCGCGCCGGCTGGAACAGGAAGGGCACGGCGCAGGACGCATAGACGGCTTCTACCGGGTCCCCGGTGCTCAGTACCTGGGTGCGGCGGCTGCCGGCATGCCAGGCGGAAATGGCCACCGGGGTGGGGCTAAGGGCCAGGTCCGTTATCGGTAGCAGCTCTTGCAGCAATGTGCGAAAACGCTTGCCGGCTAGCAAACCAAGTCCGGGAGACGGGTCCCAGAAATGCTCCCGGGACAGCCCGAGCAGAGTGCGCTCCATTCTTTCCGGACATGCCTGGCTGGCCATGCAGGCGGCTACCAGCGCGCCGGCACTGGAGCCGCAATAGCGGGCAGGCTGTAATTCATGTTCTTTCAGGGCTTTGACGACACCAAAATGGGCAAAGAAACCAAAAAAACCGGACGACATGGCCAGGGTAAAGGGGCGCTCGGCCAACCAGTCCGCCATGCTTGGGGCGGGAAATGTCTTCATTGAACTCTTCCTCTGCGGCGACAAACCCTAACCCGGGCACCCTCAGCCATACAATCCTGTTGACCGCCGTGGCGGTTACCGCACTGGGTCAGACCCTGGTATTCACGCTGCTTCCGTCCCTGGGCCGGGCCACCGGCCTGGCGGAAATGCAGGTGGGACTGATCATCAGTTGTTCGTCGCTGATTTTTGCCTTGGCCAGCCCGGTGTGGGGCACCCTCAGCGAATCCCTGGGCCGCAAGCGGGTGCTGGTGATCGGGCTGAGCGGCTATTCCCTGGGCACGCTGATGTTTGCGGTGGTGTTCGATATTGGTCTGCATGGCGGTCTGGTCGGTGGCTTGCTGGTGGCCGGTCTGGTGCTCAGTCGCATGGTGCAGGCGGCGATCATGGCCGCCACGCCGGCCGCCGCCCAGCTTATACCGCAGATATCACTACCCCGGAGCAGCGCACCCAGGGTATGGGGCGTATTGGTGCAGCGAACAATCTGGGGACAGTGATCGGGCCGGTATCCGGTGGGCTGCTGGCGGCGGTGGGTTTGGTCTTTCCGCTCTATGGCGTGGCGGCCTTGACCGCACTGATGGCTATCGCAACAGCCTTGTGGCTGCCTCAATCCCCACACCAGCCTACGGCGCGCACCGTGTCCCTGGGCAAGGTGCTGCGCAGTGGTCTCGGCGCCTATGCGGACCCGCGACTGCGGGACTTGCTGCTCACCGGCGTGATGCTGTTCATGAGCTTTGCGCTGATTCAGCAGACCCTGGGCTTCCTGTTTCAGGACCACTTCGGGTTATCGCCCGCGGCGGCGGCCCGCGCACTTGGCCTGACCATGATGGCGGCGGCGGTCACCTCCCTGTTTGGTCAGATTGTCGTGGTGCAATGGCTGCGGGCACCGGCCACGTTGCTGGTGGCCCTGGCTGTTCCGGCGCTGGGCGTCGGCGCCTTGATTCTGTGGCTGGCAGACCGGCAACTGGTGATGAGTTTTGCGGTATTGCTGGTGGGGCTCGGCCTGGGCTTTGGCATGCCGGCGATCATGTCTCTGGCCAGCCTGCGAGTCAGTAGTGAAGAACAGGGGCGGGTGGCCGGTCTGGCCAGCGCCTGCCCGGCACTGGGCTTTATCCTCGGGCCGCTGGTTGGCACAGGCCTGTACACCCTGGATCATCGCTGGCCCTATCTGCTGGTATTGTCCCTGATGGTGCCGCTGGCCTGGCTGGCCTGGCGGCTGGTACGTTCTGCGGCGGCTAGTGCGTAGGGTGCCAGTGGCGAGGTCCGGGTTTCGAGTCGCGAAAACCGGTCAAAATACGTCAGCTTCGTAGGGTGCACTGAGCCTAAGGCGAACTGCACCGATTCGGCGCTGGGGATGGTGCAGTTCGCCTTAGGCTCAGTGCACCCTACGGTGAAAGTTGGGGCCGGTGAGTCATCAAGTCAGGCATTCACTGATAACGACTTCCACAGATGGGCCGCCATCAGGCTGCGCCAGGGGCGAAAGTCTGCCAACCAGAGCTCGGCTTCACGGGCAGTAGGTGGCGCGGCATTGCCCAATAACTGCTGGATGGCTCGGCGTACGGCCACATCCCCATGCAGGCTGCCGTCCATCCAGGCATACCCCCTCAGCAGTGCATAGTGAACGCTCCAGGGACCCAGCCCACGTATTTCCAGCAAGCTCTTCCGTAAGGCTTCCAGGTCGGGCTGTGCCGTGTGAATCTCGGGCAGAAGGGTCTCGTCAAGGCAGAGCCGGGCAACGGTGAGCAGACACTCCGCCTTGCTGCGCGAAAAACCGCAGGCCTTCAGTGTTTCCGCGTCCGTGTTGGCAGCATCCTTGGCATCGGGGTAGCAGTAAAGGCCGTTACTGTGCCTGCGGCCCAGGCGCTGTATAAAACGTCGGCGAATGGAAACGGCGGCCGCCACACTGATTTGCTGGCCGATGATGGCCCAGCTCAGTGCCTCAAACGGTGAGGCGGATTGTGGTACCCGCAATCCGGCCTGGGTGCGCACCATTGCGCCCACCAGGGGATGCCTGCCGGTCTGCGCCTCGAATTCTTGTGTTGGCTGATCCAGGCCAAGCAAGTGACGAGCAAAGGCGTCCAGTGAAACGCTGGCTGAGGGCGCCTCGGCGTCACATTGCAAGGTAATACGGGCCTGGCCTGGCTCATGGAATGCCACTGTCAGCAGGGTGGGTACCTGTTGCCAGATGAAGGCTTTCACCAGCATCCCGGCATCGACTTTCTCGGCCACTGCTTGAACATCCCGCCGGTGAAAATCAAGGAAGGCGTCGCGATTGAAATCCGCCGGTAGCGGTAAAACTAGCTCGGCTGTTTGTTCCCTCACTCACTCTCCTTGTTTTCAAGCTCGCGTTCCAGCAGGACCCGCTTGCGCTCCACGCCCCAGCGGTAGCCGGACAGGCTGCCATCGCGGCGTACAATCCGATGGCAGGGAATCGCCACGGCTAATGTATTGGCGGCGCAGGCCGACGCAACGGCCCGGGCGGCTCCCGGTTGGCCAAGCGTTTCGGCCAGAGCCTGATAGGACAGGGTGGTGCCCGGTGGTATCTGCTGCAGCGCCTGCCAGACCCGTTGCTGAAATGCGGTGCCGCGAATATCCAGTGGCAACGACAGACTCTGTTTTGGATCTTCGACCAGTGAAATAACCCGGGCCACTTTGCTGTCAAATGCCGGATCCGGTGGCAGCAGCTCGGCGCCGGCAAAACGTGCCTGAAACTCCTCTAGCAACGGCTCCGGCGCATCACCGAGACTGATGGCACAGAGGCCCTGCGACGTTTCTGCCACCAGCAGGCTTCCCAGGCTACATTCGGCCATGGCAAAGCGGATAGCTGTCCCCGTGCCGCCGGAACGATACTGGCCGGGCAACATGCCCAGCATCTGCTTGCCCTGGCTATAAAGCTGGCTGCCGGATTCCATTCCCGACTCCTGCATGGCACCACTGATGGATGCATGGCGCTGTAAATTCCCGGTCAGTCGCCGCCGGCGCACTGCCAGCCCATAGTCCCGTGGCGAAACACCGGTGACGGCCTTGAACTGGCGCTGCAGATGGTGGCGCGACCAGCCGCACTGAGCGGCAAGCTCTTTCAGCGTCGGCAGGCTGTGGCTTTGCTCAATATGGCGGCACAGGGCTGTGACGGTGTCTGTCACCGGTGAGCCAGCCAGGGAAAACGGATTGCAGCGACGACAAGGGCGAAAGCCTGCCTGCAAGGCTTCCTGCCCATTGGGGAAAACCCGCACATTAGCCGGGTTAGGTCGTCTTGCCGGGCAACTGGGCCGACAGAAAATACCGGTGGTGATGACGCCATAGACAAAGCGACCATCCGCGCTTCGGTCACGGTTCTGGATGGCATGCCACTGTGTGTCGGTAATCTGCGCCGTCACTGTGCTCACGATCTTGTTTCCTGGGCGTTAAGAGTCTGACTTCATCATGACCCGAAGAAAATCGCGATGCACTCTGGATGTTGCGGGGGAATTGAAAAAACTGGAAGGGGAGAAGAGGTGGGTGCCGGGCACCCACCTCCAGATTGCCTTACTCGGTGTAAGGCAACAGGGTCAGTTCAACACGACGGTTTTGCTCACGGCCGCTGGCAGTACCGTTGCTGGCAATGGGCTGGGTTTCGCCGAAACCGACGGTATCCATGCGCACTTGTTCAACGCCGAAGCCGCCCAGAATATTGGCGACAGACTGGGCGCGTTGCTGGGACAGCATCAGGTTGTACTTGTCGCCGCCGGTGCTATCGGTGTGGCCGGCTACCTGAATCATGGTGGACTTGTATTCCTTCAGCACTTCAGACACTGCGTCCAGTACCGGGCGGAAGGAAGACTTCACCGTGGTGCTGTCGGTGTCGAAGGTCAGGTTGCCCGGCATGTTCAGGATGATGTTGTCGCCGTCACGGGTAACGGACACACCGGCGCCTTCCAGTTTTTCGCGCAGCTTGGCTTCCTGTACATCCATGTAGTAGCCCACGCCACCACCGGCAACGGCGCCAATACCGGCGCCTTTCAGTGCCCGCTCTTTACGCTCTTTGGCACTGTCTGACGTGGCGATACCGATCAGCGCACCGGTGACGGCGCCAATACCGGCACCCATGCCAGCCTTGGAGGTCTGCTTTTCACCGGTGTAGGGGTTGATGGTGCTGCAGCCAGCCTGCAGGGACATAGCGCCTGCAAGCGCCAGACAGCCAACGAAACGTTTCATGGAAACTCCTTGTAAGTCTTATAAGGTATTGGTTTTTAAATAGTTTGGATGTGATATGAACCATAGCCCTGACAGCATGGCTGGTAAAGCGGCGTCTTCACGAGTTTACGAATTTGTACGAAAAAAACCGAGTGGCCGTCTGTAGAGGGTTGTTATCTATTCAATACAGCCTGTAACGGCGGCACAAATCAGCCGAATGTCAGAAATAGTCCATCTACTGTCCCGCTGCGCCAGTGAAACCCCTTGCCACCAGGGCTACCATGACAGCAGCCTGTTATACGATCCTGTCAGGCTTTCCCAAACCAAGGAGTAGTTGCATGCGACGCTGGAACGGCTGGGGCGACAGCGCCAATCATTACCCGTTGAAGGCCTCTGGCCTGACTTTTCTGCAATCCCGTCTTGGCACGGCGACTCCCTTGCCGGATGCGGAAATGGCAACGGTGTTGCAGGCGGTGCCCGCGTCGCGCATGCCTGACCACCCACTGATCCGCACCGATGCAGAAACCCGTATTCGTCATGCCCGTGGGCAAAGCCTGCCGGACTGGCTGGCCATGCGTTCCGGTGATTTCGGGCGTTTCCCGGACGGGGTCGCGATGCCGACCAAAAGCGCAGAGGTGAAGCGTCTGCTGGCCTGGGCCCAGGACAATGATGTGCTGGTGATTCCCTATGGCGGCGGCACCTCCGTGGCCGGGCATATCAATCCGCCAGCCAGCGACAAACCGGTGCTGACATTGTCACTGGCTGGCATGAACAAACTGCTCCACCTGGACAAGGAAAGTCAGATAGCCACCTTCGGGGCCGGTACCCCGGGACCGGAAGTAGAAAATCAGCTGCGCGAGCAGGGCTATATGCTGGGACATTTCCCGCAATCCTGGGAACTGTCTACGGTAGGCGGCTGGGTGGCCAGCCGCTCCAGCGGCCAGCAGTCCATGCGCTATGGGCGTATCGAACAGATGTTCGCCGGCGGGCGTATCGAAACGCCGAGAGGCACCCTGGATATCCCCACGATTCCGGCGTCTTCCGCCGGGCCGGATCTGCGGGAGATGATCATGGGCTCAGAAGGGCGCATGGGGGTGATCAGTGAGGTCAAGGTGCGCGTCACCCCCTTGCCGGAAACGGAAACCTTCCAGGTAGCATTCGCTCCGGACTGGGAAACGGCCAAGACGCTAGTGCGCAGCCTGACCCAGGCCAAGCTGCCGCTTTCCATGCTGCGGCTGTCCAATGCGGAAGAAACCCGCACCCATTTGATGCTCGCCGGCCATGAAAGGCTGGTGTCGGTACTGCACCGTTACCTGTCCCTTCGTGGCTGCCGGAATGAAAAATGCATGATCACTTTTGGGGTGACCGGTGAAAAGTCGCTGGTGCGCCATACCCTGGCCACGGTCAAAAAACGCATTCGTGCTGTCGGTGGCACAGTGGTGGGTGAGCTGCTGGGCAAGAAATGGGAAGAATCCCGTTTTCGTTCCCCTTATCTTCGTCATGGCCTGTGGGAGCATGGGTATGTGGTGGATACCTTTGAAACCGCAGTGGACTGGAACCAGGTTACCCCGGCCATGAATGCCATGGAGCAGGCGGTACGCGACAACGTGGGTGAGGGCGAAAAAGTGCATGTCTTTACCCATCTGTCACACCTTTATCCGCAGGGTTCCAGTATCTATACCACCTATGTGTTTCGCAGCTCGGACAGCTACCACAACACCTTGCAGCGCTGGCATGCCATGAAAGAGGCGGCCAGTGAGGCCATCGTGGCGCACGGGGGCACCATCAGCCATCAGCACGGGGTAGGGCGCGATCATGCACCCTGGCTCCACCACGAGAAAGGCGAGCAGGGTATCGCGGCACTGACCTCATTGGTGAAGCACTTTGATCCGCAGCAGCGACTGAACCCGGGCTGTTTGCTCGACGACACCCAGCCGCGTATTGAAAAGGAATCTTGATGTTAGGCAAACGCCACTCCCTGGACTCCCTCGCTGACGAAAACTGGGACCTTATTGTCATCGGTGGCGGTATCACCGGAGCCGGCGTGCTGCTGGAAGCGGCTCGCCGGGGGCATCGGGTTCTGCTGCTGGAGCAGACCGATTTCGCCTGGGGCACCTCCAGTCGTTCCTCCAAGATGGTGCACGGCGGGCTACGCTATATCGCCCAGGGGGACATTCGCTTGACCCGCCACTCCCTGCTTGAGCGAGAACGTCTGATTGAAGAGTTGCCGGGGCTGGTGGAGCGAGCCACTTATCTGTTTCCGCTACGAAAGGGAGTATTCCCCGGTCGGTTGCCCATGAAGGCAATTCTCTGGCTGTACGATTTTCTTGCCGGCATCCGTGATCACCGTTACCTGAACCGCGAGCAACTGCTGGAACGGGTGCCGGGGCTCAATAGCCAGTCGCTGACAGGCGCCATGAGCTATACCGATGCCCTCACCGATGACTGTCGCTTGGTGGTTCGGGTGATATTGGAGGCAGCCCGCCACGGTGGACTGGCACAGAATTACTGCCGGGTAGAGCAAACCGAACCCAGTGGTGAGGGTTACGCCGTCACAGTGACGGATCGAACCACCGAGCAGACCGCTACCCTTCGCGCACGACGGGTGATCAGTGCCACCGGCGCCTGGGCAGACCGCTTTTCCGGCAGCGATCCCCGCGTCCGCCCCCTGCGGGGCAGTCACCTGTTCGTGAATCCCGAACGTCTGCCGGTGAAGGATTGCCTCACTGTCATGCACCCGGACGATGGGCGCCCGGTGTTTGTGTTCCCCTGGGAGGGGGTGACCTGCGTGGGCACCACGGATCTGGATCATCCCCAGGATATGGATATCGAGGCAGCGGCCAGTGGTCAGGAAGTGGATTACCTGCTCCGTTTGATCAACAGCCAGTTTCCGAAGGTGGATCTCAATCGGGACGATATCTATTCCACCATCGCCGGAGTCCGTCCGGTCATTGCCTCAGGCAAGGGCATGGATCCTTCCAAGGAGCGCCGGGATCATGCGGTATGGGGCGAAAACGGTATCGTTACCGTAAGCGGTGGCAAGCTCACCACGTTTCGGCTGATTGCCCTGGATGCCTTGCTGGCCAGCGGACTGATCGACAGTGCCGCCCACAAGCGCGGTCAGAAAACCACAGAGCCCGGCTTTATTCCCATCAGTGATGCCCCACAAGCCGTGGATGCTTTTCTGCATGCAAATCAGGGGGACCCGGTCTTCATTCAGTGGATTCTGGACAACGAGGATGTGGTGCACCTGGATGATTTGATGCTGCGCCGTACCCGGCTGGGTCTGTTGCTGCCTGAAGCCGGCAAGGGACTGCTGGATAGCCTGCGACAACAGATTCAGTCCACCCTGGGCTGGGACGATGCGTACTGGGAAGAGGAGAGGAGACGCTATCTGGAAATTCATCAGCGCTACTATGGTGTGCCAGCCTCCCCAGCACAGCAGGCCGTAGGATGAACGCGCCGCTGCTGCTTGCTCTGGATCAGGGTACACAAAGTGCCCGGGCTATGCTGTTCGATGGCAACGGCGAGCTGATTGCCAAATACCAGCAACATATTGAGCCCTATCTTCCAGACCGCCCAGGCGAGGCCGAGCAGGACGTCAATTATTTTTGGGAACAACTGGGCCAAGCCTGTCAGGGGTTATGGCTGGAGCATGGCGAGCTGCGATCCCGGGTTGTGGCGGTGTCTCTGACCACTCAACGTGCCTCGGTGGTCTGCCTGGACAAGGCCATGCGCCCATTGCGCCCGGCGGTGATCTGGCTGGATCAGCGTCGTACCCCGAATTTTCCTCGCCTGCCTTGGTGGTATGCGGCGCCAGTGAACTTGCTCGGCCAGGGAGAAACCCTGCGCCAGTTTCAGGCCAAGGCGGAGTGCAACTGGCTGGCGGAGGATGAGCCCGAGATCTGGCAACGAACCGCCCATTTCCTGCTGCTGTCCGGCTACCTAAACTATCGGCTGACCGGTGAGCTTCGTGACTGTACTGCCTCTCAGGTTGGCTACATTCCTTTTGATTACAAAGGGCAGTGCTGGGCGCCGCCCCACGACCTGAAATGGAAAGCCCTGCGGGTAAACCGCGAGCAGCTCCCTGAGCTGGTCGCACCCGGCGAGACATTGGGCAAGGTCACCGCCGCCGCCAGCCGACATACCGGCATTCCCGTCGGCCTGCCGGTGATCGCCAGCGGGGCGGACAAGGCCTGCGAAGTGCTTGGCGCCGGTGCCTTCACGCCGGAAATCGGTAACCTCAGCTACGGCACCACAGCCACCTTCAATACCTGTAACGAACGCTACGTGGAGCCAATTCCGTTTGTCCCCGCCTACAGCGCGGCCGTGCCGGGGCGCTACAACTCGGAAGTCATCGTTCAGCGTGGCTACTGGATGGTGAACTGGTTCAAGCGCGAGTTCGCCCAACAGGAAGTGCAGCAGGCCGAAGAGTTGGGTGTCAGTGCGGAAACCCTGTTCGAGTCCTTCCTGCACGACTCGCCCCCCGGCGCCATGGGACTGGTGCTGCAGCCCTTCTGGAATCCCGGCGTGCGCATCCCCGGACCGGAGGCCAAGGGCGCCATCATCGGTTTTGGCGATGTACATACCCGGGCACACCTTTACCGGGCGATTATCGAAGGCATTGCCTATGCCCTTCGCGAGGGCAAGGAGCGCTTGGAGAAACGCAATCGGGTGCCAGTGCAATCCTTGCGGGTGTCTGGTGGTGGCTCACAGAGCGATGCCATCATGCAGATCACCGCGAACCTGTTTAACCTCCCGGCGGAACGCCCGCATACCTCTGAAACCTCCGGCCTGGGGGCGGCCATCAATGCCGCCGTTGCCATGGGGTTGCACCCGGATTACGCCAGCGCTGTCGCGGCGATGACACGCCCCGGAAAACGGTTTGAGCCAGATCCTGAGGTGGCCCGTCAGTACGATGCGCTATACCGCCAAGTCTACCGAAAAATGTACCCGCGGCTGTCCCCGCTGTACCGCTCCATCCGACAGATCACCGGTTATCCGTCGAGATAACACCGCATTGGTTTTACCACAGAAAGCTTGGCGATCACCGGCCATCATTTGCACCATAAGGCACGGGTCTCCCCTGCGCACCCAGGGTGTGGCTAACCCCGGTGTTTTTGCCTAGTCTGTGCGGGATCAAATGGGGCTTCGCATGACTTACCGCTTTTTCATTTCGCTGTTATTTTTCCTGTTGGCGCAGACCGTTAGCGCTGACAGCCTTACCCTCGCGACACTAAGAGCGGATCTTGGCAGTGGTTCTCTGCAACCGGTACTGGCCCGGCAGACGTTAGTACCGGTGCCCGACCGGGTTCTTGCTCGTTGGGTGCAGGATGTGGACATTGAGCAGTTCGCCATCACCGGATTCAACGAAAACCGGAAGCGTTTCGCGGCCCGTATCAGACTGCATTTTTCTGACGGTGGTGTGGGGTTTCTCCGCCTGGAGGGCGAACCTGGTGCCCGTTATCGTCTCACCGAGTGGTACGACTACAGCAGCGGTCTGCAATTGAGCGAACTGGTGTCCTATGGCGATCGGTTTCAAGCCGGGAGGGGGAAGGCATTCCTGACCATGTTGCAGGATAACCCCGGCTCGGCGGAACTTGCCGATCTGGCTGCAGGCCAGCCGGCACTGCTGGCATTATGGCTTGTGCAGTGTACCGGCCAGCCCTGTGAAGAGCAGGCCCTGGCGGCTCAGGCAGAAACGGGCAAACCGGCACTCTGGCAGCTGAAACACGCACTGATGGCGTCCGATCAGAATGCTTACCGGGAAATCAGCGGGCAATTGCACCTGGCGCTCGGAGATGATCCTTACCTCTGGTGGCTGGAAGGGCAGCTCGCTCTGAGTCATCAGCGTTGCGACTGGGCTCACAGTCCATTGCGGCAGGCCTGGCAACGGTACCCGGAGAACCGGTCCCTGGCTGATGTCGCCCTGCAGTGTCACCTGGTGATGTCGCAGCGAGGAACCGCCTTTCTGGATAAGCTGTCTGAAGAATTGGGTGCTGACGCCCTGGCCATGGCCATTCACCGTTATTACCAGCAGCAGGATGCGGCCATTCCCGCTATCTACCGACCCTGGACGCAACCGGGAGAGAAATGACCATGCGTGTTTCCGATCTGGCCCGCAAGGCGGGAACCACCACCGAGACGGTGCGGCATTACACCGACATTGCTCTGCTGAAACCGGAAAGAGATCCCAACAACGGCTATCGCCGTTACGGAAATACGGATTTACGGTTGTTGCACTTTGCCCTGAAAGCCCGCTCCCTGGGTTTTACGCTCGCTGATATTCAGGCCCTGGCGGGGGCTTCCCGGGAAGGGGAAACACCCTGCGGCCAGGTCCGGACTCTGATTGAAACGCGCCTGGAACAGGTAGAGACACAGATTGCCGAGCTGCAATCGCTCAGTCTGCGTATGCGCAGCGCCATGGAGCAGTGGCAGGGCAGCCCGGATTGTCGCCTGGATGATGGCCGGGTCTGTGGGTTGATCGATGCCTTCGTCGATGCCCCGGACCCGGCAGGGTAGGTCAGCTTTTCTTGTTGGCTTTTTCAGCGCCTTTACCCTTGTCCGAGGCAGCTTTCTCTGCAGCCGCTTCGGCCCGCGCCTCGGTGCGGGCTTCTTCCTTGGCCGCATCTTCCTTGATCAATCCCAGCACGTGCCAGCCTGCCTTGGGGGCAGGCTGGCTTTCCTCACTGAACACATAGATACGATCACGGGTATCGATGGCGAAAAGCGGCCACACCCGGCGGTGCGGGGTTTGCTGGTAGGCGTTGAAATCGAACTCTTCAGTGAGGCGGGTCTTGCGAATTTCCGCTCCCTGGCTCAGCAGGCTTGCCAGACGAGCATAGGTCATCTCCGCAGCGAACAGGGTGGCACCACGGTGTTCCGGCGCCACTTCATGCTTTACTTCCTTGTCACTTCTCTGGGTAGGCAGACTGAAAATATTGGGTTCCCCGAATTCCAGACGATAGCGCATAGTGGCCATGGTGTTCAGCTCACGCCGCGGGCTCAGCCCGAGCAATTTACCGTAGCCCACCAGGTCCATGTATTGGTCCGCATGCTGGGAAACCGGGTTGCCATAAAACGTGCTCAGGCCTTCCATGCGGGCTAGCCGAATGGATTCCCAGCTTGAGTCCGTCACCATGACCGGGAACTGGTTTTTCTGCAGGGCAGAACCAATCGCCCGGGCTACCGGGTTGGCTCCCACAATCAGGAACCCCCGTGGTGCTGGCTCTGCGACCTTCAGTAAACGGGCCAGAGGTCTGGCAGTGAGACTCTGCAAGGCCACGGTGCCGATGATGACCATGAACGTGAGAGGAACCAGCATTTCGGCTCCTTCCACACCATTTTGCAGCAACCGTTCGGCAAACAGGGCGGAAATGGCCGCGGCCACGATACCCCGCGGGGCAATCCAGGCGAGCAGGGATTTTTCCCGCCAGTTAAGGTTGGAGCCCAGTGTGGCGACCAGCACGGAAGCCGGGCGAGCGATCAGTTGAATAATCGCCAGCACCACCAGTGCCATCAAACCGAGTTGCTCGAGTTCCTGCATTTCCAGGCGTGCCGCCAGCACGATAAACAGCCCGGAGATCAGAATGACCGAGAGGTTCTCCTTGAAGTGGAGAATATCGTTGGTGCGAACCCCCTTGAGATTGGCCAGCACGATACCGGTGACGGTAACTGCGACCAGGCCGGATTCCTCGCTGAGCGCATTGGCCAGTACGAATTCGCCGATCACCAGCGACAGCACCAGGAAGCTGCGCAGATATTCTGGCACCAGATGCCGGCGCAGCAGCGCTGCCAGGCCCATGGCGACCACAGCGCCGATGGCTGCACCGACGGTGATAGTCTGGAAAAACAGCCACAGGGTATGCAGTAACGCACCTTCCTGCCCGCTGGCCACCACCAGCTCATAGGCCAGTACCGCAAAAATGGCACCCAGCGGATCGATGACGATGCCTTCCCAGCGGAGCAGGCGGGCCACACTGCTGACGGGGCGTACGCTACGCAGCAGCGGAACAATCACGGTTGGCCCGGTGACGACCACCAGGGCGCCAAACAGCAGGGCAAGGTCAAACGACAGCTTTAGAAACCACCAGGCAGACACGGCTACAATCGACCAGGTGACCAGCGCCCCCCATGTCACCAGGCGGCGAACGGTTTTCTCCAGGCCACGAATTTCATCGAAGCGCAGGGTCATGGCCCCTTCAAAGAGAATGATAGATACCGCCAGCGATACGCCGGGCAGCAGCAGATCACCCAGCAATTCTTTGGGTTGCAGTACCCCGGTCAGTGGCCCGAGTGCCAGGCCAGTCAGTAGCAGCGGAAGAATGGCGGGTAGCTTGATACGCCAGGAAATCCACTGACACAG
Source organism: Alcanivorax jadensis T9 (assembly GCF_000756655.1). Taxonomy (GTDB): domain Bacteria; phylum Pseudomonadota; class Gammaproteobacteria; order Pseudomonadales; family Alcanivoracaceae; genus Alcanivorax; species Alcanivorax jadensis. The sequence continues at coordinate 234,889 of NZ_ARXU01000001.1, forward strand.
GAAGGCCACAACGGTAATGATGGCCAATTGGTACGCAATCTCTAAATTCATGCAGTTTCCGTTTGGTAATGACGGGTGGCGGGGCAGAAAGTGTCAGCAGAACAAGCAGGGTCAGTCCCGGAAGGTTGGATCACGGGCACCGATGAGGACCGGTTCCGGTCCGTTGGTAGTGTTGTCATTGCGGTTACCCATTGCGTTTCTGGAATCCCCATGGGCAGGGGTGCTTTCATTAACCCGCCAAAGCGGCTAATGGTCACAGGACAACACGATGGCCGCAACCCGTTTTTCATAACAGGAAATGAATCAGGTTCATAAAATCACTGAAGCCCAGCGACACATGCGTTAACATCCCGCTCTCATTGCCTCACTGGACATTCCATGCAAGCGCAAATCTCTCCCCGTCGATTGGCGATTTTACTGGGCACCTTGGTCGCTCTGGGGCCTCTCGCCATTGATACCTATCTGCCGGCACTGTTGGCCATGTCCGAGCACTTTGCCGTGCCGATCCATGATGTGGAAATTTCCGTGAGTGTCTATGTGCTCGGTGTGGCACTGGGCCAGTGGCTGGGTGGCCCGTTGTCGGATCACTTTGGTCGCAAGCCGGTCGCTTACGTGGGGCTGCTGCTGTTTATTGCCGGCAGCTTGATCATTCCTTTCAGTAATGACATCCACATGCTCTACCTGCTGCGTTTCCTGCAAGCCATGGGTGGTGGTGCATCCGTGGTGATCGCCGCTGCCTCGGTACGGGACCATTTCACCGGCCAGCAGGCCGCCGGGGTGCTCACCAGTATTGGTCTGGTCATGCTGATTGCGCCGTTGGTGGCGCCGGCGGTGGGCGTGGCACTGCTCAATCTTGCCGGGTGGCAGAGCATTTTCTTCATGCTGGCCGGTTACGGGATGATGTTGATGCTGCTGGTTCGCTTCCCGCTGCCCACGGTCCCGCGACGGCAGGACAATGAGACGCTGTGGCACCGTTTGTTCAACGCCTATGGCCGAGTACTGCGCAATCGCCCAGCCATGGGTTTTATTCTTGCCAATGCGCTGGCATTTTCCGCCCTGTTTGTCTTCATTACCGATGCGGCCTTCCTCTACATGGATTATTTCGGCATCAGCCCCGACCGGTTTCCGCTCTATTTCGGTGCCAATGTGGTGACCATGCTCGGGCTCAACCGCCTGAATGTTGTGTTGCTACGCCGTTATGCCAGCGCCGACATCATGCGTGCAGGACTAATCTTGCAGGCCCTGGCCGGGGTGGCATTGCTGGGGCTGACACTGACAGACAATCTGGTTCTCTGGGCGGTGGTGCCATTGATCATGGTCACTGCGGGTATGGTGGCGTTGGTGATCCCCAACGGTATTGCCAGTTTCCTGAGCCTGTTCGACCGCGATAGCGGTGCGGCTACCGGCCTGAACGGCACGCTGCAATTTCTGCTGGCCGGGCTGATTGGCACGGTATTGGGAACCTGGCATGACGGCACGCCGGTGCCCATGACACTGTTGATGGCTGGCAGCAGCATGGCGGCGCTGGGGGCTTTTCTGTGGCTGAGGAAAGGGGTGAAAGGTTAGAAACGATACCTCTCGGCAACCACATCAACCGCAGGGTGTATTAACCTCAGGCGTAATCCGCAAAATCCACTGCAGCAGACTTCGAATCGCAGGAAGGTGGATTACGCCTTAGGCTAATCCACCCTACGAGGACGCGAACTTGTCTGCGTCAGACTTTCCCGCCACGGGAAGCTGGCCGCAACGGCGGGGCCAGCCGACCAGCAAAGCCGTCACCCCCCAGGGCAGCAGCAACCACAGGCTCAACGGCAACTCCCCGTCGAACAGTTTCTGGCCCAGTGGAAACAGCGCGGCAAAGTGAATCAGGTTGGCCAGCAGGGCGGCACCACCGATCAGGAACAGGGCCTGCAGGGCCGCAGTGCGTCGAAGCAGGCTCTGGCGGGCGCCGATGACGACCAGCAGCCGGTTGTCCTTGCGCATCTGGTCAGCGGTTGCCAGCAGGGCGGCAGCCAGTACCAGCAGGGCCGCCAGCATCAGCATCAGTCCCACAAAGAAAGCGGCTCGACTGGCCTGGGCGACGATGTCCTCCAGGGTGGCAAGGATGGCGTTCACGTCCAATAGACTGATCTGCGGAAACTGTTGCACCAGACTACCCAGTTCAGTGCTTTTCTCGGGGGCCAGATAAAAACTGGTGATCCAGGTGCGGCTCTGGGCATCCAGCGTGCCCGGGGAAAACATGAAATAGAAGTTAGGCGCAAAGCTTTCCCAGTCCACGTCTCGCAAGCCGACAATTTCCGCCTCGATGGGCGTGGACGACCCGGTAAAGGTCAGCTGGTCACCCAGCTTCAGCCCCAGTGACTCCGCCAGCTCACTTTCCACGGTGACTTCACCGGGCCGCTCGACCCAGCGGCCTTCCAGTAGCTCGTTGCTGTCAGGCAGGCTATCCGCCTCGGTGAGAGACAGATCCCGGTTCAATGCCCGATCGCCTTGGTCCTGCTCCTTGGTCACGGCATCACGCACCGGCTCGCCGTTAATGGCGGTAAGCCGGGCGCGAACCACGGGATAGAGAGGCTGGCTGTCGCTGTTGTGCCGTGTTAGCCAGTCATTGAAAGGCGCCAGATCCTGGTCAAACAGGTTGATGACAAAGTAGTTGGGTGCGTTTTCCGGCAGGGTAGAGCGCCAGTCGCTCAACAACTGCCTGCCGGTCTGGATCGACATGGACAATACCGCCAGCGATACCACCAGCGCCGCCAGCAGGGGGAGCGTGGTTGCCTTACGACGGCTCAGGCGACGCAGGGCCAGGCGGGCGGCCAGCGGCATCCTGCCGCTGGCACGGTCCAGTAGCGACACCAGTGGCCACAGCAGCAGCGGTAGCCCCACCGCGATGGCAAAGGTCAGTAGTAGCAAGGGCCACAGGCTGGTCAGTGAACCGCTCATGACGGCGGCCAGTGGGATCGGCGTGAGCAGGGCGATTAGCAGGGTCCAGCGCTGACGGCCGGGCTGGCTGTCACGCTGTTGCAGCAAGGCGGTGGCTGGCAGGCCCAGATGCGCCCACAGCGTCGGTGCAGCAAACCCCAGCCACAGTAGCACCGGGCCAAACAGGCCCAATACTGGAGCGGTAATGGGAAAGGCCATGCCTCCCCCCATCAGAGTGATCAGATACAGGCCCAGCGCACTGGCCAGGGCAATGCCGGCAAGTGTGGGGATCAGCAGGGCAAGGGCGTCGCCGCCCAGCAAGCGGCGGACAATGGCTGCCTGGCTGGCGCCCACGGTTTTCATCACGGCGCAGAGCGTTTGCTGGTGACGGGCACGGTGGCTCGAGGTCAGGTAGATAGCTGCCGCGCACAGCAACACCACCAGCATCACCGCCAATTGCGACCAGAGAAAAAGCTGCTCTACCGGCCCGCGACTGCGCAGCTCGGTATTGGCCACGGTTTCCAGTTCCTGGTCCGGACGCAGCCCCGGGGTCAGGCGACTCTCCAGCTGCTGGCGCGCGGCATCATCGGCAGCCACCAGTAGGTTATGACGGTAGCGACTGCCTTCACCGAGTATCCCGGCGCTTTGCAGATCATCAATATGGATCAGGGCCCGCGGGTTCATGCTGTAGAAACCGGCCTGTTGATCCGGTTCCTGGACGATGACTTTATCGATCAGCAGGCTGCGCTCGCCCAGGGTAATGAACTCGCCGGTCTGTAAACCCAGACGGTCCAGCCCGGTGCCGGCAATCCAGACATGGCCCTGTTGTGGACCATGGTCGACCGGATACGGATCCGCAAAGCGGCTGTCACTGATCTGGATCTCACCATAGAGCGGGAAGCCGGCAGATACCGCCCTGATGCTGGCGAGCAGGAAGCTGTCGTCATTCACCATCACGCTGGAAAATTTCACGCTTTCCGCGTGACGGGTTTCTGCCAGTTGCTGTCGTTGTGCCGGCTCTGGGAAGCGAGTGCCTTCCAGAATCAGGTCTGCACCCAGGGCAACGGCGGTCCGCTGGTTGAATCGTTGGTCCACGGTGTCGCGCAGAATCAGCATGGCGGTCATGGCAAAGGCTGCCACCAGCACCGCCAGTGCCTGAACGCGGAATGCGGGGGAACGCCAGGCCTTAAACACCAAGACGGCCCTCCACCAGGGACATGGCTCGGCTGCAACGCCGGGCCAGAGTCTGGTCATGGGTGACCAGTACCAGGGCGGTGCCCTGTTCCTGGTTCAGGGAAAACAGCAGGTCTGCCACATGCTCGCCATTGGCATAATCCAGGCTACCGGTGGGCTCATCGGCGAACAACAGGGAGGGCGACACCGCAAAGGCCCGGGCCAGCGCAACGCGTTGCTGTTCCCCGCCAGAAAGCTGCGCAGGGAAGTGATGGCAGCGCTTGCCCAGTCCGACCTGGTCGAGCCAATGGCGGGCAGTGTCCCGGGCTTTGCCACGGCCAAGGATTTCCAGCGGCAGCATCACGTTTTCCTGGGCGGTGAGATCAGCCACCAACTGGAAATGCTGGAACACAAACCCGCATTGCTCGCCACGCAGGCGGGCCCGTTGGTCTTCGCTGCCACTACTGAACGGCTTGTCTCCCAGCAGGACCTCGCCGCTGGTGGGCACATCCAGCCCGGCCAACAGGGACAGCAGGGTGGACTTGCCGGAACCTGACGGCCCGGTAATGGCCAGACTGTCACCGGCATTCACTTCCAGCGTGATATCCTGCAACAGATCCAGCCCGCCCTCTGGTCCCTGTACACGTTTGCCAAGGTTTCGGGCGCTTAATACGGGAGATTGTGTGTTCATGATTCGGCTTCTTTTAGTGGCAATTCTGACCATGGCGGCGCTGTCCGTGCAGGCCAGGGGCTTACTGGTTCTGGGCGATAGTATCAGTGCCGCCTACGGGATTGAAAAATCCGCAGGCTGGGTCGCCCTGCTGGAGAAAGAACTGGAACAGCGCTGCCGTGATTTCCCCGTGATCAATGCGTCGGTCAGCGGTGAAACCACCGCCGGCGGCAATAGCCGGCTGGTAGCATTGCTGGAAAAACATGCGCCGCAAATCTTGATCATCGAGCTGGGTGGTAATGATGGCCTGCGCGGTCTGTCCCCCATTGCCATGGGCAACAATCTGGCACAGATGATCGAGAAAAGCCGTGCGGCTGACGCCACACCGATATTACTCGGCATGCGTATTCCCCCCAATTACGGACCACAGTATACCCGTCTGTTCGAACAACAGTTCCGTCAGGTATCTGACGACAAACAGGTGCCGTTGTTCCCGTTTTTTCTGGAAGGCGTGGTGGAGCAGGGTTGGATGCAGAAAGATGGCATTCATCCCACCGCGGCAGCTCAGCCCCTGTTAAAGGCCCATGCCTCTTCCGTGCTTGAGCCTTTATTGCCGGAGCAGTGTGGTGAAGCCACTGGAGGTGACAGTGTTTGAATTGACGCCCCCCTGGCAGGACGTACTCAATTACTGGTTTGAGGATGGCCTGAGCCAGGAATGGCCACAGGCATCCGTGACCCGCAAATGGTTTCGCGCCAGTGCCGGTGATGATGCGGAGATTGAGCATCGCTTCGGCGTTTATGTGGAGGCGGCGATACAGCAGGAACTGGTGGACTGGGAGCGCCAGCCGCAGTCACGGCTGGCATTGATTCTGTTGCTGGACCAGTTCACCCGCCATATCTACCGTGGCCAGTCCCAGGCCTTTGCCGGCGATCACCGGGCGGCAACCCTGGCGGTCGAGGGTGTTTCCAGGCAGATGCACAGCAAACTGCCCCTGTGCGGCCAGGTGTTTTTCCTGATGCCACTGATGCATGCCGAAGATGAAGACCTGCAGGATCTCTGCCTGAACAGCATGACCGCCTTGCTGGAGCGCGCCCCGGATTCCTGTCGCAAGTCGGTACAAAGCAGTGTCGATGCAGCCAGGCAACATCGGGAGTTGATTCGCCGCTTCGGGCGTTTCCCACATCGCAATGCGGCTCTGGGTAGGGAAAGCACCGCCGAAGAACTCGCCTATCTGGAAAAAACAGGTAGCTTCGGGCAGTGACTGTAGGAGCTATGCTTGCATGGCGAACCATTGGCGCTTTTCAGATCAATCAGCGTCATCATGAGGGATGGCTCCCACGACAAGATCAGCTGCGGGGCTTCTTGCGGATATAGAGCGTCTTGTTGATTTTGGCCACTGTCTCGCCGTCATCGTTGACGATGATCACTGGCCAGCAAGGCAGGTATTTGTTGCCATCGGCAGTGTGCTGGTGGATCTCTTCCAGCATGGTATCAGTTAGTTGGAAGCGGGCATGGACCCGCCCGGTGCCAGGCTTGATGAAATCAATCTCGGCAGCCTTGTCCCAGACGATAAAATCCCGCCCCAGCACGTTCATGACCATGAGCATGTAGAACGGGTCCACCATGGAATAGAGGCTGCCACCAAAATGGGTGCCCACATAATTGCGGTTGTACCAGTGCAACCCCATGGACACCTTCAGCTCGCGAAAGTCTTCCGCCAGATAGTCCACCCGCACACCGGCGCCGAGATAGGGGCCGTAAAGATTCAGGAACCAGCGCAGTCCTCTCGGGGTGCGGGCAAAGCGGGTTAGCAGATTACTCACTGCCGGGCTCCAGCACGGCCAGGGCCTGGTGCAGGCGATTGCGCACGGGGACAGAGACCGGTTGATCGTGGTCCTTCAACAGGCGAGCCATTTCGTCCAGGGCGGCAAACTCTTGCTGCTTCATGGCCGAGGGCAGTTTCTCCAGTTGCCATTGAAGGCGGCGCTGTCGCTCGGCTTCCGGGCTGGGTACGCCGGCCAGTGCCTCGAAGGCAACCGCCAATGTCAGCGATTCGTCACCACATTCATTCACTTCAGAAAGACTTTCTACCGTCTGCTGCAGAGCTTGCCAGTGCTCCCATTCAGTCAGGCGGTCGAGCCTTTCACGGGCACGACGCCGAAGTTGCTGAGCCTGGCGACTCAGAGACTGGGGCAGGGCGGAGCTGTTGAATTGCTCAAGTGCGTGCAGCGCCTCTTTTAAAGCGTGGGCACCTTCCCTTGAAAAAGGCGCATCCAGGCAGCTTTCCAGTTGTGTGACTGCACCTTGCGCTTCCTGTGAGCGGGTTTCCTGTTCCGCCTTTCGCTCGGCATGCTGGCGATTGCGCTCGGCAAACAGGGCATCCATGGCCTTCTTGAATTTTTTCTGGCCGGCGCGATGCTGGGCCGGCGGTAACCAGGGGGTGTCGCGCCATTGCTTCTGTAATTGCTGCGCTTGCCGGGTGGCTTCGCCCACATCATTTAGCTCGGTCAGGTTTTTTGCCTGGGTGATCAGGGCCTGCCGAGAGGTTTCGGCGGCCTCGATATAGTCCTTCAGCCTTTCGTCCAGGCCGGACAGGATGGCGGAGAAGCGTTTCTGTACCTCACGAGCATGAGTAAAGCGCACCGGTTGAATCGCTTTCCAGTCTTTCGGTGCCTGTTGGCGGATTTGCCAGATGCCTTGCCAGTCGGCCTGGCTCCAGTCCTGCGCGTCAATAAATTGCTCGAGTTGCTCGCAAAGCTGGCGACGTTTTTCCAGATTGCTCTGGCGCAGCGCGTCCTGCTCGGCAAAATGGGCCTGGCAAGGCTCATAGGCTCGATCGGAGGCGGCCTTGAAGCGATCCCACAGTGCCTGATCCTCATCCTGATCGGAGCTCATCAAGGCGCGCCATTCATCGTGAAGCGCCTGGATGGCGGAAGCCAGTTGCGGGGCATCCATGCTGCTCTCGGCCAGAGCCTCCATGGATTCGCACAGCGACACCTTCTTCGGTTCGGCAGCAAAGCGGTGCCAGTCCTGCAGTTCGGCACGGCGGGCTTCCAGTTTTTTCAGCTGGCTGGCCAGAGCCGGATCACTTTGCTCGTCGATGATCGCCTGAGCCTTGTGCCAGAGACGGTTGGCATGGCGCAGATTGCCGTCGCGCAGCTCCCGCTTCAGTGCAACCAGCAGCCCCTGGTTGGGGCTCGGTGCGGGGCGAGCCCGGGCCGTTGATGGTTTTTCTTCGCGGGCAGGGGGGACGAGGGCAGTCAACAATGGTGGCTTGGGGTATCCCGTGGGCCACTCGGCCGCCAGGCTGTTCAGGCGAGCGGGATCATCGCGGGCTTCGAGAATATCGGCGGCCAGATTGAGCATGCGCTCGAAAGCACTGACCAGGTCCTCGAAGGCCAGTTTGTCATTGTCCGGCGCCGGGGCTTGCTCATTGGCGCTGTCCCAGCGACGCTTCTGGGTGGCAAGGGCAGAGCGCAACTCGCCCAACTGATCTTCCCAGGCCTGTGGGTCGCTCTGACTCAATAGTTGATACAGATTGTGGGCGGCCGCTTCGCGTTCTGCACGGGCGGTATCTGCCAGTGCTTGGCGGTGATTTTCCTCCTGTAGCGTCGCCAGTTGATGGCGGCATTGCTGGAGTGCCTGCTGAACCCGCTCGGCCAGGTCAGGTGTAGCCCGGTTGCTGCTGTCCTGCCATTGCTGTTCCAGCTGTTCCAGACGCGGGCCATAAAGGGCGTCAACGGAACGGCGAGCGTGCTGCTCCAGCCGGTCGGCCAGTTGCACGACTCGTGCGGACTCGGCCTCTTCCAGCTGAATTTTTTCTTGCAGGGCCTTGGCTTGTTCCCGGGCCAACCGGGTGACGCGTTTGTCGCGACCTTCGCGGCTCAGACGTTTCAGTAGAGAGAGACTGCGAAGCTGCTGGGCGGCTTCGAGGCGGAGGGTCTCTGTTCTGCTTTCCAGGGCCAGTTCAAACAACAGATTGTCATCATCAAGACGTTCAATGGCGGCCTGTTGGCACATCTCATCGGGGCTGTTGCGGGCAATAAAGCCCAGCGCCTCGCGATTGCCGGTGAGGCGTATCAGTCTCAATCGGGTTTCGCTGTTCGGGGCGCCATCCACGGTGCCGGCCAGCAGTGCCATGATGCGCATGGAGGCGGCTTCGCGGACCGAGGGCTCTTCGTCACGCTGGTGGATTTCGTCCAGCAGTGAAAAGTCCATAATTCTGCCGCTGGCGGCGGCTCGCACCAGAGAGTTGGAGTCGCCACGGGCAAGACGGGCGAGGGTGGCCTCGTCGTCAACGGGGGATAGTTGTTCCACGGCCTTGAGCCGCATGTCGGGATTGCTGTGCTGCCAGCGTGGTTTCAGAAATCGGCCAAACATATCAATTCTCAAAAAGGCGCCAGACGCTTGACGCTCGATGCCTGACGCTGAAGCGGGGTGCGTCAGGCGCCTGGTGTGGTACGTCCGGCGTTATTATTTTCCAGTAAGGCATCCTTTTCCGCCCAGAGGTCGCCAATCCATTGCTGGAATCGGGCGCGGAATTCCGGGTCCGATTCGTAGTCGCCTTCCGAGGCCCAGGCGGGGATCACGCGCTGTTGAACGATGACGTCAACTTCATTCATGGCGCCGCCGAGAAAAGCCAGCAGAGAGCGGGGTGCCTCCGGGGGGTAAATAATGGTCACATCAAGTAAATTTCGCAAATGTCCTGACATGGCATTAAGGGTAAAGGCTGCGCCACCGGCTTTGGGTTTAAGCAGGTGCTTGTAGGGAGATTGCTGCTTGGCATGCTTTTCTGCCTCGAAGCGAGTGCCTTCAAAAAAATTCATCACCGAGGTTGGGAAGTAGGCAAATTTCTCGCAAGCCTTGCGGGTGGTTTCCAGGTCCTTGCCTTTCAGGGATGGATTCTTTTCAAGCTCAGCCTTGCTGAAGCGCTTCATGAAAGGAAAGTCCAGGGCCCACCAGGCCAGACCGAGTAGCGGCACCTTTATCAATTCCTGCTTGAGGAAAAACTTCAGGAAGGGAATTCTGCGGTTGGAGATACGCTGCAGAACCAGAATATCCGCCCAGGACTGGTGGTTGCAGGTGACCAGATACCACTGATCACGATCCAGGGTGTCCATGCCGGTGATGTTCCACTTCACCTGACTGGTCAGGCCGATAATGGCGTTGTTGATGCCGATCCAGGTCTCAGCGATGAAGACCAGTATTTTCGACAATACCACCTGGGATTTTTCCCCGCGCAGCACCAGCCGAAGCAGGGCAAAAACGTAAAGCGGAAGGCAGAGAAGAAGGGTGTTAAGCAGGATGCCCACCAGGGCCAGTGCGCCACGAATCTTGTGCCAGATAGTCATAACTGTCGTCGTCAATAGCAGGGTAAACAGGCATGCTACCCAAAGCGCTTGGGCATGTCCCGTGTCCGTTTCGGTCATTTTTGCCGAAAATACAGGGCGTTGGGGTCCTGGATGCAGCAGAAAGGCCATGCCGGAATGGCATGGCCTTAGCTGGGATAATCAGTGAATGATCAGTTCGCCCAGCCACTATTGCGGCGGCGGCCTGAGCGTGAGCGCATGATCATGCCGGCCACCAGGCCGAGCAGCAGAATGCCGACCCCGGTAATCCATTGCTGGGAGGTGTTGTTGTTACGCAGCATCACGTTCTCGCCTTTCACTTGATCCAGCTCGGAACGGAGCAGGCTTAGCTCCTCATTCAGGCGTCGATTGGCCTGGTCCAGGCGGATTGGGTCAGAGGCCACGTCCTGCAGCTGTTCCAGCTCTTCACTACGGGAGCTCAGGGCATTCTTCAGTTCCGAGGACTGCTCGGAAAGTGCCTCATGCTCCCCTTTGAGCTCAGCCAGCTGAGTGCGCAATTTCGCCGCTTCCGCCTTGGCTTCTTCGCTTGCCTGATTGGCTCGCTCCAGCATGATTTCAGCGGTGGGGCTCTGGCTCAGGTACTGCTTGCCAATATAGCCTTCAATGTCTTTGTAGCGAATTTTTGCCCAGTCACCGTCGAAACCGAGAAACTCGATGCGGGTGCCGCTCTTGATGCCCCGGTGGAGAATGCGGCCAGCGGGGTTGGCAGATGAGCGAATCGGTACATAGATGCTGTCATCTACCCAGGCAGTGGAGGCGACAGCCGTATGGCTGGCTACCATTATTGCCAGGAAACAAACCAGTCTTGCGAGCATGGGGGTCTTTACTCCTTCGTGTCAGGCCGCGCAGTCTAGAGAAGTCATCAGGGTTGCGGCGCTACCATAATCACATTTCGTGCTGTGGGCCGTGGTGTCTTTGTAAAAAATGGCAATCTGTCCAGCTGAAGGTCAGGGCAGTACCTTCTTGAACGGTTTCACCGTCACGCCAGCGTAAACGCCGGCAGCAATGTAGGGATCGGCATCCGCCCATTGTTGAGCGGCTTCCAGCGAGGGGAATTCGGCGACGACCAATGAGCCGGTGAAGCCGGCTTCACCGGGATCGTTGCTGTCGATGGCCGGATGCGGGCCGGCCAGTATCAGCCGCCCCTGTTCTTTCAGGGCTTCCAGGCGGGCGAGATGGTCCGCCCGAGCCTCTTTACGCAAGGGAAGGGAGTTTGCCACGTCCTCACTGATAATCGCGTACAGCATGGTTTCGCTCTTTATTCAGGGTTAACGGTGGTGTGCGGCCATGATGTCTTCCAGCTTCAGCCCGGTCAGCTTGCCGATGCGGCGAAACAGAAAGACCATGGCAAGAATCAGCACAATCATGGAGGGCACGACAATAACCGGGTAGCTCAGGGCTGTCATCTTGCCCAACTCGGCATTGAACGCCTCGCTGCCCGGCGGGCTGGTCAGAATCACCTTGGCCAGAACGTAGTTGAGCACCGAAGACAGGAAAAAGGAGGCAGCCACCATCCAGGAGGCCTGTTTGAGGGTCAGCTCGAAGGCGCCGAGGTTGTTATTGTCTTCCAGTTTGGCTGCGATCTTGTCGGTATCCAGCACCTTGTCGTTATAGAGAAAGGTTTTTACCAGCGGCCAGCGGGTGCGCAGGGATACCACCGTTGCGATGCCCAGGAGGGCAGGAATGGCCGCCTCTTTCATGGCGATATACTTGGCGTCCAGCTCCATCAGGCTGATGCCGCCGGTAAGCAGAATGCTGACAACGCCGAGGCCGGAGAAGAAATTGGCCTTGCCGTTCTGCAGGAAATCCCGCAGGCCGTAGAGCAGGGGGAAGGCCAGCGCCACCACGATGGCCCACTTGGTGCCCAGCCAGTCATCCCCGGAGAGTTTGGCCAGGATCAGTGCGGGAATAGCGATATTGATCAGCAGATTGGCCAGCAGACTTTCCTGCTTCGGTGGCGTGGCGCTGGCTGGCTGGCTGTTCTGTTCCGGGGTGTTGCTTTCGCTCATTCGGGATTCCGTTTGATCAGTTTATGGCAGCCGGAGGGCGTTAAAGATGCCGGTGAAGGGCTCAAAAATGCTACCCTGCGCCTTGATTCCCGTCGTCGGCTTGCCGTAACAGGGCCGCATGACGAATTTGAGAGTCATTGCAGACACATCGAGCATCTTGAGAGGATCCGGCTATCTCCCGTAACCACACAATCGACCTGCACAGTCACAGTACGGCGTCCGACGGTATTCTAAGCCCTGCAGCGCTGGTGTCGAGGGCTGCGGACTACGGAGTGACCTGTCTGGCCCTGACGGACCACGATACCCTGGCCGGGTTGCCGGAGGCCCATGAGGCTGCCCGGCAGCACGATATCAGCCTGGTGAACGGTATCGAACTGTCCGTGCGCCACGAAAACCGCGAATACCATGTGCTGGGGCTGTGGCTGGATACCGATTGTGGGCAGTTGCAGGAAAGAGTTGCCGCCCAGCAAGAGGCACGAGTGAATCGTGCCCGGGAGATTGGCCGCCGTCTGGATCGTGCTGCGACCCTGGCCAACAGTTATGAGCGTACCTGTGAACTGGCGGGCACCGATGCGCCGGGCCGTCCTCTGTTTGCCCGGTTTCTTGAAGAAGCGGGCAGGGTGCGCAACCACCGACACGCCTTCAACCGTTACCTGAAGCAGGGCCAATCCGCTTTTGTGGCGACACCCTGGTGCACCCTGGAAGAGGCCATTGCCGATATTCATGCCGCCGGTGGCACCGCGGTGCTGGCCCATCCGCAGGCCTACGGCATGACGCGCAAAAAACTGCGCCAGTTTCTTGCCAGTTTCAAGGAGGCCGGCGGCGACGGCCTGGAAGTGGCCATGCCCGGGCTCTCCCCGCAACAGACCGCGTTGCTGGATGAATGCTGGCAACACTTTGATCTGCAGGTGTCCGCCGGTTCGGATTTTCATTCGCCAGAGCAGAAATGGCTGGCACTGGGGCGATTGCCGCCGGTGCCGAACGGCGCCAGGCCTGTGTGGGAAGGGCGGCTAACTAGTTGACAATTGACAGTGGACAGTTGACAACTAAAACAATGGGTTGCGGCAATGTTTTGACGTTAGCTGTCAACTGTCAATTATCAACTACCAACTGAAGTTATGACCGAAATTCTCTACATCCATCCCGAAACGCCTCAGCCGCGGCTTATCCGCCAGGCGGTAGACGTTATTCGTAACGGCGGGCTGATTGCCTACCCGACGGATACCACCTACGCGCTGGGCTGCGGTATCGGCGAAAAGAATGCGCTGGATCGGCTGATCCGCCTGCGGCAGCTGGACAAGAAGCACCAGTTCACTCTGCTTTGCCATGATCTGTCTGCGCTGGCCATCTATGCCAAGGTGGAAAATCCGGATTATCGCCTGCTCAAGGCCCACACCCCGGGCCCCTATACCTTCATCCTCAAGGGCACCACCGAGGTGCCGCGGCGTTTGATGGACCCGAAAAAGCGCAATATCGGTATTCGCGTGCCAGATCATGCCATCTGCCAAGCGCTGTTGGCCGAGCATGGCGAGCCGATCATGACGTCTACCTGCCATCTGCCCAACGACGAGTTCCCGCTCACTGATCCCCAGGATGTCCGCGACTTCCTGCAAGGGCAGGTGGATCTGGTCATTGATGGCGGTTTCTGTGGCGTAATGGAAACGACCGTGATTTCCATGGCTGACGGTGATGGCCCCGAAGTGGTGCGGGAAGGGGCCGGCCCTGTGGACAGTATTTTCTGAATCTTGCCCTGGCTGACTATGTTTTACCCAGAGTGCCGCAAAGGGGCTGCTTGCCACTGTCCCTGATACCCCGGTTCACCGTATAATCGCGGGCTTTCCCCCGCGTGATGCCTGTCGCATTGCGCGGCTGATCGGGTTTAGTGCGCTCCCGCCTGTGAGCGAGACACAGCGGCGTGCTGATATAACCCAAACAAGATTCTAAGGAGTAGGCTTTGAGTTCCGTGGTTCCTTCCCAGCGAGTTGTTTCCGGCATGCGCGCCACTGGCCGCCTGCATCTGGGTCATTACCATGGCGTGCTGAAAAACTGGGCGCGTCTGCAGCACGAATATGAATGCTTTTTCTTCGTGGCAGACTGGCACGGGCTCACCACCGAATACGAAAACCCGCACAAGATCGAACAGCACGTCTGGGACCTGGTGATCGACTGGCTGGCCGCCGGGGTCAACCCGGGTTCTGCCACGCTGTTCATTCAGAGCCAGGTGCCGGAGCACGCGGAACTGCATCTGCTGCTGTCCATGATGACTCCGCTGTCCTGGCTGGAACGGGTGCCCACCTATAAGGACCAGCAGGAAAAGCTGCGCGAAAAGGATCTCAGTACCTATGGGTTTCTGGGCTATCCGCTGCTGCAATCCGCAGACATCCTCGCCTACCGGGCCGGCCAGGTGCCGGTGGGGGCCGATCAGGTCGCTCACGTGGAGCTGACCCGGGAAGTGGCCCGTCGCTTCAATCACCTCTATGGCCGTGAGCCGGGCTTCGAGGAAGCCGTGGATGCAGCCATCAAGAAAATGGGCAAGAAGCAGTCGAAGGTATACCTCAATCATCGCCGCCAGTATCAGGAACAGGGCGATGAAGCCTCCCTGGAGACTGCGCGTGCCCTGGTGGAAAGCCAGCAGAATATCACTCTGGGTGACAAGGAGCGCTTGATGGGTGACCTGGAGGGCGGCGGCAAGGTAATCCTGCCCGAACCCCAGGCACTGCTGACACCGGCCTCCAAAATGCCGGGGCTGGATGGGCAGAAAATGTCCAAGTCCTACGGCAACTTCATCACCATGCGTGAGGAAGAGGCGGATATCGACAGCAAGATTCGCCGTATGCCCACCGATCCTGCACGGGTTCGCCGGACCGATCCAGGTAACCCGGATAACTGCCCGGTATGGCAGTTCCACATGGTTTATTCCGATGACAACACCCGCCAGTGGGTGCAAGAAGGTTGCACCAGTGCCGGCATCGGTTGTCTGGATTGCAAGAAACCTATCATCGAGGCCGTGCAGGAAGAGCTTGAGCCGATCCGCAAGCGTGCGGAGGAGCATCTTCGCAATCCGGATCTGGTCCGCACCCTGGTCGCTGAGGGTTGTGAGGAAGCCCGCGAGGCTGCCCGCGCCACCCTGGAAGAAGTCCGCGCCGCTATGGGGCTCAATTACCGCTGAGGCGCACTAGCGCACTCGGGAGAGAGAGATGACTGAACCGGCAGAACCCACAGTCACACCCATTATGAAGCCGCTGCATCCCAGCCAGGCAGAGATGCCCTTTGGCTTGATGTATGGCAAGGCGATCACCAAACTGCCGGACGATCTGTATATACCGCCCGACGCCCTGGAGGTCTTCCTGGAAGCCTTTGAGGGCCCGCTGGATCTGTTGCTGTACCTGATCAAGCGACAGAATCTGGACATTCTCGACATTCCTGTCTCCACCATCACGACTCAGTACATGGAGTACGTGGAGCTGATGAAGGCGATGAACTTCGAGCTGGCGGCGGAATATCTGGTGATGGCCGCCATGCTGGGCGAGATCAAGTCGCGCATGTTGCTGCCTCGCCAGAAAGAGGACGAGGAAGACGAAGAACACGATCCGCGTGCAGAGCTGATTCGCCGTTTGCAGGAATACGAGCGCTTCAAGCAGGCAGCAGAAGACATCGATCAGCTGCCGCGCCTGGAAAGGGACATCTTTCCGGCAGAAGCCAAACGCCCTGAATTTACCCGGGAAAAGGCCCAGCCGGATGTGGACATGCGAGAGCTGCTGCTGGCCCTGAAAGAGGTCATGCACCGGGCCGATATGTTCGAGAGCCATCAGGTATCCCGGGAAAAGCTGTCTACCCGGGAGCGCATGGCCAATGTGCTGGACAAGCTCAAGGGCCGGGATTTTGTGCCCTTCGTGGAGCTTTTCACCCCGGAAGAAGGGCGGCTTGGCGTGGTGGTCACCTTTCTTGCCACCCTGGAGCTGGTCAAGGGCAGCCTGATTGAGCTGGTACAGAACGGGCCTTTCGCTCCCATTCATGTGAAAGCGAAGACCCTGGTACTGGAAGAATCTGATGTGCTGGCCCAACTTGAACTGGAAGACGAACCCGATGACGGCGTGGATGATGAACCCGATGCCCATGACGGAACCGAGGGGTAGCTGTGGAAGCTGAACAGATAAAAAGAATCATTGAAGCCGCCATTCTGGTGGCGGAAGGCCCGCTTGACCGGGATGCACTGCAGACTCTGTTTGATGAGGAAGACCGCCCCAGCAAGCAGGATCTGGGTAAATATCTGGAAGAGATCGGTGAGGCCTATGCTGACCGTGGCATCTTTCTCAAAGAAGTCGCTTCTGGTTTTCGTTTCCAGGCCCGCCCGGAACTGGGTCAGTGGGTAAGCCGCCTGTGGCAGGAAAAACCTCCCCGTTACAGCCGGGCCATTCTGGAAACCCTGGCATTGATCGCCTATCGCCAGCCTATTACCCGTGGCGAAATCGAAGAAATTCGTGGTGTTTCAGTAAGCTCTCATATCGTCAAAAGCCTGCTGGAGAGAAACTGGGTACGCGTGGTGGGGCACCGGGATGTACCGGGCCGGCCGGCCATGTTTGCCACCACCAAGCAGTTTCTCGACTATTTTGATCTGAAGAGCCTGGAGGACCTGCCATCGCTGTCGGAGATCCGTGATCTGGACAAGATCAATGAAGAACTGGCTCTCAGCGATGTGCCCCCTGCCAATGCCAGGCCGGGCGATATGGATGAAGCGCCGGAAGGCGAAGATGGCCATGGCATGCTGGAGGGTGAGCGTGAACAGCGGCTGCCAGGCGACCAGGAAGCCTTCCCGGGCCTGGAGCAGGAACCGGAAATTGATGATGACACCTTGATGAGTATGGACAAGGTAGATTCGGTGTTATCCGACTTCGAACAGGAATTCCGCCGCAAACCGGCTGCCGACAAGGACAAGCAGGAAGCCGTTGCCAGCGATGAAAGTGTGGCCGAACAGGCCGAGACGGCTGACAATAGCCCCAATGACGCTGACGGCGAGGATGCCGCTGCGGAAAATAGTGCAGAGGACAGCCAGACACGTCATGACTGAAACTGAAAAATTGCAGAAAGTACTGGCGCGAGCCGGACTGGGCTCCCGCCGGGAGCTGGAGAAATGGATCGCTGATGGCCGGGTTTCGGTCAACGGCGCAGTGGCAACCCTGGGTGATCGGGTTGGCAGTGAAGATACCCTACGCGTAGATGGCAGGATTATTAAAGTGAAGGCGGAAGAAGAAATCGTTCAGCGCGTGATCATGTACCACAAGCCGCCCGGCGAAGTGTGCTCCCGCAACGATCCGGAAGGGCGCGCCACGGTGTTTGATAACCTGCCGCGACTGCAGGGCATGCGCTGGGTACAGGTGGGCCGTCTGGACATCAATACCACCGGCCTGCTGTTGTTCACCACCGATGGTGAGCTGGCCCACCGCCTCATGCATCCCTCCAACGGTTTCGTGCGTGAATACGCCGTGCGTGTACGTGGCGGCATGACCCCGGAAAAGCGTCAGGCGATGCTCGACGGCGTGCTGCTGGAAGATGGTGTCTCCAAGTTCGACAGCATTGAAGATGCCGGCGGCGCGGAAGAGGGCGCCAACCACTGGTACAAGGTGACACTGACCGGGGGTAAATACCGGGAAGTGCGTCGCCTGTTCCAGTCCCAGGATCTGGATGTGGCGCGCTTGATGCGGATCCGTTTCGGCGACCTGACCTTGCCGCCCCAGTTGCGCCAGGGCCGCTGGATGGAGCTGGAGCCTGAGCAGATACAGGCACTGATCGGCAAGGTAGAGCTGAAGGGCAAGAAATACACCGGCCTCTACGGCCGCGCCCGCCTGCGTCACCAGCGCGCCGGCAGCAAACCTCCCCGCAAGGCCCGCGGTCCTTACCGCCGTTAAGACCATAAACAATAGGCACACAAAAAAAGGGAGGCATAAGCCTCCCTTTTTTTCAGGCTTCAACTGCTGCTTATTGCTGACTCTCCACCACGCCACTCTGCCGCCGGATGACGAGTTCCTTCAATGGGTTGTTGCCGTTTTCGAGCATCTTTTTCGCCAACCACTCGGAGCCGACCTGATTAAGGTGATCATCATCCCGGTAGAGCGGAACTCCTTCCAGTTCGGTATAGCAGCTCTCTTTGCTACAGAGTAGAGAGTTAGGGTCGATGAATTTCAGCTGTGGAAATTCATCTGCCAGCTGGGCGAAGAGGGCTCGTTTAAGTCTTTGTTGCTCTTCTACATAGCTGAGAGGGAAGCTACAAGGCTCATCATGGAAGGGTAGAAGATTCATTCTCGAACACTTGAAATCGCGTTTTTCCACCTGAGGGTTGTCGTAAATGAGTACTGGCGTGGAGCCAGCTTTTGTAATGCGGCGTAACGTTTCCCTTAGACCGGCGGCAATATTCGCGTTGGAATTGGCCTGTGACGGCTCTGGATTAGCATTGGTGACAAAGAAATAGCGGTCGCCCTTAATATCGGTCAGGGACCAGTAACCGGCAAGTACAATTGCTCCATAATTGTCGGCCTCATCAAGAATAGCGTCATTCACCTGGGGGCATTCTTCGTCAATTTCCACCTCTTCGCCCTTGTAATTCAGAGGCATGAGGCCGGCGTAGGCTGGGCAGCCGGCGCGCCACTTCACGTTATATGACAATCCAGCATCCTTCGCCAGTATCCCTATGAAGTCCCCGAAATGCTGAGCATGGGAATCTCCCAGCAGAAGTACATCCGCACACAGCCCATCTTCCTGATTATCACACTGGGAGGGGAAGCGGCCCGGCTCGCTTTCCAGAGCATGAATTTTGGCCACTGTGCTACTGTCGAACCGGTTGATTAGGCCATCACCTTCATAGATGGCCACAGCGACGCCAGCGAGCAACAGCAAAGGGACCACAAATAGGCGCAGCGCTGTCTGCTTTGGGGGGAATGTCCAGCGGTAGCGGAATGGCTGCTCGACAAACTTCCAGGTGAGGTGAGATAGCACAACAGCCAAAGCGATGCCGGCCAGAGCGCTTATGGTGTCGATTTCACCGGTAGCATAGGTCGTAAAACTGAAAATAGGCCAGTGCCAAAGGTAAAGTGAATAGGAAAGCATACCCAGCCAGACCATGACACGGCGCGTAAGCAGCCAGTTGATTGAGGATTTTCCGTCGCCGGCGTAGATAAGAATCACTGTGCCAAGGCACGGTATGGCTGCCAGATAGCCGGGGAAAGCGATCTCGGCAGTCCAGGCCACAGCGGGTACCAGAATCATCAAAAGCCCAGCCCAGCCCATCACTTCCCGAGCCGAGCGGGGCAGGGCAGGCACCTTGTTTGCCTGGAAGGCAATAGCCAGCATCGCGCCGATGAACAATTCGTGGAAACGTGCGGGCAGCAGGTAATAGGCCCGCATGGGGTCCGCGTGAGTATACCAGACCGAAAACGCCAGGGAGGTTAGGAAGATGCCGGCAAGCAGACCGGGCCGCCAGAAGCGGGCACCAAACTTGAGGAACACCAGCAGAAACAGCGGCCAGATCAGGTAGTACTGTTCTTCCACGGCCAGCGACCAGGTGTGCAGTAAGGCAATTTCATCGGTTTCCGTCTCGAAATAACCGCCGGTGGTATTAGCCAAGTAAAAATTGCTGGCACTTAGCACGGCTAGGGCTGCAAGGCGGGAAAGATAGATCAGGTCTTCGGGGAGGAGAACAAAGGCCCCTGCAAGCAATGTGGCGAGCAGAACAACCAGCATGGCAGGGGCCAGGCGACGAATTCTACGCATATAGAACTGGGCAAAGGAGAACTTTCCCTCCTGCATGTTATGCACCAGCTGCCCAGTGATAAGGAAACCGGACAATACGAAGAATACGTCCACACCAATGAAGCCGGCACCGAAGACACCTAGTCCTGCGTGATAAACCACCACAAGCCCAACGGCAATGGCCCTGAGCCCGTCCAGATGAGCCAGATATCGTTGTTGCATTGACCCGCTTCCCCGCTAAAAAAGCGAAAGGATACTCGGGTTCATTTGTGTGGTCGAGAGAGGGGCGTGCCAGTGCTTGCACTCATGGCAATTGCATCATGCGTCCTACCAGAGCCGGCAGCGCTGTCTCCACTCTGAGAATGCGCGTCCCGAAGCTGTGACAGGCAAAACCCTGTCTTTGCAGCATCTCCACTTCGTAGTCGGTCCAGCCCCCCTCCGGGCCGATGGCCAGCGTGACAGGCTCGGCCAGGTCACAGGGCATGGCCGGGTAGTCACCGGGGTTGGCGAGAAGGCGGCGGCCGGGGCCGGCCCAGGTGTCCAGGTCATCTTCCACAAACGGTTTGAAGCGTGGGGCGAGAACCAGCTCCGGCAGTGTGGTGTCGCGGGCTTGCTCCAGTCCCAGCAGCATTTTCTCGCGGAGCAGGTCGGCTTTCAGGTTGGGGGTCTGCCAGTAGCTTTTGTCCACCTTCCAGCTATTGATCAGCACGATGCGCTTGATGCCAAGACTGGTAGCGTCAATCAGAATGCGTTTGAGCATCTTGGGGCGGGGCAGGGCCAGCAGTAGCGACAGAGGGAGCGGCGCTTCAGGGTGAGAGTCCACTTTAAAAGAAACCTCTATCCTGCTGTTTTCTATGGATTCAATTTGCGCCTTCCCCATCGCTCCATCAATAATCCCGGCGCGGCAGGCATCACCAGCGGTCAGCCCGAGGATATCGCGGACATGGCAGCATTGACGGTCATCCAGACGCCAGAGATCGCCATGAAGGTGTTGGTGAGGGTGCAGTAACAGCAGATTCATGGCGCGGATTATCGCACAGCCTGACCCGGAATCCGCGCGGAAATCGCCGGGTCAGGGTGACGTAAATCGCTGTTTACTTGGCTGTTCTCGCCCTTTGCCTCGCCAGCCGGCCTTGCTAGATTGCTCCCATTGCACAACCAGCCCATTCACCTGCGTCAGGATCCCCGGGGATGTGGCTGGATTGGCCCGCTGGTAACTGGCGGCGCCTTCAGGCCGCTGGTAGAGTGTGCCGCCCGTTCACCCGTTCGATTCACTGTTTAAGTGTGGAGAGTTTCATGCAGTTTCAGGGTACTGACCAATATGTGGCCACCGACGACCTGAAAATGGCCGTTAACGCAGCGATTGCGCTCAAGCGCCCGTTGCTGATCAAGGGTGAGCCGGGTACCGGCAAGACCCTGCTGGCCGAGCAGGTAGCTGAATCCCTGGGCCTGCCTCTGCTGTCCTGGAATATCAAATCCACCACCAAGGCCCAGCAGGGCTTGTATGAGTACGACGCGGTGTCTCGCCTACGCGATTCCCAGCTCGGTGCTGAAGGGGTGGAAGATGTGGCCAACTACCTGAAGAAAGGCAAGCTGTGGGAAGCCTTTACCCATGACGGACAGGTGGTTCTGCTGATCGACGAAATCGACAAGGCCGACATCGAGTTCCCCAATGATTTGCTGCAAGAACTGGATCGCATGGAATTCTTCGTCTACGAGACCGGGGAAACCATCCGCGCCGAGCAGCGCCCGATCGTGATCATCACGTCCAACAACGAAAAAGAGCTGCCCGACGCTTTCCTGCGTCGTTGTTTCTTCCATTACATCAATTTCCCCGATGCCCAGACCATGCAGGCCATCGTCGATGTGCATTTCCCGGAGATCAAAAAGAACCTGGTCACCGAGGCCCTGGAAATCTTCTTCGACCTGCGCAAGGTGCCCGGTCTGAAGAAGAAGCCCTCCACCAGCGAGTTGATCGACTGGCTGAAGCTGCTCATGGCCGACGATATTCCGGCGGACATCCTTCAGAATCGCGATACCAAGAGCGCGGTGCCACCGCTCTACGGTGCATTGTTGAAAAACGAGTCGGACGTACAACTGCTTGAACGCCTGGCGTTCATGAACCGTCGCGAACGCTAACCGCAACGCTGGCTGATTATGCTGATTGGTTTCTTCGAAAATCTGCGCCGTTACCGGGTCCCGGTAACCCTGCGCGAATTGCTGGATCTCTTTGATGCCCTGCAGGCCCACGTGGCTTTCGGCTCCATCGAGGATTTCTATCTGCTCAGCCGGGCGGTAATGGTCAAGGATGAAAAGTTCTACGACCGTTTCGACCAGGCTTTTGCCAACTACTTTGAAGGGCTGGAAAACCTGGAGCCCGATTGGCTCAACAAGGTGATCCCGGATGAGTGGCTGCGCAAGGAGCTGGAGAAGAACCTGAGCCCGGAAGAGTTCGAAAAACTCAAGGGTCTGGGTAGCCTGGAAAAGATCATGGACGAGCTGCGCAAGCGGCTCGAAGAGCAGGAAAAGCGCCACCAGGGCGGCAACAAGTGGGTCGGTACCGGCGGCACCAGTCCCTTTGGTGGCTACGGCGCCAACCCGGAAGGGGTGCGCATGGTCGGGCCATCCCGCAACAAGCGGGCGGTGAAGGTCTGGGAAAAGCGGGAATTCCGCAATCTGGACGATTCCGTGGAGCTGGGAACGCGTAATATCAAGCTCGCCCTGCGCCGGCTGCGCAAGTTTGCCCGTATTGGTCGCGAGGAAGAGCTGGATATGGATGACACCATCCGTTCCACCGCTCGTAACGCCGGCCTGCTCGACATCAAGATGCGTGCGCAGAAGGAAAACCGCGTCAAGGTGCTGATCTTCTTTGACATAGGCGGCTCCATGGACCCCTACATCAAACTCTGCGAAGAGCTTTTCTCCGCCGCCCGGCTGGAGTTCAAGCACATGGAGTATTTCTACTTCCATAACTTCATCTATGAGTATGTATGGAAGGACAACCGTCGTCGCTGGGACGAGAAGATTTCCACCTGGGATGTGCTGCATAAATACGGCAGTGACTACAAGGTGATCTTTGTCGGTGATGCGGCCATGAGCCCCTACGAAGTGAACTCCGTGGGCGGCAGCGTGGAGCACTGGAACGAAGAGGCCGGTGCGGTCTGGTTCCAGCGTCTTATGGAAACCTACGATAAGGTGGCCTGGCTCAACCCGGAACCGGAGCGTGCCTGGCAGATGACCACCTCCACGCAGTGGATCAAGCAGCTCAGCGAGCACAAGATGTATCCGCTCACTATCGAAGGCCTGGAAAAGGCCATGCGCTATTTGAGCAAGTAATGGTCTTTTTGTAGGAGGCTGCCTGCAGCCGAACGCCACAATCGGGTTCGCGTGCAGGCAAGCTATTCCCTACGTCCCTCAAGAGCAAAAATCTGCATTCCGCTCGTCTGCCCACCCCTGTATTTTGCCGCACTAAACATTTGTCTAGTAGCGCACAGAGCCCTGCATCCGTATTCTCCGCGCCTTTCGCGTTTCACGCCCCGGACAGCCCACAAGGCACGGAACCCCGGGACGCCGAAGCACAAAGATGAACGCCCACCGTGATCCGGTGGACTTCAGGAGAGATTCCCATGTCCAGGGTGCGAACCACCATCTGGACGACCGTTTTCAGCAGTACCGCATTGGCCGCAGCCGGCCTCTATGCGGATACCACCCAGTCTGAAATCCGTCGTCTTCAAAAGGAGCTGGATCGGCTCAAGGCCAACCTGACCCAGGATGCGCCAACCCATTCCCCGTCAAACCATCTGCAGTGGCCCGGCTTTGCCGTGTTCGGCAAGGTCAGCGTGGATGCCATCTACGATGACAAGAATGCGGGGCTCGATGATCTGTTGATCCCCAGCACCATCCCTGCCGGTGATACTCATCAGCAGAATTTTGAGCTACACAGCAAGAACAGCCAGTTAGGCCTACGGGTAGGAGAGGGCAGTGGGCCCCATGCGGTGTTCGCCGTGGATGTGTTCGGCAGCATCGATGGCTACGATTTGCGAGTCCGGGATTTCTATTTTGAGTATGGCGCCCTGCGTGCCGGCTACGGCTACACCGCCTTGCTGGATGGTGCGGCCTGGCCGTTGACGCTGGATTCCCAGGGCCCCAACAGCGCCATTTTCGCCCGCCAGACCGGCGTGCGCTGGCAGGGCGAGCACCTAACGGTGGCTCTGGAGGATCCCAATCCGGAAGTGTATGACCCGGATAACCTGAGCAGCGCCAGCGGCCGCCGGCCTGACATTATTGCCGCCTGGATCCAGTCCCATGGCCGAGGCCACTTGCGGGTCGGCCTTATGAACCGGGAAATCGGTGTGGAATTTGCCGATGGCGGCCAGCAGTTCGCCAATGCCACCGGCGGTGTGCTCAGTGGCACCCTGGCTGTGACCGACAGCCTGACCCTGCTGGCCAGCGGCAGTTATGGTGAAGCCATGGCCCATTACTACAATGACCTGTCTGGCTTCGGTGACAGCAGTATGGATGGCTACGTATTCGCTACCGACGGACTGAAGCCGCTACTGGCTCAAGGCGGCTATCTGGCCGGGCAGTGGCAGTTCCGCCGGGATTGGACGCTGGCCATGGTTGGCGGCGAAATTACCCTGGAAAAGAACAATGAGCTGCCCGGAAATGCCATGCGTCGCACCCGCTACGGCACCCTGAGCCTGATTCGCCAGCACGACGACAGCCTCAGCTATGGGGCCGAGCTGGCTTACGGGATGCGCGACAATCAGGCAGGGGATCGCAGCGAAGCGCCTCGTGTGCAGTTAAACCTGACTTATCGTTTCGAACATACCCACAGCCGCGATCACTGATCAATGCTTAGGCGTAAGGGCTGGAAATGGAGCTCTTTACGCCTCAGGCAACGCCTGGGGTGTTAGCAGGTCAGCTGTTGTTGGAGCTAAAACCTTTAACAGCTGATCATTGGGCGAGAGCGTTATCCCGAGAAAAGATATTGTCGCGACATCCCCTATTTAACATAATATACAGTGTCGTATGCCCTCAACGGCGCTTGCGAGGAGGGCTCCCCCAAAAAAAAGGCTTGTTGCTGAGTGACTTACAGCCTTAAACCGCTTGGTCCACAGTGCGAACCCGTCCGCGTCCTCTGAGCGTTCTGCTCGTTCTATCGCTCTGGCTGCGATTATCTCCGCTGGGTCTATATCCAATGCCTCGGCAATCTTCCACACGACGTCATCACTGTCGATGATTGACTTGCCAGACAGGTATCTAGAGACCGTCCCCCTGTTCACGTCTAGCCATCGCATTGTATCGCCGTCTGTGCTGTGTTTCAGAGTCTTTTGCGCTTCCTTGAGGTAGTCGGCTGTCTTTTTCATATCTCGTCTCCTTGTGGCAATTAGACCCATTGTGTTGCCCCTTTGCAATATTTCCGCTTTACAACGTTGCAGACTTGCAATACATTCCACTTATTGCAGCGCTGCAACACGGCACAAGGGGTAAGGCAATGGCGTACTGTGACAGCAAATTTTGCAACTGGTCAGGCGAAACCAATGATGGCGGCTTTCTGTGCCCGTCCTGCAAAGTCTCCAAAATTTCCCCGGTCGTTATTCGTTGTCCTATCGAGGGTACAAAATTGCACCCCAAGGCCGTAGGCCTTAACAGTCGGCAGGAAAGCGTTAGCCAGGGCGAAAACGTCTCACCGACGATACCTTGCCCCCGGCTCCCTCATAAATCTGCTGGCCCCCATACCACCAGTTCTCAACGCTTCCTCAGTCGGTTCTCTGCGGGTGACTCGCTCAACGCTGCTGCAACCTTTCCTCGCGCCATGAAAAACCGCTTTTCAAAAGGGTCAGGGCAATGACACGGCTTGTTATCAAAGTGAATCCCTACAATCCGCCGTTCAAGCCTGCACCTGAGCCAGGCGTCTACTGGTTGGCCAAGGAGCATGTCGGTGACCGCCTTCATGATTCCCATGTGATGGCTCGTCGGCTAGCAATGTTCCGTAGCTCTCAGTCCGTTCTCTCTGATTGTGGCCTTGGTCATCTTGCCAAGGCTGAGGAAAGGAAAACCCATTTCATACCCAATAACGAATTTCTTGCAGACCTGTCCCGCGATGGCGTGAAGGCTGCTCGTCGTTACCTGAAAAACCGGGGTGCTATCTGATGGAGTGCGCAACCGCTGAGCAGGTATCACAGATCATGTTCGATTATTCGCTAATCGCCGCTCCCTTTGATCTTGTCATCTGCGTACTTGCTGGTATGGGTCTGGCTTGGTTCATCAAGGGAACTGCCCGGTTCGCTTCTCGCTATCTCGGCATGCGGGGTGAATCATGAAGGCCGGTCAGGCTTCTGGAACCCCGACAGTAATACGGGGTGAAAGTCTCCACGAAGTCCCACGGGGAGAATTCTTGGTAGACACATTCTCCGTGACCTTTCCCGTTTCTTCCATGGAACGGGTCACCGGTGATGTGTCCCCGTGGGTTGTTTCTGACGATGACATTTCCGACAGAATGCAGGCTTTCGTAAATCACCTTTTTGGTGCTGGCATCTTCACCGTCTCTGACAAGGTTTCTGGCGGCCGCAACTTCTTTGAGAGTGCAATTACATTCGACGGTAAAGCCTTCATAGCGTGGGGTGGGAACAACAAGGTCAGGGACTATGACGGCGGCGTTTCCCGTCTAGTTGAGGAGCGCGCTCAGCTTTACATGACCGGCGAGGCCTGCGCCATGATCAAGAATTGGGATGCCCTTCCTTCTCGCCTGGACGACCTCTGTGCCCGGTTAACTCGCGTCGATTTGGCGTTTGATGACCATGACGGCATTCACAACGTCGACCTGTGCAGAGAAAAGTTCCTCTCTGGTGAGTTCAAGGGGCAGGGCAGGCCGCCCAAGGCATCTTACATTGATGATTTCGGTTCAGGCGATGGGCGTACCTTCTATGTCGGTCGTCGTGAAAACGGCAAGCTCCTTCGCTGCTACGACAAGGGCAAGCAACTCGGTGATCCTAATTCCCCTTGGGTTCGCTGGGAGTGTGAGCTGCATAACCGGGACAGGGAATTGCCGCTTGATATGTTAACAAACCCTGCTGAGTACCTTGCCGGGGCTTACCCTGCTTTGTCTTTCCTCAGCAAGGTTGCCCATGTCATCCGCACGGCACGCGAAAAGGTCTCAATCCAGTATGACAAGCTGCGTCGGATAGCGCGAACCCAGTACGGCAAATTGATCAACTTTGCCCATCAGGTCATGGGGCTGCGTCCTGACCAGATTTTCTACGAATTCTGCAATCCAAAGGGTTTCCCTGATCGGCTTGTCTGGTCTGGCTCCCCCGGTGTGATTGCAAATGATGTCGGCGGGTTCGAATCCCTGCGGGCAGAAACCCAGACCCATAACGGGCAATTAATGAAATCAGTACTTAATGATTTGGCAACCATAGAGGTGTGACGCACATGGCGCTTTTACTGAAAGGCAACGTACTCGGCTACAAAAAGGTAGCACGCACGAACAACAAAACCGGCGAAGTCATCGAGCAACACTATGTCGGTATTCAGGTCCCCAAGGAAAATGGCTATGACGGTGAAGCCATTACCTACGACATCCGCATTTCAAAGCAGCTTTTTTCCGAGGGCCTTGCCGCCCATTACGAAAAATTCAAGGGTCAGGAGGTTTACGTTCCTGTTTTTCCCAGCGTTTGGAAGGGTGAAAAGTCAGCCGGTATCAACTGGTTCTTCTCCGGTGACGGCAAGCCTAAAGGCGTTAAGGCGTAGGGGCCCATTATGGCAGTTTGCGTAGAAATCGATGCTTTGGGTGTGGTCCGCTCAACCGGTGACCTTATCGAGAATTGCCAGGCATTTGCATTGGTTTCTGCACCAGAGTTCAGCTACATCAGTTCATTCTCAATGCCAACGGCTGAGGAGCTTTTGTGGCTGTACACATGGGGCCTAGGGGCAATCCTGCTCCCTTGGTCTCTCGGCTACGCCATCGGCGTCGCTAAAAAAACCATCAATAGAGTATAAAAGGAGAAACAAAAATGGCTGATATCTTCGCTGCAGTAGACTTTTCCGGTGTTGCCACCTTCGTAGGTGCTGCCGGTGTCGCAATTGTGGGCATTGCTCTCGCCTACAAGGGCATTACCCTGTCCAAGCGTGCCGTAAACAAGGCGTAAGGATGGTGGCCGGTCTGGTTGTCCTCATAGGCGCCATGGCCGGCCTTGCCTTGACATCAGCAATAGGCAGGCCGTAACCATGAAACTTTATCCATCAGCCATTGCAATTCTGGTGGCTCTCCTTGTTTTCCCTCTGGTTTCATATGCCACCACAGTTCCCGGTGAAACTGCCGGAAGGGGTCAAAATGGCGGGCAAAACTACCCACCCTGTGAGCCAATAGCAGATCCCCTGCTTCCAAATATTTACTATGGCGCAACAGCGCCTTACTGCATTAATTACTCCATTAATTCAAACAACAGAATGACCAGAAAGGTTATTCACTATTGCACAACAGAAACGCATCCTCTTGTTATAAGCGTAACGCAAACAAGCCCAACGGGTGATTTTGATGTTGTATGCGGTGAGCCAACACCAGAATGCCCAGAGGATGACCCGCACCTTGAATACGGCTGCGATGGAGGCCTTATAACAGGCCTTGAGGGTTCAACGCCTATATGCTCCTTCTCAATACCAGATTCCCTTTGCAGGGATGAATGCGAGTACGACAGGCCCGGTCACGTTATTGGTGGCACTCATATCTATCCCGGCAGTGATTTTGCAACAAACAGCCGTTGGGTCTATTACTCAACCGGTGCAAGCTGCGCCGCTGATACTGTTCTTGACGGTGAGCCAATAGAGGAGGATGCCGATTCAGACGGTGTTCCTGATGCTCAAGACAATTGCCCATCAGAGCCGAACCCGGATCAGCTAGATACTGATTCAGATGGCCAGGGCGATGCCTGCCAACAGGGAACAGGCGAAGGTGATGGCTCTGGCGATGAAACAGGCGGCGAGGGCGACGGATCAGGCGATGATGGAACAGACGAAGGTGACGGGACAGGGCAGGGCACTGACCCCGGCGACGGCACATCAGACAACGGCGACGGTACTGGCGATGACGAAACGGACGGCGGTTCTACAGGCTCCGGCGACGGCACAGGCGACGGTGATGACACAGGCGGCGACGGCGCTGCCTCCCTTGGCTCATGCAATCCTGATGCGGGTGATATTTGCGGGGATTCGATATGGGACCCTCGTTATCCAGACGGGCTTCTTGGTGTCTGGAATTCTCACCAAGCGGCTATAGATCAGAGTGCGCTAGTCACATGGCTCCGGTCTTGGTCCTTGCCTGACTCCGGTTCCTGTCCACAGGTCAGCATGAGTTTCAATCTAGGATCGCTTGGTTCTTTCGGAAGTGGAAGTCTCCCCGGCACTGACTTTTGCTGGATTTGGAGCGTACTCGCCGCGATCATCAATTTTTGCGCCTTGCTCCTTGCTAGGGCGTTAATCTTCGGGGGTTAACATGGAAGCATCATTGGGACCATTCGAGTGGCTTTGGTCAAAGCTGGTCGGCGGCTTTGAGTGGCTTTTGGAGCGAATCACCTATATCTATCTGTCAATGTGGGAAACGTACTGGGCGTTCCTTGTGGATGCTGTCTCCCTCGTATTCGACCTGCTCATGGGCCTTGCAGTTACTCTCCTTGATGCCCTCGGCCAGCAACTCAATTTCGACCCTCAGCAATACATCAATGCTTTACCCGGCGAGGTACTTAACGTCATGGGAGCACTTCACCTAGGTTCCGCTACCCTGATCATTACTGCCGCTATCGTTATCCGCCTCCTGCTTCAGTTGATACCCTTCGTAAGGCTTGGCTCATGATTTACCTGCTACTCGGCAGACCCGGTTCCGGCAAAAGCTATGAGGCTGTAGTTTTTCACCTTCTCCCGGCGCTTAATGCTGGCCGTAAGGTGATAACTAATCTCCCGGTCAATCGTCCCCTCATTGAGGCTATAAACCCTGACTTTGCAGACCTTCTCCACATACGTCATCCAAAGGGCAGATGGCTAGGTTCTTCCCTTGATGATTATGGCGATGATTGGCGCGACGATGACGGCAAGGGCCCGTTGTATATCATTGATGAATGCCATAAATCATTAAGGCGTGGCAAAACGCCTGATGAAATCGAGGAGTGGTACGCAGAACACAGGCATGAAGGGGCCGACGTTCTTCTCATAACTCAGTTCCATAGCAAGCTGTGCCGCAATATCTGTGAGCACGTTGATATGGTCTACCGTGTCACCAACAACAGGGCCTTAGGCCACGACAAGTCCTATATCCGTAAGGTCCTGAACGGCATACGCGGGGCGGTCTTGTCGGAATCAATACGCAGCTATGACAGCAACAACTTCAAGCTCTACAAGTCCCACACGAAAAGCAATGTGGCGGTAAAGGAAGCAATGGCCCAGGACGTTAAACCTATCTGGAAGCATTGGTCTTTCATCGGCGCTGCCTTATTCGTGCCGCTGGGAATTATTGGTCTATTCTGGGGCGGGATGCCCTTCACAACACCAGATCCCACCCCTGTTAATCCGGTTCCCGTTTCAGCCCAGACTGTTCCATCAGATTTTAAGGTTAAGGTAACAAGGGTAAAGCCTGACATTGCACCTACTCAGCCCCCTGAGCCACCCCCTGTCCAGTCTCCGCCCGACCCGCCAGA
The DNA here is from genome assembly GCF_000756655.1 of Alcanivorax jadensis T9. Lineage (GTDB taxonomy): Bacteria > Pseudomonadota > Gammaproteobacteria > Pseudomonadales > Alcanivoracaceae > Alcanivorax > Alcanivorax jadensis. The sequence goes on from NZ_ARXU01000001.1 coordinate 265,464, forward strand.
ACCAGAGCAGCCCCCGGAACCTGACCACCCCTTTGATGGTGTTCACCTTCACCTAGCAGGCTTTATGCAGATGGGGGATAGGTATACCTACCTGATCTATGCCAGTCAGAACGGCCAGCGTGTTTTCACCGTTACTGAGCAGGACCTAATGCAAGCGGGCTACAGATTAACACCCCGCGGGCGTTGCCTTTTGACGATCCAATTTAATGACTACCGTCACAATGTGATCTGTGACAATCCTTCATCTCAGGTTGCAATAGCTCGTAAGTGATCGCGTCCCATGGCGCGGGGAGGGGTCCCTCCCGGGGAGGGACCCCGCGCCATGGGCGAATATACTCAAACGTCCATGCACATCTGCACAGGCCCTTTTCGCAATCTCTCAAGCTCATATCTAAGCTGCTTCACAGCCCACAAACTCCGAATTTCGTTCGGTCTGTACCCGTTTCCATCAGGGTCAATCAGAAGCGGTCCATCAACTCGCCAGCCTGACCAGCTTTCATTTGTAGAGGGGATTTTTCCTGACCTGTGTAGGTCAATCAGGTGGGTGACTTCAATCGGTGCTCTGTTCGTTCTGAGGTAGCGCCGTATGGTCTGGGGGTGGCGGTGAGTGATAAGGGATAGCTCATTTACTGATAGGCCAAAAGCCGCGTCTTTGAATCGCATTCGTGCTTTACTGGAAGGCTAAAAGCCAAATCTTGCCCTATCCCTGCCCGCATAGTCTATTGAACATAATATACATTATGCGTAGTCATGATTGATCCTTTGCCAGGTCAGCCCGATACAATCCTTACCCTGCTTTTCACCCGGATTTGCCTCCGGCCCTGATAAACTCACAACTTGCATAATTCTTAGAATAACTGACAAGGACACGCATGCGGTTACTGTCCCTGCTATATCAATTCTTTTTCCGGGTTGTCCTGCTGTCGTTACTGGCCGTATCCGCGCTGGCGGATGATCGCAAGCCGGTATCACTGGCTGTGGTGGATTTGTCGCGCTCCCAGGATGCGCTGCTGGTGAACGGCACCCTGGTAGCAGATCGAGCAGCGCGACTTTCCGCGTCTGTTTCCGGGCTGGTGAGCAAATTGCTCGTGGATATCGGCGACAAGGTTGAGACCGGCGCCCCTCTGATTGAGCTGGATGCCGAGCTGACCCGTCTGGAGCTACAGCGTTCCCGGGCTGACTATCAGCAGCAACAGGCCACATTGGAAGACGCCCGCCGGCGACTGCAGGAAGCCAACAGCCTGGTGGCGAAGCGAAGCATCGCCGCCAGCGAAGTACGCAGCCTGGAATCTGAGGTTCAGGTGGCCACCTCGGGACTGGCCTCAAGCCAGGCTGACGTGGCGAGGCAGCAAGCCTTGCTCAAGCGACATACCCTTCGCGCCCCTTTCAGTGGTGTTATCAGCGCAAAGCTTACCGAGGTAGGTGAATGGCTGACACCTGGCACCACGGTCTTTGAGCTGGTGGGAAGCGATGATTTGCAGGCGGATTTTGCGGTCCCACAACAGTATTTTCCGCAGTTGTCCCTGGATACCGGCCTGGAGGTCTGGCTGGAGAAGGAAGACGACTCGGAGAGCTCGATAGCCGCAAGCATTACCGCAATTGTGCCTGTTAACGACCCTACTGCCAGAACCTTCACGGTGAGAGCCAGTGTTGACGGGAAATCCCTGACGCCGGGCATGGCGATCAATGGCCGGCTACAAATGCGCTCAGCAAATACTCGGCCCTCCGTACCCCGAGACGCCCTGCTCCGTGACAGCCAGGGCAATGTGACGGTCTGGATTGCCGAGGGCGACGATAAAAACCTGGTGGCGCGCCGCAAGGTCGTCAAAATCGCCTCGGGCCTGTCACAGCAGGTCACTATAGTCGAGGGCCTGAATCGTGGTGATCGTGTGGTTATCCGCGGCAACGAGAGCTTGCGGGACGGTGACAAGATCCGGGTGGTGGACTGATGTTCGAGAAGATTGTCCGCAATGGCACCCTGATGACGGTAGTGGTGTTGATCATCACCCTGCTCGGCGTTCTCGCTGCACTGCGCATTCCGGTTCAGATGATTCCCGATCTGGAAGTGCGAACCATTTCCGTGGTGACAAGCTGGCCCGGTGCCACGCCCCAGGATGTGGAAAAGGAAATCCTCATCGAGCAGGAAGAGTACCTGCGCAATCTTCCCAACTTGCGGCGGATGACCTCCTCCGCCGGCAGTGGCGAGGCGGAAATCGAGCTGGAATTCCCCTTCGGCGTGGATATCACCGACGCACTGATCCGGGTCAATAATGCCCTCAGTCAGGTCCCTACCTATCCGGATAATGTGGATCAGCCGCGCATTCTCTCCAGTTCGTTTTCCAGTAACGCCTTCATGTATTACCGCGTCTCTCCCCTGCCCGATAATCCTCGCGGGCTGGACATGGACATGATGCAGGATTTCATCGACGACGAAGTACGCTCGCGCATGGAGAGCGTGGCCGGGGTCTCCCAGGTGGAAGTGCGCGGCGGTGCCGAACGGCAGGTGCAGTTGCTGCTGGATGCCCAGAAACTGGCCCAGTTCGGGCTCAGTGTGGTGGATGTAAGGGATGCCCTGCGTGAGCGAAACCGGGATGTATCCGGCGGCGAGCTGGAAAGCGGTAAGCGGCGCTATTTGCTGCGTACTGTGGGGGGCTTCAAGGATATCGACAGCCTCAATGAACTGATTCTGGTCCGCAGCGGTGACTCCCAGGTACGCCTGAAAGATGTGGCGACCGTGGTACTCGATCACTTCCCGGTTCGCAGCCTGTCACGGGTCAATGGCGAGCCGGTGATCAGCCTGGCGGTGCGCCGGGAAACCGGCTCCAATGTCATCGACATCAAGTACGCCATGTTCGACCAGGTAACGCAGATCAACCGGGAAGTGCTGGAGCCGGCAGGCATGCGCATGGCGCTGATCGCTGATGATGTGCGTTACGTGGAAGCCTCGGTGGCCAATGTGTGGACCAATCTGGCCATTGGTGCGGTGTTTGCCACCCTGGTCATGTTCCTGTTCTTGCGCTCGGTGAAGATCACCGCCGTGGGCGTGATCGGCATTCCCATCTGCACCATTGCCGCATTTCTTGGCCTGCTGCTGGCCGGGCGCACCATCAATGTGATTTCCCTGGCGGGTATCGCCTTTGCTATCGGTATGACACTGGACAATTCCATCGTGGTGTTGGAAAGCATCGAGACGGAACGGCGCAAGGGGCTGGATCGCTTTCGCGCGGCAGTGAGTGGCATCCAGAAGGTGTGGCCCGCGGTGTTCGCCTCCACCATGACCACGGTGCTGGTATTTCTGCCGGTGGTGTTTATTCAGGAAGAGGCCGGCCAGCTTTATTCCGATATCGCCATTGCCGTATCCGCGTCGATTCTGGTCTCCATGCTGGTGGCCATGACGGTAATTCCCACCCTCTCCGCCCGGCTGGATTTCAGTGCCGTGGTGGCCCATGACGGCCAGCACAGCCGCTGGATGACCGCCCTGCACCGCCTTTCCGGTCTCCTGTCCAGTAGTCGCCCCCGGCAAGTGATCACCCTGCTGGCAACCGTGCTGATAGGTGGTGCTATTGTGCTGTTCCTGACGCCGCCGGCGGAATATCTGCCTGAGGGTGAGGAACCGAAAACCTTCGCCAGCATGAGCGCCCCTCCGGGTTACAACCTGAGCACCATGGAAGCCATTGCTGACGAAGTAGAAGCAGAGTTCTTGCCGCTGGTGGGGGCCGACCCGGCGGACTACGAGTCAGGAAAGCTGGCCATGCCGCCAATGAAGTATGTGAATATGGGTGTGGATGCGGAGCGCCTGCGCATCATCGCCGAGCCAGTGGATCCGACGCACATGGAAGCGATGATGGATGCTATCACCGAGGTCTATCAACGCTATCCAGGCATGGGGGCTTTCGCGGCTCGCGGATCGATCATATCCAGTAACGACGGCGGTACCCGCAGCGTGACCCTGGACGTGGCCGGGGCCGATCTGGCGGAAATCTACACAGTGGCCTCACGGCTGGAGCGCGAGGCCGAACAAGTATTTGATAATCCGCGCATCCAGTCCCAGCCTGCCAGCCTGTCCCTGGCCCAGCCGCTGATCGAGGTCCATCCGCGCTGGAGCCGTGCCGCCGAAGTGCAGTTTTCCACGCAAGAGCTGGGCTTTACGGTAGCGGCACTGACCGATGGCGCCTATCTGGATGAGTTTTTCCTGGGTGATGACAAAATCGACATCTATGCCTACAGCCACCGTACCGGCACCCGGCCGGAACTGGCTGCCCTCCCCGGCTTGCCAGTCCATACGCCTATCGGTGCGACGGTGCCACTATCATCCCTGGCTACCCTGAAGGAAACCGTGGACACCAGTGTGGTGCGGCGGGTCAACGGCCGGCGCACAGTAACACTGAATATCATCCCGCCCCGGGGTGTGGCCCTGGAAACCGGGGTCAGCCGGGTGCGTGGCATGATTCAGCAATTACGCGATGCCGGCGAGATTCCGGATACCATCAGCATTACCCTGTCCGGCGCCAGCGACCAGTTGCAGGCTACCCAGGAATCCCTGTCCGGCAATTATATTGTGGCGCTGATGCTGGTCTACCTGTTGCTGGTGGCTATTTTTACCCATTGGGGCTTCCCGTTGCTGATCATGACTACGATTCCACTGGGCATCGCCAGCGGCCTGCTGGGTCTGGCAATGATGAATGGTGTGGGCGCCTTGCTGCCAGTCCTGGGGCTGCCACCGCTAACCCAGCCCTTCGACATGATCACCATGCTCGGTTTTCTGATTCTGATGGGCACAGTGGTAAACAATCCGATCCTGATCGTGCATCAGGCGACGCTGAATTTCCGCGATAATGCCATGAGCGCCGTGGATGCCGTGAGCGAGGCCGTGGCCTCACGATTGCGCCCCATCGCCATGACCACCATTACCACGGTCTGTGGCCTGGCGCCGCTGGTGCTGATCCCCGGTGAGGGCACAGAGCTCTATCGGGGGGTCGGGGCGATTGTCCTGTTCGGGCTGCTCGGCACTGCCATTGTGACCATCACTTTCCTGCCAGCGCTGACTGCGCTGGTGCTTTCACTTTTCAAAAAGAGGGTCTGAATTTCGCAGCGTTCCTTTCTGACGGTTGACGGAAGCGCCAAAGTGACCACAAAGTAACTGAGGTTATCTCAGAGTAGGTGAGACATTTTGTCCCAGGGTTACGAACGGCGCAGTTGATCTATATCAAGAAAGCCGGGGAACGTGCTTGGTATCGTCTCCCGGCGCATCATTCGGAAGGGAACGTACATGGAAAACTCAGCGGTTTCACCCTCTTACAACTACACGGTGGTACGGCAATTCACCATCATGTCCGTTGTATGGGGGATAGTGGGTATGCTGGTGGGGGTGATCATCGCCGCCCAGCTTGCCTGGCCAGTCCTCAATTTCGAGTTACCCTGGTTCAGTTTTGGCCGGTTACGGCCACTGCACACCAACGCGGTGATCTTTGCCTTTGGCGGCTCTGCCCTCATCGGCACCAGTTACTACGTTGTGCAGCGAACCTGCCAGGCCACCCTGGCGTTTCCCAAGCTGGCTGCTTTCAGCTTCTGGGGTTGGCAGGCGGTGATTGTGGCTGCCGCCATCACCCTGCCCATGGGGTATACCAGCACCAAGGAATATGCGGAGCTGGAATGGCCCATCGACATCCTGATCACCCTGGTCTGGGTGGCCTATGCCATCGTCTTCTTTGCCACTATCGCCCGGCGTAAACAACCTCACATCTACGTGGCGAACTGGTTCTATGGGGCCTTCATCATTGCAGTTGCCCTGCTTCATGTGATCAACAACATCGCCATTCCCGTCTCGGCGATGAAATCCTACTCCGTCTATTCCGGGTCGATCGACGCCATGGTGCAGTGGTGGTACGGGCACAATGCGGTGGGCTTTTTCCTGACCGCAGGCTTCCTCGGCATGATGTATTACTACGTGCCGGTACAGGCCCAGCGCCCGGTATACTCCTACCGTCTTTCCATCGTGCATTTCTGGGCCCTGATCGCCGTGTACATGTGGGCCGGCCCGCATCATCTGCACTACTCTTCCCTGCCCGACTGGGCGCAGTCCGTGGGCATGGCATTTTCCATCGTACTGCTGGCGCCCAGCTGGGGCGGCATGATCAACGGCATGATGACCCTGTCCGGGGCCTGGCATAAGTTGCGCACGGATCCGATCATCCGCTTCATGATCGTTGCCCTCTCCTTCTACGGCATGAGCACCTTCGAAGGGCCGATGATGTCCATCAAGACCGTCAACGCGCTCAGCCACAACACGGACTGGACCATCGGCCATGTGCATTCCGGTGCGCTGGGCTGGGTAGCCATGATCACCATCGGCGCTATCTACGTCATGATTCCCCGCTTGTTTGAGCGCAAGCAGATGTACTCCATCGGCTGGATCAATGCCCACTTCTGGCTGAGCACCATCGGTACGGTGTTGTACATCGCCTCCATGTGGGTGTCCGGGATCATGCAGGGTCTGATGTGGCGAGCGGTAAACAGCGATGGCACCCTGACCTACAACTTTGTCCAGGAACTGGTGGAAAGGCAGCCGTTCTACGCCATCCGCCTGCTCGGCGGGGTGGTGTTCTTCGCCGGCATGGTGCTGATGGCTGTCAACGTCTACAAGACCATCGTTGCCGAGCGCGATACCCACGGCGACGACAACGTGCTGCAGGCTGCCTGAGGAGACCGACATGTCCAATGCCCATGAAAGAGTGGAAAAGAATGTCGGCCTGATGATTGTGCTGACGTTGATTGCGGTGAGTTTCGGTGGCCTGGCGGAAATCGTGCCACTGTTCTGGCAGAAGGCCACCACTGAGCCACTGGAAACTCTGGAGCCTTACACAGCTCTGGAAATGGAAGGTCGCGACATCTATATCCGCGAAGGCTGCCACGTCTGCCATACGCAGATGGTGCGCCCCCTTCGTGCGGAAACGGAACGCTATGGCGCCTACTCAGTGGCCGGCGAAGATGTCTGGGAGCACCCCTTCCTGTGGGGCTCCAAGCGTACCGGGCCGGATCTGGCTCGTGTCGGTCTGCGGCCGATCACCGAGCAATGGCACCGTGAACATTTGCGCGATCCGCGCCAGGTAGTGCCGGAATCGAATATGCCGGCTTATCCCTGGTTGCAGGAAAATCTCGTGGACTGGGGCGATACGGAACGAACCTTGCGATTGTTCAAGGACACCTTTGGTGTGCCCTACAGCGAACAGGATATCACCGAGCAAATGAACAAGATCAAGGGTGAGTGGGCTGATGCCACGGAAGAAGATGCCCTGGTGGCCTATCTGCTTTCCCTGGGCCAGGAACGTAAGGAGGTAGCACAATGAGCTTTCAAGCCCTGTTTACGCTGGTCTTCTTCGTCGCTTTTATGGCGATGACGATATGGGTGTATCGCCCCAGCCGAAAAAAAGACTACGAAAAACTCTCACACATGGCCCTTGAGGCTGACCGCCGCAAAGAGAGGGACGAGCAATGAGTGATTTCTGGAGCTGGTTCATCATCATTATCGTTGCCATCAATCTGCTCGGTTGTGCGGGCCTGTTGTTGTGGAACAATCAGATCTCTCCGGAGGAGGCTGCCAAGGAAACCACCGGGCACAGCTTTGACGGTATTCAGGAACGCAATGCCCCGCTTCCCCGCTGGTGGCTGTTCCTGTTTATCGGCACATTGATCTTCGCATGTGTGTATCTGGTGCTTTATCCCGGTCTGGGAAAGTTCCCGGGGGTGCTGAACTGGAGCAGTACACTGCAATACGAAAAGGAAGTCGCCCTGGTGGCGCGGCAGACGGACCCGCTGTTTGAGCAGTTTGGCAAAGTGCCGGTGGATGAACTGATCGAGTACCCGGAGGCTTTGGCCGTGGGTGGTCGTCTATTTGCCAACAATTGCGCCATCTGTCATGGCTCGGATGCCCGCGGCGCGAAAGGCTACCCGAATCTGGCGGATGATGACTGGCTATATGGTGGTGAGCCCAAACAGATCATTGCCAGTATTGCCCAGGGCCGCACAGGCATGATGCCACCCATGGCCGCTGCTATCGGCAATACCGACAAGGCAGTGCGCGACATGGCCATCTACGTGCAAAGCCTGAGCCGACCGGATCTGGCCAACGACGCGGATAAGGCCGCCGCCATCGAGCGAGCGAAGCCCAAATTCGCAGTTTGTGCCGCGTGCCATGGCCAGGAAGGCAAAGGAAATCAGGCCATGGGTGCGCCCGATCTTACGGACACCACCTGGCTTTACGGTCCGCGTCTGGAGGACATCGAGACCACTATTCGCGAAGGACGAAAAGGGGAAATGCCCAAGCATGAAAATCTACTCAGCAAAGAGAAGATTCATGTCATTGCGGCCTACGTTTACAGCCTGTCCAACAAGTCAGCCCCGTAACCCCAGGGCCATTGTCGCAGCCTGCAAAAGGCTGCGACAGGCCGAGTCGGCGGATCACGCCAGCAGTCTTCGAGGTGCGTAATGAGTGAGCGCGACCGCATTAAAACCGTTGATGACAGCCCGGAAGCACAGGGCCCCATTAGCCTCTATGCCAAGCGTAAACGGATCCAGGTGAAATCCATCAGTGGCCGTTTCCAGCGCATTCGCGATTTCAGCATCATCAGCACCATGGGGCTTTATCTTGCCCTACCCTGGATTCGCTGGGATGGACAGCAAGCTGTTCTCTTTGATCTGCCGAACCGGCAGTTCCATATTTTTGGCCTGACTCTCTGGCCGCAGGATTTCCTGTTTCTTTCCTGGGCGCTGATCATTGCTGCGTTCGCCTTGTTTTTTTTCACGGTTCTGGCCGGGCGAGTCTATTGTGGGTATGTATGTCCCCAGACTACCTGGACCCGCTTTTTCCAGTGGATAGAACAACTTTTTGAAGGTGACCGGCATAGTCGAATGAAGATGGACGAGGCGCCCTGGTCCATGAGTAAGTTGCTACGGCGCGGCAGTAAACATGTGCTGTGGTTGGCGCTGGCCTTTCTTACCGGCCTCACTTTTGTCGGCTATTTTTCACCGATTACGGATCTGACTGTTCGTATCTTCAGTGTTGAATGGGGTGGCTGGGAATTGTTCTGGGTAGGTTTCTTTACCGTTGCCACTTATATGAACGCCGGTTTCATGCGCGAGCAGGTGTGCCTGTATATGTGCCCCTATGCCCGTTTCCAGAGCGTCATGTTCGATCGTGAAACGCTCATCGTTTCCTATGACGAAGATCGTGGCGAACCCCGTGGCCGGGGTAGCAAGAAACGCAATCAGGAGCCGCAGGCTGTCGAAAAAGGCGACTGCATTGACTGTGGACTGTGTGTTCAGGTCTGCCCTACAGGCATTGATATTCGCGATGGGCTCCAATACGAATGTATTACCTGCGCGGCCTGTATTGATGCCTGCGACGATGTCATGGATCACATCGACAAGCCCAGGGGCTTGATCCGCTACACCACCGAGAATGCGCTGGAAGGGAAGGAATCCCGGGTGCTGCGTCCCCGGTTGATCGGTTATGGCATTGTCCTGCTGGCCATGGCTACCCTGTTTATGGCCACGCTCTATAACCGTGTGCCCTTGCAGGTGGATGTTCTGCGCGATCGCAATCAGCTTTTCCGGGTTGCCAGCAGCGGCCGCGTGGAGAACGTCTATCGCCTGGAAATTCTCAACAAGGGCCAGGATGCCCATCGTTATACACTGAGTCTGGAAGGCCCTGAGGGGCTGCGCATGGAAAACCGAACTGAGTTTACTATCCAGCCCGGGCAGCACCTGTCATTGCCGGTGACGGTAAGTTATGACCCCTATGAGGTGGAAATGCAGTCATCCACCATCTGGTTTTCAGTAAGGTCACTGAACGACCCGGACCTGGAGAAACAGCATGAATCCCGTTTCATCACCCCACGTCGATGATCGCCCCTGGTATCGATACCCGCTGCTCTGGCTGGCCATTCTGCTGCCGGCCAGTTCAGTGATTGCCGGCCTGACCACCCTGTATATTGCCGTCATCAATGCAGACAGCCCGGTGGTCGACGAGTGGTACAAGGAGGGCCGTGGAATTAACCGCTCCGCGGAACAGGAACAGATTGCCGCGCGACTGGGCATTGGCCTGGTGCTGTCCCAGGTGGGCGCCGGCGTTCAGGCAAGGCTGACCAGCGATGCCGGAATCCCTGCGCCAGAATTGATTACCGTGGCGCTGCGCCACCCCACCCTCAAGGAAAAGGATGTGTTGCTGACACTCCATCACCAGGGCAATGGCGTTTTTCGTGGCGACGGAGCTCTCCCCTCAATGGGCCGTTTTATCGCTACCGCCTCTACCCCTGAGGGGCACTGGCGTCTTTACCAAAGTGGCAACATTGAAGACGGTACGGTGCGCCTGGGTCACGCTACCAAGCCATGAATCAGAGCCTCACCCCACCCTGCTGGCACTGCGGGCAGCCTGCCCCGTCTGGTGCTTTCACCGCCCGCACCCCGGAGGGAAGCCGTGATGCCTGCTGCCCGGGATGTGCTGCCGCCATCGAGACCATTTACGGCATGGGGCTGGATGACTATTACCGGATTCGACAGGACGAAGCCCCGGCACCGGATGCACGCCGGGCAGAACTGGACCTGGCTCTGTTCGAGATCCCCGACCTGCTTGCGCCACACTGTGCGTCGCTGCCTGACGGCGAACGCCTGCAGCTGCAACTGAGCGGACTGACCTGTGCGGCCTGCAGCTGGTTAATCGAAAAAGCCCTGTCCACACAGCCTGGTGTCAGTCGCGCCAGTGTCAATCTGGCGGGCATGACACTGACAGTGGACTACCAGGGGGCACCGCAAGCCCGGGAAACCGCCCGCCGCATCCAGCAACTGGGTTATGGCGTTAGCCTGCCCGGTGATCCTGCCGCCACCGCAGCCAATCGCCGCGAGCACAAGCGCCTGCTGGGCAGGCTGATACTGGCCGGACTGGGCGCCATGCAGGCCATGATGTATTCCATGGCGTTGTATATCGGCGTCTTTGATGGTTCGGATGCGGTTTACGAGTGGGTCTTCCGCCTGGCCAGCTTTTTTGTCGCCACCCCGGTGGTCTTTTATGCTGGCTGGCCCTTCTTTCAAGGCGCATGGCGTGGGTTGCGCAATCGCAATCTGACCATGGACACCCCCATCGCCCTGGCTCTTTTCCTGGCCTGGGGCGGCAGCCTGGTAGCCATGTTCACCGGCGGCAGCCACGTGTACTTCGATTCCGCCGCCATGTTCGTTTTCTTCCTGTTGATCAGCCGCTGGCTGGAACACCGTCAGCGCCAGGCTATTAATGCGGGCTATGCGAGGCTTGGCGATACCCTGCCCCGTGCGGTTCGCCGTCTCAGTGGTGATCAGGCGCAATGGGTCAGTCTCAGGCAGGTGGCAGCCGGCGACCGATTGCTGCTGATTCAGGGTGATGTGGTACCGGTGGATGGCCGTATCATCGACGGCCAGGGCACCTTCGATGAAGCGGCACTGACCGGTGAATCTGTGCCGATAAGCCGGGGGCTCCATTCTTGCCTGGTGGCCGGAGCCCGCCTGCAGGAAGGCTCAATCACGCTGCAGGCAGAGTGCGCCGCAGACCACAGTCAGATTGCCCGAATCGCTGAACAGGTGGAGCTGGCCAGCCGCGAGCGGCTGGATGTGATCCGTGACTGGCACCGCATCGCCCCACTTTTTACCGCTGCGGTTCTTCTGCTGGCTGCCTTTACGTTGCTTTGGCACTGGCCGGCCGGGCCCGGCGAGGCTTTTGACCACACCCTGGCGGTACTGGTGATCACCTGCCCATGCGCGCTGGCGCTGGCTGTACCTCTGACTCTTTCGGCGACCCTGGGTACCGCCCTGCGCGAAGGAGTGCTGGTGGCATCGCCTCGCCAGCTGCTGCGATTACCCCATATCGGCGGGGTGCTCTTTGATAAAACCGGGACGCTGACTCTGGGACGTTTCTCGTTGGTGGACACCCAGGTTGCCGGTGAAGGGCAAAAGGCCGATCTGCTTGCCATTGTTTCCGCTCTGGAATGGAACAACCCTCACCCGCTGGCCCAGGCCTTTCGCGACATTGCGCGCAACCCGCAAATGACAGACATCCTGCCGGATGGAAATGGTATTACCGGCAACCTTCAGGGCCAGCAATGGCGCATCAGTGGCGCACCGCAACAGGCTCGCCCCGGTACAACCTGCCTGCAACTGAGCCGTGACGGCGCCGTGCAGTTGTATTTGTGGCTGCAGGACAGCATTCGCGAGGAGAGTGCTGCGGTAACACGGGCTCTTCGCCAGCAAGGGTTGGCTGTACGCATGGCAACCGGCGACAACGATGCCGCTGCCGGGCCGGTGGCCAGGGAATTATCGCTGGAGGAATGGCGTGCCGGCATGAAGCCCGCTGACAAGACCCGCTGGCTCAAGGAGCTGCAGACGACCACGACGCAAATGATGGTGGGTGACGGCATCAATGATGCGGAGGCCATGCTGGCGGCGGACGTATCCGTGGCCACCGCCAACGCCACCAGCCTGGCCCAGCGGGCAGCAGGATTGTATCTGCTCAAGGACAATCTGCAGGCGATACCGGCTTTGCCTGCACTTGCCAGGCGTTGCCAGCGCACCATTCGCCAGAATCTCACCTGGGCCCTGCTCTATAATCTGTTGGCGGTGCCCTTTGCCGTGGCCGGGTGGATTCCGCCCTGGGCTGCGGCCATCGGCATGTCTGCCAGTTCACTGCTAGTCACCCTCAACGCAACGCGAGTTACCCGATGGAAATCGTCCTCCTGCTGATCCCTCTGGCACTGCTGTTTCTTGCCGGGGCGATCTGGGCCCTGTTCTGGGCCCTGCGCAAGGATCAGTTTGATGATCTGGATAATGCCTCTTGGCGGGTGGTGTTCGAAGATCGTGAACAGCGCAAAGGCCTCCCTACGAGTAAAGAGGCTGCAGATCACGACAACGAGCGGGACTCATGATGCCAGAGAGCCCGGAATCCCTGCTGACTCTGCTTGCCAGTGCTCTTCTGCTGGCGTCTGCCGGCAGTGTTCACTGTATCGGCATGTGTGGCGGCATCAGCAGCGCGCTCACCTTCTCGATTCCAGAATCGCGCCGCCAGGGTAAGTCCCTGTGGGGCTGGCAGCTACTCTTCGGCATCGGCCGGGTCTCGACCTATATGGTGCTTGGTAGCCTTGCAGGGATGCTGGGCAAGGCGTTGCTGGATTGGCTGCCTGGCCCCTCCATGGCCATTGGGCTAGCCCTGTCCGGCGTTCTGATGTTGCTGCTCAGTGGTTATCTGCTCGGGCAAGGCGTGTGGCTGAAAAAACTGGAAGGTATTGGTGCCGGGCTGTGGCGCCGATTACAGCCCCTGACCCGGCGGCTACTCCCGGTAGATCGCCCGCTAAAGGCGCTGGCGCTGGGCGGACTATGGGGCCTGCTGCCCTGTGGCCTGATTTATACCGCCCTGGCCCTTGCCGTTACGGCCGGCAGCGCACCGGCTGGTGCATTGGTGATGCTGGTCTTCGGTATAGTAACCATCATCCCCGTGGCCATTACCGGTGTGATCGCCTCCCGGCTACAGCATTTTCGCAACGGCATCTGGCCAAAGGTGGCGGCATCACTGACGTTTCTGCTGGCGCTGGCATTCTTCTGGCAGGCCTGGTCCATGAGCCAGATGCCCCATCACGTTCACCCTGGTCCTGCCGATTCAGGCAAACACAGCCACCACCATCAGCCCGAGACTTGATCCAGGTCAACACAGTCAATTCAGGGCCCGCAATAATGGAGTAAATCACTTAACTGGAGAGCGGGTGTGGCTACCTGGGACAAAACATTGATCAGCCGGCATGGCGGTCCCGGACCGCGCTACACGTCTTACCCGCCTGCTCCCCAGTTTCACGAGGAAGTCAGTGAGTCGGATTATGCCGAGGCCATTGATGCTGGCAATGCCGCTCGCCGGCCGTTGTCGCTGTATATGCACATTCCGTTCTGCAGCACCGTCTGCTATTACTGCGCCTGCAATCGGGTTGTCACCGCCAACCGTGGCAGAGCGGCGGAATACCTGAAACGTCTGAAGCAGGAAATCGGCCTGCGCGCCGAACAGGTAGACAGGCAAAGGCCGGTCACCCAGATTCACTGGGGTGGCGGCACCCCCACCTTTCTAAATGATGCCCAGATCACCGAACTGGTCTATTACATGGCCAGACACTTCACCCTGCGTGAAGATGACCGTGGCGACTATGCCATCGAGATTGATCCACGCACCGTGGACCAGGCTCGTCTGGGGCTGCTTCGTGGCCTGGGCTTCAATCGCATCAGCCTCGGGGTTCAGGACCTGGATTTGCGTGTGCAGCAGGCGGTCAATCGGGTCCAGCCCTATGAAATGATTCGTCAGACCATGGGCTGGGCGCGGGATTTCGGTTTCAAATCCATTAACACCGATCTGATTTACGGCCTCCCCTGGCAGTCGGAATCCAGTCTGGCCCGCACCATCGAGCAGATTGCAGACCTTCGGCCCGAGCGAATTTCGCTGTACAACTACGCCCATCTGCCGGCGCGCTTCAAAATTCAGCGGCAGATACCGGATATGGCCTTGCCCAGCCCGGAAGAAAAGCTGTCCATGTTCGTCCGTGCCGGGCGCATCCTCCAGGATGCCGGCTATACCTTTATCGGCATGGATCACTTTGCTCTGGAAAGCGACGAGATTGCCGTGGCTCAGCGCAACGGGCTTCTGCACCGCAATTTTCAGGGATACACCCTCCACGGGGATGCGGATTTGCTGGGCTTTGGGGTCAGTGCCATCAGCCAGATCGGCAATCTTTACGCGCAGAACATGAAATCATTAAGTCATTGGTCGGATGCCATTGATCAGCACCAGTCCACCATTGAACAGGGTTATCTCCTGGATCGCGATGACCAGATGCGCCGCGACCTTATCATGCGCCTGTTGTGCGACCTGTACGTGGACATGAATCTGTTCAGTGAGCAGTGGCAAATCAATTTCCCTGACTACTTTGTGGATGCCCTGGCTTCCTGGGTGGAGTTTGAGGATCAGGGGCTGGTGCGCGTGGACAAGCAGCGGCTGGTGATCACCGAGCAGGGCCGGCTGGTAAGCCGGGCCCTGGTGATGCCTTTTGATCGCTATACCCAGAACGAGGCCCAAAATCGCTTCAGTCGCATCATTTGAACTATATTCGCTTGTTGTTCACCCTACCCTATACTGTAAGGTGAAATTTGCATTACGCAGCCATCAACCGGAGTCACACCGTGTCTCAACATGTTTCCTGCAATGATTGCAGTCTCAGCCCTGTCTGCCTTCCACTGGCAGTGGCGCCGACACAGCTCGACGAGCTGGATCGCATCATTCATCGGGGCCGACCCCTGAAACGCGGCGAACATCTGTTTCGCGCCGCCGACGAGTTTCAGGCGGTCTACGCGGTCCGCTCCGGCGCCTTGAAAACTTATGTGCTCAGCGATGAAGGCGACGAGCAGGTCACCGGCTTTTATCTCCCCGGTGAAGTGCTTGGCATGGATGGCATTAGCACCGCCCACCACATGTCCAACGCCAAGGCACTGGAAACCGCCACGGTGTGCGAGATCCCATTCTCCAAACTGGAAATGCTGTCCCAGCGCATCCCGTCGCTGCAGCACCATTTCTTCAGCCTGATGAGTAACGAAATTCGCTCAGACCGTGAGCTGCATATGCTGCTCAGCAAGAAAAATGCGGATGACCGGGTGGCATCCCTGTTGATATCCATGTCAGCACGTCACCAACGCCGAGGGCTTAGCGAGCGGGCATTCCGTCTTCCCATGTCGCGCTATGACATCGCCAATTATCTGGGCCTGGCGGTGGAGACTGTCAGCCGTATCTTTACCCGCTTCCAGCAAAATGGCTGGTTACGCGTGGAGGGACGTGAAGTGGAGATCCTAAATCGGCGAAGCCTTTGTGGAGAGCAGAGTCTGGAAGTAAGCCTGTGACCGCCCCGGTACTGGCCATTCTCGACAGTGATCTGAAGGCTCCCCAGCCTGCGCTATACAAAGCCAGACAGGTGGCGGATTCCACCAAGGCGCCACTGCATGTTCTGGTCAATGCCTATTCCTCCGCTATGGTTCGCGCCGTTGGCGTTGACCATGAACGACAGGACGCCGCCCGCGCACAGATTCACAAAGCCTGGCAAAACAGGATCAGTGAATTAACCGATAGGGAGCGCTGTCAGCTTTCCATTCTGTGGCACAAAGACAGCATGGCCGCATTGCGTGAGAGCATCCTCGACCTGCAACCCGCCATGGTGGTTGTGCATACCAGTGAAGAAAGCGGCCTGCGCCGGCATCTTTTCACCCCGCGGGACTGGCAATTGATTCGCAAGGCGCCCTGCCCGGTGCTGTGTGTTCATGGCCGTCAGTGGCCCCATGCACCGAGAGTTCTGGCCGCCCTGGACCCGGGTACAGAAGAGCAGCCCCAGGATGCCCTGGCGGTTAACGTGCTCGGTGCGGCAAATCATTTTGCCGGCAATCTTGGTGGCACCCTGCGCGCTACTCATGTGCTTGATGAAATGGACGACAGCCTGATTCTGCTGGTGGGCGAAGCGATTCCCGATTACAGCGGCGGCATGGAAAAGGTGCGCCAGTTTTACCGTGATCGCTTTCAGGCATTTGGTGCCGCCCACGGCCTGGGGCCGGACCAGATGACAGTGCTGACCGGCCCGGTGGCGCCGACCCTGGCGAAATACTGTGACGAACATGATATGGACGTACTGGTGGTAGGCACCGTGCATCGTAACCTGCCGGAAAGGCTGTTACTGGGCGCCACAGCAGAATCCGTGATTACCCGTGCCAGCACGGATGTGCTGGTCATCAAACCCCAAGGTTTCCAGAGTCCCTGGCAAGCCTGATCAGGAGCATAACGTAATGACAGACAAGAAAGACTTTGCCGACAACATTCGCCAGAAACTGGAAGACTGGGATTATCAGCTGGATCGCCTGACCGCCCGGTTGGGGGACAAGCGTGAAGAGTGGCGTAGCGACGCGAAGCAAAAAATTGCGGAGATTCAGGATCGTCGCGACGAGCTGGAAGCCAAACTGGAAAAACTGGAGTCTCACGGCGAAGATGCCTGGGATGACATCAAAGCCGGCGTGGAACTGGCCTGGGATGGTTTGAAAACCGGCTTGCTTGCCGCCCGCAGCGAGTTTGAAGACAGAGACTGACCCCGTTTCAGGAGCGCCCCAGTGGCGCTCCTTCACCAGGTCTACTGCTCGGCCCGACGAAACACCGGCTTGTCCGGGGTCGACAGATCCGAAGCAAAGCAATAACCCGCCACATCGAAATTCTTCAGTTTGGCCGGGTCCTTGATGCCCTTCTTGATAATCCACGCCGCCATCAGGCCACGGGCCTTCTTGGCGTAAAAGCTGATCACCTTGTACTTGCCGTTTTTCTCATCCTGGAAGACCGGTTCAATGATGCGGCCATTGATCCCTTTCTTGTTCACCGACTTGAAATACTCATTGGATGCCAGATTGACGAGCACGTCGGTTTTCGCCGCTTTCATATCCTTGTTGAGCTGTTCAGTGATAATGTCGCCCCAGAACGTATAGAGATCCTTGCCGCGTGGGGTATCCAGTTTGGTACCCATTTCCAGGCGGTATGGTTGCATCAGGTCCAGCGGGCGTAGCACGCCATACAGTCCTGACAGCATTCGGAAGGACGTCTGGGCCTCCTTGAGCTGGTTGTCCGTGAAGGTGTCGATTTCCAGGCCGGTATACACATCGCCCTTGAAGGCAAACGCCGCGGGCCTGGCATTCTTCTTGTTGAAGGGTCGCTGCCACTGGGCAAACCGCTCCACATTCAAGTGCGCGATCTTGTCACTGACACCCATCAGGCTGCTGACATCCGCCGGAGAAAGCTGGCGTGCCCGCTCGATCAACACATCGCTATCATCCAGCAATCGGGGCTGGGTGGTTTTCAGCGTTGGCAATTCGCTCTCGTAATCCAGGGTTTTTGCTGGCGATACAACAATCAGCATGGCCTACTCCTTTACATATGACTCCCGGGATTATATGAATCAGGGGGAGCGAGGTCTGCAATTCTGGAGAATAAATGCGCCTATTACTGGTATTGACTGTCATTATCGCGGTTACCGTTCTGCTCTGGGGTAGCTGGCAATGGGGGCGTCGACCGTTTTATCTGGTGCTGAGCCTGGTACTGGCCGGCCTCATGGTACTCGGCATCGGTGTCTGGCAAGGCGGCCGTGACGATCAGGTGCGGCTTCCCCCTGATGGGATCGAGGTAACGCTGAAAGAATTCCTTGCCTCTGAATCCGGCGTGCGCCTGACCGGCAACCTGGCCAACCGCAGTGAAATGAATGTGGCAGCGGTAACGCTTCAGGCCCGCGCCCTGTCCTGCCCGAAGGCGGAGAATGACTGCACTGTGATCTACCAGCAGACCATTGATGTGCAAATGTACCTGCCCGCTGGTCAGGATTACCCCTTTGCAGTTGTCAGTCGTCATCCGAAAGAAGACACCCCGGTGGATCGCTGGGAACTGGAAGCGATCGACAAGCTGGCCTACCCGCAGTCGTAGACTGGCATCCTGCAGGGTGAATCGTCACAATGCGGCCTTCAAATTCCCAGGAGTCATTATGGCATCACTGATTCCCGGCCAGCTCACCCCGATTGGCGATCATGCCTGGCGGGTTCTGGCGCGCAACCCGGGCATGATGACCGGGCCTGGCACCAACAGTTATCTGTTTGGCAAGGATAGCCTGACGGTCATTGATCCCGGCCCCGAGGATCAGGAGCATCTGCAGGCTCTGCTGCAGGCTGCCCGCACCCTGGGAAAACCCATCGACCAGGTGGTGGTCACCCATACCCATCGAGACCATTCCCCAGGCGCTCTGGCATTGGTGGCAGCCACCGGGGCTCGTTGTCTGGGCCCCTCGGTACCCGATGACGGCCTGCAAGACGAGAGCTGGCAGGCAGACCGTCTGTTGGCCGAGGGAGACCGGGTGGATTGCGGCGGCGTTTCGCTACAGGTAATTGAAACCCCGGGCCATGTGGGCAACCACCTGTGCTACCTCAGTGATGATGGCATGCTGTTTACCGGCGATCACCTGATCCAGGGCTCCACCGTAGTGATCGCTCCTCCCTCCGGTTCCATGCAGGCCTACTTTGCTTCGCTACGCAAACTGCAGCAGCGCGGCATAACACGGATGGCTCCTGGTCATGGCGATCTGATCAGCGGCCCGGAAGAAACCCTGACCCATACACTGGCGCACCGACAGAAACGCGAAGACAAGGTGCTGGACGCCCTCTCGGGTGACCCTCAAACCCTGGCAGTGTTGGTGAAGGTGGTCTATGACGACGTGCCGGAATTCCTGCACGGTGTGGCCCAATTCTCCCTGCAGGCCCACCTGATCAAGCTGGCCGAAGATGGCAAAGCCGAAGAAACCGATCAAGGCTGGCACAAAACCTGATTGCGCCAGGGAAGCGAGTGTCGATAGGCAAAAGCAAACCAATGCTACGGTTTCGGTTTTCGCGAATTCTTACTCGCTTCCTGCTACGTCCATTCGCATCTCAAGCGATGCTCCTACAGGAGCTCAGCCGA
The DNA here is from genome assembly GCF_000756655.1 of Alcanivorax jadensis T9. GTDB lineage: Bacteria > Pseudomonadota > Gammaproteobacteria > Pseudomonadales > Alcanivoracaceae > Alcanivorax > Alcanivorax jadensis. The sequence goes on from NZ_ARXU01000001.1 coordinate 285,025, forward strand.
AGGCGGTTTTCGCGGTTAACTATGCACCGTTAACTGCCCTTCACAACCACCCTTTACGCTTGAAAAACCAGTAAGGCGTCATGCCGGACAGCAGCATCAGGCATATCGCCATGGGATAGCCATAAACCATGTTCAGCTCCGGCATGATCTCGAAGTTCATGCCGTAGATACTGGCAATCATGGTCGGCGGCAGGAACACCACCGCGGCGATGGAAAAGATCTTGATGATCTGGTTCTGCTGGATATTGATGAACCCCTGCGCCGCATCCATCAAAAAGTTGATCTTGTCGAACAGGAAGGTGGTGTGTGACATCAAGGTGTCCAGGTCATGCTGCACCTCGGCACAGGTGCGACGGCGAACCTTGTCGGTGCGGACATAGCGCTGAATAAAGGAAATGGAACGCTGGGTATCCATCAGGCAGAGGCGAATCTTGCCGTTGGTATCCTCCAGCCGGGCCAGTTTTTCAATATCGTCTTCCAGCTCTCCGTTCTCCTCCTCCAGCACGCTGTACCCCACTTGTTCCAGGTCACGGTGCACATCCTCGAGGGCATCAGCCAGGTTTTCCACTTTTTGCTCGAGAATACTCAAGAGGATATCTATCGGCTGCTTTGCCTTTACCCAGCCTCGGCGTACGCGCAGTCGCAGTAGCCGGAAATCGGGTAACCGGGAATCCCGGAATGACAGCAGACGACCTTCCTGGACGACAAACGCCACCGTGGACGTACGAGCGCGCCCCTCGGACTGGAACAGAAACAGGGAGTGGACATGCAGCCCCTGCTCATCGCTGAAGAAACGGGCGGACGCTTCGATTTCTTCCATGTCATCAGAGGCCGGCAGTTCCGCTTCCAGAAACTGTTGCACCAGCTCGCGTTCGTTTTCCTCCGAGTCCACCAGATCAATCCAGCTGGCATCATCAGCCAGAGTGGGCAGGATGCTTTCCGTGTCCTTTTCACGCAGAACACCGTTTTCGATGCGGAAGATATGCAGCATGATGTTTCCCTGATCACCATCGCCGGCAAGATACCGGCAGCAATTTGATATAGTACGGAGCTTATGACTGTCAACGATTCCGGGTCCGCAGCCGGCCAGAAAATGCCGGAAGCGATTACCCTGGCCGGTCAGGCCAGGTTATGGCTTTGGCACCATGCCCTGCCCGCTGCGCAGCACCGGCTATTACAAGCAGATCTGAATGCGGCACTGGACTGGCAGCAGCCACGGATTCAGGTATTTGGTCGTTATCATACCGTACCACGGCTCACGGCCTGGCATGGCGATGCGGGCATTCCCTATCGCTACTCCGGTCACCAGCATGTGGCGGATGGCTGGCCGGACGTGTTGAAGCCGGTGCGCGATACCGTGAGCGAACTGTGCGGGCACCCGTTTAACTCGGTGCTGGCCAATCGCTATCGTAACGGCAAGGATTGCATGGGCTATCACAGTGACGACGAACCCGAGCTTGGCCCGGAGCCCTGGATTGCCTCTTACAGCCTGGGTGCAGAAAGGGATTTCGTGTTTCGCCCCCGTGGTGGAGGCCGCCAGTGTTTCTCGCTGGCGCTACCGGATAACAGCCTGCTGCTGATGAGCCCTCAGGTGCAGCAGCAATTCCAGCATGCGCTGCCGCGGCGACAACGGGTTCAGGGTGAGCGTCTCAACCTGACGTTTCGCAGAATCTTCACCGGCATCAGCCCCAGAACGCGTAACTGAGCAGAATGGCGGCGATCAGTCCCGCCGCATCCGCTGCCAGACCACACCATAAGGCATAGCGGAAATCACGGATCCCTACGCTGCCGAAGTACACCGCCAGCACATAGAAGGTGGTTTCTGTGGAGCCCTGCATCACTGCAGCCATGCGCGCGGCCAGGGAATCCACACCCTGAGTCTGCATCACATCCACCATGGCTGCCCGGGCCCCGGAGCCGCTCAGCGGTTTAAGGAACGCCACCGGGAGCGCGTCCACAAAACGCGTATCCCAGCCAATGGCGGCGGCCCCGAAGCGAATGCCATCCAGGAACAGGTCCAGCACCCCGCCCGCTCGCAACATGGCAATGGCCGCCAGCATGGCCACCAGGTAGGGGATCAGCCGCACCGCCAGGGTGAAGCCCTCCTTGGCGCCCTCCACAAAGGTGTCGTAGCTATCTACCCCACCCCGCCAGGCAGCAACAAAGAAAGCACTCAGTACCAGCAACAGAATGCCATTGCCAAGCAAGCTCGACAGCGTGTTGGCGAGCTCCGTGGGCGCCAGCCAAACAATGGTCCCCAGCGCGGCCAGCATGGCCAGCCAGATACCGGCCACCACCAGCAACAACGGATCGCGCAGAGATATACGCTGGACCCGGGCGGTGACCAGAATGCCCACCAGAGTGGATACCGTGGTGGCCATCAGCAAAGGCAGGTAGACAGCAGCCGGGTCACTGGCGCCCTGCTGGGCCCGGAACATCAGCACTGTCACCGGCACCAGGGTCACTGACGAGGTGTTGAGCACCAGGAACATGATCTGACTATCCGTGGCCCGTGTCGGCTGCGGATTACCCTGCTGCAGGCGCTCCATGGCCTTGAGTCCAAGCGGTGTGGCGGCATTGTCCAGGCCCAGCATGTTAGCGGCCAGGTTCATGGAAACCGGTGCGGATGCTTCAGGAGTGCGCCGAACCCCCGGCATCAAGCGGGCCAGAACCGGCTCCACCCAGGACGACAACCGTGCGGCCAGATTGCTGGCCTCGGCCATCTTGAATAGCCCGCTCCACAGTGCCAGTACCCCGATCAGGCCCAGGCTGACCTCAACGGCCAGGTCGGCCGCCGACCAAAGGGCATTGATCAAACGCCCCGGCGCCGCCATGTCACCACCAATGAGCTGGGTCACCGCTCCGGCGATACCCGCAAGGAAAAACAGGCTGAACAGTCTGTGCAAAGCATCCCCCGTACGCTAGGGTCGTGGTAATTTGTTGAAAATCCGTAATTTGGCGACTTTTATGACGGTGCAACTTCGCGCTTTCACGGTAGTCTACAGGTTATAGAGAAATTCAACCGCGAATGACCGCTTTCAGGCCGTCGTCTATACTGCAGGTAAACCGTTTGAGAAACAGCATGTCACTAGTTCGTAAGTTCTTCCCTCTGGCACTGGCACTGGTCCTGCTGGGTGGCGCCATTCAGGGAGTGAGCGGCCTTCGTTCAGAGCCGGAGGTTCAGGGTGACCTGAAACCCACCAGCGACCAGCTGGATGCCGCTGCGGAAATTGCTGCCAACTTGAAGCACCACTATCGGCGGTTGGAATTCGACAACTCCTTGTCCAGCCAGGTGCTGGACAGCTATCTCGAGGACCTGGACCCCAATCGCCAGTATTTCCTGGCCAGCGACATTCGCGAATTCGAGCGTTACCGCAACAAGCTTGATGACCAGCTAAGCGATGGCCAGCTGGAAGCCGGTTACACCATCTTTAATCGTTTCCAGGAACGCCTGGAAACCCGATTGGAGAAGCTGCTGGACACCATCGAGAACGATCTGGAGTCATTGACCTTCGATGATGAGGAAACCGTGCTGGTGGATCGGGGTGAAGCGCCCTGGGCAGCGGACGAGGCGGCGCTGGACACCATCTGGCAACGCCAGCTGAAAAATGCAGTGCTTTCCATGCGGCTCAATGACAGCTCATTGGACGACATTCGTACCCGTCTGACTCGGCGCTATGAAAGCCAGCTCAAACGAATTAACCAGAACACCCCGGAGGATGTGTTTCAGGTCTATATCAATGCCCTGACACAGACCTTTGATCCGCATACCAACTACTTCACACCGCATAACTCGGAAAATTTCGACATCAGCATGAGCCGCTCCCTGGAAGGTATCGGGGCAGTGCTGCAATACGAAGACGGTTATACCAAGGTGGTACGCCTGGTTCCTGGCGGCCCTGCCGCCAAAAGCGGCCAGTTGAAACCGGCTGATCGGATCGTCGGGGTTTCCCAGGATGGCGAAGCACCGGAGCCGGTAATCGGCCTGCGCCTGGATGAAGTGGTGGATCAGATCCGTGGCCCCAAGGGGACCAAAGTCAACCTGGAGATCATCCCTGCCGGCAGTGCCAGCGAGCACGACACCCGTACCATCACCATCGAGCGCAACAAGGTGGTGCTGGAGGAACAGGCCGCCAAGAAGGATGTGATCACCATTGAGCGTGATGGCGAAACCATGAAGCTGGGCATTATCGAAATTCCAGCGTTTTACCTGGATTTTGCCGCCTTCCACCGGGGCGATCCCAACTACACCAGCACCACCAGTGATGTGGCCAAGCTGTTGGTGGAATTACGCAAGGAAAACATCGACGGCCTGGTAATTGATCTGCGCAACAATGGTGGCGGCTCCCTGCTGGAAGTTAACAAGCTGGTCAGCCTGTTTATCAATCGAGGCCCCACCGTGCAGGTGCGCGAGTCCAGTGGCCGCGTCAGTATCGAAGGCGACAAGTTTCCCGGAGTACTGTATGCCGGCCCCATGGCGGTGATGGTCAATCGCTTCAGTGCTTCCGCCTCGGAGATTTTTGCCGGTGCCATGCAGGATTATGGCCGCGCCCTGATTGTCGGTGACCAGACCTACGGCAAAGGCACGGTACAGACCCTGCTGGATCTGAATCACGGCAAATTGAAGATGACCAATGCCAAGTTTTATCGGGTCTCCGGCTCCAGTAACCAGAATCTGGGCATCGTACCGGACGTGGATATGCCTTCGCTGATCGACAAGGATGAGGTGGGGGAAAGCTCCCTGCCCAACGCCCTGCCCTGGGATGAAATCGACTCGGCAAAATACCAGCGGGTGAGTGATATTGTCCCCTACCTGCCTCAGCTGCGCGAAAAGCACTCCAGCCGTATTGATAAGGACCCGGAGTTCATCTACGTGGAGTCCCTGCGCAAGCTTCTGGAGGAAAATCGCAACCGGATCGAACTGTCTCTGAATGAGAAAAGTCGCACCGCTACACAGAAAGCGCTGGACAGCGAACGCCTTGCCATTGAGAACAGTCGCCGCAAATCCCGCGATGAAGAGCCGCTGGGCAGCATCAAGGAACTGCGTGATCTGGAGGAGCAGCGGGCGCTGGACCCGGAAAGTGATGAAGAGTCCATCGACGAAGATCCCTACGTACGGGAAACCGGGGAGATCCTGGTGGATTACATGAGCCTGATACGAGAGAACCAGGTGGCCCGGCAGGGCTGATCTTGGCTGCTGTAATAAAAAACCGGCTTTCGCCGGTTTTTTTTATTTTTCAGGCCAGAGCCTTGAAGCCCCAGCGAGCCGGGTTGTCCCCCAGCCCGGCTTTCAGTGTTCGCCGGCCCAGTTGGTGGTTCAGGTTTTCCAGGGCTCGCTTGGCCGGGTCTGGCAGAAACCGCACACCGAAACTGGCGGCACTGACAGCGGTCTTTACCACTCGCACTGCTGTGGCGGCCGGAACACTGCTGTTGATGTTGAGATCATCCGCCACCTTGTCACCGATAAGATAGCGGCTGAAGCCCAGCAATACCTCATAGGACAAATTGAATGGCGGCTTGCCGGCCATGTCGCGCAATAGCGCCTTGGCGAGGGACTCGCTGTCCGCAGTGGGCTCGTACAGATGAGAGGTCAACTGCATGGCGAGGATTTCCTGCTCTTCCAGGGTGGTTGTCAGCAGTGCCTCGTCGACTCCGAGCAGGTAACCCGCATAACGCCAGAAATAGTGCATGGATTCATGCTCATGCCGACTGATCTGCAGGCCAAGACGCTTGAGCCCCCTGACCACCATGAAATCGAACTCCAGGATGGTGCCGGCCATGTCTTCCTGATTGATTGGCAGGTCGTATTTGGCATTGTCCCACCGGGGATTCCGGGCAAGAAACTGGCGAACTGCCGCGTGTAGCAGCCGCACTTCCATCAGCGTGCGGTGCCCCAGGCCACCCGGCCGGATACCGTCGTCGCCGACGATGTTGTGGAGCATCTGTCCGGTTTCGTAAATTCTGCGGGAAACGTCTTTCTGCAGGCGACCGGTGGCCACCAGTACCTGGGAGGGCTTGTTGTGCGCGTAGCCCTCCACAAGGCTTGAACACATCAGCACCAGACCCTGCAGTGCGCCATTGCGTCGGTACATGCGCCGACCCAGCTCCATGGCGTCGAAATCCACCCAGGATGGCACCGTATGGCAGTGGTCCAGAAAGGCCTGAAAATCCCCACCCTCTTCCCTGGCCCGTTTTTCCACCTCGTCGAGCAGCCCGGAAGGCCGGGTGAATGTGATTTGCGCAGCACATCGATCTGCCAGCGGGTCCTGCACCTGCCGCCAGGCATTCAGACGTTCATGGGAATAGCGATCCCACCAGACCCGTTCGCGGGGACTCTGCGGGCCTCGCTCGAAGCGGATCAGTTCCTGCGGTGTTGCCATCATTACCTCGCCATTGTTGTTATTTCGGAACTCATGAGTTCTGAGATAACGCTAGGCTGCCAGGGCTATACGGTCAACACACTAAACAGTGAAATCTGTTACCCCTTCGATAAGGGTGTTGATCAGCCATTGAGGCGCATCCAGAGGCAGGTCATGGCCAGCCTGGGGGTGGCATTTGATGGGTAGGTCCCAGGCCTGTGAAAGAGCCAGCGAGCAGGCCGGGTTGACCAGACGGTCCCCTGCCCCATTGATGATCAGCACTGGAACGCTTTCCGGTAAAGCGGCCGGGGCGCGAAAACGCATGGCAGCAAGTAGCTGTCTCAGGCTGTTACGCAGCGATACGGGTTGTTCGCGCGCATATTCCGCCCAGGTTTCTGCAAGCTGATGCAGAAACGCCGGCTCGCGCAGATTGGAGGTAATTTCCAGAATCGCGGTTTCCTTGCGTACCCGGTTACGACTGAACACCGCATCGCTGAGCAGGCGCCGGTAATTGGCCGGGCGCAAGCGACGCCAGAACGGGCTGTAACGGCTGGCACTAGTATTGATGAGGCCCGCAAAGGCCACTTCACGGGGGGCCTGACACAACCATTGCACAGCCACCATCGCTCCCAGTGATAAAGCGACCAGGTGATAGGGGCCCTGATGCCCCTGCGCGGTCAACTGGTCGCGTAGATGGACTACCATGGCAGCAATCCGAGTGGGGCTTTTCTCTTCACAGAAGTGGCCATTTCCGGGCAAATCCACCGTTACCACCCGATCCTGTGGCACACTGGCCTGAAACTGTTCAGGAAAGTCCTCCCAGTGTCTCTGCTCACGAACCAGGCCCCGCAACAACACCCAGGTTCTTCCCATGCTGACTTACCTCCCGAGATACAGACAAAATCAAACAGTGACTTTCGGTGCAGCCAATGACCCGATATCCAATACCGGCTAGAATGCCACCGGCGTTCAGGATGGCAAATGGAGTTTCTTCGCGACTATGACACGAAAAACCGTAAAACGGGTTAAGACCGGCTCGGTAGAGCGACGCTTTTCCATGGCCAAGGCCGGATTTCTGGCTGGCGCCAAGTATGCGACCGCCAGTGCCGGGGCCATCTTTACCCCAAAAGACCAGCGTGAGGCCCGCCGCAAGGAGAACCTGTCCGCCCGTGCCCAGGAGCTGGTGGATGAACTGGGCAGGCTCAAGGGCTCTGTGGTCAAGATCGGCCAGATGATGGCCCTGTTCGGCGAGCATTTCCTGCCCGAAGAAGTGACCACGGCGCTGCATACGCTGGAAAACCAGACCACCGCCCTGGAGTGGCCGTCCATTGAGCGCCATCTCAAGCGAGAGCTTGGCGAGGTCAAAATGGCGGAGCTGGATATTGAGGAGACCCCACTCGGGGCAGCCTCCCTGGCTCAGGTTCACAAGGCGATTCGCAAATCCGACGGCAAGGAGCTGGTGCTCAAGATCCAGTACCCCGGCGTGGCCGATGCCATTGATTCGGACATGCGCGCCCTCGTTCGCCTGCTCAAGCTGAGCCGGCTGGTACCGATGACCGAGCAATTCAATCTGTGGCTCGATGAAGTGCGCGAAATGCTCCAGCGGGAAGTGGATTACGATCTGGAAGCCCACACCACCCGCCATTTTCGACAGGTGCTGGCCGAAGATACCCGTTTTGTGGTGCCGGAAATCGTCACGGAGTACTCCAGCCACAACATCATGTGCATGACCTTCGAGCGCGGTATCAGCGTCACCGACCCGTCCGTGCTGAAGCTGTCCCAGGAGCGCCGCAACTTTATCGGTCGCGCCATTATGGAGCTGTGCTGTCGGGAAGTGTTCGAATGGAACAAGATGCAGACCGACCCGAATTTCGGTAACTATCTGCTGCGTTTTGGTGATAGCCCGGAGAACGACCAGATTGTGCTACTGGATTTCGGCGCCATTCGGGACTTTGATAACGAGGTGCTGGGTCCGGGCCGGGAAATGATTCGTGCCTCCTTCCATCACGACGGCGACCGCCTGGTCCGTGCCCTCAACGCCCTGGATTTTCTGTCTCGTGGCGCCCCGCGCCGGCTGCTGGATGATTTCTGTTCGCTGTGCTTTGAAGCCATTGAAGTGCTGCAGGACCCGGACCGCTACCCACCCCCGGCAGAAGTACTCAATGACAAAGGGGAATACTGCTGAGGCAACAGCGATCTGCCGAATCGCATCATGAATCGGGCCAGCCGCAATGCCTTGTCGGTGCACTTTGACGTGCCACCCAAGGAGTTTATCTTCCTGGCCCGCAAGCTACTCGGCGCCTACACCTTTTTGCACGTCATTGAGGCGGAAGTGCGGGGAAACACTATTCTCGAGCCTTTTATTCACATGCAGGAAGAGGCTGATGTGATCTTGGTTGATCAAAAAACCATCAGTCCGGTAGATTAATTGCTCAGAAAGTGACAAAAATGCGGTTTTATCACCCGCTTATCGGTGCGATAACGAATTGTCATTTGCCAAGGTGGCATAGCCACAATAAGGTTAGCACCCTGCTGAGAGCCTGTTTCAGGCCTTTGCGCCACCGACGAAGATCGTCGTCCGGTTTGCCTCACTGCAAAGATTGCAGTATCAGGTCCACCGGCGGTATTCGACCTTCGCAGTGTGATGGATGACAGTAACGGCCAGCCGGCCCCGCTTCTCCAGCACACTCGGGACGCAAGGGCCTGAGACAGGCTCTTGTCGGTCGGCTCCCATGAAGCGACCGTTTAACGAGGCTTTCAAGGCGCCGGGTTGCCAACTCTGCCGCCCTGATAGCTGATTATTTGCGAACCACAACGGGGGTAACGCAGGTGATTATCGGTGTTCCCAAGGAAATCTGCCCTGGCGAGCAGCGCGTTGCTATAACGCCTGCCAATGTCAGCGCACTGCTGAAAAAACAAGGTGTCGAGATCATCATCGAGCGTGGTGCCGGTGATATTGCCGGTTACCCGGACAGCACATTTGAAGCTGCCGGAGCCAAGCTGGTTGATCGCGACGAGATCTTTACTTCCGCGCAGGTGGTACTGCAGGTGCAAACGCCTGGCAGCAACACCCAGAACGGCAATGAAGATCTGGAGAAATTCAAGCAAGGCCAGATCGTTATCGGTATGACCGATCCGCTGGCCAACCCGCAATTTGCCCAGACCCTGGCCGACAAGAAAGTCACCGGCCTGGCGCTGGAGCTGGTACCGCGGATCACCCGCGCCCAGGCCATGGATGTACTCTCTTCTATGGCGATGATTGCTGGTTACAAATGCGTCCTGTTGGCCGCCAACGAATCCCAGCGCATGTTCCCCATGAACATGACCGCTGCCGGCACCATGAACGCCTCTCGCGTGTTCGTAATGGGTGCTGGTGTGGCAGGCCTGCAGGCCTGTGCTACCGCCAAACGCCTGGGTGCCGTGGTCGAAGCCTATGACGTGCGCCCCGCGGCCCGCGAACAGATCCTGTCTGTCGGCGCCAAGCCGGTAGAGCTGGACCTGGATACCGGTGAAGCCGAAGGCTCCGGTGGTTACGCCAAGGCTCAGGGCGAAGACTTCCTCAAGCGTCAGCGCGAGCTGATGACGGAAGTCATCAAGGAAATGGATGTGGTGATCACCACCGCTGCCGTTCCCGGCGCCAAGAGCCCGATTCTGGTCACCGAAGACATGGTCAAGGCCATGAAACCCGGCTCCATTATCGTGGATCTGGCCGCAGAACGTGGTGGCAACTGTGATCTGACCGAATCCGGCAAGACTGTTGTGAAGCACGGCGTTACCATCGTCGGCCCGGAGAACGTCCCCTCCTCCGTGGCGTTCCATGCCAGCCAGATGTTCGGCAAAAACATGGAAAACTTGCTCAACCTGCTGCTGGACGATAACGGCGATCTGCAACTGGACTTCGAAGACGAGATCGTTGCCGAAACCGTGGTCAGCCACAATGGCGACGTACCCCAGGCTCGCCTGCGTGACTTGCTCGGCCTGCCCGCTCTGGCGAAACCTGAGCCCGAGGCAGACGAATCCGCGGATGCGGACTCCGACGCCACTAAGGAGGAGGAGAAATAATGGATTTCGTAGCCCAACTAACCCTGTTTGTGCTGGCGATCTTCCTCGGTGTGGAACTGATCACCAAGGTTCCGCCCACCCTGCACACCCCACTGATGTCCGGTTCCAACGCGATTTCCGGTATTACCGTGGTGGGTGCCCTGATCGCCGCCGGTTCTGATTCCGGCATGCTGATCAATGTGCTGGGCTTTATCGCTGTGGTGCTGGCCACCATCAACGTGATTGGCGGCTTCATGGTCACCAATCGAATGCTGGCGATGTTCAAGAGGAAGTAATTCATGCAGAACTGGATTGATATCGCCTACTTGATCGCCGCCTGCCTGTTTGTGGTGGGCATCAAGGGGCTAACCAAGCCGAAAACTGCCGTGCGCGGGAACCTGCTGGCTGCCGCCGGTATGGGTGTTGCCGCCGTGGTCACCCTGCTCAACGAGCATATTGTTACTTATGAAGTCATCATCGCCGGCGTCGTGGTCGGCGGTCTGATTGGCGCTGTCATGGCCAAGAAGGTGCAGATGACTGCCATGCCGCAGATGATCGCTCTGCTGAACGGTTTTGGTGGTGGTGCGTCCTTTTCCGTGGCTTCCGCCGAGTTCTTCCGCGGCTCTGCCAACGACACGGTGTCCATCATTGCTACCGGCGCTGCCGTATTGATCGGTGCGGTCACCCTGACCGGTTCCCTGGTCGCGTTCGCCAAACTGCAGGAACTGATTGATGGCAAGCCCATGGGCTTCCCTGGCATGAAGCTGGTCAATGCTGTCCTGTTCATCGGCTCCATCGTCGGCATCGGTTACCTGGTTGCCAATCCGGGCAATGAGATGGTGTTCTGGGGTCTGGTGGCTGCGGCCATGGTCCTCGGCCTGTTGCTGGTACTGCCAATTGGTGGTGCAGACATGCCGGTGGTTATCGCCCTGCTGAACTCCTACTCTGGTGTGGCGGCATCCGCTGCCGGTTTTGTAATGGGCAACAGCGCCCTGATCATCACCGGTTCGCTGGTCGGCGCTTCTGGTCTGATCCTGACCAGTATCATGTGTAAAGCCATGAACCGCTCCCTCACCAACGTTCTGTTCGGTGTGATGGCGGAAGCTGGCGAAGCCATGGACGAAGACGAAGTCTATGCTGGCAAGGTGAAGTCTACCTCTGCAGACGAAGTTGCCATGATGCTGGAAACCGCACGTCGCGTTGTCATCGTGCCCGGCTTTGGTCTGGCCATGGCTCAGGCTCAGCATGCGGTCCGCGAAATGGCGGATACCATGGAAGCGATGGGTATCGAAGTCGAATACGCCATCCATCCGGTTGCTGGCCGTATGCCCGGTCACATGAACGTACTGTTGGCGGAAGCCGAAGTGCCCTACGACAAGCTCAAGGACATGGATACCATCAACCCCACCTTCGAGCAGACCGACGTAGCCATCGTGCTGGGCGCCAATGACGTGACCAACCCCATGGCCCGCGAAGACAAGGGCAGCCCGATTTACGGCATGCCTATCCTCAACGTAGACAAGGCCAAAACCGTGGTTGTGGTAAAACGCTCTCTGAGCGCCGGTTTTGCCGGCCTGCCCAACCCGCTGTTCGCCAAGGATAACACTCTTATGTTGTTCGGCGATGGCAAAGGCGCGGTGCTGGATATCACCACCGCCCTGAAAGAAGGCTGATCGGTAAGCGGATCAGGAAAAGGGGGAGCTTCGGCTCCCCTTTTTTGTTTCCGCCTGCGCTTTCTCTGTGGACTTGGGTCAACCTGAAAGGCGCCACCCATAAACAACGCCGCAACGGGTGGATCACGCATCCACGCTACCCAGTCATGCGGCGTTGCTTGTTTGCTTCCAGGCGACTACCCACAAAAAAGCCCGCCTCGTTGAGGCGGGCTTTTTTTGTGTTGCTGCAGCGGAAACGTGCTCGCATTACTTGAACGTATAAACCAGGCCTACAGTCACCTGATGATCCGTCTCCTTGCTGCCTGCCGGCACCTTGGATTCATGCTCCAGCAGATGGCGCAGCCGCAGAGCAAAGTGGCTGTTGATCTTGCTGGTCAGGGAAGTCTCCATCCGGGTGCTGGTGGAGTCTTCACCGACTTCACTGCTGATTTCTTCCTGGAACTCGGCGTTTTCACTGATCTGCCAGTGATACTTCAGAGCCAGACGGGCAATGGCGCTTTCTTCTGTGTCTGCACAGTCGCTGTAGGAATCTTCCGGCTCCAGGCACTGGACGCGATAACCGGGACCCGCTTCTATGTCCAGGGTATGCGCTTCGCGTTCGATGACGCGGCGACCCAAACCGACAGCGTAGCTGGCCTGATAATGGAAACCGGAGAAGTTGTCCTTCTCGTAGGTCACCACGTTAAACAGATAATTACGGGATTCCTCACCAAGCTTGCGATCCAGCTTATAAGAGGCAAAGTAATTCTCATCGGTACGGTTATATTCATCCGTCTCCTGATCCCGCTCTTTCTCATTGTTGGCATCAGCTTTGAAATGATGACGCCAAAACGCGCTGTCACGGCTGGCGTTAGCGTGAGCGTTAACCGAATCTGAATCGGTGTTGCCACGCTTGAAAAGCAGGCCTACGGAAACATCCCCGGACCATTTGCTAGCTTCGCTGGTGCCTTCCTCGGCCGCTACTGAAACCGCCGGCAAGGCGGCGGCAATCAGCATGGCAGCGAGATACTTACTGCGCATGAATCTCTCCTCTACTCACTTTTGTCCAGATGTACATCCATCTGTGGAAACGGAATGCCGATACCAGATTCATCAAAACGGCGCTTCACGGTTTCCGTGGTGTCCCAGAGTACCGGCCAGTAGTCGCCGCTCTTGACCCAAGGGCGGCACAGGAAATTGACGGAGCTGTCGGCCAGCTCGCCCACCACGATAGTCGGTGCCGGATCCTTCAGGACGCGTTCATCAGCAGCCAGAACCTCTTCCAGCACTTTTTTCACCACGGAAAGGTCCGCATCGTAAGCAACCCCGAACACCATATCTACCCTGCGGGTGGGTAATTCGGAGTAATTGGTGATGTTACTGGACATGATTGACCCGTTTGGCACGGTAATTACCTTGTTGTCAGGGCTATTCATCACGGTAGCGAATATCCGTATTTCCTTCACGGTACCGGAGGTGCCACCAGCTTCCACATAGTGACCAACCCGGAACGGCTTGAACATGATCAGCATCACGCCGGCCGCAAAGTTACCCAGGGAGTCCTTCAGGGCCAAGCCAACAGCCAGGCCGGCAGCACCGAGGATAGCTACCAGTGAGGTGGTTTCCACGCCCAGCTGGTCCAGAGAGGCGATGATGACGAAAACGAATAACAGGACATGAATGATGTTGCCCAGAAACTTGGCCACTTCCGTGTCCAGCTTTTTATCCATCACTCGGCCTAGCCATGCAGCCAGCTTGCCCACAATCCACTTACCGACAATAAAGATGACCAGCGCTGCGATGATATTCCAGGCGTAGGGCATCAGGTTTTCGTTGGCAAAGGTTTCAAGTTGAGACAGATATTGATCCATTAAACGTACTCCTCATCCAGTGAGCGCGAATTATGCCCATTCCTGTGGCTGGCCCAAGATGCAGACACAGACAAGTGCAGAATTTTACAAAGGTTTCACCTGACAACAACGACGTAAACAACCCGCCCGCTGCCAGCTTGCTACACATAATGAAACCTTCGTGCTCTGGTGACCAGTCCCGGCGCTCACTCGAGTCCATTTAGCTGCCAATACGTCTCCATGTCTGGGTATCTGCCGAGCTGGCCGGTATAATGCCCGGTCACATTTGCTGTCCTGTCGGAGTCTTCAATGTTCAAGAGCGTTCGTGCGCCCCTGACCGCCCAACTGCAACAACGCATCCTGATTCTGGATGGTGGCATGGGCACCATGATCCAGGGCTGCAAGTTCACCGAGGAAGACTTCCGGGGCAGCCGCTTTGCCGACTGGCCCAGTGACCTGAAAGGCAACAACGACCTGCTCTGCATGACTCAGCCGGAGCGGATCAAGGAATTGCACAAAGGCTATCTGGACGCTGGCGCTGACATCATCGAGACCAACTCCTTCAACGCCACCTCCATCGCCATGGCCGACTACGACATGCAGGATCTGGCGCGGGAGATCAATGTGGCGGCCGCCCGCGTGGCCCGACAGGCTGCTGACGAAGCCTCCACCCCGGACAAGCCGCGCTATGTGGCCGGCGTACTCGGCCCCACCAACCGTACCGCCAGTATCAGCCCGGACGTGAATGATCCCGGCTACCGCAACACCAATTTCGACAAACTGGTCGAAGCCTACCTGGAAGCACTGGATGGCCTGGTGGAAGGCGGTATCGACCTGATCCTCATTGAGACCATCTTCGATACCCTGAATGCCAAGGCTGCGGTATTCGCGGTGGATCAGTACTGTTACGAGAATGATCTGGACCTGCCGGTGATGCTATCAGGCACCATCACCGACGCCTCCGGGCGGACCCTCACAGGCCAGACCACCGAGGCCTTCTACAACTCCCTGCGCCACGCAAGACCGATCAGCGTCGGGCTCAACTGTGCCCTGGGACCCATGGAGCTGCGCCCCTACATCGAAGAGCTATCCCGGATCTCCGAGACCTATGTGTCCGCCCACCCCAACGCCGGGCTACCCAATGAAATGGGTGAGTACGATCTGGACCCGGCCACCATGGCCAAAGAAATCCGTGGCTGGGCGGAAAAAGGCTTCCTCAACATCATCGGCGGCTGCTGTGGCACCACCCCGGAGCATATCGCTGCCATGGCTGAAGCCGTGGCGGATTTACCGCCGCGCCAGCTTCCCGAGATTGAGGTAGCCTGCCGACTGTCCGGGCTGGAGCCATGCACCATCAGCAAGGATTCCTTGTTCGTCAATGTGGGCGAGCGCACCAATGTGACCGGCTCCAAGCGCTTCCTGCGCCTGATCAAGGAAGAGGATTACGACGCTGCTCTGGATGTGGCCCGCGATCAGGTGGAAAACGGCGCCCAGATCATCGACATCAACATGGACGAGGGGATGCTTGAATCCGCCGAGTGCATGGTGAAATTCCTCAACCTGGTGGCATCGGAACCGGAGATTTCCAAGGTGCCGATCATGATCGACTCCTCCAAGTGGGAGGTGATCGAGGCGGGTCTCAAATGCATCCAGGGCAAGGGGGTGGTGAACTCCATCTCCATGAAGGAAGGCGAAGAAGCCTTCCTGCATCAGGCGCGCCTGCTGCGTCGCTACGGCGCCGCCGTGATCGTCATGGCCTTTGATGAAGAAGGTCAGGCTGACACCCGCGAACGCAAGGTGGAAATCTGCACCCGCGCCTACAAACTGCTCACAGAAGAAGTGAACTTCCCGCCGGAAGACATCATCTTCGACCCGAATATCTTTGCCATCGGCACTGGCATCGAAGAGCACAACAACTATGCCGTGGACTTTATCGAAGCCGTAGGGGACATCAAACGCACCCTGCCCCACGCCATGATTTCCGGCGGGGTCTCCAATGTCAGTTTCTCCTTCCGTGGCAACGACACCGTGCGCGAAGCGATTCACGCGGTCTTCCTCTACTACGCCATCAAGAACGGCATGGACATGGGCATCGTCAATCCCAGCATGCTGGCGATTTATGCCGACATCCCCGAAGAACTGCGTAACGCTGTGGAAGACGTGGTGCTCAATCGCCGTGAGGACAGCACCGAGGTTCTGCTGGATCTGGCGGAGAAATACCGTGGCAGCGGTGCAGAGAAGGTCAAGAAGGAAGACCTGGCCTGGCGCGAATGGGAAGTGGAAAAGCGCCTGCAGCATGCCCTGGTCAAAGGCATCGCCGATTACGTGGAAGAAGACACCGAGCTGGCCCGGCAGAATGCGACCCGCCCCCTGCATGTAATCGAAGGCCCGCTCATGGATGGCATGAACGTGGTCGGTGATCTGTTTGGCGAGGGCAAGATGTTCCTGCCTCAGGTGGTCAAATCCGCCCGGGTGATGAAGAAAGCAGTGGCCTATCTGCTTCCCTACATGGAAAAGGAAAAGGAAGAGCTGGGCACCCAGGACGAAGCCAATGGCAAGATTCTGATGGCCACGGTGAAAGGCGATGTCCACGATATCGGCAAGAATATTGTTGGCGTAGTGCTGCAGTGTAATGGCTACGACGTGGTGGATATGGGCGTCATGGTGCCCTGCGAAAAAATCCTGGAAACCGCCAAGGCCGAGAAGGTGGATATCATCGGTCTGTCGGGCCTGATTACTCCGTCACTGGAAGAAATGGTCCATGTGGCCAGCGAAATGCAGCGACTGGGCATGAACCTGCCATTGATGATCGGCGGGGCCACCCCCAGCCGCATCCATACCGCCGTGAAAATCGACCCGGCTTACCAGGAAGCGGTAGTTCACGTAGCCGACGCCTCCCGGGCCGTGGGTGTGGCCTCCAAGTTACTCTCCAAGACCGCCAAGGCCGACTATGTCGCGGAGCTGAAGGAAACCTACGAAGGCCTGCGTGTCCGTCGTAAACAGCAACAGGTAGATCGCAGCCTGATTTCCATCGAGCAGGCCCGACAGCATCGTTTCCAGCCAGACTGGTCCGGCTACACCCCGCCCGAGCCGAAGGTAAAAGGGCTGAAGGTTTTCGACGACTACCCGCTGGAAGATCTGGTTCAACGCATCGACTGGACACCCTTCTTCCGCTCCTGGGAGCTGGCTGGCAAGTTTCCACGCATTCTGGAAGACGAGGTGGTGGGCACGGAAGCCACCAAGCTCTACCGGGATGCCCAGGCCATGCTTGAGAAAATCGTTGAAGAAAAGTGGCTAACTGCCCGTGCTGTAATAGGTTTCTGGCCAGCAAACTCGGTCATGGACGACATCGAGCTGTACCGTAACCCGGGTGACAAGGAGGCGTTTATGACTCTCCACCACCTGCGCCAGCAGCTCGACCGGAGCAAGAATGACAAACCGGATTTCTGCCTTAGCGACTTTATCGCGCCCAGGGAAACCGGCCTCACCGACTGGCTGGGCGGCTTCGCCGTTACCGCAGGCAGCGGCATTGACGAACACGTGGCCCGCTTCGAGGCAGATCACGACGACTACTCCTCGATCATGATCAAGGCCCTGGCGGATCGTCTCGCCGAAGCCCTGGCCGAGCGCATGCACGAAAAAGTCCGCAAGGAATACTGGGGCTATGCCAATAACGAGGCGCTCAGCAATCAGGACATGATCAGCGAAAAATATCAGGGCATCCGCCCTGCCCCCGGTTACCCGGCCTGCCCGGACCACACCGAGAAAGCCCTGTTGTGGGAGCTGCTGGACCCGGAACAGAATGCCGGCATGACGCTGACGGAAAGCTACGCCATGCTGCCAGCCGCGGCTGTCTCCGGCTGGTACTTCTCACACCCGGAGGCCAAATACTTCGGCACTGGCAAGCTGGCCAAGGACCAGATGGACGACTATGCCGCCCGCAAGGGAATGACCCGCAAGGAAATTGAGCGGATGGTGCCACATCTGCTGGGTTATATGGACGAAGAACAGAGATGATTTGTACGAGGAGCGCCTCGAGAGGCGCTCCTCAACTGAGCTATTTCACCCGCGCTGATGCGGAAGCTCGAAACGGGCTTCCCATTCACTGGCATCGATGGATTCCTGGTAACCATGCCAGGTGGCATAGCCGAGCACCGGAAGCAGCACAGCAAGCCCCAGATAGGCCGTCAGCAGCCCCACCAGCAAACACACCCCGATTAGAAACGCCCACAGGAACAGCGCCAGCTTGTTGCGCAATACCGCATTAATGCTGGTAATCACCCCGGTCACCATATCCGTGCGACGATCCATGATCATCGGCAGCGAGAACACGCTGGCGGTAAAGATGATGGCGCAGAAAACCGCACCAACACTGCTGCCCACGCCGAAAAACAGCAGGATGTCATTCCAGTGCCATTCATTGACCGGGTAGAAGATGTAAATCAGGTTGGCCGCCCGCGCCCAGATCAGAAAGACCACAATCATTATCACGGTGTAGGTCAGCGCATCCCCCATGCAATGGCGGGCCTGACGCAGGCTTTCCCTGAGTGTCGGGGTCTGATTCTGCTGGATTTGAATACTGATATCGTAGAGGTTCAGGGCAAGGATCGGCCCGAGAAAAACAAAACCGGAAATCAGCCCCAGGTAGAGGCCCATATTGCCGAACCACCAGGTGGCAGCCGTGATCAGGTAACTGAGTCCGACCATGATAAACCCGTAGATCAGGCTCGGCCCCGGCGCGGCACGAAAGTCCTGCCAGCCCTTGCGCAACCAGCGCAAAGGCGCCGAAGGGGCAATGTTATGACAGGGAGCCACAAAGGGGCGGGTATCTTCTTCCTGATGATGGTTATCGTTGTTCATGACATGCCCGCGTGGTGAAACGATACCAGCTCAATCTTCGGCAATCTTCGCGGACACATCAAGACTGCCATGGGTGGCATCCAGATGACCGGGCAGTTCATCCTGAACACTGTGCATCACATCGCTGGCGGACCAGATGGCAGGAATCCCATAGCTGACCGCCAGGCTGGCAGCACCATTGCAGGGATCTTTCTCGGCGATAACCAGACCACCAGCCTGAACCAGCCAGGGCAACCAGGCAGGCTCAACCTGGTCGACGACCACAATATCCCCGGGGCAGATCCGATTCAGGCTCCAGGCACTGCACACCCGTCGTATCGGCCCCTCTACCCTGCCCGGCACCAGCGGCAAGCCCCGCAGCAGCGGACTAAGGCGTTGACCGCCGCCAAAACCGTAACCAATCTGATCCATTTTCCAGTCCGGCGCACCCTGCAAGCCGTCATCCAGGTAACGCAGTTTGCGGTCGCCAATCACCTCGCGATTGGCACTGGCAGGCAATTGCTGCGCCATCCAGAGCTGCCACAGTTCATCGAAGTACAGAAAATAAATATCATCCGGATGTTGCAGCCGTCCCTGATTCACCGCCACAGCACCCATGGCGCGCAGCAGACCACGCAGCCGGTTGCCGATGGCAAAGCGCAGGCCACGAGCCTGACGGGCCAGTGACAACCAGCGTGCATCTTCCACTGAAGGCTCGGCACAGCTGGGCAGATCCCCTGTGGCGCTGGCATACAAACCATTCAGATTGCCTGCCTGGGCCGGGCTTTCGTTCAACGGCGCGTGCACCGGGTCAGCCCCCGGGCGCAGGCCGGTTTCCCTTAATGCCTCGGACCGCCCCTTCACCAGAGCGTCAATTGCGTCCTTCTCAGAGCCGGTAACCAGCATTTTCAGGGGGAAAGGTGCCGTGTAGGAGTGACTGCGGTCCGGCAAGGCCAGGTATCCGACTTCCCCCTCAACGCTACTGAGCCGCTCACCCATGCCGTCAAGCTGCATGAAGGCTCGCCATAGCCCTTCCTGGGTAGCAGCTGGATGCTGCCAGCGTTTCAAGTCCCGGCCCACCCTGGCCAGCGTCAACTGATGCCGGTAAACAGTGAATCTGTCCACCAGGTTGCTGCCAGACACCGTATCGGCACGGCTCTCAAGCTGTTGCCATGCCGGCGGCAGGAAGCGGCTGGCCCCGGCGTGCTGACTCTGCAGCTCACGGAAAAATGCACAGTTGGTGTACAGGTGACTGTGCTGGCGACGGTAGGGTTCGACCTTGGCCAGCGATTGCCAGCCCTCACGGGCCACCAGAGGCTCCCAGAAGGCGGTCTTCAGCCAGCGCCCTGCCAGGGTGTACCACAATGGCGTTTCCACCTGAGTGAACAATCCGTTCCCTGCCCGGCGCGTCCATGCCTCCTTGGGCATGGGGAGCGACCCCACCGGCAGGGTTTGCAACAGCCACAACTGCTGCCCATCAAAGACCCATTCGCCCGCCTGGGGGCGCTGGAAATTTTGTTTAAGCTGCTCATGGAGATCTCGCAACAGTGGCGCGCCAACCTGGTCACCAAGAGCCAGCTCCTCGTGGGAAGCATGCACCAGGCGGCCGTCATCATCGAAAATCAGCCGTTGGCGCTCGCTGCTACCATCAAGAACCCCTTCTACCACCATGTGAGGAAGGTCCTGTCTTAATGGGTGGCGGGTGAAGAGCACGCCGGCGGCCTGCTGGCGCGGCAATGCCTGGATCACCACATGATCCGGCCCCTGTTCACGCTGGAAGATGCTGCGTAACGCCGCCGCAAGAGATTCATCGGAATCCAGATTGAGCAGACTTTCACGCTGGGAATCCGGATTCATCGGGCCTTGTTGCAGGACCCAATAACGTTCTTCGCTGAACATGCGCGGCAAGGCGCGCAGTTGTTGTGCCAGGGATTCCGGGGAGCTGTCCTGCACCACGTCCCGTTTCACCCGCCAGCTCGGCGGCACAGGCAGCCCCATGGCCGCCCAGCGCTGCAGGTTTTCGCTGCCCTGCGCGTCAGCAGTCAGTACTTCAATGCCCATGACCTGATTCTTGTTTGACGATGTTTTTCGACAGCCGCAGCCCTAACCAGTACAACACCGGTATCAGCAACAGCGCCCCAATAGCGATTGCCGCGGCAATTCCCCCGAACAGTACCGGCGCCTTCATCAAGGTGCTCATCAGCGAATCCTGCCAGTAGAAGAACCACTCATTTTCGGCAGGAAATAGCCACACGTGTAACTGATAGAAAACCTGAGTCGGCCCGGCAACGGCCAACCACGCTATCACAGCCCCTACCCCGAAAACAGTTATCCCCATGCGCTGCCGCATGGGCGGTATCCCCAGGCGGATACACAACAAGGCCAGCGGCAGCCACAGCAACGCCAGGGCCAGCATCAACCAGCACCCGAAATCAATCAGGTCTGCCACATCCTGCAAATGGCGGACCTCCGCGTCATGCAGCAACGGTATCGGTGCCCTGCCCGGTAGCGTGTAGTGAATGTCTGCCAGGCCTTCGCCCTGCTGGTGAACGGCATCGCGGATTTGCTCGAATGCCCGATGGTGTTGCTCGCTCGGCAATTGCTCAAAACCGTAACGGAAGCGATTCTGGGGACCGTATTCTTCTATGTGCGCGCCGATATCGAGCTGCTGATACCAGAAGCCATACCCATAATTTGCCTGACTGTACAGCGCCCAACTGATCAGCACGGAAAGCAATACAGCCGTGACAGCGTAGAAGAACCACACTAAAGTGGCAGCGATCGGGCATTTTTGTACTGTTTTTTTCATAGTACCCCACAAGCATAAACCAGAATAATAAACAGAGGACGTAGCGCCATGCGACCGCTCTTCATGTCGATAGCCCTTTTTTTGGGCGCCATCGCCATTACCGGCTGTACCACCACACTTCCCAACACCAATGATCGTTTTGCCAGGCAAGCTCTGGAAGCCGATTACTACCAGGTTCGCATCCCGACCCGGGACGGCAAAAAACTGGCTGCCACGGTATATCAACCGGAGCTGCAGAGTGGCCAGAGTGCGCCACTGGTGATTGCCACCCATGGCTTTGGCGGCTTCCGCGCCAAGCGGCCGCTATCCGTGTACGGCAAGGCCATTCTCACTGGTGAAGCCGCCATTGCCGCCTGGAAAGCCGGCTACTGGGTAGTCTTCTATGACCAGCGTGGCTGGGGCCAGTCCGATGGCCGAGTCCATATGATGGACCCGGATTATGAAGTGGCGGACCTGAGTCAAGTGATCGACTGGTCCCTGTCCCATCTGCCCGGCGTTCAACGCCTGGAAGACGGCAGCCCGGCCATCGGCATGATCGGCGAATCCTACGGTGCTGGCCTGCAAACTCTGGCGGCATTTACCGAGCCTCGTCTGAAAGCCCTGGTGCCGCTCACCGGTTGGTACGACATGAACAGTATCGCCCCCAATGGCGAATTTCGCACTGCCTGGGGCGCAGTATTACTTGGCTTTGGCGGAATCAATAGCGGTTTTGATATTGGCGAGATGTTTGCCGACCCCTGGCGCAGCGCTTTCGATGGCACTGTCAGCCGAGACATGCAGGCACTGATGTACAAACGCAGCGCTGCCAGTTTCTGCGACCAGGGCAAGACACCCTATGCCGATGCCCTCTTTATTCAGGGCTTCAGTGACAGCCTGTTCCCTTTCCAGCAGGCAGAAATGAACTACGACTGCTGGCAGGCACAGGGTCGCGATGCCCGGATCATCGGTATGGAAAGCGGCCACGTGATGCCCTGGCCAATCCAGAAATGGCGTGGCTGGTTACCCTTTTACCAGACCGACGACATGGTTCACTGTGGCGACTATAGCGAAACCACCGTGGACACGATTATCAACTGGTGGGACGAGAAACTGCGCGGCGAAGAACCCAGCGTACCGCAATACTGCATCAATGTTACCAGCGACCGGGGACTTGCCATGGAGGGCGAAGGCATTATGAATGGCGGCAGCCGCTATGCCCTCTCCCCTACCCGTGTGACCATTCCCCTGGCCGGTGCCTTCGAGTGGTTGATGGCCGGTTTCGATATCGGCGGTGACATGTTCCGTGCCATGTGGCCCGGTGCCGACCTGCGGGAATTAAAACCCAATGGCGGCTTCGGGCGCCCCAAATTTGTTCCCCTCTATGTGGCTCGAGGCGATGATGAAGTTCTACTGGGCAAGCCACGTATTGAACTGAACCTGGCCGGTACCTCCGGTGGCAAAAGCATGCCCGTATTTGTGGGGGTGGGGATTCAGCACGCCAATCGCCGTCGGGTACACGTTGCCAGCGAACAACTGACACCCCTGCCGGAAAAAGGCATCCACAACATGGAATTACCGGCGGTTAGCCAGCCGCTTGAAGACGGGGATCGTGTTGGCCTGATTATTTACGGATTTACGGCCCAGTTCCCGCTGAACTCCGCCTTCCTGGCCAGAAACGCCACGGTCAAAGGGGATATATGGTTACCGTTGACCCGTGAAGAGGCTATTTCGCTGGTACCGGAGCGACCTTTCTAACCGAAAAAGTCACCTTGGCGGTGGGAGAAAGAGGGTGCGGAACACATGACGTAGTAAATTCCGCGCCCTCTCATTGATTGATCTGTACAGGCACCACGGCAGACCGTTGGCGCGCGAACTCGTCCGCCGCAAAGCCTTCCAGGCCATCCTCGAAAAACAGACTTACCGTAAAGCGCAGCTCTTCCGGCTGCGGCCATCCATGCAGAGAATATCCCAGGTTAGGCCACTGGCCGGGGAACTGCTCGGGTTCAACGGCCAGCAAAGCGTCATCCTGATAAATTAGCGCCAACGGCGTTTCCATCAGTTCATCAGGGACGGTCAGATGAGTGAGCAAGGCAAAATCCCGCTTGCTGTCAAACAGGATCCAGTTGGCATTCATGGTCATGGTCTGATCTGCAAAGGCCTGATCATCCGCCTTGCCGTCAACAATGACCGGATTATCGACAAAATTTGCCGTATACACAGCGGCCCCTGACTGACCATTTCCATCCACCGTCACCGACACTTCCGGCTCTTTTAGTGTAGCCCGGTAAAGATCCGGAATTTTGGCGTAGGTGTGGGCTTCGTAATGAGAGGCATAACGCATGGCTTGCACCTGGATGGTCATGACGGGAATCCCGGCTAGCACCACCCGGGTGCGCAGGTGCATGACCGAGCGGATCGGCCCCACAGAAAATCCCACACGTTTCGGCCGCAGATTATGGTTATCCAGTGTCATGCGGGTAAACCGGGACAGCACCCCTGCGCTCATGCGCATCTTCAAGGTATCAATGATGGAGCCTTCACCCTGATACCCGCGGTAGCCGAGATAATGCCAATTCAGTTCGTTGTCTGGATCCACGTCCAGCCGATAGAGCGCTGTACGGGTTTCCCCGCTATCAACATCGTGAGCCACATAATAATTGCCACTACGCTCATTGTTGCCTCGCACCAGATAAAAATGGCAACTATCGGCAACGGTGAGTTCGCTGATCACTTCGCCCTGTTCAGGCTCGAGCCCCTCCGGAGCGTGCGGTCCGGCATCTGTCAGCATCATCAAAAGCTGGTCATCTGCATCCAGCTGGCCCGGTGAACCGGCAAGCGCAAAGCCGGAATCCTCAAACCAGACCATGCCCTTCTGGTCCATTTCATCAAACTGATAGGCCACCGGGACAAAACGTCCCCCCTCAACCCGCATTACCGACAGTGCCGACAGCTCCATTGCGGATGCAGCCGGGAGCTGGGCACCGGAAATTTTCACCACTCGGCCGCGGTCAAGAGGGTCGAAGCGACACTGGGCGTCGGCCGTAGCGGCGAGAATCAGCGTACTGAAAGCCAGAAGGAGGCGAAGCGTCATATTATTGCTGCAGGGTTGCCCGAACGGTTGCAGTGCCGGATTTGCCTCCCGGCGTCATTTCCAGGTTCCCCAGCTGCACCCCCTTCTCTTGCAGGGACTGCAACCAGAGCACGGTCTGGGCGGCAGGCTGTTCTTCAAGCTGGATACGGACTGAGCGATTGCCATCCGGGGAAAAGCCTTTCAGGGTAAGGCCAAACTCATCCGCACTGCGGCTCACATCACTGACCCAGTTGTCGGGCAAACGGCTATTGCTGTTGCTGCCGGCACGGGCGGCCTGCACCGCACCGCTGTTAGCGTTAATCCATTCCAAGGTCTGCATGTTAGCCACGTATTGCTGGCGGGCTTGATCCCTGGCAGCCAGTGACGGCGCCCAGATCAGCCAATACAGCACCACGAAAACCGCCACCCCGGCGAGCACTTTGAGTACCGTTTTTTCGCGGGCTTCTCGGCTGGCATACCATTGCTCCAGCTGCGACCAGCGTTCGGAAGCCAGTTTCTTCAATTCAGCAGATGTCATCCTGGCTGCTCCACCTTGATCCGCGCACTGACGCCCTGTGCGCCGTTGCGATAATTGGCAATGGAAGCATTGCCTCCCTGCTTCCTTATGGCATTCTGCAGGGCTTCAAGCTGGGCATAATCCTTGGCACCCACATCCACCAGCAACACATTCTGACGCTGATCATACTGGAGCCGCTTGGGCTCCATTTTCATGTCCTTGAGTACCTGCGCTACCGGCGCCAGCAGCGGGAAAAAGGCCGCTCCGCCACCATCAGCACCGCCACCGAGGCGGGCCAGGCGGCCCTGGAACTGGCGATTCAGTGCAGAGGTTGCCTTGTCTCCGGGAAATAACTGCTCGTAACGATTCTTGGCTTGCGCCAGGGCGGCATCCGCCGCCTGCTGGTAACGCCATTGCTGCACCCAAACAGCCACTACAGCAACCAGGAAGACGGCCGCGGCCAGATAGGCAACCGGACGCCAGGGCCCAAGCAGTGCACTTTCCCTGCGGGTCTGGCGTGGCATATAGGGGCCGGTAAGCAGCTCCTGGCCATGGCGATGGCGCAGGTCAGTAAACAGGGCTTGCAGGTCGACCTGACGGGCCTGATCCAGGCTATCGCCTAACAGGGGAGCAAACGCTTCCTGCTGGTCTTCGTCGATGACCAGACCCTGCTCCCGGTCAATTAACAACAGTTGTTGGCCATTCCCCAGGTCTGCAGTTAAAGGCAGCATGGCCTGCAGGCAATCCGCATCGACCTGTAAAGAGGCCAGGTGGGCACCGGCCTCCCCAGCCCATTGCTTGAGGTTGGTGATCAGTTCGCGACGCACCGCCGACACCTGATAGTCGTCGCCACTACCCTTGCGGGAAACGAACCAAAGGTCATCCGGATTATCGAGCAGCTGCTCTTCCAGCAAATAAGGAAGCACGCGCTGGAGGTGACGCGCCTGTTTCCGGCTGAGAGTGACATGGGTCAGCCTTGCACAGGAAACACTGACAACCACAGAGACGTTGCTGCCCTGACAGGCAGCCAGCGCCTCACCCAGCGCAAGCCATTGTACGGTTTCACCGTTGCGGGACTGGTAAAGCACCGGGTTGTCCGGTTGCCATTCGGTTTCCCCGGCGCCGGCAAGGTAAATCAAGGGAGCATCTGCCACGCTAATCCGTCCTTCCATCATTATTCTTCAGCATGCACCACGCTCTTGCGGGGCTACATCTGGCTTCTAATCAGGTACCGGCAGCATTGTAGAAGGGATTGCATGCCGGTTCGAGTGGCGTCAGCAGTGGACTGACCTGACGACTGAACACGGAGGTTGTTTTCCCTTGGCCATTGGCACGATGAAGGCGGCTGACCAGGCGACTGAGCTGGCCGTCCACTTCCACATCTACCATTACCTGAAAATACTCACTGCTGACACCCAATAGACTGGCAAGATCATTCTTCACATTGGCTGAAAGGCCATTGAAAGCCCCCAGCTGCATCATACTGTTTATATCGGTGATGGGCTCCTCCTTGCGCGCCTGCAGTACTGCCTGTACTGCTGCGGCGCCAGCCACGTCACCAATAACGGCATCCAGCACTTGCGGCGGCGCAGTATTCACATTCAACGTGGTGCCCAAGGGTAACGCAGTGAACAGCCCCCACACCATGGCGTCCTTGGGCTGGTCTGTTAGGCGGAAACTAAGCAACGCGCGCAACTCGGATTCGTGCGCCGCCGGCATATTAGGTGTGCGGCGGCTACGGTATTCCGGATCTTCCGCCCCTTCCACATTGTCGACAATATTGTTGCTGTCCAGCCAGTCGGCCATTTCATTGGCCAGCCGCGAAGCATTGGCCTCACCGGGAAAGGTCTGCTCGATCAGGCGGGTCAATTGAGAGATGGCCTGGGGGCTGCGAATAAACTCATCACCGGAAGCAGTGATCAGCCAGTTCAGATTAAAGCGACCCTGCAGATCCTGAACGCTGGCACTGAGCATGGCATCGTCGTAGGGCGTCGGCGGCAACTGCACTGCCCACTGCTCCTCGACACAGTCGTCCACCATGGCATTGTTATTGCGATCATCATCCAGATCATCGATCAGCCCCTGCTGGGCCACCACTTCAGCCGCCATGGCGTATTGATAGCGTTTATCCCATTGCAGCAGGTTATCTGCCCGGGTCAGGAACCGATCCTGGCGGAAGATAATTTCCAGGGTAATGGTGGTCAGAATAGCGAACAGCATCAGCACGATAATCAGTGCCACCCCCTGCTGCTTTCTTCGAGGCGTCAGGCCCATGGATTCACCACCGTACGGTAAAACCGGTGAATGGTATCGCCATCTTCCAGCTCGATTTCCACCTCGATGCTTTTCGGTAACCGTTGCTGCCAGACCGGAACGGCAGCCAGGGCCACGTCCGGCCACAGTTCCAGCCATTGCCACTCGCCCTGTGGAGTCTTGTCCAGATAACGCACCGTAAAACGGGCCACGTCGTCGATCAGCACGTCTTCCTGATATTCGGTGGCCACATTGGTATCAAGCACCGGCCAGTAACGGCGATAGAGTTTGCCATCTTCCAGGGTATAGATAACCCGCTGCATTTCGCTGCGCTGTCGCAGCCCGAAGGGGTTGGACCAACCCAGCCGGGTAAATTCCACATAATTGTCACGCCCGATGATGGCGGGCTGCGGGTCACCATAGGGGTCGCGGACCGGACGACTGATCAGCTGTTCGAAATCCAGGGTCAGGTAGGTGATGGCGCGCTGGTTGCGTTCCATGATGCTAGCGTTGGCATTGAGTTGCTCACGGCCCTGCAGCGCACTGCCGAGGAAACTGGCTACCCACACATAGATAAACGCAAAGATGGCGATAGTGACAACCATCTCCAGCAGCGTGAACCCTTTGTTCGCAGAGCGCCCTGTGATCATGACGCCGGCTTGCCGATCAAGCTAGCCAAGCGGTAGGCCATACCACCCTTGTCGTCACCCTGAAGCGGGCCCACTTCGATATCCACACGCCGGGTATCCGGGTAAGGGCCTTCTGAAATGGTGGTTTCTATCCACCAGTCACGGCCGTTACGGGTGACTTCACTGTCGGAGGTGCCCGTGGTTGGCCATTGCTGGTACACCTGCATTTCCACCAGTTTGTCAGACGCCACCAGGAACCCCAGATGGGTCTCGTTGATATTGGTGTAAGCCCTGGCAGTGGCGCCCATGCTCTGGCCGAGAGTGACCATAACCAGCGCCAGAATGGACACGGCGACCAGCACTTCGACCAACGTAAAACCCCGCTGTCCACTCCTCACTGTTCGCTCTCCTCGTCATCCCTGGCGTCGGGATCACTGAACTGGCCCAGGGCGGACACACGCAAACGTTGCTCGGCTTCCAGATCATCATAGGCACGAAGCGTCAGTGTCAGCGGCGAGACCTCACCACTGGGGAAGAAAAACACCTGGGGAAAAACCGCCTCGTCCTGATCGGAGTCGTCGCTTTGTTCGCCATCAAGAAATTCCTTGCCCGACCCGGCCATCACATCGTCCTGAACCAGGTTTTCGGCCACCTCACTCAGGCTGGCCTGATCTTCACCCAGATCATCCAGCTCCCAGACCAGTTCCAGTGAAGGCGGCAGTTTGTGAGCCTTCAGCGCCGTATCATCCACGGGCAGAAAATCACCCTCGATTCTGTCGTAGGCCAGTGGGGTCCAGCCGGTGGCTTCCAGTCGCAGGGCCAGCAATTGACCGGAGAAAAGGCTGCGCTCATTGAGTAGTGCCAAGGTGTCTTCCAGGCGGGCGGCTTCCTCCTCGAGCTGTCGGTCGTCGCTGGTCCAGTTGCCCTGGGACACCAGCACCGCCGTGAGCAGCCCCATCAGCATCACCACCACCATGATTTCCAGCAGTGTGAATCCAGCCTGACCGACGGGGCGTAGGCGCATGTTACTGAATGTCGCGCCAGTTGATGTCCGCATCAGAACCTTCACCACCCTCTACCCCATCGGCGCCAAGGGAAAGCAGATCGAAAGGCCCTTCGACACCGGGACTGATATAGACATAGTCGTTATTCCAGGCATCCTCGGGTACGCTGGACAGATAACCACCGTCAGGCCATTTGCGGGCAGACGCCGGGCGCTCAACCAATGCATTGAGCCCTTCTTCACTGGAGGGGTAACTGCCGTTGTTGAACTTGTAGAGATCCAGCTGCTGGACAATCTTGCCCATGTTGGCCTTGGTCAAGTCCACTTTAGCCCCTTCACCCTGGCCGATAACATTGGGCACGATAACTGCGGCCAGCAGGCCGATAATGGCCACAACCACCATAATTTCCAGCAGGGTAAACCCCGACATGGCGCCTTTCGTTTTCATTCTTCCACCTATCCGGCTAGTAAATTGTTCATCTGCATGATGGGCAACATGACCGACAGCACGATAAGCACCACCACACCCGCCATGAACAGCAGCATGATGGGGCCCAGCAGGCCCACCATAGTACTGACAGTGCTACTCAGTTCCCGTTCCTGGTAATCCGCCGCCCGGGTGAGCATATGATCCAGCTCACCGCTGGCTTCGCCACTGGCAATCATCTGTACCAGCATGGGCGGAAAATACCCACTGGCATCCAGGGCCCGACTCAGGCTACCGCCCTCGCGAACCTTGGCGGCGGCATTCTTGACCGCGTTTCTTACCTCAAGGTTACCGACCACCTGGGCGGCAATAAACAGGGCATCCACCAGGGGGACCCCGGAACGACCGAGAATCCCAAGAGTGCTGGCGAGGCGGGCACTGTCGGCGGCCCTCAACATGGTGCCCACCATCGGCATGGTGACCAGCCTGCGGTGCACCCGCAAACGGAATGCGGGGTCGCGCATCGCCCGCATGAAAGCCACAATCGCGACTATAATCAGCAGCATCAGCAGCCAGCCCCAGTCGCGGGTAAAGTCGCTGAGAGCCATAACAATACGGGTCAATAACGGTAAAGACTGGTCCCGTCCTTCGAACACAGCCACCAGTTTGGGCACCACGAAGGTCATCATCAGCATGATGACAATGGTGGCAAACACCATGATAAAGGCTGGGTAGATCATCGCCTGAGCGACCGAGCGCCCGGTGTCATGGCGGGTCTCCAGGTAATCCGCCAATTGCTCAAGGACCTGTTCCAGGTGACCGCTCTGCTCGCCTGCCGCCACGGTGGCACGGTACATTTCCGGGAAAGCTCGAGGAAAAGATTCGAAGCTGTGGGCAAGACTGAAGCCCTCGCGCACCCTGGCGCGAACCGCCAGGATGATCCGTTCGATACGGTCATTGGCAGCCTGCTTGGCCACCGCCGAAAGGGCCTGCTCGACAGGCAGGCCGGATTTGAGAAGCGTGGCCAGTTGACGGGTCAACAATGCCTGCTCGGCGCCATTGAGCTTGCCGGAACCGGAAAAACGCCCCAGGCCGGCAGAGCTGCTGCTGTCCTGAGCCTCGTTGACCTCAATGGGAACCCAGCCCTTGTCACGGAGCTGTTGGCGTACCTGGCGAGCACTGTCGGCTTCCAGGGTGCCTTTCTTGATTTTGCCCCTGTGATCCAGGGATCGGTATTCGAATGCAGGCATGGATCAGGGGTCCGGTCAGTCTTCGCGGGTCACACGCAATACTTCTTCGACACTGGTGTGTCCACCCAGTACTTTACGCCAGCCATCCTCGCGGATGCCACTGGTGAGGGTACGGGCGTGTCGGTTCAATGCCAGCTCGCCTGCCTGGTCATGGATCAGCTGGCGCATGGTTTCATCAATCAGTACCAACTCGTATATACCAGTTCGCCCACGGTAGCCCTGCTGATTACAGGCATCACAACCGTTTGGATGATAGAGCGTACAGGATTCCCCTTCCGGCAACCCTATCATTCTCAACTCGCTAGCACTGGGCTGGTACGGCGTCTTGCAGTCATCACACAAGACCCTCACCAGCCGCTGTGCCAGCGCGCCAAGCAGGGAGCTGGAGAGCAGGAAGGGCTCGATCCCCATATCCTGCAGCCGGGTCATGGCGCCCACGGCAGTATTGGTATGTAGCGTAGAGAGCACCAGGTGACCAGTGAGTGATGCCTGCACGGCAATTTCAGCGGTTTCCAGGTCACGGATTTCACCCACCATCACCACATCCGGATCTTGGCGAAGAATCGCGCGCAGCCCGCGAGCAAAGGTCATATCCACCTTGGTGTTGACCTGAGTCTGGCCGATACCTTCGAGTTGATACTCGATGGGATCTTCCACAGTGAGAATGTTACGGGTGCTGTCGTTGAGATCCGCCAGTGAGGCGTACAGCGTGGTGGTCTTACCGGACCCGGTAGGCCCGGTGACCAGAATAATACCGTGGGGCTTGTGAATCAGCTCGCGCATGTGCTGGTCGCAGACATCGCCCATGCCCAGATGGGACAGCTGTAGTCGCCCTGCCTGCTTGTCGAGCAGACGCAATACCACACGCTCACCATTGCTGGAGGGCATGGTGGACACCCGCACATCCACGTCCCGGCCACCGATTCTCAGGGAGATACGGCCGTCCTGGGGAATCCGTTTCTCGGCAATGTCCAGCCGTGCCATTACCTTGATACGCGAAACCAGTAGTGGCGCGAGCTCCCGTTTCGGGGTGAGTATTTCACGCAATACCCCATCGACCCGCATGCGAACTACCAGGCGGCGCTCGAAGGTTTCAATATGAATATCGGAGGCATCCTCGCGGATCGCTTCCTGCAACAGGGCGTTGATCAGCCGGATAATCGGCGCATCATCTTCCTGTTCCAGCAAATCAGAGGTTTCCGGCAATGAATCCGCGAGACTGGCCAGATCCAGTCCTTCCAGATCACCGGCCGCCTCCGCGGCAGCGCCGCGCTGCTGCTCATAGGCGATGGCCATGGCAGAGGTAAAAGCAGCATCATCCATGGGTACCAGCGACGGCAGCCGACCTATATAACGCTGGACCTCACTAAGCGCGGACAGCGGCACATCCTTTCGGTAGCACAACTCGCGGTGGCCATCCTTTTCTCGCAACAGCACACCATAGCGCCGGGCAAACCCATAAGGCAGCAGCGACGGGGGAAGGTCTTTATTTTCCGGCGTCTCGATGTGCTCGCTCATTTCAGTATTTGTCCATCAGATTCTCGATCACATTCGCCGTGATCTCTGTCAGTTCCATGAACTGGAAACCCACCTGGTATTCCCCGGGAGCATCCAGAATTTCCGACCATACCACCCGGGCATCGAAGCTGATGGTGTTTACCCCGGCAATCTGATCCGGCAACACCATCCCCATATGCAATACTTCGCCATGGGGAAGCTCCCGACGGGTAAACAGCTTGAAGCCATCCAGGCTGATATTCATCAGACGGCCCACGTTACCACCGGTACTGCGATCGAACACCACCATTTCCCGAAACAGCTTCTTGCGCGGGTGGCGGCGATGATCCTTGCGGCTGTCTCTCACATCATTTTCGTCGTCAGCCCTACGCAACACAATGACGACACCGGTAAAATTGCCGGAATCATCGTTGATGGCGTTGCCACGCACCGACAAGGCTACCAGTCCGTCTTCATCCTGTGTGTACAGGCTGTGTTCGTTTTTCCAGCCCTCACCTTGCTGACAGGCCTGACGCAACGGCGAGTCCTTCCACTCCCAGCGACGCTTGCCGGTATCATCATTGAAGATCAGCGCCGCAATATCCTTACCTACCAGTTCATCGCGAGGGCGGCGCAGCAGCGCACAGGCTGCCTCATTGCAGAAAGACACCTTGCCGCGGGCATCAGCCCCTATCAGAGCCTCGCCGAGGGCGTGTAGCAGGCGTTCGTTTTCGTCCTTCAGGCGTTTCATCTGTACCACAGCCTGCTGCAGTTTCTTTCGCTGGCGATCCAGCTCAAGAAACACATTGACCTTGGCTTCCAGTATTTTCTGGTCGATGGGCTTGAACAGATAGTCCACCGCGCCACATTCATAGCCCTTGAACACGTATTTCTGCTCTTTGGAGAGGGCGGTAACGAAAATGATGGGGATATGGCGGGTTTTGTTGTTCTTGCGCATCAGCTCGGCGACTTCAAAGCCGTCCATATCCGGCATTTGCACATCCAGCAACACCAGCGCGAAATCATATTTCAGAGCCAGCGAGAGAGCCTCGTTACCTGATTGTGCCATAACGAGGTTACGCCCTTCCCCATCGAGAATTGCTTCAAGGGCGATAAGATTTTCCCTGTGGTCATCCACAACCAAAATGTTTTGCTTCATAGGTCTACTACCCTGGAACCTGTTCTGCCAGAAAGGGCCCGATTGCTTCAAGATCGAGCACTCTGGAAACCGCACCTGTTTTTATTGCCGCTTCGGGCATGGCCGGTGCTTCTGCACTTACCGGTGACTGGGCAATGGTGAACCCGCCACGACGGTGAATATAGTCAATTCCTTTTGCACCATCTTCATTGGCGCCGGTAAGAATAACCCCGACAAGCTGTTTTCCGTAAACCGCCCCCGCGGAAAGAAACAGCTCGTCTACCGATGGGCGAGAAAAGAGTACAGCCCTTCCAGCAGAAAAAGCCAACGTCCCATCCTCTTCTACCAGCATGTGGTACCCCGGTGGGGCCACATAGACACAACCTGGTTGTATTTCTTCCTTGTCTTCTGGCGCGATCACCGGCAGTTGGCAATAGCGGGCCAGCAACCACGGCAAACGATTTTCCGCGCTGGCATGTTGATGCTGAACCAGCAAGATCGCAGCCGGAAAGTCGGCCGGCAACGCCGACAAGATGCGAGTATACGCATTAAGGCCTCCCCAGGAGGCCCCCATGACAATCGCCTTTACCGGCCCGATTCTGTTTATCACGATGAGTTACCGCTGCCCTCCCCGCGTTGGGTTTTTCCGGCTTCGTAGGCGGCACGATGAGCCTGGGCTTCGCGCAGTTTCTCCTGCAATTCGCGCCGCTGTTTGTCCAGACTGAGAAAGAAATCCACTTTGCTCTTTAGGATCAATGGATCCAGGGGTTTAAACAGGTAATCCACAGCCCCAGCCTGGTAGCCCTTGAATACGTATTTCTTTTCCTTGCTGATGGCAGTCACAAAAATAATGGGGATGGTCTGCGTATCCTTGCGCTGACGCATCAATTCTGCAACTTCAAAGCCATCCATGCCTGGCATCTGCACATCCAGAAGCACCAGAGAAATATCTTCCTTAAGCAGAACCTTTAAGGCTTCCTGACCGGAATGCGCCTTGATCAGGGTGCGCCCCTCGCCTTCCAGGACTGCCTCCAGCGACACCAGGTTGGCGGGTTGGTCATCCACGAGTAGCAGCTTCTGCACTATCATTGGTTTTCTCTAGTCATGCGTGGTGAAGTAATTGACGCTTGCGGAAAATTCGCAGCGGTGTGTTGATCACATCAAAGGTCTCTTCCTGACCACTGAAACGCAGGCTTTCCTTGGTGCCGAGGCAGAGATAGCCGCCCATGTCCAGGCTGTCACTGAACAGTCGAATCACTCGGGCCTGCAGGGCGCGATCAAAGTAGATCAGCACATTGCGGCACAGGATAACGTGCATTTCACCAAAAACCTGATCCGTTGCCAGGTCATGGTCAGCAAAAACGATATTGCGCTTGAGGCGCTGCTCCATAATCACGCTGTCATAGCGCGCGGTGAAGTAGTCAGACAGTGAGTGTCGCCCCCCTGCCCTGCGATAATTGTCACCATACTGCTTTACCGCCTCAATGGAATAGATCCCTTTTTTGGCGGAGGCCAGCACATTCTTGTCGATATCGGTGGCATAGATCATGGCGCGGTCGTAGAGCCCTTCTTCCTCCAGAAGGATGGCCATGGAATAAATTTCCTCGCCGGTTGAGCAACCGGCATGCCATATCTTGATAAAGGGAAAGGTTTTCAATACCGGCACCACGTCCTCACGGAAGGCCCGGTAGAACTCCGGATCCCGGTACATCTCGGTCACATTGACGGTGAGATCGTTGAGCAGGGTCACGAAGAACGGCCGGTCCCGCAGTACCTTGTCGGTCATTTCCATGATCGAGGCGAAGCCGGACATGGTCATCCGATGCATGACCCGGCGACGAATGGAGGCCTTGCTGTAGGAGCGAAAATCGTACCCGTACATCTGGTAGATAGCCTCCAGCAACAGCCGGATCTCGATATCCTCCACATTGATCTCATCATCATCGATGGGGTACGGCTCAGCCATTTATTGATCCTCCAGGGCCTACTTGTGGAGCCAAACCCGCAACAGCGAGGTGAGTTTTGCCATATCAATCGGCTTGGAGCAATAATCGTTGGCGCCCGCCTGAATACATTTGGCCCGGTCGTCCTTCATGGCCTTGGCGGTGAGTGCCAGCATCGGCAGTTTCTGGAAGCGGCCCTGCTCGCGGATATGCGTCATGGCCTCATAGCCATCCATCTCCGGCATCATGATATCCATCAGCACGATATCCATATCCGGGTGCTCTTCCAGAACATCCAGTGCTTCTCGACCATTGTTGGCAATGGTGATATCGAAACCCAGCTCTTCAAGCTGGGCCGACAGCGCATAGATATTGCGCATATCATCATCCACCAGCAGTAGCTGCTTACCTTCGAAAATATCGTCACGATGCTCGATGGCATCTGTGCTGGTGCGGCGGTTGGCCGGCAACGTGGACTCCAGCCAGTGCAGGAACAGGGACGCTTCATTCAGCAGCCGCTCATGAGAGCGCTCTGTCTTGAGAATGATCCGGTCAGCGTATTTGCGCAGCTTCGCTTCTTCTTCCCGGGTCATGTCTTTGCCGGTGTAAATGACCACCGGAACGCTGTCATAGCTTTCACTGGCATGAAGGGTTTCCAGCAGTTCGAAACCGCTCATGTCTGGCAGAGTCAAATCCAGAATCATGCAGTCGAACACGGTTTCACGCAGGGCTTTCAGCGCCTCCTCACCACTGGTTGCAGCCGTGATTTCCACCCCTTTCTGGTCAAACAGCTCGCGAATACTCTCGTGCTGGATCTCGCTGTCTTCCACCACCAGCAAACGGCGCACATTGGTTTCGATGGCACCTTCAATCTTGGCAAAGGCAGAGAGGATGTCATCCTGCTTGGCCGGCTTGGTAAGGAAATCGATGGCACCCAGTTCGAGGGCTTTCTTGCGCTCATCACGTCCCGACAGAAAATGCACAGGAATATCCTTGGTGCGCGGGTCTGCCTTGAGTTTTTCCATCACTTCCCAGCCATCAATGCCCGGCAGGCCGATATCCAGAATGATGGCACTGGGGCGGTAGTGGCTGGCGTATTCAAGTGCTGCCTCCCCGTCCGAACAGATATTCCCTTCCAGCCCATAGTCGGCGGCCAATTCCAGCAAGACATTGGCGAATTCGCTGTCATCCTCGACGATCAGTACGGTCTTTTCGCGTACAACGAAATCATCCCGGGCTGTTTCCGCATGCGTCAGTGGTGCGGTATGCGCTTCCGCATTCGTGCCAATATCTGCTTCCTGGGTCGCACCGCTGGCTGACGCTTCCATGGACTCCTCGGAGCCTTCTGGCAGATACAGCATGAAGGTAGAACCCGTGCCTTCCCCGTCACTGTAAAGGCTGATCTCGCCGCCCAGCAGGCGTGCCAGCTCCCGGGAAATGGTCAGCCCCAGGCCGGTACCGCCATATTTCCGGCTGGTAGTCCCATCTGCTTGCTGGAAGGCCTCGAAGATCAGCTTCTGTTTTTCCGACGCAATGCCAGTCCCAGTATCGGTCACAGCAAACTTGATCGTCTGGTCACGCAGCAACTGGCGAGAAGGCAGTGATTCGTCTTCCTCCGGGCGGGCAATGGTCAGCGTCACCGAACCTTGCTCGGTGAATTTCAGGGCGTTGGAAAGCAGATTCTTGATGATCTGCTCCAGGCGCTGACGATCGGTGTAGAAGTAATCGGGCAGGTTGTCGCCCAGATTGACGTGAAAATCCAGATTGCGACTTTCCGCCACATGGGCAAAGTTGCGCCGGAAATGCTCACTAATTTCCTGCGGTGACAGGTCATCAATGATGACATCCATCTTGCCTTCCTCGATCTTGGAAATATCGAGGATATCGTTGATCAGGCTGAGAAGATCCGAGCCGGCAGAATGGATTACCTGGGCGTGTTCTACCTGTTTATCATCCAGATTGCCTTTCTTGTTCTGGCCCAGCGCATTGGAGAGAATCAGGATCGAGTTGAGCGGCGTCCGCAGTTCGTGGCTCATGGTGGAGAGGAACTCGGATTTGTACTTGGAGGACATTTCCAGTTCGCGGATCTTGTCTTCCAGCTCGTGGCGCAGCAGCTCAAGCTCGTCATTCTTCTGCGCCATCTCACTCTTCTGTTCAGTAAGCAAACGCGCCTGGGCTTCCAGCTCTTCGTTGGTAACGCGCAATTCTTCCTGCTGAGCCTGCAAACTCTCTTCAGACGCGCGCAAGGCCTGGGTCTGTGACTCCAGCTCCTCGTTGATCGCCTTGAGTTCTTCCTGCTGCTGCTGCAGGCGTGACTCCGAAGCAGACAGCTCCATGGCCTGCTCTTCCAGGTCTTCATTGACCTGGGCCATCTCTTCTTTCTGTCGCTCAAGAGCGACAGCCTGCTCCTGGGTCTGTTCAAGCATTTGCGCGAGACGCATGCGGCTTTGCACGCTATGCACAGACACCGCGATTACGGACACGCATTGTTCCAGGAATGTCAGGTCTTCGTCACTGAATTCACGGAAAGCGCCGATTTCGAGCACGCCCTTGATCTCATCATCATGGACAACCGGCATCACCATCACATTGCGAGCCTGCCCGGCGCCGGTTCCGGAAGCGATACTGATGTAATCCTCCGGCACCTGCTCCAGGAGGATACTTTTGCGTTCCAGTGCGCACTGGCCAACCAAAGACTCGCCCAGCTTGAAGGTGTTGGCCAGATGCTTGCGCCGCTGCATGGCATAGGAACTACTCAGGGTGAGCTGCTCGGTGGATGGGTCGAAGCTGTAAAACGCCCCCACCTGAGCTTCCAGTACCGGCACCAGGAAACTGAGCATGTTGTTGCCCAGCTGCTCAAAGCTCATCTCACCACGCATGCGGTTGTTGAGCTCAGCCAGATGATTCTTGATGGTTTCCTGGCGGCGGTCCTCGGTGTGGCGCTTTATCAGCGAGTCACGCATCTTGCGAATGGCGTGCAGCAGGTGGCCAGTCTCGTCACGGCCTCCCTTTTCAATCTTGGTATCCCACTTGCCATTGGCAATATTATCGGCCGCGTTCACTGCGCCTTCCAGTGGCAAGGTAATGGCGCGTGTGACACGCAGGGCAATCAGGGCCAATAAGGTAAAGGCAACCAGCCCAAGGAACAGGCCGATTTTCTGGGTACTGAGATTATCGGAACGACTGGAATTGAGCGTGTCGCGAAACGCTTCGTAGCGTTGCTTCTCAAACGCTTTCTGGTGGGTCTCGTAGGCATCCTGCAGGCTGCGAACATGGCTGATGCGCTGATACAGATCATCCGAAGCCGTATCGTTGTCAATCAGGCTGCGCGCCAGAGTGGTGGCTTCACCAATGTAGGCACTGAAACTACTGCGCAAGTCTTCAACGCTGCCCGACAGGCTGGGGTCGGTGCGACGGATATCCGCCAGCCGTTGCTCGAACTCGGCGGCACGACTCTGCGCTTCCTGTAAGAGATCCGGATCGGCCTGGGTGATGGCCGCAATAAAGGACTCACTGATGGCAATGAAATCCACATTGTTGGCGTTAACCAGCTCCAGAACCGGGAAGTCCTGACTCTCGATCCGTTTCAGATGATCAATATTGGTTTCGGCAATGTAGAAGCTGTAGGCCGCATAGACCACAAACAACACAATACCCAGTCCGGCCACAGACAGAATCTTCAGCCGCACAGACAGGTTCTGGAACCAGTTCATTCAGATAGCCCTCTCGCCTTTCCGGCTTTTTGTTCTCAGTGCCCCCCGAAAGGGCTAAGCCTGAATCTGCGATCAGATTGCAGAAGCAGGCTAAGACTAAAGTGTGAGGCTACCAGAAAGCCTGGCAACACGACAATAAAGTGCCTGAAGTTGCGTAACCAGGTGGTTGATTTGGCTGGAATTATTTTCGACTAGCGGTGATGGCAAATGATACTGGAGATGGAGGGTATAGCAGGAAGGGTAAAGCTGGTGCCCGGGGCGGGACTTGAACCCGCACGACCAAAGGTCAACGGATTTTAAGTCCGTTGCGTCTACCAATTTCGCCACCCGGGCGGTGACCGTGCAGGTCAATAATTGGAGGCGCGGGTCGGAATCGAACCGGCGTTAACGGAGTTGCAGTCCGCTGCATAACCACTCTGCCACCGCGCCTTTAAACTGTTTACCAAGAAAAAACCTCGGCGGAACCGAGGTTTTTGAAAACTTGGAGCGGGAAACGAGATTCGAACTCGCGACCCCAACCTTGGCAAGGTTGTGCTCTACCAGCTGAGCTATTCCCGCTTTTTTCTGCCCCGAATCATGCGTCGTTGCGGGGAAGAATTCTACTCATCGCCCTCC
The DNA here is from genome assembly GCF_000756655.1 of Alcanivorax jadensis T9. GTDB lineage: Bacteria > Pseudomonadota > Gammaproteobacteria > Pseudomonadales > Alcanivoracaceae > Alcanivorax > Alcanivorax jadensis. Next base: position 324,609 of record NZ_ARXU01000001.1, read on the forward strand.
CACTGTCAAGCCGGGCCTGATTGTTTTTTCTGATTTTTCAGCACTTTGACTAAAAAATCCCCGATTCGCACCGCCCTCGGCACCAGGCAGGCTGCCACGGCCGACTCAGTCCCCGCTTTTCAGTAACTCGGGGGCTGCCGCGCGCAGATAGGAGCCCATGGACCAGAGGGTCAACGCCGTAGCCAGATACAGCAGGCCATAACTGAGCCACAACCAGGGGGTCATGACGATATCGCCAAAAGCATCGAAACCAGGCTTCTGGGCCAGCAACAGGGTGATGGCTGTCATCTGGGTCACCGTCTTGATCTTGCCGAGCTGACTTACCGCCACTCTGCCCCGCTGCCCCAGTTCTGCCATCCACTCACGCAGGGCAGACACTGCAATTTCCCGGGAAACGATCACCATGGCGGGCACCGCCAGCCATGCCGTGGCATGAATCTGTACCAGCATCACCAGGGCCACGCCAACGATCAGCTTGTCCGCCACCGGGTCCAGAAAGGCCCCCAGGGGGCTGGTCTGATTCAGGCGCCGTGCCAGGTAGCCGTCCAACCAGTCGGTCACACCCGCAGCCAGAAACAGGGCCGCCGCACACATGTCGCTCCATTTGAACGGCAAATAGAACACCAGAACCAGAACGGGAATTGCCAATACACGAATCATGGTCAGAATATTGGGCAAATTCAGGATCGGGCTCGTTTTCTGCATAGGTACTACCGCCAAAATAAGGGCCTGTTGATACGCTGCGCGGCCGTCGCATACCTGAAAAAAGCATGGGAAGCGGCACGAACGCAGGGCATGGCCAGCCTCAATACCCGCGGAACTGGAACACAGCGGGCACTAACAGGCCGAAAGGACCAGTATAACGGAAAGCCGACTGTGACTCATTGCCGATTTTGCGACCAGCGCCTAGTCATGAAACCAATCGTAGAGAGTTTGCGCCATCTGGGCATTGATACCCGGCACCCGCGCCAGCTCTCCGGCGGAGGCATTGCGCAACTGTTTGAGGCCGCCAAAATGTGTCAGCAGCGCCTTGCGGCGCTTCGGGCCAATACCGGGAATCTCGTCCAGGGAGGACTGCTTGCGAGTCTTGCCGCGTCGGGCTCGATGCCCGGTTAGTGCAAACCGGTGGGCCTCATCACGGACCTGTTGCAGCAGATGCAACGCGGAATGGGATGGCCCCGGCACCAGCTCCTGCCCATCAGGCAAATACAACACTTCAAAGCCTGGCCGCCGACTGGGCCCCTTACCAATGCCCATCACCCGAACCCGGTCTTGAAGACCCAGCTCCTGCGCCACATCCCAGGCGCGCTGCATCTGCCCCTTACCACCATCGATCAGCAACAGATCCGGCAATCTGCCCTGCTCCTTGATTACCCGCTGATAGCGACGTCGCACCGCCTCTTCCAGCGCTTCATAGTCATCCCCGGCATGGGCCGGGGCCACGTTGAAGTGCCGGTAGTCGGTTTTCCTGGCTCCCTGCTGATCGAAGACAACACAGGACGCCACCGCTTTTTCACCCTGGGTATGGCTGATATCAAAACACTCGATGCGACGCACCGGCTCATCCGCCCCAAGCAACGCTTCAAGAGACAGAAAACGCTGCTCCATGTGCTCGCGGGCCGCCAGTTCCGCTGCCAGGGATTGCTGGGCATTGGTCTGCGCCATGTCGATCCAGGCAGCCCGCTCGCCTCTTACTCGCCAGGCCAGACGAACCTTCTTGCCCCAATGGCCGCTCAAAGCCTGCTGCAACGCCTCCGCGCTGGTGGGCTCCAGACCCAGCAGGATTTCCTGAGGCTGCACCGGATCTTCCCGGTCGCCCAGGTAATACTGGGCCAGGAACGCTTCCAGAATTTCGTTTTGATCCTCTTCGCCACGGGTATCCGGCCGGAAGGTGCGGTGGCCAAGAATCCGGCCACCGCGAATCATCAACACTTCAACCACTGCCAGGCCATGACGGCTATCAATGGCCACCACATCCAGATTGCCCTGACCGGTTTCCGCGTATTGCTTCTGCTGTACAGATTGAATCGCCGCTAGCTGGTCGCGCACGATCGCGGCCCGCTCGAAATCCAGAGACTGGGACGCGGCATCCATTTCCGCACTAAGCTGCTCGACCACTTCCCTGCTGCGGCCATCGAGGAAGTCCATGGCCAGTTTCACCTGATGGGCATAGGCTTCCTCGCTGACCAGACCAACGCAGGGGGCGGTACAGCGATTGATCTGATGCTGCAGGCAGGGCCGTGTCCGGTTGCGGAAGTAGCTGTCGCTGCAATTGCGCACCCGAAAGACTTTTTCCACCAGGGAAAGCGCTTCCCGTACTGCACCACCACTGGGGTAAGGGCCGAAATAGTGACTGCCGCTGCGACGGCTACCTCGATGAAAGGTGATGCGCGGGAACCGGTCCGCGGAGGTGATACGAATGTAGGGATAGGATTTGTCGTCGCGCAGCAGAATGTTATAGGGCGGCCGCAGCTCCTTGATCAGCGATTGCTCCAGCAGCAAGGCTTCTGCCTCGCTGCCGGTGACCGTAGTCTGGACACTGGCAATACGGCCTACCAAAGCCCGGGTCTTCGCGCTGGTGATGTTCTTCTGGAAATAACTGCTCAGACGCGCCTGTAAATTACGCGCCTTGCCCACATAAAGGACGTCACCGCCACCATTGAGCATGCGATAGACACCCGGCTTGCGGGCACAATGATCCAGAAAATGTTGGGGATCGAACTCTGACAAGGGATAGGTCTCGGCCAGTTACTGCACCAAAAGTGTAACAGTTCCGGCCGGCCTATTACTCCCTTTTGCGTTCAGGAAACGGTGTTCTCTACCGCATCCAGCATGCCATGGCGCACTGCCAGCAACGCCATTTCCACATCGCTGGTCACGCCCAGCTTGTCGAAAATGCGATAACGGTAAGTGTTGACAGTTTTCGGAGACAGGCAAAGTTTATCGGCCACATCCTGCACTTTGTGGCAGTTGACGATCATCATCATGATCTGCAACTCACGCTCTGAGAGCATATCCAGCAGGGATGCATCATCGCCAGTGTAAGGCTTGAGGGCCATGGTCTGGGCAATTTCCGGGCTGATATAACGTTGCCCGGTGGTGACAATCTTGATGGCGCGGACCATTTCTTCCAGGTCCGCACCCTTGGTCATATAGCCTGCGGCACCGGCTTTCATCAGGCGGGAAGGAAAGGGCTCTTCCTCACACATGGTCACGGCGATGACACGAACACCCTCGTCCACGCGCAACAATTTACGGGTTGCTTCAAGACCACCGATACCCGGCATCTTGATGTCCATCAGCACCACATCCGGCACGGTATCCTTGGCCATCTGCACTGCCTGCTCGCCGGAGCTGGCTTCGCCAACCACCCGCAAGCCTTCCACTTCATCCAGCATTCTGGCAATGCCGGTTCTGACCAGATCATGGTCGTCCACTACCAATACTTTGATCATTACTGCTTCCCCCGGGTAATTCCTTTACCCACTTCTTTTTCAGTAAGGCACGAAGGGTAGCGTCTGTGCACCCGCATGCATAGGGTCTTGATATCAAACGATGACATTCCTCACGCCACCCCGGATATTTCCATTCTTGTATGCCCAGCATCCATGCAAAGCAACTATTTTCCAAATCACGACCCAGCCTCGCACAGACCCAAACCAGAACCTGTTAGCCATTGGTCGCGTTGACGCCCGGACTAAAAGCACTAACCATAGGCGTTAACCTGCGCCCCAACGGGCTACCAACAGCGACAATGACAAAGGACACCCCATGAGCGCAATCGTCCTGCTTCTGCTCGGCCTGGGTGGCATGGCCGCCGGCTATTTATTCTACTCCCGCTTTATCGCCACGCGCATCTACAAGCTCGACCCCAATTTTCGCACTCCGGCCCACGAATTCGAAGACGGCGTGGATTTTGTCCCCACCAACCGCTTTGTGCTGTGGGGCCATCACTTCACCTCTGTGGCCGGGGCCGCACCGATTGTCGGGCCTGCCATCGCGGTAATCTGGGGCTGGCTGCCCGCCTTCCTGTGGGTCGTTTTCGGCACCATCTTCTTTGCCGGCGTCCACGATAGCGGCGCCCTCTGGGCCAGCGTCCGCAATCGAGCGAAATCCGTTGGCGCCCTGACTGGCGAGGTTGTCGGTCGACGCGCCCGCACCGTGTTCATGATCGTCATCTTCCTGGTGTTGCTGATGGTCAACGCCGTCTTCGGCGTGGTCATCGCCAAGCTGCTGATCAACAACCCCGGCGCCGTGGTGCCGGTGTGGGGCGCCATTGCGGTGGCACTGGTAATCGGCCAGTTGATCTACCGGCGGGTAATCGGCCTGGGTGTGGTGTCCGTGGTGGGCGTGATAGCCCTCTACAGCCTTATTTATGTGGGCCCGCAGGTCCCGGTGGAATTGCCGGAACAGGTCATGGGCCTGTCCGCCAATGCAAGCTGGATCCTGCTGCTGTTCGGCTATGCCGCCATCGCCTCCCTGCTGCCGGTGTGGGTGCTGTTGCAGCCGCGGGATTACATCAACGGTCTGCAATTGTTTGTCGGCCTGATCCTGCTCTACGGCGCCGTACTCATCGGCAACCCGCAAGTGGTGGCGCCGATGATCAATCATGATGTGCCCGCCGGCACACCTTCCCTGCTGCCTCTGTTGTTTGTCACCATCGCCTGCGGCGCCATCTCCGGCTTCCATGGCCTGGTGGCGTCCGGCACCAGCTCCAAACAGCTGGACAAAGAACCGGATGCCCGTTTTGTCGGCTATTTCGGTGCCGTGGGTGAAGGGGCCCTGGCCCTGGCAGCGATCATTGCGGCGACTGCCGGCTTCGCCACTCTAGCTGACTGGCAGGCCGTCTACACCGCCTTTGGTGATGGCAGCCTCACCGCCTTTGTTAATGGCGGCGCCAATATCCTGGCCGGCGGTACCGGCATGGATGTGGGGGTGGCGGCAACGTTATTGACCGTGATGGCTGCCCTGTTTGCCGGCACCACCATGGATACCGGCTTGCGGCTGCAACGCTATATCTTCCAGGAATGGGGTGAAATCTATCAGCAAAAATGGCTGACCCGCCCCCTGCCCGCCACCCTGTTGGCGGTAGCTAGCTGCCTGCTGCTGGCCTTTGGTGCCGGCGGTGCGGATGGCTCGGGGGGCCTGCTGATCTGGCCGCTTTTCGGGACCACCAACCAGTTGCTCGCCGGCCTCACACTGCTGGTGATTACCATCATGCTGGTCAAACGCGGCCGACCCGCCATTTATACCCTGGCGCCACTGGTATTCCTGCTGGTAATGACCCTGTACGCGCTGCTGATCCAGCTGAAGAGCTTTTATGACAAGTCTGACTGGTTCCTGCTGGGTCTGGATCTGGTGGTCCTGGTGGCAGCCCTGCTGGTCACACTGGAGTGCGCCGCTGCCCTGAAACGAGCCTTCAACGCCCCACCGGAGAGAATCTGATGCCAGGCAAGACGCGGCTGTTTTTCCGCCGCCTGGGAGAACTGGGCGCCCAGTACTACAACGCCCCCTACCGGGCGGCCATTGCCCGCGCCAAACGGGATGAGGAAGATCTGTTCATGTTGCTGGTATTTGCCGAAATGATGGGAGTGCCCAACCCCGCTGCCTGGAGCACCCTGGAGCTGCAACCACTGCTGATGGACCGTTTTCACGACTGGCATACCCGCATGGGCATGGAACGCTCACCGCTCGACCATTTCCGCTGCTGCTGATGCCTTCACTGAATCTAGACAAATTGCTGGCGGAAAAATCCCTGCTGATGGTCGGCGGCAAGGGCGGCGTAGGAAAGACCACTACCGCCTCCGCCCTGGCGCTGCGCGCTGCCGAACAGGGGCGGCGCGTGCTGCTAGTGTCCACCGACCCGGCCCACAGCCTGGCCGATGCCTTCGACCGCCCCATAGGCAACCACCCTACCCGCCTGGCCACCAACCTGGTGGCCCTGGAGATAGACCCGGACCAGGAAGTGGATGCCTACCTGGACCGGGTCAGCGCCCAGATGCGCCGTTTTGCCGGCCCGGATCAGGTGCGCGAACTGGAAAAACAGCTGCGCCTGAGCCGCCAGTCTCCCGGAGCCCAGGAAGCAGCGTTGCTGGAGCGTATCTCCCGCATCATTGACGATGACAGCCGCGACTATGATCTGCTGATTTTCGACACCGCCCCCACCGGCCACACCCTGCGCCTGCTCAGCCTGCCGGAAGTGATGGCCGCCTGGACCGATGGCCTGCTGCGACATAATGAGAAAGCTCGGACCCTGGGCAAGGTGCTCGGGCACCTGACGCCTGGCAAGGATCTGGACAGCCCGCTGCAGGACCCCACCGAGCACGCCACCGCCGACCTGGATCCACGAAGCCGGGACGTCGCAGAGACATTAATGGCCAGACAACGCCTGTTCCACCGCACCCGCAGACAGCTCAGTGACCCCGCGCACAGCGCCTTCCTGTTTGTGCTGACACCGGAGCGCCTGCCTATTCTGGAAACCGCCCGTGCCGTAGCAACCCTGCGCGACAGCCATATCCCGGTAGCCGGGGCCATCGTCAACCGTGTGCTTGCGGATGCCGCCGACAGCGCCTTCTTCGCGGCCCGACTGGCACGCCAGCAACGACATATGATCGAACTGGGTGACGCTCTCAAAGGGCTGCCAAGAGTCCAGTTGCCTTTGCTGGAAGATGATATTCAAGGGCTTGAGGGACTACAGGCGTTCGCCGCCCTACTGGAACCGACGGCCTAGGCGAGCAATTCATTCGACAGAGGAATGAGCGAATTTGCTCGCCTGGCGTCATGACAAGCGAAACAACAGGCCGCCCACTGAGCATAAAAAAAGCCCGCACTCATTTGAGTGCGGGCTTCTTGTTTGGCGGAGGGGGTGGGATTTGAACCCACGGACGGTCTCCCGTCGCCGGTTTTCAAGACCGGTGCATTCGGCCACTCTGCCACCCCTCCGGACAGGGCAGCAATAATACATGAGCAGTAAGGTCAGTCAATCTCGGCAAGCGTAAACGGTTGAAAGTTAACCAGACTGACTCACTTAATCGCCTTCATCATTCATCAACAGGACTAAATTCGCTGATGTTTCGGTCACATAGCGTTGCCTCTGCTCTTAATGGCCGAAATTGCATGCCTGGGACGCCGCAAAGAACCTGTCAGGCGCGCCTCGGGGCTCCGGTTAAACCCTTGTTCGAGCAAAGCCGACGAAATAGCTGACAAACCCGGTTTATCCCTTGTTTCATTGCTTGATTTTGACGCGGCCGCCCTTATGATCACAGGTACAATTCGCAGGATGAGTGCAAACACATGAATAACCAGACCAACCCCTATTCCGTCTCCTCGCACGGCGCTGCCGTCACCGGAGAACGTGCGGCCCAGGTATTGAAGAACACCTACATGCTGCTGGGGCTGTCACTGATTGTCGCTACCGGTGCATCCTGGTTTGCCATGGCCAGCAACATCGGTTTCGTCAACGTATGGCTGACCCTCGGCGTCTACTTCGGCCTGCTGTTCGCCACCAATATGCTCCGCAATAGCGCCTGGGGCATCCTGGCCGTATTCGGCCTGACCGGGTGGCTGGGCTTTACCACTGGCCCGATCATCAACATGTACGCGCAAATGCCTGGCGGCATGGAAACCGTGACCATGGCTCTGGGCGGTACTGCAGGCATCTTTGTGGCCATGTCAGCCATCGCGCTGGTGACCAAGAAAGACTTCAGCTTCATGACCAACTTCATCATGGTCGGTATTCTGGTGGCTTTTGTTGCGGCAATCGCCAATATCTTCTTCGCCATACCGGCACTGGCCCTGGCGATCTCCGCCGCTTTCGTATTGCTGTCCTCAATGCTGATCTTGTGGCAGACCAGCGCCATCATTCACGGCGGCGAGACCAACTACATCATGGCCACCGTGACCCTGTTCGTGTCCCTGTATAACCTCTTCATGTCTTTGCTGCACCTGCTCACCGCCCTCGGCGGCGACGATTGATGCGGTTTGCCCTTCTGGTCAATGCGGCGGCGGATTCCGCCGCCGCACTGACCGCTCTCCACACCGCCCAAGCCCTGCTGGGCCACTCAGATCACCAACTATATCGCCTTTTTTTCTACCGGGATGCCGTGCACCTGGCACATCGTCATGCCTGGAGTGCCGACGGAGCCCAAGCCAATGCGGCCCAGCAATGGCAGCAATGGCTGGCTGACAACCCGCTGGACGCGGTGGTTTGTGTGGGGGCAGCACAGCGCCGGGGAGTGGTAGCGGCTACCCTGGCGGACGGTTTCTCCCTGGCCGGACTGGGCCAGTGGGCAGATGCCCTGATTCACAGCGATCGGGTAATACAGTTTGGCTAATCAGATTCTCTATATCGCCAGTGGCAGCGCACCGCTGTCCAGCCAGTTTCAGGAAACCCTGGATATGCTGCTAACCGGGGCAGCCTTCGGCCAGCCCACGATCCTGTGGCTCACCGAAGTGTGCCTGCAGCAGCTGCAACTGGCTCCCAGCGATAGCCTGGCACAGTTGCCGGACTTCGGCGTACGCTGTGTCACTGACGGGCTGGCGCCAGTCGCGCCAATCCCGGTAGAGACTCTGGATTCTCAATCCTTGCAGACGCTGCGCGACCAGTGCGGTCAGGTTCTGGTGTTCTAAGGCGATGATTCACCTGATTGGTTTCACCCCGGACAGCCCCCAGCGCCAGGCATTCGAAAGCCTGTATCGGGACGGCGATATCTGCGTATTCAGCGATGCGGGCCTGTTGTTTGCTTCACGGTTACCCCTGAAGGGCGACGGCTACCTGCTTCAGCATCCCGCACTGGCCCTGCCGGACAGCCCCTTGCCTGTTATCGACCATGCCCGGCTGCTGGAGCTGGTCGCCGAGCATGGCCCTTGTACCAGTTGGTATTGATATAACGCTCACACGCAGTACGCTGCTCGCAACTTGCACTCCTGCCGGGCATCTACGAGGTTGACCATGACTGAACATGCTTTTGCCCCCTTTGTACGGACGCTTGGCCGCGGCAAACGGGCCCGGCGCAGCCTCACCCGGGAGGAAGCCCGGGAGGCCATGCAAGCCATTCTGGATGGCCAGGTGGAGGATATTCAGCTTGGCGCTTTCCTGATGCTGCTACGGGTAAAGGAAGAAACCCCGGAGGAGCTGGCCGGCTTTCTGGATGCCTGCCGCCCGGTTTGTTATCAGGCACTGGAAACCCTGCCGGAAGTGCAGCTGGACTGGCCCAGCTATGCGGGCAAGAAGAAACACCACCCCTGGTACCTGCTGGCTGCCTTGTTGCTGGCCAACCAGGGCATCCGCACCCTGCTCCACGGTGGCCCCGCCCACACTCCCAACCGGGTTTACAGTGACCAGCTGCTGCCACAACTGGGGCTGCCGGTAGCTGGTTCGCCACAGGAGGCCGCCGCGCATCTGGATCAACATGGCCTGGCGTATCTGCCACTGGAGACCTTCTGCGCGCCTCTATCGCGTTTGCTGACCCTGCGCTACTTCCTGGGCCTGCGCTCCCCCATCAACACCCTGGCGCGTAGCCTCAACCCGTCCAGAGCCCCCCTGTCCATGCAGAGCGTCTTCCACCCGGCCTATATCGAGCTGCACCAGGGCGCAGCCGACCTGGCCGGCGATCAGGACCTGCTGCTGTTCAAGGGCGAAGGCGGCGAACTGGAAATCCGCCCGGACGCCCGCACCCAGATCACCGGCATCCGCCACGGTGAACATCTGGAAGGCGCAGCCGTTCTGGACAACGTCATGCCACGGCAAAGCCCCCCTGGCGAGCCGGATGCACAAACGGTGCGGGCGGTATGGCGTGGCGAGCAGAGCGATGACTATGGCGAAAATGCAGTGATCCAGACCGTAGCGGTAGCGCTATGGGGGCTGGACCGGGCGGCTTCCCTGAAGCAGGCGCAGGAGCAGGCACGTGAGTTGTGGCAAAACAGGGACAAGGGACTAATTGATAATGGATAGTTGAGAATTGATAACTACGAATCAACGCGGCACCACCTGAAACACAAGAGGCCGCGCTCAAGCCATGAGCGCGGCCTCTTGCGTACGAGCGACTGATTCCCTCTCACGCGCCGTTATCAATTATCCATTCTCAATTATCAATTGCCCTTCCCAAACCATTCAAACTGCGAATGCAGGCTCACCACGCTGCCGACAATAATCAACGTGGGTGCATGGATTTCGCGGCCTTCAATCTGATCCGGCAGGCTATCCAGGGTGCCGGTGATCACTTCCTGAAGATTGGTGGTGCCTCGGGAGACCAGCCCTATTGGCGTGTCCCCGGCGCGACCGTGTTCCATCAACTTGCTGCAGATCTGTCGCAGACCGACCAGCCCCATGTAAAACACCACGGTTTCGGTTTCACTGACCAGGTGCGGCCAGTCCAGATCCACCGTGCCATCCTTGCGGTGGCCAGTAACGAAACGGACGGACTGGGCATGATCCCGGTGGGTAAGCGGGATACCGGCATAAGCGGCACAACCGCTGGCCGCAGTAATGCCCGGCACCACCTGAAAGTCGATGCCTTCGGCCACGATCAGGTCGATTTCCTCACCACCACGACCGAAGATAAAAGGATCACCTCCTTTAAGGCGGCACACCTTCTTGCCCTGTTTGGCGTAGTGGACCAACAGTTCGTTGATGTTGTCCTGGGGCAAGGCATGCTTGTCGCGGGCCTTGCCCACGTAGACCAGCTCCGCATCCCGACGGGCAAGATCCACAATGCCCTTACCCACCAGGCGGTCATAGAGAACCACATCCGCTTTCTGCAACAGGCGCAGAGCCCTGAAGGTGAGCAAATCCGGGTCACCGGGACCGGCACCCACCAGATACACCTCCCCTCGACTGAGTCGTGACGCATCCGCCGCCTCAATGGCCTCGGCAAGCATGACTTCCGCCTCACTGTCCTTGCCGGCCATGACCTTCTCGACCAGCGGCCCCTCCAGGGCCTGCTCCCAGAACAGACGGCGGGCGCCCACATTGTTGAGCTTGTCCTTGAGGGGCTGGCGAAACCTGGCCATCAGGTCGGCAAGACGGCCCCAGCGAGCCGGCAACATGGACTCCAGCTGGCTGCGCAGCTTGCGCGCCAGTACCGGCGAGGCGCCAGAGGAGCTAATGCTGATCAGTACCGGCGAACGATCCACAATAGCCGGGAAAATGAAGTCACCCAGGGACGGGTTGTCCACCACATTGACCGGCAATCCCCGAGCCTGGGCCTGCTGCGCCACCGCCGCATTCACCGCCGGGTCATCGGTGGCGCAGATAACCAGTGTCTGTCCGGTCAGATCGCTACTTTCAAAGGCCCGCTCATGGATGACACCCTGGCTTTGCACCGCAATGTCGCGCAGATCCGCGCACACATCGGGAGCAACTACGCTCACCTTTGCACCGGATCGATGCAGAAGACGCCCTTTGCGCAGGGCCACTTCGCCGCCCCCCACAAGCAGGGCCGATTTGCCCTGCAGTCGCCAGCTGATTGGTAGGAATTCCATCAATGCTCCCGGTTTTAATGAGCAGGAGCGTGCTACTGCAGCCGCTCCAGGCCTCTCATGTAAGGGCGCAATGCCTCCGGTACGGTCACGGAACCATCGTCATTCTGATAGTTCTCCAGGATCGCCACCAGTGTACGCCCTACTGCCAGACCAGACCCATTCAAAGTGTGTACCAGTTCGGGCTTGCCGGTTTCCGGGTTGCGCCAGCGGGCCTGCATGCGGCGCGCCTGATAGTCGCGGAAATTGGAGCAGGAGGAAATTTCCCGGTAACGCTGCTGACTAGGCAGCCATACCTCGATGTCATAGGTCTTGGATGAGGAGAAGCCCAGATCACCACCGCAAAGGATCACCACCCGGTAAGGCAAATCCAGCTTCTGCAGAATCGCTTCCGCATGACCGGTCAGGGCTTCCAGGGCCGCATCGGATTCTTCCGGGCGTACCAGTTGCACCAGCTCCACCTTTTCGAACTGGTGCTGGCGGATCATGCCGCGGGTGTCCTTGCCATGGCTGCCCGCTTCAGAGCGGAAACAGGGGGTATGGCAGGTATAACGGCGGGGCAGCGCCTCCGCATCGAGAATCTCGTCAGCGGCCAGATTGGTGACCGGCACCTCGGCGGTGGGAATCAGATACAGCTCGCGCTCACCTTCCATCTTGAACAGGTCATCCGCGAACTTAGGCAGCTGGCCGGTGCCGCGCAGGGCTTCCGGCCCCACCAGATAAGGCACATAGACTTCTTCATAGCCATGTTCGCTGCTGTGAATGTCGAGCATGAAGTCGATCAGCGCCCGATGCAGACGGGCCAGGCCACCGGTCATTACCGCAAAGCGGCTGCCGGAGAGTTTGGCGGCACGCTCGAAATCGAGACCGCCCTGCCCCAGCGCCTCGCCCACATCCACGTGGTCCTTGGGCTCGAAGGTAAAGGTCTTCGGTGTGCCCCACTGACGCACTTCCACGTTGTCGTCTTCGTCATTGCCGGCAGGCACGGCGTCCTGAGGCACATTGGGAATGCCCATCAGGAAATCACGGATTTCTTCCTGAATTGCCTTGGCGTTGGCCACTTCCTGATCCAGCTCCTGATCGATGGTCTTCAGGGATTCGGCCACCTGGGCCTTGGCCTGCTCCACATCCATGCCGGACTGGATCAGCTGGCCCACCTGCTTGGAGGCTTTCTTGCGCTCGGCTTGCAGATCCTGAGAGCGCACGTCGGCCTGTTTGCGGCAGGCATCCAGGGCGGCAAAGGCGTCCAGATCCAGATCAAAACCACGCTTGGCCAGCGCTGCCTTGATGGCGTCACCGTCCTGTCGCAGGGCACGAATATCCAGCATGTTTGTTTTACTCCAAGCAAAAAACGCCCGACGCCAGATGCCTGCCGCAAGACGCTGATAAGATTCTTTCCCGTAGGAGCTATGCTTGCATGACGAACGCCAGTCAGGGCGTTATCGCAAGCAAGTTCGCCATGCAAGCATAGCTCCTACGGTGTATTTTTCCGGCAGTGGTTACTCGAAGAGCAGCCGCCCCAAGAGCAGCCCCAGCCCACCCAGGCAAAAACAGACCAGCACCGACGCCAGCCCGTAGCCCGCCGCCATGCCAAAAGCTTTCATTTCCACCAATCGAACCAGTTCGAAAGAAAAGGTGGAAAAGGTTGTCAGGGCGCCGAGCATGCCGGTCATCAGGGCCAGGCGCCAGAGCTCCCCCACCGGCAGGCTGGCCAGTGCCACGGCCAGAAAGCCGAACAGAAAGCTGCCCACCAGATTCACCCCGAAGGTGGCCCAGGGCCAGGTCGGCATGGACGGCACGCCGATCCACAAGGTGGTGGCAAATCGCAGGCAGGCGCCAATGGCACCACCTCCGGCAACCGCCAACCAGGGCGCCAGGGTCGCCAAACTCATGGCTCCTCTCCGTAACGCTGCCAATCGCTCTCTGCATTCAGGCCGCGAAGGCGAGCCAGCTTTTCCGACACCTTGATCTCCAACCCGCGATTAACTGGTTCATATAAGCGGGTTCCACTGAGGCTAGCTGGAAAATAGTTTTCCCCGGCCACAAAGGCATCCGGAAAATCGTGGGCATAATGATACTCGGCGCCGAAGCCTTCGTCTTTCATCAACTGGGTAGGGGCGTTGCGCAGATGCAGCGGCACCTCGTCAGTGGGATGGTCGCGCACCAGTGCACGGGCCTGATTGTAGGCCTTGTAGACCGCATTGCTCTTAGGCGCCACCGCCAGGTAGGCAATGGCCTGGGCAATGGCCAACTCCCCTTCCGGGCTGCCCAGCCGCTCCTGCACATCCCAGGCCTGCAGGCACAGAGTTAGCGCTCTGGGATCGGCATTGGCCACTTCTTCACTGGCCATCCTCACTACGCGGCGGGCAATGTACAGGGGGTCACAGCCACCGTCCAGCATGCGGGCAAACCAGTACAGAGCGGCATCCGGGTCAGAGCCGCGAACGGACTTGTGTAGCGCGCTGATCTGGTCATAAAACAGATCCCCGCCCTTGTCGAAACGTCGTACCGCATCGCGCAGTACTTCGCGCATCAGTTCTGCATCAATGACGGGCGTCTCGCCATCGGCCAGATCCGCCGCCACTTCAAGCATGTTGAGCAGGCGCCGGGCATCGCCATCAGCGTAGTTGAGCAATAACTCGCGGGCTTCATCATCAAGCTGCATGCCCTTCAGGCTTGGCTCCGCCAGAGCCCGCGCCAGCAGACCGCGCAGATCATCCGAAGTCAGCGATCGTAGCCGGTATACCCGGGCCCGGGACAGCAAGGCGTTGTTGAGCTCGAAGGAGGGGTTTTCTGTGGTGGCACCGATAAAGGTAATGGTGCCCTCTTCCACGTGGGGCAGAAAGGCATCCTGCTGGGCCTTGTTGAAACGATGCACTTCGTCCACGAACAGCACCGTGCGGCGGCCCTGTCCCAGGCGAACCTGGGCCTGCTCCACCGCGGCACGGATATCCTTGACCCCGGACAGTACTGCAGAAAGGGTAATAAACGCCGCATCCACTGCCTGGGCCAGAATCAGGGCCAGGGTGGTTTTGCCCGTGCCGGGCGGGCCCCACAGAATCATGGAATGCAGTTGTCCGCGCTCAAGCGCCTGCCGAAACGGCTTACCGTCGCCCACCAGATGCTGCTGGCCCACGTACTCGTCCAGCGAGGTAGGACGCAGGCGCGCCGCCAGGGGCTGGGCCTGCTGGGCAGCATCGGTGGCGAACAGGTCGTTCATTGCTGTTGCTGAATGACATCCGTGCCTTCCGGCGGCACGAAGTTGAAAAGGGAGTCATCAATGCCGCTGTTAACGGTCAGATCGCGAAAATCAATCACGGTCTGCTGACCCAGGGCATCCTGAAGGCGCATGGAGCTGGGCTGGTCGCCCTGGAAGGTCACATCCAACTGGTCAAACAACGGATCCTTGCCTTTTGGCTTCAGCCGATAGGTAATCCTTTCTGCCTCCCGGCTGCGCTCGGAAATGGTGAAGGCTTCGGCCACATCCGCGGGCTTGCCACCAAACAGCAAGGCCGGCGTCTGACCCAGATCCTGGCTGAGAGGGCGCACGACTACCTGCTCCAGATCCTGGTCATAGACCCAGACGGTATTGCCATCGGACACTGCCAGTTGCTCGAAGGGCATCTCCGTGGACCAGTAAAAGCGGTTGCCCCGGGCCACCTGAAACTCCCCTTCCGCTTCCTGCATGTGGGTGCCGCCCTGATCCAGCACCATCTGTTCGAACTCACCCTTCATGGACTCCAGCTTCTGCAGCTTGGACAACAGTTCGTCAGTGGGTGCCGCCCACAGCAGGGTTGGCATGATCAATAGTCCGGTTACCAGATTACGCATCAAAACTCCTTGTTATACCGGCGGAGGTGCCAGCACTTCGCGCTGACCATTATTCCCCGCCTCAGTCACAACCCCGGCCATTTCCATGGCTTCCACCAGACGGGCGGCGCGGTTGTAGCCAATTTTCAATTTCCGCTGCACGGAAGAAATGGAGGCCCGGCGCGACTGGGTCACGTAAGCCACCGCCTCGTCGTAAAGCGGGTCGTTTTCGTCATCACTCCCACCACCCGCACTTTCCATACCGGGCATGGGCGCATTGAGGTCGCTGCCGCCATCGAGAATTTCTTCCAGATAGTTCGGCTCACCACGCTTGCGCCAATCGTCACAGACACGGTGTACCTCTTCATCTGAGACAAAGGCACCGTGAACCCGTTCCGGAACACTTTTGCCGCCGGGCAAATAAAGCATGTCCCCGTGGCCGAGCAGTTGCTCCGCCCCGCCCTGATCCAGCACCGTACGGGAATCAATCTTGGAGGATACCTGGAAGCCGATCCGGGACGGGACGTTGGCCTTGATCAGGCCGGTAATCACGTCCACAGACGGGCGCTGGGTGGCCAGAATCAGGTGGATGCCGGCAGCCCGGGCCTTCTGGGCGATACGGGCGATCAGCTCTTCCACCTTCTTGCCGACGATCATCATCATGTCGGCAAATTCATCGATTACGATGACGATATACGGCAAATGCTCCGCCAGAGGGGCTTCTTCCTCCAGATTCATGGGGTCGTCGGGCTTCCAGAGCGGGTCCTTGAGAGGCTGGCCGGCCTTTTTGGCATCCGCCACCTTGCGGTTGTAGCCGGAAAGGTTACGCACGCCCATGGAGGCCATCAGGCGATAACGCCGCTCCATCTCACCAACCCCCCAGCGCAGGGCTCCGGCAGCTTCCTTCATATCGGTAACCACCGGGGTTAGCAGGTGAGGTATACCGTCGTAGACCGCCAGCTCGAGCATCTTCGGGTCAATCAGGATCAGCCGCACATCTTCCGGACTGGATTTGAACAGCATGGACAGCAACATGGCGTTCACACCCACCGACTTACCGGAGCCGGTGGTGCCCGCCACCAGCATATGGGGCATTTTCGCCAGATCCGCCATGACCGGGTTACCAGCAATATCCTTGCCCAACGCCATAGTCAGCGGTGACTGTGACTGATCGAACATTTGTGTGCCGACCACCTCAGTAAAACGAATCATTTCCCGCTGTTCGTTGGGAATTTCGATGCCAACCGTGGTTTTGCCGGGAATCACTTCCACCACTCGCACACTGATCACGGCCAGAGAGCGAGCCAGATCCTTGGCCAGGTTGGTAATCTTGGACACCTTGATACCCGGGGCCGGCTGGATCTCGAAACGGGTAATCACCGGCCCAGGCTGCACAGCCACTACTTCGGCCTCGATATTGAAGTCTTTAAGCTTGATTTCCAGCAGGCGGGACATGCCCTCAAGCGCTTCCTCAGAGAAACCGCCCTTGGCCTCTTCCATCGGGTCCAGCAGCACCAACGGCGGCAGTTCGCCGCTCACTTCGGTGGTGAACAGCTTCTGCTGCTTCTCTTTATGAACTCTGGCGCTCTTCTCCACCGGCTTGGCAGGCTTGGCAATCTTCGGCGGTGTGCGGGTTTCCGCTTTCTTCTTGGCCTCGCTGATTACCTTGGCGCGCTTTTCATGGGCCTGTTTCTTCTGCTGGGCCTCTTCACGTTTCTTGCGTCGCGCCTGCCACCAGGCGGGGATTTTCTCGAACGCACCCAGCACCATGGCGCCAAGGCCTTCAGCCAGGGCAATCCACGACAGATCGGTAAAGATGGTGACCCCGATCAGGAACAGGGCAACCATAATCAGGCTGCCGCCAAGGGGGTTGAAGCTGGCCAGCGCCGCGGCGCCGACTTCGTGGCCGAGAATCCCGCCGGCGCCTTCAGGCAGTGCATCACCCACGGTGAAGTGCATGTAAGACAACGCGGTGCCGGCCAGCATGGTCAACACGAAGCCTACCAACCGCAGGCTGAATAGTGGCCAGCTGCCAGGCAAGCCCGCGTGACGTTCACGCAGCACCTTGGTGGCCCAGAAGCCCACCAGCACTGGAAACAGGTACGCCATATAGCCGAACAGACCCAGCAACAGATCGGCGCTGAATGCGCCGGCACGGCCGGCAGCATTGCGCACCGCGTCAACGTTGCCCACGTAGGACCAACCCGGATCACGGCTGTCGAAGCTGATCAGCGCCAGCAGCAGATACAGGCACAGGGCGATCAGAGCAATCACCATGCCCTCGATCAAGCCGCGCTTGAGATGGCGGGAAAACCCGGACTGTCCTTGCCCGGCAACCGTTTTACTCACGCCTTACCCCTTGAGTTGATAAAGTCTTAAAGAAGTGCCGATAACGAATTGAAATTATTGCGATTGTAGTCAATCCCGCTGGGAGCGGCCAGCTTTGTCGCCCCGCCACTGGCGGGCCGGCGGGGATTATCGCACAAATCCTCCCGACTGCCTGCCCGGGCTGGCTGCAGTTGGCTTATCCTATGACACTTATAGGCTTCACGAACCCCCTGTTTTACGGTAGTTTTCACACGCCTTGAATGCGAAGGGCCGCGCCCCCATTTGTGTGGGAGCCATCAGTACCTGACCTTACCTATCAACTGGAGTTCTCAATGAGCGACGTGCAGCACCATCGCCTGATTATCCTCGGTTCCGGCCCTGCGGGTTACACCGCTGCCGTTTACGCCGCCCGTGCCAACCTCAAGCCGGTGGTCATTACCGGGATTCAGCCGGGTGGGCAGCTCACCACCACCACCGAGGTGGATAACTGGCCCGGGGACGTGGAAGGCTTGCAGGGTCCCGACCTGATGGTGCGCATGCAGCAGCATGCCGAGCGCTTCGAAACCGAAATGGTCTACGACCACATTAACGAAGTGGATGTGCGCAATCGCCCCTTTACGCTCAAGGGCGATAGCGGCACTTACACTTGTGATGCCCTGATCATCGCCACCGGCGCCACTGCCATGTATCTGGGCCTGGAATCCGAGGAAGCCTTTATGGGCCGCGGCGTTTCCGCCTGCGCCACCTGTGATGGTTTCTTCTACAAGAACCAGCGCGTGGCCGTTATCGGCGGCGGCAACACCGCTGTCGAGGAAGCGCTGTATCTGTCGCATATCGCCGAACACGTGACCCTGGTACACCGCCGCGACAGCCTGCGTGCGGAGAAAATTCTCCAGGACAAGTTGATCGCCAAGGACAACATCAGCGTTGAGTGGGACCACACCCTGGAAGAAGTGCTGGGCGATGACAGCGGCGTTACCGGCATGCGCATCCAGTCCACCAAGGGCGAAGGCAGCAAGGATGTTGAGCTACAGGGCGTGTTTATTGCCATCGGTCACAAGCCGAACACCGATATCTTCCAGGGCCAGCTGGACATGAATGACGGCTACATCAAGATCCACAGTGGTATCGAAGGCAATGCCACTGCGACCACCGTTGAGGGCGTATTTGCCGCCGGCGACGTGGCAGATCACGTCTACCGTCAGGCAGTGACTTCCGCCGGTGCCGGCTGCATGGCGGCTCTGGATGCGGAGAAGTACCTGGACAACCTGAACCACTGAGGCATGGTGCCATGGCTGGAGCCGGGAACCCCGTTCCCGGATACCGACACCGCCCTGAGCGACCCGGAGGGCCTGTTGGCCGCCGGGGCCGATTTGAGCCCGGAGACGCTGCTCCGGGCTTATTCGTTGGGCATCTTTCCCTGGTATGACGCGGACTACCAGCCAATCCTGTGGTGGTCCCCTGCCCCGCGCTGCGTGATCCATCCGCACAAGATTCATGTCAGCCGTAGCCTGACCCGCCACCTGCGTCGTAGTGATTTCACCGTCACCCTGGATCGGGCTTTCGAGACTGTGATGCGACAGTGCGCCGCTCCTCGCGCTGATGGCACGGGCACCTGGATCAGTGAGGAGATGATCGCCGCCTATGTGCGCTTGCACACCCTTGGCTACGCCCACAGCCTGGAAATCTGGCAGGACGGGCAGATTGCCGGTGGGGTCTATGGCATCAAGCTGGGCGGGGTGTTCTTTGGCGAATCCATGGTCTCCCCTCGGCCCAACGGTTCCAAGATGGCCTTCGCCGCTTTGCGCGCGCTGGCGCCCGCCCTTGGCATCCAGCTTATCGACGCCCAGGTCGAAAACCCGCATCTGCTGACGCTGGGCGCCGAACTCATCGACCGCCCCAGCTTCGAGGGATTGCTCAAAGCACTGATCCCTGACACGCCCACGGCCGAACGCTGGCCTGAGACCGAATGGAACCGGTCCTTGCTTCTGACGCCTGACGCCTAGAGAGTCCATGCCAGCTGGCATCAACGCCTTACGATGATTTCTGCTTCCTGCGTCGCGCATCTGGCGTCTGGCGTTATTTCCTCTACACTTAAGGCATGACCGATCTGTCCACGCTGCGATTTTTCCGCACCCCGGCCCACAGCTGCAGTTACCTGGAGGACCGCCAGGCCTCTACCCTGTTTGTGGACCCACAGGCCAAACTGTCACCAGAGCTCTATAGTGAATTGAGCTTGCTGGGGTTTCGTCGCAGCGGTGATTATCTGTATCGCCCCCACTGCGAGGGCTGCAACGCCTGCATACCGGCCCGGGTAAGGGTGGCGGATTTCCGTCCCCGTCGCCGCCACCGGCGTATCGAGAAGACCAATCAGGATCTCGCCGTCCACCGGGAGCCGGCTCGCTACACCCGCGAGTTCTACAACCTCTATGCGGCCTACATAGATCAACGTCATGGTGACGGAGATATGTATCCCCCCTCAGAGGAGCAGTTCACCAACTTTCTGACCTGTGACTGGGCAGACACCCATTTCTACTGCTTTCGCCAGGGCGAAACCTTGCTGGCCGTGGCGGTCACCGACCAACTGGAGGACGGCCTTTCTGCGGTCTACACCTTCTTCGATCCGCAGCTTCCTGAGCGCAGCCTGGGCGTGATGGCGCTGCTCTGGCAGATTCGCCATTGCCAGCACCTGGAACTCCCCTACCTGTATCTGGGCTACTGGATTAATCAGTGCCAGAAGATGGAATACAAGAGCCAGTACCGCCCCCTGGAAATCCTGCGAAGCGGCGCCTGGAAAGAGTTCGACCCGGACTGAATGGCTTCTCCAGGCCCTCTCCAACGAGCCGAATAACCCGCTTTTAAACCGCTTCCCAACTTCTTTTGCAGCCAGCCGTCTTTTCCGGCACAATTGCGCCCGCTAATAGCCGGTAACCCAAGGTATTCGTTGGATGGCGAAAGAAGAGCAGATTGAACTAGAAGGTGTCATCGTTGAAACCCTGCCGAACACGATGTTCCGTGTGAAGCTGGACAACGGTCATGTTATTACCGCCCATATCTCCGGGAAGATGCGTAAATTCTATATCCGCATTCTCACCGGCGACCGGGTCAAGGTGGAGATGTCCCCCTACGACCTGAGCAAGGGCCGTATTACGTTCCGCATGAAATAAGTGAAAGGCAGTTAACAGTTAATAAGTAACAGTTAACAGCTAAAAAATACCCCCGTCTTTTCACAGAGCCGGGGGTATTTTTGTTTTTTCTTAGCTACTAACTTTTCACTGATTCTCTTTATGCTGGCTCCGGTTCCGCCGCCTTCACGGTCAGTGACAGCTGGCCATCCTTCTCGGTCACATCGACCTGGCCACCGTTCTCGGACAGCTCCCCGAACAACAATTTTTCCGCCAGCGGCTTCTTGAGCTGCTCCTGGATCAGGCGTGCCATGGGGCGGGCACCCATATCCTTGTCGTAGCCCTTGTCTGCCAGCCAGGTACGGGCGGCCTTGTCCACGTTCAGCACCACACCCTTCTCGTCCAGCTGCGCCTGCAGTTCCACCAGGAATTTGTCCACTACACCGAGGATCACCTCGCTGGTGAGCGGCAGGAACTGGATGGTGCCATCCAGACGATTGCGGAATTCAGGCGTAAATACCTTCTTCAGCATCTCCATGCCGTCCGTGCTGTT
Source organism: Alcanivorax jadensis T9 (assembly GCF_000756655.1). Classification (GTDB taxonomy): domain Bacteria; phylum Pseudomonadota; class Gammaproteobacteria; order Pseudomonadales; family Alcanivoracaceae; genus Alcanivorax; species Alcanivorax jadensis. The sequence continues at coordinate 345,903 of NZ_ARXU01000001.1, forward strand.
GTCCTGCTCGGTAAAACCGATGGAACGCTTGTTGAGGACCTCTGCGCCGGCGTTGGTGGTCATGATCACAATCACGTTGCGGAAGTCCGCCTTGCGACCGTTGTTATCAGTCAGGGTGGCGTTATCCATCACCTGCAACAGGATATTGAACACCTCCGGGTGAGCCTTCTCGATTTCGTCCAACAGCAGTACACAGTGCGGCGTCTTGGTCACGGCTTCGGTAAGCAGTCCACCCTGGTCATAGCCCACATACCCTGGCGGCGCGCCAATCAACCGGCTGACGGTGTGACGCTCCATGTACTCGGACATGTCAAACCGCACCAGCTCCACACCCAGGGCCCGGGCAAGTTGACGGCTCACTTCGGTCTTGCCCACCCCGGTGGGGCCGGCAAACATGAAACTGCCAATGGGCTTGTGTTCACCCTTGAGACCGGCACGCGATAGCTTGATGGCTGCCGAGATGGTGTCGATGGCCTCTTCCTGGCCGAACACAGTCATCTTCAGGTCCCGCTCCAGATTGCGCAGCAGCTCCTTGTCAGACGAGGACACCTGCTTGGGAGGAATGCGGGCAATCTTGGCCACCATGTCTTCCACATCGGATTCGTCAATGGTGTGCTTGCGCTGATCTTCCGGGCGCAGGCGCTGCCAGGCGCCGACCTCGTCGATCACATCGATGGCCTTATCAGGGAGGTAGCGATCATTGATATAACGGGCACTCAGTTCCGCCGCCGCTTTCAGGGCCGCATCGCTGTAGCTCACATCGTGGTGCTTTTCGAAGCGGCTCTTCAGCCCCTTGAGAATCCCAACGGTATCCTCTACGGAGGGTTCCACCACATCGATCTTCTGGAATCGACGAGACAAGGCACGGTCCTTCTCGAACACGCCCCGGTATTCCTGGAAGGTGGTCGAGCCCATGCACTTCAGTTCACCGCTGGCGAGCATCGGCTTGAGCAGATTGGAGGCATCCATCACGCCACCGGAAGCAGCACCCGCCCCAATGATGGTGTGAATCTCATCGATAAAGAGAATCGAGTTCGGGTCTTTCTTCAACTCCGCCAGTACCGATTTCAGGCGCTTCTCGAAATCGCCCCGGTACTTGGTGCCAGCCAGCAACGCGCCCAGGTCCAGCGAGTAGACGGTGGCGTCCAGCAGTGGCTCCGGCACCTTCTCTTCCACGATCATGCGGGCCAGGCCTTCGGCGATGGCCGTTTTGCCGACACCGGGCTCGCCGACCAGCAGCGGGTTGTTCTTGCGGCGACGGCAAAGAATCTGCGCTGCCCGCTCAATCTCGAAAGCCCGACCCACCAGCGGATCAATGCGATCAGCACGGGCCAGTTCATTCAGGTTGCTGGCGTAGTTTTCCAGGGCACTTGCCGGCGCGCTCTCACCACCGTTCTCCATGTCCTGATCCGCCTCCATGGACGGCTCAGCGTCCTGCACCTGGGAGATGCCGTGAGCAATAAAGTTCACCACATCCAGGCGATGGATATCCTGGCAGTTGAGGAAATACACTGCCTGGCTTTCCTGCTCATTGAAGATGGCAACCACCACATTGGCGCCGGTCACTTCTTTCTTGCCCGACGACTGCACGCTGAACACCGCACGCTGCAGCACCCGCTGGAAACCCAGGGTTGGCTGGGTATCGCGGTCAGGATCGCTTTCCGGCAGTAACGGCGTGGAATCCTCGATAAACTGGCTTAACGAATCGCGCAGTTCCTCCAGATCTGCGCTACAGGCACGCAGAACCTCGACGGCCGCCTCGTTATCCAGCAGCGCCAGCAGCAAATGCTCAACGGTCATGAATTCATGCCGGTGGCTACGTGCGTGGCGGAACGCTTCGTTGAGCGTCATTTCCAGTTCTTTGCTGAGCATAAGGCTACCTCACTGCAGTACCCGGACATTCAGTTGGGGGGCCTGAATCAGGCCTTCTCCACCTGACACATCAGCGGATGCTGATTTTCACGGGCATATTCCACCACCTGAGTGGCTTTCGTTTCGGCGATATCCTGGGGATAAACCCCGCACACCGCCTTTCCTTCGGTATGGACCGTGAGCATCACACGGGTTGCCTGCTCGCGGCCCAGATTGAAGAAGTCTTCCAGTATCTCTACCACAAAATCCATGGGGGTGTAGTCATCATTGAGCATCAACACCTTGTACATGGAGGGGGGCTTCAACTTCGGCCTGGCCTCCTCCACCGCCAGATCACCATGGCGATCCGGGTCGGAGGGGGTATCTGCAGGCCCGTTACGGAGATCATCTTTTCCGTGAGCCATCACCGAGTGCCCTTGTTGTTGCCAGTTCATAATGCCTCGAAACCGTTGTAACCCTGCTGGCGTCAGCAGGCAATGAAGAAATGATGGGCGGTAACGGATTTTTCAATCCCTAGCAGGCTGCCAGCCCATGAATATTTCACAGGCTTGACACCCTGCGACGCATGTTTAAAAGTTGCACGATAACTCCGGTTACCAGTTTAGCGTAGCAGTCGGCCCGGGGATAACAACAAACAATGACAGCCATTGGATAGGCAAGAGGGAAGGACCATGGCAACGGGACGAGTAAAGTGGTTTAACAATGCCAAGGGGTACGGGTTTGTCAGGCCCGATGAAGGGGGGGAGGATCTGTTCGTCCACTACTCCTATATCCAGATGGAGGGCTACAAGAGCCTGAAGGCGGGCCAACCCGTGGAATACGAGGTTCAGCCGGCCAACAAGGGCTTTCACGCCGTCAATCTGCGCGCTGATGGGGAATACGTCGAAGCGGATAACGAAGAAGGCGCCGCTGAAAAACAGCCGACACCTTCCTGACAGTGCCATGAGCGGGTATCTGGCTGATCAGATACCCATATGCTCAATCACTGCCTCACCGAATTCAGAGCACTTCAGCAAGGTGGCATCCGGCATCAGCCTCTCGAAGTCGTAGGTCACGGTCTTGGCGGCAATCGCCCCTTCCACCCCATTAATGATGAGGTCGGCAGCATCATTCCAGCCCATGTGACGCAGCATCATTTCCGCTGACAGGATCAGGGAGCCGGGATTCACCTTGTCCTGGCCGGCGTACTTCGGTGCAGTACCGTGGGTCGCCTCGAACAGGGATACGGAGCCGCCGATGTTGGCGCCCGGCGCGATACCGATACCGCCCACTTCCGCTGCCAGGGCATCGGAAATGTAATCACCATTCAGGTTCAGGGTGGCAATCACACTGTAATCGGCTGGACGCATCAGGATCTGTTGCAAGAAAGCATCCGCGATCACGTCCTTGATGATGATGTCCTTGCCGGTACGCGGGTTCTTCATGGTCATCCAGGGGCCGCCATCCAGCAATTCAGCGCCGAAACGGTCCCCGGCAAGCTGATACCCCCAGTCTTTAAAGGCCCCCTCGGTGTACTTCATGATGTTGCCTTTGTGCACCAGGGTGACGGAATCCTTGTCGTTATCGATGGCGTACTGGATCGCCTTGCGAACCAGTCGCTGCGTCCCTTCACGGGACACCGGCTTGATGCCGATACCACAGCCTTCCGGGAATCGAATCTGGGTAACGCCCATTTCCTCACGCAGAAAACGGATCAGTTTGGTCGCTTCCGGGCTGTCCGCCGCCCATTCGATACCCGCATAGATATCTTCGGAGTTCTCGCGGAAGATGATCATGTCGGTCAGTTCGGGGTGAACCACCGGGCTTGGAACCCCTTCAAAGTAGCGTACCGGGCGCATACAGGTGTAAAGATCGAGCTCCTGACGCAGGGCCACGTTCAGAGAGCGGATGCCACCACCTACCGGGGTGGTGAGCGGTCCCTTGATACCCACGGTGAATTCACGCAGCGCTTCCAGGGTCTCTTCGGGCAGCCATACATCGGGCCCATAGACGACGGTGGCCTTTTCCCCGGCATAGACTTCCATCCAGGTAATGCCACGCTTGGTTCCATAGGCTTTTTCGATTGCGGCATTCACCACGTTCATCATCACTGGTGAGATATCAACACCAATGCCGTCCCCTTCGATATAAGGAATAATCGGGTGGTTGGGGACATTCAGGGACAGGTCCGCATTGACTGTGATTTTGTCACCGTCTGCGGGGACCGTGATCTTTTGGTATCCCATCTACACTACTCCCTCTGAATAAAAGCGAATTAGGCGCCTGTCGGCGAGTATAGCACCGAGATGAAGCTCGCGGACATCAGGGGCAAACCCGGGTTCACCGTGATTCTACCCTCCTCTGCGGCTCCTCAGATCATTCAGATCCCCTTCCACAGAAGCGAAATCACCGCAATGGTGCTCAGAAGTACCAGCATGCCCGGAGTGGGCAAACAGGGACAAGCTCAGCAATGCGAGCACCGCATAACGGGTATCGCCTGACAGAAAAAAACCGGCTTTCGCCGGCTTTTTTCGTTGCGTCTGACGCTTACAGTTTATCCATAATATTGTTGAAGGTGGCACTTGGCCGCATGGCAGCGGAGACCTTGCTGAAGTCGGGGTTATAGTAACCACCAATATCAATGGGAGAACCCTGCACCGCTATCATTTCCTTGACGATGTCATTTTCGTTTTCGGTGAGTGCAGAGGCAATCTCAGTGAATTTGTCTTTCAACTCAGCGTCATCATCCTGTGCAGCGAGTGCCTGGGCCCAGTACATGGCCACATAGAAATGACTTACCCGGTTATCGGGCTCACCCACCTTCCGTGACGGTGACTTGTTCTGCTCAAGATACTGCTCGTTGGCCTTATCCAGGGCAGCGGCAATGACGCTGGCCTTCTTGTTGCCATACTTTTCGCCAAGCTCTTCAATGGACACCGACAGGGCCAGAAATTCGCCGAGCGAGTCCCAACGCAGGTGATTTTCTTCCGTGAATTGCTGCACATGCTTCGGCGCAGAGCCGCCAGCACCGGTTTCATAGAGACCGCCGCCGGCCATCAAAGGCACAATGGAAAGCATCTTGGCGCTAGTACCGAGCTCCAGTATCGGGAACAGGTCCGTCAGATAATCACGCAACACATTACCTGTCACCGAAATGGTATCTTTGCCGCGGATCATGCGCTCCATGGTATAGCGGATCGCCTGAACCGGAGACATGATGCGAATATCAAGCCCTTCGGTATCATGATCCTTGAGGTATTCCCTGACCTTCTGGATAAGCTGCGCATCGTGCGCCCGCTCTTTATCCAGCCAGAAAATGGCAGGTGTACCGCTTTGCCGGGCTCGGTTTACTGCCAGCTTCACCCAATCACGGATAGGCAGGTCCTTCGCCTGGCACATGCGCCAGATATCGCCCTTCTCCACCTCGTGGGTCAGTAGCACCTGGCCATCTTCTCGGACGATACGCATGGTACCGTCCCCTTTTACTTCGAAGGTCTTGTCGTGAGAGCCATATTCCTCGGCTTTCTGCGCCATCAAACCCACATTAGGCACAGAACCACAGGTCACCGGGTCGAAGGCGCCATGGGTTTTGCAGAAATTGATGACTTCCTGATAGATAGTGGCATAGGTGCTTTCAGGAATAACGGCCTTGGTGTCTTTCAGCTTGCCGTCTGCGCCATACATTTTCCCGCCCTGGCGAATCATCGCCGGCATGGAGGCATCGACAATAACGTCTGATGGCACATGCAGGTTGGAAATGCCACGGTCTGAATCAACCATGGCCAGTTCAGGACGATGCAGGTAACAGGCCCGAATGGTGGATTCGATTTCCAGCCGCTGGGAAATCGGCAGTTCCTCGATCTTCTGGTAGATATGGCTCAAGCCGTTGTTCGGGTTGGCGCCGATCTGTTCCAGGGTTTCACCGTGCTGGTCAAACAGCTCTTTATAGAAACGACGAACCGCATAGCCGAACACAATGGGATGAGACACCTTCATCATGGTGGCTTTTACGTGCAGGGAGAAAAGTATGCCCGTGTTCTTGGCATCGTCGAGCTGCTCGTCAAAGAAATCACACAGCGCCTTTTTGCTCATGTACATGGCATCAATCACTTCCCCATCAAGAAGCGGTAATTCCGGCTTCATGACAGTGATGTTGCCATTGGCATCCTCAAACTCGATGCGTACGTTGCATGCCTTCTCAACCGTGGTGGAGGTCTCATGGGAAAAGAAGTCACCGCCACGCATATGGGCAACATGGGTACGGGATGCCTGGCTCCAGTAGCCCATACTATGAGGATTCTTGCGGGCGTAATTTTTTACCGCAATCGGGGCGCGACGGTCCGAGTTGCCTTCGCGAAGTACCGGGTTGACCGCTGAACCCAGAATCTTGGTGTAGCGGGCCTGGATCTCCTCTTCCTCTTCGCTGCGAGGCTCATCAGGATATTCAGGCACCTTGAACCCGTGTTCATTCAGCTCCGCGATAGCTTCCCTGAGCTGATGAATGGAGGCACTGATATTGGGGAGTTTGATGATGTTGGCTTCAGGATCTTGCGTCAAAGCACCGAGTTCAGAAAGAGCATCCTCCACCTTCTGATCTTCTGACAGATAGTCAGGGAACGTAGCGAGAATGCGTGCAGCCAGTGAGATATCACTGCTTTCAACGTCTATGCCAGCGATCGACGTAAATTTTTCAATGATGGGTAAAAAGGAATAGGTCGCCAGCGCTGGCGCCTCATCAGTTATGGTATAGATAATTTTAGGGGTGGTCATAAAATTACAGGTCCCAATTGTATTGGCAGTGCTTCCCGCCCGATATGAGCCGGCTTTTGGCCGTCAGATCAGCGAGACCGAACAGGAGTGCTCCCTCCAGATAAACCGTATTCTGCATCAGCTGGCGAGTATAGCACCGACCGCCTACCCTTGTTAGCGTAGCCACCCGGTAACGCGACTCAAATCATCAATGACAGCCATCAGGAATGTCAGGCCATATGGCGCAACTGATTTTGCTCAACAAACCCTTTCAGGTCCTTTCCCAGTTCAGCGACGATCAGGGGCGCCGAACGTTGCGGGAGTTCGTGCCAGTACCCGGTGTGTACCCGGCCGGGCGGCTGGACTGGGATTCTGAAGGGCTGCTGTTGCTAACCGATGACGGTCCCCTGCAGGCACGCATCAGCCAGCCGCGCTTTCATCTGCCCAAGACCTATCTGGTGCAGGTGGAAGGTACGCCCGGGGAGCAGGAACTGCAAAAACTGCGCCAGGGGATCACTCTCAAGGACGGTCCCTGTCGGCCAGCCAAGGTGGAAGCCATCCCGGCACCCGATCTATGGCCGCGCCACCCCCCGGTCAGGACTCGTAAAACGGTAACGGATAGCTGGCTGAAACTCACCATAGACGAAGGTCGAAACCGGCAGGTACGACGCATGACGGCGGCCATTGGCTACCCCACCCTGCGCCTGGTTCGCTGGCAGATCGGCGACTGGGACTTGACCGGCCTGGCTCCCGGAAAATGGCACTCTACGGCAATTCATGCCCCGAAAGCCCCTGCAGCCAGGCGGCCGCGGCCTCGGCATCCCGCTCGCGGGCCTCGACCCAAAACCAGCGGCCGCCGATAAGCTCTTTCTTCCAGAATGGTGCCCGGGTTTTCAGCAAATCCATGATAAACGCACAGGCCTCGAAGGCGGCCTGTCTGTGAGCGGCACTCACCGCTACCTGAACGATGTCATCACCAGGCGATATCGTGCCAACCCGGTGCACCACCCAGGCACCATTAAGGTGCCACTGCGTTGCGGCCTGCTCGACAATGGTGCTCAGCACCGACTCTGTCATCCCCGGATAATGCTCCAGATGGAGCGCTTCCACCCTGCCCTGCTCATCGCGCACCTGCCCGGCAAACTGCACCTGGGCACCGCTGAGGCCGGCATCACCCAGCCATGCGGCCGGCTCGGTACTATCCAGTGGGCCATTACGAATCTCGATACGGGTTTTCATCCGCCGGTCACCGGAGGGAACAGGGCCACCACATCACCGTCACAAATCGCCGCATCCTCGGTAGCCAGCACCTCATTCACTGCCACCATACGCCGCGGCGTAGCGGCCAGCGCCTGAGCGACTCGCGGGTCCTGTTCTGTCAGCCAGTCCGCCAGCTTTGCTACTGTATTAACCGCCTCCGGTGGGGATACTGTCATATTGTCGTTGCCGACCCGCTCGCGCAGGGCGGCAAAAAAACGCACTTCTATCATCGCTCGTCGTCCAGTTCGCAATCCTCTCGCTGGTAATGGCCACTGCGACCACCGCTCTTCTCCAGCAAACAGATCTCTTCAATCACCATGCCACGATCCACTGCCTTGCACATGTCATAGAGTGTCAGTGCGGCCACCGAGGCCGCCGTAAGCGCCTCCATTTCCACACCAGTCACCCCCTTGAGCTTGCAGGTGGTGAGAATTTCCAGGCCATCTTGCCCCGCTTCTTCAATCGCAACCGTCACCTTGCTAAGCAACAGGGGGTGACACATGGGGATCAGATCCCAGGTTTTCTTGGCCGCCTGGATCCCGGCGATACGAGCGGTGGCAATCACATCCCCCTTGGGATGCCGCTTATCGCGGATCATTGCCAGGGTTTGCGGCTGCATGCGGATACGCGCACGGGCGGTCGCCTCTCGCTGCGTTTGCGCCTTGTCGGTCACGTCCACCATCTGGGCGCGTCCCTGGTCATCCAGGTGGGTAAACCGGTCACCGGGCATTGATCACTCCTGTTGTCTGTGGCGCTGCTGCGCTACCATTCCCGCCTTTATTGTCCGTCTGAATCCATGGATCCATGGTGACAGAACGGATTGCGTTATTATTGTGCCCCATTTGGACGGGGCCAGTACCGGTAGGGTTGCTATGAACAGCTTTGAGCCGCACATTACTGTGGCCTGTGTGGTGGAACAAGACGGGCGCTTCCTCTTTGTTCGGGAAATGAGCAAGGGCAAGGAAGTGCTGAACCAGCCCGCCGGGCATGTGGAATTCGGTGAAAACCTGATGCAGGCGGCCTACCGGGAAACCCTGGAAGAAACCGCCTGGCAGGTGGAAATCACCGACCTGCTGGGCTGGTATATCTTTCAGCCCTTCCGCGGTGCCGGGGTCTACTACCGCACCTGTTTCGTGGCCAGGCCGGTCAGCCATGATCCGGGCCAGAAGCTGGATACCGGTATTCTCGGCGCCGAATGGCTGACACCGGACGAACTGCGCAACCGTCGCCCTCAACACCGTAGCGCCCTGGTGGAAAAATGCCTGGACGACTATCTGTCAGGTCGGCGCCTGCCACTGGACACCATCTATCAGCACCCCTGGCCGCTGCAGCGCGGCTGACATGAAGGCAGCACCATGAGCCAAGTTTCTGCAAAAGCCCCACAAGACACCCATGTGATCGTCGGCATGTCCGGCGGTGTTGATTCCTCGGTGGCCGCTGCGCGGCTGCTGGATGCGGGTTATCACGTCGAAGGCCTGTTCATGAAGAACTGGGATGAAGACGATGGCACCGACTACTGCACCGCCCGGGAAGACCTGATGGATGCCATGCAGGTAGCGGGCGTACTGGGTATCGAGCTACATACGGCCAATTTTGCTGCGGAGTACTGGGACCGGGTATTCGAACATTTTCTGGCTGAATACAAGGCCGGTCGCACCCCCAACCCGGACATCCTCTGCAACAAGGAAATCAAATTCCAGGCGTTTCTGGACCACGCTATCACCCTGGGCGCGGACTATATTGCTACCGGCCACTATTCCCAGGTGAGCCACGACGGTAAGGGGCGCCTGATGCGGGCCGTGGATACCAACAAGGACCAGACCTACTTCCTCCACGCCGTGGATCACCACAAGTTCGAGCGCACCCTGTTCCCACTGGGTGACCTGGAAAAGCCGGAAGTGCGTCGCATCGCCGAAGAAAAGGGCTTTGCCAACCACAAGAAGAAGGACTCCACCGGGATCTGCTTTATCGGCGAGCGCCGATTCAAGGATTTTCTTGAGCAGTACCTGCCCGCCCAGCCTGGCAAGATCGAAGACGACCATGGCAATGTGATCGGCGACCACGATGGTCTCATGTATTACACCCTGGGCCAGCGCCAGGGCCTGGGCATTGGTGGTCGCGCCAACGCCGGCGATGCGCCCTGGTACGTGGCCGGCAAGGACCTTGAGCGAAATGTGCTGGTCGCCGTCCAGGGCACGGATCACCCGCTGCTCTACAGCCGCGAACTGACCAGCGCCCCCATGCAGTGGGTCGCCCTGGCACCGCCGACCCTGCCCGCCCGGCTCACCGCCAAGACCCGCTACCGGCAACCGGACCAGGCCTGCACCGTCAGCGACGCCGGGGATGGCCGTGTTCAGGTGGTATTTGCCGAACCCCAGCGGGCCGTGACACCCGGCCAGTCCGTGGTGTTCTATGATGGGCCCGTATGCCTGGGCGGCGCAGTGATAGAGGAGACCGCATGAGCGAACGCTTCAGCCCGCAACAGCAGCAGCTACTGGCTCTGGCAGCCGTCTTCCAGGCCGCCCAGCTGGCCGACGACATTGCTCTTCGCGGCGATTGTGATCCACGGGCTTTCGAGGCCCTGATGCAGGGCGTCATGGCTCTGGATGCAGAAAGTTTTGACACCATTTACTCACAACCGGCCCTGCTCCGTGATGGCGTCAGCCTGCTCAACCGCAGCCTTAACCGGGATTCAGCCGGCGGCAACCTGCGCCCGCTCAATTACGGCCTGGCGTTGCTGCACCTGGCAGCCAAATTGCGCAAGAACGATGACACCGTGAACATCCTGCGCCACCGCCTCAAGGCCCTAGATGGCCAGCAGGCCCATTTCAGCAGTGTTCGAGACGACGCCTTTTGCCACCGGCTGGGCGGTATTTATGTGGACACCCTGGGCACCTTCCGTTTTCGTATCCAGGTAAAAGGCGAACCGGCCCACCTGCAGGACGAAAACAAGGCCGCCCGGGTCCGGGCACTGTTCCTGGCCGGCGTCCGCGCCGCCTTCCTCTGGCACCAGCTCGGCGGCCGCCGCTGGCAACTTCTGTTCCAGAGAAAGCGACTTTTGACTGCTATAGAATCTATAGATATCAATAACTTGTAATGCTTACCTAAAGTCACCTGTAGGAGCGGCGCTTGAGCCGCGAACCCCGCGGTAACGCGATAATCGACCGAAGGGCGATCAGGCGAATCAGAACCCTGCACATCTCCTGAAACGCTTGCCGCAGCCATCACGCTCTGTCGTCTCGCTTCGCTCGGTTCGCCCCTCAAGCGGGGCTCCTACGGGTGGCATCCGCTAACCCGGCAAACAACAACGCAGCCTTTGCGGTTTTACGGTATCATTGCGCCGCTTTTACCCTCACGGAAACGATTCGGGAGCCATTTCCATGTCCAGCCTTACCTCTCTGACTGCCATTTCACCGGTCGATGGCCGCTATGCCGGCAAGGTGGATGCCCTGCGCAACACCACCAGTGAATACGGCCTTATCCGCTTCCGCGTGCATGTGGAAGTGAGCTGGCTGGAACAGCTCGCCCACGACAAGAACATCCCCGAAGTACCGCTGATGAGCGGTCAGGCGGCCTGGCACCTGCGCGGTGTTACCCGCGATTTCGACGTCGATCACGCCGAACGCATCAAGGCCATCGAAGCCACCACCAATCACGACGTGAAAGCGGTGGAATACTTCATCAAGGAACAGATGGCCGAGCACGATGAGCTGGCCGGCATGAGCGAGTTCGTTCACTTCGCCTGCACCAGCGAGGACATCAACAACCTGTCCTACTCCCTGATGCTGAAAGAAGCCCGGGAAATCCTGCTGCCGAAGATGGATCAGGTAATCAGCGCCATCCGCCGCCAGGCTCACGCCCAGGCGGACCAGCCGATGCTGTCGCGCACCCATGGCCAATCCGCCTCCCCCACCACCGTGGGCAAGGAAATGGCCAATGTGGTGGCCCGCCTGCAACGCCAGCGCGACCAGTTCGCCGCCGTGGCACTGCTGGGCAAGATCAACGGTGCCGTGGGTAACTACAACGCTCACCTGTCCGCCTACCCGGACGTTGACTGGGAAGCCTTTGCCCGCCGCTTCGTGGAAGGCCTGGGATTGACCTTCAACCCCTATACCACCCAGATCGAACCCCACGACTGCGTGGCCGAGTACTTCCACGCCTTGATGCGCTTCAACACCATCCTGCTCGACTTCGACCGGGACGTGTGGGGCTACATCTCCCTGGGCTACTTCAAGCAGAAAACCGTGGAAGGCGAAGTGGGTTCCTCCACCATGCCGCACAAGGTCAACCCGATCGACTTCGAAAACTCCGAAGGCAACCTGGGCCTGGCCAACGCCATCATGGATCACCTGGCCGCCAAACTGCCGATGTCCCGCTGGCAGCGCGACCTGACCGACTCCACCGTGCTGCGTAACGTGGGCGTCGGCCTGGCGCACAGCCTGATTGCTTTCGAAGCCAGCCTGAAAGGCATCAGCAAGCTGGAAGTGAACCCGGCACGTCTTAACGACGACCTGGACGCGGCCTGGGAAGTGCTGGCAGAGCCGATCCAGACGGTCATGCGTCGCTACGGTATCGAGAAGCCCTACGAAAAGCTCAAGGCGCTGACCCGTGGCAAGGATGGCATCAACCAGGACACCCTGACTGCCTTCATCAATGATCTGGCGATCCCGGATGAAGCCAAGGAAATCCTGCTGGCCATGACCCCGGCCAGCTACATCGGCAACGCGGCCCAGCAAGCGCGTAATATCTGATGAGCGACGCTCCGGGCCTGCCCACCTTCACGCTGCCGCTCACCCCGGCAGCGTTTTTGCGTGATTACTGGCAGAAAAAGCCACTGTTCATGCCCGGCGCTGCCAGCGGCCTGGATGAACCTGACGCGGACACCCTGGCCGGGCTGGCGCTGGAAGAAAACGTGGAAGCCCGCATTATTCGCGGCACTGCTGGCAGCAACTGGGAGCTCAAACAGGGGCCATTCGAGGAAACCGTGTTTGCCGAGGTGGGCGAGCGGGACTGGACCTTGCTGGTGCAGTCCGTGGACCATTATCTGACCGATGTTTCCCTGCTGCTGGACAGCTTTGCCTTCCTGCCCAACTGGCGGCTGGAAGACATCATGATGAGCTATGCCGCCAAGGGTGGCAGCGTCGGCCCCCATTTCGACCGCTATGACGTTTTCCTGATCCAGGCCGCCGGCAGCCGCCGCTGGCAGATCGGTGATGTCTGCGACGAAAAAACGCCGAAATTGCCACACCCTGACCTGAAGCTGGTGGCCGACATGCCGGTGCGCGAAGAGTTCGTGGCAAACCCTGGCGATGTGCTCTACCTGCCCCCCGGCATGGCCCACCATGGTGTCGCCGAAGACAGCGACTGCATCACCTGGTCGGTGGGTTTCCGGGCCCCGGATTACCAGATGCTGATGGCGGAAATCGCCGGCGAATGCCTGGCCGATGCGGACAGCGAGCTGTTTACCGACGCGGACCGGCAGGTGCCCAAGGATCCGGCGGTACTGGCCGATGCAGACCGGCAGCAACTGGTTCGCGGCGCCCTGGACCTGCTCAACCCGGCGGCGATAGAGCGGGCAGTTTATCGCTGGCTGTCCACTCCCCGGCTGGATGGACTTGAATTTGCCGTCGATGATGCCCATATTCGCCAGCGCGATCCTTCGATCGCCCTGGTCCGCCATGGTAGTGTGCGCCTGATTTTGCAGGGCAACATTGCCTGGCTAAACGGTGAGCCCTACTCACTGACAGAACAACAACGACCACTGGTACAGCTGCTGGCCCGCCAGCGCTGCTATACCCAGGAAGCGCTGGATGCCGTACTGCAGCCAGCCGGGAGTGAATTGCTACATGACTGGATTGAACAGGGCTACTTCGCCCAACTATAACGAGACCCCTATGGCTATCAGCATTATCGAGACCCGCTGGGACGAAAACGACACCGCCCTGCGAGCCCTTCGCCAGAAGGTCTTCATCAACGAACAGCACGTCCCCGAAGAGCTGGAGTGGGATGGCGAAGATGACAAGGCCATCCATTTTCTGGCCCTGGACCGGGAGCAGAATCCGGTCGGTTGTATTCGCCTTCTTCCCAGCGGCCAGATCAGCCGACTGTGCGTCCTTTCCGAGCAGCGCAACAATGGTGTCGGCAGCTCCCTGCTAGTAGCCGCGGAAGAAGCCGCCCGGGCCAAGGGCATGGAAGAAATCTTCCTGCACGCCCAGACCCACGCCACCAGCTTTTACGAAGCGGCCGGCTTTGCGGTGTCCGGTGGCATCTTCATGGATGCCAACATCCCCCACCGGCAGATGTTCAAACCCCTCGCCTGATGCCTTTTGTCATCGGTGACGACGACACCCTGCTCCATCCTGAATTCGGCGAGGCCGGCGCTGCACTCGCTTCGCTGATTTCCGCCTGCCGTCGCAGCCTCTGGCTGCGGGTCCCGGAGCTGGACGCCCTGACCGCCGACAGCGCTGTTTGCGATGCCCTCAAGCGCCTGGCCCTGCGCAGCGCAAAAACCGATATCCGCATTCAGTACGACAGCCAGGACAAGGCCGTGCGTAACGGACATCGCCTGGTCCATCTGGCCCGCCGGCTTCCCTCTCGCATACAGATGCGCCAGTGCCAGGATGATGACCGTGACAACCAGCTCTGCTTTGCTATCGGCGATGGGACCGGACTGTTCGAAGCTGCGGGCTGGCCACGGCCCGGCCGACTCGACCTGTGCGGCCATCGTCTTCCCCGCGCGCCACGTCTGTCCAGACAGTTTCAGGAACACTGGGAACGGGCAGCCTCCTCAATAGAGTTGCGAGAGCTGCGTTTATAGAATCTTGTAGGGTGGAAAGTCTGGCACCAGGAATCTGGTGGATTACGCCTTCGGCTAATCCTCCCTACCCGCCGCGTTACAGAGTCGCTGTCAGCTGCCAGTTCACCTGACCGCTGGCCTGGTATTTCTCCTCGAAATCCGTCAACGGTTCGCTTTGCAGCGGCAGTTCCGACAGCGCCGCATCAATGCCACTGATCGCCAGCGCGTCCCGCACCTCCTGCAGGTACAGCAACCAGTTACTGCGCATTTCCAGCACGCCACCCAGCGACAACATCGTGGGCCACACCGGATGACCGTGCCAGCGCCGCTTCAGATGTGCGCTTTTCGGCCAGGGATTCGGATAAAGAATCTGATGGCGCAGGAGTTGCCGGCCTTCCCCGGCCATCAGCCGCCACAAACCCGCGCAATCCGCCCGCAAGAGCAAAAGATTGTCCGGCAGTGCCTGAAAACGCCTGCCGGCACGCTCCAGGCGGGCAGCGGACTGATCCACCCCCACCACCAGAGCCTCCGGGTGCTGGCTGGCAAGCAGCAAGGAAGAGCGCCCGGTGCCACAGCCGGAATCCAGCATCAGCGGTCGCTCAGCGCCTTGCGCTTGCCGCCACTGCTGCAATTGCGCAAACGCCTGAGCATCATGGTCCGCAATAGGCGCCTGCCAGGGACTTTGCAGATGGCGACGGACCACCCGCTCCAGGTCATTGTGGATTCCGGTCTGATTCGAGGTAACGCTACGGCTGTTGGCAAACATGGCAACTCTGGGGCAACTTCAGGCGGACGCCATTATGCCTGTGATCCTGTAGAGATGCGTAATGCAGCGGCCATGATAGAGTGAGAAAAAGCCTGCCGGAGTCGATCATGATGCAACGACGAATACACCGCTGCCGACATCTCGTTCTGCTGCTCAGCCTGCTTCTGGGGATGATCGGCCAGGCCATGGCAGACTCCATGCGCATCCACGTATTACCCCGCCCGGATGCCCCGGCACTGGTGTCGGTGATCGAACCCCTACTGGCCCCCGGCGGCAGCGTCCGGGCCTATCAGGGCAAATTGATCATCCGCACCACCGACAGCAATATGGCTGAACTGGAAGGTGCGCTGGGCAGCCTGGAAGCCGCACCCAGCGCTCTGGTTGTTCATCTTCGTCGTCAAGGTACCAGCAGCGGCCAGCGTAGCGGAGTGGATACCCGTATCCAGGGCCGCATTCCCGGCGGGGTCTCCGGTGACATCCGCATTGAACAAAGCCGGCAGCACAGCAGCCTGCAGGACCATTACCAGATTCGCACCCTCAGCGGTTACCCAGCCCATATCAGCCAGGGCACCCTGCTCGCCCTCGGCGGCGGTTATTACGGCACCGTGCTTGCTGAGCTACAACAGGGTATCCAGGTAATCCCGCAACTGACCCCGGACGGCAGCGTGGTGCTACAGGTCAGCCAACGTTATGACCAAACTGGCGGCCCGGGACTGGCACAGACCCAGTCCAGCGGCACCACCCTGAGAGTACAGCCCGGGGTCTGGCAGCCCATGGGCAGCATCCGCGTAGACCGCAAACAGGACCAGCGTGGTTTTGGCGGGGTGCAGAGCAGCAGCCAGCAGTTCAATCTGCCGTTGGAGGTGATGGTGGAAAAGGAATAGCGTCGCACTCGAAGCTGCTGTAGGAGCGGCGCTTGAGCCGCGAACCGCGAACCGCGCGGAGCGCGGAATCGCCTGCAGGGCGATCAAGCATGGCAGTCTCAGGCAAACGCAGTAACACGCTCCCGGTCACGTTTCCCGCACCGTTATCGGGGACCATGCAGGCGCCGCACACAGTGCAGAAACCTGTCGAGCTCTGGGAGCCCTGATCGCCCTACGGGCGACTTCCTTGCTGCGCAAGGTTCGTGGCTCAAGCGCCGCTCCTACAGTAGCTTCGTAGAAAGCATTTCCAGCGAAGCGTAGCTTGTAGCGAAAAAAAGCCCCGCGGTGCGGGGCTTTTTGTCTTACTGGGCTTTCAGCTCACGGCGACGACGGTGCAGGACCGGCTCGGTGTAGCCGCTGGGCTGGGAGCAGCCCTCGAACACCAGCTCCATCGCTGCCTGGAAGGCCACGGAGTTGTCAAAATCCTTGGCCATGGGCACGTAGGTGGGGTCGTTGGCGTTCTGACGATCTACCACTTCTGCCATGCGCTTCAGGGTTTCGGTCACCTGCTCTTGATTGGTGATGCCGTGGTGCAACCAGTTGGTTACGTGCTGGCTGGAAATCCGCAGGGTGGCGCGGTCTTCCATCAGGCCCACATCATTGATGTCCGGCACCTTGGAGCAACCCACGCCACTGTCGATCCAGCGAACCATGTAACCCAGAATGCCCTGCGCGTTGTTGTCCAGCTCCTGCTGGATTTCTTCGGCGGACAGCTCACGGGTCAGCAACGGCACGGTGAGGATATCGTCCAGGGAGGCACGCTTGCGGTTAGCCAGCTCTTTCTGGACTTCTGCCACGTTAATCTCGTGATAGTGGGTAACGTGCAGGGTCGCAGCCGTCGGGGACGGCACCCAGGCACAGTTGGCACCGGCTTTCGGGTGACCGGCTTTGGTGGCCATCATTTCGGCCATTTCGTCTGGCTTGGGCCACATGCCCTTACCGATCTGGGCGTGACCCGGCAGACCACATTCCAGACCGATGTCCACATTCCAGTCTTCGTAGGCATTGATCCACGGCAGGGCTTTCATGTCGCCCTTACGCGCCATGGGGCCTGCTTCCATGGAAGTGTGCATTTCGTCACCGGTGCGGTCCAGGAAGCCGGTGTTGATGAAGATCACACGCTCTTTCGCCTGACGGATACACTCTTTCAGGTTCACGGTAGTGCGGCGCTCTTCATCCATGATGCCGATCTTCAGGCTGTTCTTTTCCAGGCCCAGGGCCTTCTCGACACGCTCGAACAGCTCAACAGCGAAGGCCACTTCTTCCGGACCGTGCATCTTCGGCTTCACGATGTACATGGAGCCGGTGCGGCTGTTGCTCAGCTTGTTGAGTTTCTTCAGGTCATGAATGCCGGCCAGCACGGTGATCATGCCGTCCATGATGCCTTCCGGGGTTTCCTCGCCATTGAGCAGGATAGCCGGGTTGGTCATCAGGTGGCCCACGTTCCGCACCAGCAACAGGGAGCGGCCGTGCAGGGTCAGGGTGCCGCCGTCCAGCGCGGTGTACTCGCGATCCGGATTCATGGCGCGGGTCATGGTCTTGCCGCCCTTCTGGAAGCTTTCCTGCAGGTCGCCCTTCATCAGGCCGGCCCAGTTGCGATACACCTCGACTTTGTCTTCCGCATCCACGGCGGCTACGGAGTCTTCGCAGTCCTGGATGGTGGTGATGGCAGATTCCAGCAGCACATCTTTCATGTTGGCAGCGTCGTCGGTGCCAATCGGGTGGCTGGCATCGATCTGGATTTCTGCATGCAGGTTGTTGTGCTTGAGCAGGATACCGGATGGGGCAGAGGCCTCGCCCACATAACCCTGCAGCTGGCCTTCGTCTTTCAGGCCGGATTTTTCAGCGCCCAGGGACACTTCCAGTTTGCCATCAACAATGGCGTAACCGGTGCTGTCTTTATGGGAGCCGGAGGCCAGCGGGAAGTAGCGGTCCAGGAAGTTACGGGCCCAGGCAATCACCTTGGCGCCACGCTTGGGGTTATAAGCCCCGCCTTTCTCGGCGCCGCCTTCGTCAGAAATCACGTCGGTGCCGTAGAGGGCGTCATACAGGCTGCCCCAACGCGCATTGGCGGCGTTCAGGGCGAAACGGGCATTTTTCACCGGTACCACCAGCTGCGGCCCAGCGATGGTGCCGATCTCGTCATCCACATTCTCGGTGGTAACGTTGAAGTCCTCGCCTTCCGGCAGCAGGTAACCGATCTCGGTCAGGAACTGCTTGTACTCAGCCATGTCGATGGCCTGGCCTTTACGGGCCTTGTACCACTCGTCCAGCTGCGCCTGGATGGTTTCACGCTTTTCCAGCAGCGCCTTGTTCTTGGGCGCCAGGTCCTTGAGGATGCTTTCCAGCTCGGCCCAGAAGTGTTCCGGGTCCACGCCGGTACCCGGCGCAATCTCGTTGACTACCAGATCATGGAGTTCGGCAGCGATTTCAAGGCTACCCTTCTGAATACGATCGGTCATGGTGCTCCTACCCTTCTGGTCGAGAGAGTCTTGGTTAATCGGGACATTCGGCGAAAACCCAAGGGTCGACCCCGCTTGAAGGGGGTCGGAGGAAGTCGCAGAAGCCCGGGGAAACGGTTACATGGCGGCCTGACAGACCGCACCGCAAAAAGGCGCGGGTATTTTACCGGAAACGGCGCCGTGAATCATGTTTAGTGGCAAAATCGCCGAAACGATGCTTTTTTGATCAGCCGAACAGGTTGACCACGTCCAGTCGGTGAGCCTGCTCACCGCCCTGCTGCTGGCCGTCTTCCAGATTTTCGAAGTCGAACAGGCGCGTATCGGCCAGTTGCGAGGGGGCAATATTCTGGATGGCAGCAAAGATGTTCTCGATGCGCCCTGGCTGATCCCGGTCCCACTTGTTGAGCATCTCCTTGATCACCTGGCGTTGCAGGTTCTCCTGAGAGCCACACAGGTTGCAGGGGATGATCGGGAAATCCTTGAAGTTGGAGAACTCGATGATGTCCTTCTCGCGGCTGTAAGCGAGAGGACGGATAACAATATTGCGGTTATCGTCGCTGCGCAGCTTGGGCGGCATGGCCTTCATCTTGCCGCCAAAGAACATGTTCAGAAACAGGGTCTCGACGATGTCATCGCGGTGGTGGCCCAGGGCGATCTTGGTGGCGCCGATCTCTTCGGCAAAGCCATAGAGGCTACCGCGACGCAGCCGTGAACACAGCCCACAGGTGGTTTTCCCCTCCGGCACCTTCTCCTTGACGATGGAATAGGTGTCCTTCTCGAGGATGTGATAGGCCACCCCTTCCCGCTCCAGGTACTCCGGCAGTACATGCTCCGGGAACCCCGGCTGCTTCTGGTCCAGGTTCACCGCCACCAGCTCGAAATTCACCGGCGCCGAATGCTGCAGATTGCGCAGGATTTCCAGCATGGTGTAGGAATCCTTGCCGCCAGACAGGCACACCATCACCTTGTCGCCCTCACTGATCATATTGAAATCAGCAATGGCACGACCGACCTCGCGCCGCAGCTTCTTCTGCAGCTTGTTGAGGCGAGTCCGTTGTTTGGCGTCCAGCGTGTCCATGGGAACCCTTTCTCTCTCTGTGTAACAGCCACCACGCTTCACGCAACAGCAATGGCGCAACAAGCAGATTTTGCGTGAAGCGTGTGGGCGATTATGTGACCTTCATTTTGCGGATCAATCGGCGGTACAGCGCGGGGCTCCAGCGTTTCAGGTAGATACCGGCACCCTCGCGGCCGGCGATGATAACCTGATCGCGGCCTTGCTGCACGGCCTTCACCATCCGTTTGGCGCATTCGTCAGGGGCAATACCGGCTTCCTGAGCCTCATCCATACTGCCCTGGGCAGAGCCATCGGCGGTGAGCGCGTTGAGGGAGACCTGGGTGCGGATAAAGCCGGGCATCACCAGGGTCACCCGGATACCAGCATCGTATTCCTCGGCACGCAAGGATTCGAAGAAACCGTGCAGAGCGTGCTTGCTGGCGCTGTAGGCACTGCGCAAAGGCGTGGGCAGCTCACCGACCAGCGAGGTCACCACCACAAACCGGCCTCGGCCCTGCTCTTTCAGCCAGGGCAATACCGCCTTGGTCAGCGCCACGGTGCCAAAGAAATTCACCTCCATGATTCGCCGATCCACCGCCAAATCGGTGTCGGCCACCAGGGAGCGCTGGGAAATGCCGCCGTTGTGGACCACCTGATCAAGACGATCAAAACGCTGCCGCACCGCCGCCACGGCAGCAGGCATGGCTTCGACTTCCGTCAGATCCAGCGGCAACACTAGATGGTCATCACCGTTGACCAGACCCTCCTGGACCCGCTTCAGCTCCTCTTCCCGACGGGCGGAGAGCACCAGGGTTGCGCCCCGGCGCGCATATTCCTTCGCCAACGCCTCGCCAATCCCGGAGGAGGCCCCGGTAATCCACACCACCTTGCCAGCCAGCGTTTCGGCCATCTCACACGCTCCTTGAAGTCAAAGACACCGCAAGGGTAATGCCATGGCCGGGAAATCCAAAGGCTGAAACAGCAAATACGCCAACTACGCAGCCGCTGTAGGAGCGCCTCTCGAGGCGCGAACTGGCCGTGGCAAGTTGCCTTCTAGCTTACAGACTAACCTCCATACAACTGGCGAGCCCTGAAACTCCTGATCGTCCTGCGGACGATTTCCGCGCAAGCGCGGTTCGCGCCTCGAGAGGCATTATTCGCTTCGCTCACCCTTAGGGCCGCACGGAACTACGTGCGTTACTCCACTACGCTCCGTTCCTACAGCGGCCTTGTCGACATATTATTTCAGCTCTCTGGACGACAGCCCCAGCAGGTGCCGTGCCACGATCAGTTGCTGGATCTGCTGGGTGCCCTCGAAGATGTCGATGATCTTTGAATCCCGAGCCAGCTTTTCCAGCAACGTCCGCTCGGAATAGCCCAGCTCGCCGCATAGGGCCACGCACTTGAGGGTTACCTCATTGCCCATGCGCCCGGCCTTGGCCTTGCACATGGAGGCTTCTTTGGAATTGGGCTGGCCATTGTCTGCCATCCAGGCGGCTTTCAGGGTCATCAGGCGGGCGGCTTCCAGGTCCGCTTCCAGCCGGTACAGCTCCAGCTCCCGCGCCGTAGAATTATAAGGTTGTTTCGAGAAATCAGCCTCAACCCCTTCTTTTTCCAATATTTCTCTGGTTATCTCTAGTGCCGCACGGGCCACGCCCAATGCCATGGCTGCCACCTGGGGACGGGTATTATCAAAGGTCTGCATCACCCCGCCGAAGGCCTTTTTGCGGGCCTCTTCGGTATCGCCAATTTCTGCCGAACCAAGGATATGGTCCTTGGGGATTCGGCAGTTGTTGAACGACAGGGCCGCCGTATCTGACACGCGCAGGCCCATCTTGTCTTCCACGCGCACCAGCTGCAGGCCGGGGTTATCGCGAGGAACGATGAATGACTTGATCGCCGCCTTGCCCAATGACTTGTCCAGGGTCGCCCAGACCACCACCGCATCACAGCGCTGGCCCGCGGTGCAGTAGATTTTCTCACCGTTGAGCACCCACTCATCACCGTCCAGTTCAGCGGTGGTACTGACCGCAGCGGAATCCGAACCCGCGCCGGGCTCGGTAATCGCCATGGCACAGTAGAGCTTGCCATACTTCTCTTTCTGCTCCGGGGTGCCCACGGCCATCACCGCCGCATTGCCCAGCCCGGAGCCGGGAATGGAGAGCATCAACCCCACATCGCCCCAGCACATGGCTTCCACCGCCAGGATGCCGGTCATGTTGCTACCGTTCTTGATCTCGTCACTGGCACCCTTTTTCCCACCGCCGCGGGGCATGGCTGCCATCATCTGCGCCACCGGCTTCAGCTCCTCCGGGGTATCGCAGTGTTCGATGGCGTCGTATTTGCGGGCAATGGGGCGAAACACTCCCGCTGCCAGTTGCTGGGCCATCTGCTGGACCTGTTCGAGCTTGGCCGGAATTTCCAGATTGATCATGACTCTCTCCTATACCATCAGGCTGCCGTGCAACACGGCAATGCTGCGCAGGTTGCGGTACCACATTTCCAGCGGGTAATCGCGCACAAAGCCGGCGCCACCAAACAGCTGGATACCGTTGGTGCCGATCTCCATGGCTTTTTCCATGCACTGCAACTGGGCCAGATAGGCGTCCTTGTGGAAATCCAGGCCCTGCTCCGCCCGGCTGGCAGCGCGCAGCATCATCAGGCGCATGCCTTCAATTTCGATACCCATGTTGGCCACCATGAAGGCCACGGACTGACGCCAGGCAATAGGCTCCCCGAACGCCTTGCGCTCTTTCACGTAGGGGATGCTGTATTCCAGCACCGCCTGACAGCAGCCCACCGCCAGGGCGCATTGGCCGATACGGCTGAGGCCCAGCAGACGATTCAGGTCGAAGCGCGGTAACCGGTCACGGGCCGGGATGGCCACGTTTTCCAGGGTCAGCGTCGCCATGTTGGCACTACGCAACCCCATGTACGGCTCGGACTCAATGGTCAACCCTTCCGCCTCCGCCGGCACCACAAAGCCCGCCACCTCGCCATCGATAGCAGCCACCACTACAAACCACTCACATTGGGCAGCCATGGGGACCAGACTTTTCACGCCGTTGAGGGTGTAGGTGTCGCCGTCTTGGCTGGCCATGGTGGCCGGCGCAGCAGGCTCGAAGGTGGCACGGGGCTCGTTGACCGCCAACGCTGCACCAGTAAAGGTCTCCGCCGCCAAGACTGGGAGCCACCGTTCCTGTTGCTGCTCGTCACCGAAATCCATCAGTGCATTCACTGCAGCCATCGGTTGCAGTGCGGCCAGGGTATGGGACATGTCTCCCTGGGCCAGATCTTCCACGGCCAGGGCATTGGATAACGGCGAACGAGGCATGGCAACGCCACCTAGGGCTTCCGGCATGGGCATCAAGGCCAGGCCGAAACCACTAATGGCATCCAGTAGCGCCGGATTGGCCTGCGCCGCATCGTCAGCAGCTCGGGCCTGGGACGACAGGGAATCGCGGGCAAGACGTCGCATGCTCTCGCGGGTAATGCGCTGCTCTTCGGTGAGCGTGAGATCAAACAGGGGGGTCGACATGATCGGGCCTCAGGAGGTCGAATTAACACAACCAATCAAACGATTGTTTCACTCGAGACAGTTTGTCAGGCCCTGTCTACCTCTCACAATGACATCCCTGTGACCTGGAATGAGAAAAACGGTAAAGTTGACCAAAAAGCCAGCAGGCAACCTACAGGATCCGATTACCTACGTGCTTACCCTGATTCCCGCCGAACCGCCGGAGCGCGCCATCCGCCTCCGCCGCCAGATCATGGCCGTTTACTCCTATTGCCTGCTATGGGTGGGCACCATCCTCGGCGTCGAGCTCAGTGCCTTTGCGCCCAATACACCGCACCTGATGATGTTCTCGGTGCTATTTGCCATCAACCTGGTGTTCTTTCTGCTCATCCGTAGTGGTCTCAGCGAACGCCTCGGCGACCCCAGCCTGACCATTTTGCAGATGGCCACCGGCATCATCCTGACCACGGTGATCCTGCATTATACCCGCGAGCTACGTGGCGCCATGCTGAGCATCTACTTCATGGTGATGACGTTTGGCATTTTTGCCCTGGACAGGCGCCGGCAAATGGCCATGGCCGGCTTTACCCTTTTCTGCTTCACCACGTTGCAGGTATACGAGTGGCTGGAAACCCCCCAACAGGCGATCTTTTCGTTTCTGATCGGGCACTGGATCATTCTTGCCCTGATCCTCTGCTGGTTTATCTATATGGGGGGCTACATCCACAACTTGCAGAACCGGGTCAGGGATCAACGTGAAAACCTGCGTGATGCCCACTCTCGCCTGGAAGCCATTGCGGTGCGCGATGATCTTACCGGGCTGTATAACCGCCGCCATTTTCTCGAACGACTGGAGGAAGAGCTTTCCCTCGCCAACCGCAACCACACCCCCCTTTATCTGGCGATTATCGATCTGGACCATTTCAAGCGGGTCAATGATAACTACGGCCATCATAGTGGCGACGAAGTGCTCAGCCGCTTTGCCCGCATTGCCAGCCAGGGCCTGCGCAAATCGGACCTGTTGGCCCGCTACGGTGGTGAGGAATTCGTGGTGCTGTTTCCCCATGCCACGGAAGCCGCCTGCGAAGCCGCTCTGGAACGCCTGCGCAGGCGCTTCGCCGAACAGGGTTATTCCTTTGCCAGTGACATCAAAACCACTTTCTCTGCCGGTTTGACCGCCTTCCAGCCCGGGGAAACGGCGGACCAGTTGATCAAGCGGGCTGATAGCGCACTGTATGGAGCCAAATCCCGGGGCCGGAACCAGGTGGTCCAGCTGCCGTTGAGCTGAATACCTGGAGACCGCCGATAACTCCCGGTATGCTTGCCGGCAGCGGAGGACTCCATGTCAGACATTACCAATCCCAGCCTGAAAAACACCGTTCGCCAGTACTTCCAGGACCTTGGCGAAGACGCCCCTACCTGGACGGAAATCCATGGCATGCTCTGTGCCCTGGCCGTCGGGCCAGACGTGGAAACGGTGGACTACAGCGAAGAGCTGGAAATGCCGGTTCCCGAGGACGTCACTGATGCTCTCAACCGGCTGCGCGAACGACTGGTAACACAGTTACTCGGTGGCGACGCCGTCAACCTGCCCTGCCTGCTTGACCCTTATCAGGAAGATGACGGCCAGGATCTGGCAAGCTGGTGTGCCGGTTTCATGACCGGCGTCTTTGTGGCCGAAGAAAACTGGTATCAGGATGATGAAGAACAGATGGCGCAAATGCTGCTGCCCTTCATCCTGATTTCAGGGGTGGATGATGACGAAGCCCTGGACACGCTCTGGGACAACAGTCAGGTGGTACGGCAAATGGCCCTGAGCATTCCGGAAATACTGGAAGAGCTCTACCTGGCGTTCCATGGTCCGGATCAGGGTGATGAATCCGCCTCGGCAGACTGATTGTCTTTACCCGAATGTTCACCGCTAACGTGACGCAGTTCTGCGCGTTGTTGCCGCTGTGCCACTAGTCTTGTTGTAGATGCTGCCGCTATCCAAAAACTATCCAGACAAAAGCGGCAGCCGGACAACATTCTGGGGGTATCAAGGTGCGTATCTGCATTGTCACCGGCCTGCTGATTCCGGCATTGGCCTTCGCTGAAACTGCCACCGACAACTCGTGCCCGACATTGGTCAGTGCCGCTTTCACCACTGCAGTGGAAGAACGGGAACCGCTCGCTCAGCTCACAACCGCCCCACTCTCAGTCAATGAGCTACTGTTCTTTACCGCCATCCAGGATGGTAATGGCGAGCAGCTGCACCATACCTGGTCCTACAACGGTGAACCCATTGTTGATGTGCCGCTGGCGGTGGGCTCGGATTACTGGCGCACCTGGTCGTCGAAAACCTTTGCCGGCCTTGATCTGGCTCCCGGAGGCCAGTGGCAGGTAAACGTCAGCACAGAAAGTGGCTGTGAGCTGGGCAACTGGACGTTGACGCTCACCGATGATAACGCGGCTACTCAGTCGCCAGCCCCTGCAGCATCCACGCCACCGGCGTCTGAAAAAACCTCAGAAACGCCCCTGAAAACGCCGCCGGAAAAAGCCAAGGGTGACGCGGTGGATCTCAGTGAAAATTACGCGGTGATTCGCCAGTTACTTGATCTGGGCGATACCCGCGCGGCCAAGGTGGCGATACGCCGTGCTCGCCAGCTCACCGCCAATCCGCAACAACTGGCTGAGCTGGATACCCTGGCCGCAGATAACGAGGCCTTTGCCCAACTGGACAAACTGATACGCCAGCGGGATGTGCACGGTGCCCGTGAACTAATGCAAACGCTGGTGATTTCCATCTCCCCCGACAGCCCGGTTTACCCGGCACTGCAAAGCCGCCACCGGCTACTGAAGCGCCTGGAAGGCAACGAGCGGGACACCGTATTCCAGGCCGCATCCAGCCCCTGATGCCACAACAGCACGGGCGTCAGTCGTCTTTCAGCGACAGATGGCTGATGTCCGGTGCCACCGGCATTTCCTCCGCTTTTTTCTGCCCCAGCACTTCCCCCGGCTGAGCCATAGTCAAGTGATCCACGTCCGGCGCAGGCGGAGGAGCGACCTTTTCCCTGTTATCAATTTCCGCCCCCACTTCCGCCACCGAGAAGGCCCCGGAAAAACCGGTTCCCCCGGTGCGGATGGTGCCCACCGTTTCCAGCTCGCCAGACGAGGGTTCTGTCGGTTCGCGACTGTCCGGGGCCGGAGACGCTGCGCGGGATTCGGGTGCCGGCGCAGATGCACCAGCGGATGCCTGGACGGGATCGGCTACCGGCCGCAGTTCACACTCTGCGCCGGCCTGTTTCAGCACTGCGCGGAATTTCATGGCGGTGGCCTGGTCGGCATCTTTCTTTAACACCACCGGCTGCCCGGAAAACAATTTCTCCACCCGGGCGGCATCCATCTTGAAGATTTTTCCCAGGTTGCTTTTTACCGTCGCAAGGTCCGACCCTTTCACCAGCTGACCGGTAAAGACGATATGGAAACGGGCATCGGCCATTATGGATTCCTCTCTGATTCTCTACTGACTACCAAGGTATCGTAGCCGCCAATGAGCAGCACGCCTGTCTTGCTGAAAACCCGCAAAATGCACGGTGTTCCGTCTCGCATAAAGTATGTGGCATGAAGCGAACCTCAACCCATTTCACTGGCGGCATACTCGGCCAGTGCGGCGATGGTCCGTGACGGGTTCAAACCCAGCGCCCGTGGCACCATGGCGCCATCAATCACAAACAGATTGGGATAGTTGAACACTTCTCCCCGGTGGTCTACCACGCCCTGCTCCACAGAATCTGCCATATTGCAGCCGCCCAGCGGGTGCGGGGTCACCAAATCCTTGAACCAGTCCCAGGTGGCCGGCGTCATCGGATCACCGCCGGTCGCAGCGGTCAGCGACAGATGGCGGTCTGCCAGGCCCTGTACCGCCTTTTCCGCCTTGCGATAGTCCCAATCCAGTTTCAAGCGGTCTTTCTTCCAGGGCCAGTACCAGCGACGGCCCAGATAGAAACGGCCACCGGGATCGTCCATGGCCTGCCCGAACCAGGGCATCATCCTGGCAAAGGGATCACTGCTCTCTCCATACTTGAGCATGGCAGCACCCAGCCGAGTATTGGCGAAGCGGGGATCCTTGCCCAGTCGCTCCATCCAGCTGCCGAGAATATCGGGCACGCCGCCATCTTCCACAAAATAACGAGCGCCACCATCTTCACCATCCAGGTAATCAATGGCGCTGGTAATGGTCGGCCCCCGTGTGGGAGAAATCTGGCGCTCCTCATAAAATGCCATGGTGGCGAAGTCACCATTGCAGGACCAGTTGTGGCCAAGCTTGCGACTCAGTTTCGGCAGGGTCTTGTACTGATCCCGGCAGCGCAGTAACAGTTCAGTAGAGCCCATGGAACCGGCAGCCACGATCACCTTTTCCGCCTTGAAACGGCGCCAGCAATGGCTGTCCAGGTCCCTGGCCAGCACTTCATAACCGCCGCCTTCCAGGGCACGAATGGTGCGCACATGATGCAGGGGACGGACATCAGCACCGGCATTCTCCGCCGCCGCCAAGTAATTCAGATCTAGGGTATTCTTGGCCTGCACCGGGCAGCCCAGATCGCAGTTACCACAATGCACGCAGGTGCCCTGGGTTTTGCCCTGAGGGTTTACCCAGGTCTGGCTGTGGCCATAGGAGTATGGATCATCCCGTTGTGGGCTCCAGTCGGGATCAAAGGTGATCGCCTGGGGCACAATACGAAACCGGTCACCGGCCCCGACGGCGTCAGCCCCTTCCTTCATCAGATGGGTTCGCGGGGTCCATTGATTGCCCGGCAGTTCCTGCACATTGAGCATGACGCCAGTGGTAGTGTAATGGGGCTTGAGCGTGACGTAATCGATGGCCTCCGGCCACCCCTGGGCAAAGGCCTCCGGCTTGGCCTCAATGCTGACATTGGCGTAGATCAGGGAGCCACCGCCCACCCCAGCGCCCATGGCAACACTCATGTCGCCGAAGTAGCGAAAATCGATCCAGCCGTTCTGTTTTTCCGGTTCGTCTTCATCCCAGAACCAATCGCGCTGGGACACCGATGGGTAATCGTCCGACAACCAGCGCCGCCCCCGTTCCAACACCACCACCCGACTTCCCTTCTCCGCAATCCGGCAGGCCATCACCGAGCCGCCAAAGCCGCTGCCGATGATCAGGACATCCACATTTTCCATCCTCTCCCCCAACCCCTGTTCTTATCGTTGCCTTTGCGACAACGCTTTTTTAATCAAGGTTTTGCACTATAAAATTAACTGCCAATCCTGTCTATTTGCAGCACTTTCCAGTAATCTGGCGACTGTCTTCGCCGGCCTCATTGCAGCACCCATGGAACAGATCGATTTCGTCACTATTGAAGAGCAGCAGCGCCCCCGCAAGCGTAACGGTGCCGCTCGTAAACCCGGTCCGAAGAAAGCCGCGAAGCCGCAGCGCCCGGGAGCCGTGCGTGATGGCTACCGCCGGCTCACTGCCGATATACCCGCCGATCTGCACAAACGCCTGAAAATGCAGGCCCTGATGGAAGACCGCTCCGTCACCGAACTGATCGTGCAAGCCGCCGAGTGTTTTTTGCGCAATCGAGATTAACCCGCAGCACATCCGTTAAGCATTTCTCTCTCGCGTTATTCAAGCATTGTCCGCGCTTCCTCGCATGTTGGCTGATGCCGCGTTTCACCTTCATGCAACCGTCACCCACCTGTCATTGATCCGCACTGATACAGCCGCATGCTCGGTCCTGACGCTACCGCTGAAGGAGCTCGCTATGGCTGTGGATTTGTTTCTGTTGGGGTGCGCCCTGATCTTCGGGGCAGGCTTTCGCTTTCTGTTCCGTCATCTGCCGGAAGAGCGCTGGCAATTCGTGGCTTCGTTACCGCTGAAAAAAAACCATGACGGCTCCTGGCAGGGTTTGAACCTGACCTTCTACGGGCTCTTTACCGGTATCGCCGGCGGGCTCGGCGTTACCTGCTTTATTCTGCTGACTGCTTCCGCCGGTGTGTCGCTGGGCACGGCACTGCTGCTGACCCTCGGGATACTGGCAATCTGCCTGCCCGCCGCCAAGATCATTGCCACCGTGGTGGAAAAAAACCGCCATGGCTTCACCGTCGGCGGTGCCAGCTTTGTCGGCATTATTATCGCCCCGCTGTTCCTGTGGCTGGCGGACCTGGCCAGCCAGCACTGGTGGCAGACTGCCTTACCGATTCTGCCCATGCTGGCCGCCATGTCGATTGCCTATGTACTGGGTGAAGGCATTGGACGGCTGGCCTGTATCAGCTTCGGCTGTTGCTACGGCAAGGCCCTGCGCCATTCACCGCGCTGGGCCCAACGCCTGTTCTGTACCCTGAATCATGTGTTTATCGGCAAGACCAAGAAGATTGCCTTTGCCGGGGAAATGGAAGCGGTAAAAGTGATCCCCATCCAGGCGGTCACCTGTGTGGTTTATACCGCGCTCGCGCTGGTCTGTAGTGCCCTCTTCTTCCACAGCCAATTTGCCCTGGCCTTTGCCCTGAGCCTGGTAGGAAGTCAGTTGTGGCGGGTATATTCGGAAACGTTGCGGGCGGACTATCGTGGCGGCAGCAGACTGTTCTCGGTATACCAGATGATGGCGTTGCTGGCCGCGCTCTATGGGATTGCCATCAGTCTGATCCTGCCTGCCCATGGGGGCCTGGCGGCGGATCTTGCTGCCGGCCTGGGAGCCCTCTGGTCACCGGGGGTTATTCTCAGCCTGCAGATCATCACCGTGGCCATGTTCTTCTTCTCCGGCACCAGCACCATCACCACCGGCGAACTACGCTTCGGCCTGGCCGCAGACTGGCGCAGCCAGGCGGGAGGAGAATAGCCTCTAGCTGCAAGCTACAACGCGATTGAAGGTTCTGTTTATTTTGAGAGCAAGAGGCCGCGCCCAAAGTTTGGGAGCGGCCTCTTGCGTTGAAAACACGCAAACCCATGCTCGCGTTATAGCTTGTAGCTTATCCCAACGCCACCGCCTTCACCTGCGCATAAAGCCGCGCACCGGGGAACACCTCAAGCTCCCGGGCGGAGCGGCTGGAGATGCGGGCGAGCAAACGCTGATCCCCCAGAGCCAGCTGTACCACAGCCTGTCCCGGCCCTACTTCGCGCAAGGCTGCCACCTGCACCGGATGGATATTAAGAATGCTGGAATCCTGCGGCGCCTGGCGGCACAGGCTCACATCCCGGGCGGCAATGCGAAGGCGTACCGGCTCTTCGCCAGACACCGGCTGCGCCGCCGGTAGCCAGAATGTCTGTTGTGCAACGGTCACCGCCTGCAGATGATCCCGGTTGTCGTAATCTCCCAGTTCACCGTACAGCAAGGCCGTGGCATCGCCACGCTGGGCCAACGGGCCATCCAGCCGTGCCAGTTCTTCGTGAGCCTTGCCTCTGGCCACGATGCGTCCCTGCTCCATCAGCCAGACCTGTCGCGACAGGGTCAGCAACTCATCCAGATCATGGGTGACATAAATCACCGGCACCTTCCTGGCGATATCGCTGATCATCTTCAGCAATTCCTGCTTGTGGCCGTGATCCAGAGCTGACAGGGGTTCATCCAGTAACAGTAGTTGCGGCCCGGCCAGTAACGCTCGAGCCAGCGCCACCCGCTGAGCCTCACCCCCGGAAAGTGTCTCCACGGAACGCCCCAGCAAATCCTCAATACGCGCCTGACTTACCACGCTGTCCAGGTCCCATGCTGCTCCCCGACGTTTCACCACATAGTCCAGATTGCCGCGCACACTCAAATGGCGAAACAGGGTCGGCTCCTGAAACATCATGCCCAGGGGGCGCTGCCATGGCGGCAGCGTGACGTCGTCGGTTTGCCAGAGCTGGTCACCGAAGCGAATCTCGCCATCGCAATCCTGAAGCCCGGCCAGCATTCGCAACAACGTACTTTTACCGGACCCGGAAGGGCCGAACAGGACCGTCACACCATTGGCAGCAAGCTGCGCCTGCGCCTGCAAACGGCACGACCCCACCTGGCCGGACAGGGAGAATGCCAGACTCATGGCATCACCCCGGTGTTCTGCTTGCGTTGCCAGCGAAACAGGGCCCACAGCATTAACACCGACGCCACCAACAGCACCGCCGCCAACCGATGCGCACTGGCGTAGTCCCCGGCCTCTACATGCTCATAGAGAGCCACTGAGGCCACCCGGGTTTCCCCGGCCAGGCTGCCGCCGATCATCAGCACCACACCAAATTCCCCGAGGGTATGGGCAATACCGAGAATCACAGCACTGGCATAGCCATGTCGGGCCTGGGGAATCACCAGCGAGAAAAAACGGTCCATGGGACGGGCCCCAGAGACCGCCGCCATATCCAGTTGCCGTGGCTCAATGGCCGCAAAGGCATTCTTGAGAGGTTGCAGAACAAAGGGCAGCGAATAGACCAGCGAACCGATCACCAGGCCGGTAAAGCTGAACGCCAGAGAGCGGGCACCGCCCCATTGCGCCAGCCAGCCGCCCGGGCCACTCGGTCCCAGCCCGATCAGAAGATAAAACCCCAATACCGACGGCGGCAACACCAGGGGCAGTGCCAGCAAGGCTTCCAGTAGCGCCTGCCCCGGCAAGCGACGCCGGGCCAGCCACCAGGCCAGCGGCGTACATACCACAAGCAGGATGAGGGTGGTAACCACCGCCAGTTTGACCCCGACCCACAGGGCCAGCCAGTCGCCATCACTCAACATCATCGGCGACCTCATCGGTGCGATAACCCAGACTGCGTATCATTTCCTGAGCCTCGCCAGAAAACAGAAAATCGTAGAAATGCTGTGCTGCAGGCATACCCCTCAGCACACCACCCTGCTGACGTATTAGTGGATAGAGCGCGTCGGGAATACGCCACTGTCGCCCTCCCTGGTCCTGGACCTGGCTTAACCCCACAAAGGCAGCCTCTGCGGCGCCACTATGGGCAAAGTGATAGCTCTGCGCCACATTCTCTGCCTGTACCAGGGTCACCGAATCCGGAAGTGGAAATTGTTGCAGCACTGCCTCGGCGGCTTCGCCATAGGGTGCGGTACGGGCATTGGCCATGGCCACGGGGGTCACCATGCCGGCCACCAGTGAGGAGCCATCGAGAACGGCTCCGGCATCCGGAGACCATAGCACCAGCCTGCCAATGGCATAGGTGCGCACTGTGCCAGCCTGAATCCACCCTTCGGAAGCAAGCTCCTGCGGCCGCCGAGCATCGGCAGCCAGGAAAATATCGTAGGGCGCCCCCTGGCGAATCTGGGCCGCCAGTTTGCCGGTGGAGCCAACCGTGATCTGGATGTCTGCCCGCGGGTATTGCTGGTGATAACGCTGGACCAGTTGTTTCAATGGGGAGGAAAAATTGGCAGAAACAGCAACCTGCACGGGCTCAGCCCCTGCGATGGTGGAGGCCAACGCCAACAGGCTGACAAGCAAACACTTCATGGAAGCTCCACGACCACATCCGATGAGCGCCAGTCTAACCCGAATCCGTCACGCCATGGATGAGAGAAGCGCCAACAGTTCGCTAACGCTGGGGATAACCTTGATTCTCAGGACGGCTTGCGGGGGTTCTGGCCACGATGTTGGCGACCCCGGGCGCGGGCCAGTTCTATCTGCTTCTGGCGTTCGGCGAAACGCGCCTTCTGCTCTGGAGATGACTCGTCGTAGCACTTGGGACAAGAGACGCCAAGCTGGAATTTTTCCGATGCTTTTTCGTCGTCATTAATGGGACGACGGCAGGCATGGCACTGGTCGAATTCGCCAGGATTGAGATCGTGATCGACGGTGACTCTTTCGTCGAAGACAAAACATTCGCCTTCCCACAGGGAGTCTTCCTTGGGCATCTCTTCCAGATATTTGAGGATGCCGCCCTTCAGGTGATAGACCTCATCAAAGCCCTGCTCTTTCAGGTAGGCAGTGGATTTTTCACAACGAATCCCGCCAGTGCAGAACATGGCCACTTTCTTGTGTTTGGCCGGGTCCAGCGTGTCTTTCACATAGTCAGGAAACTCACGAAAAGTGCGGGTTTCCGGATTGATGGCGCCCTTGAAGGTGCCCACTTCCACTTCGTAATCGTTACGGGTATCGATCAGGAGGGTTTCCGGATCACTGATCACCGCATTCCATTCTTCCGGGCTCAGGTAAGTCCCCACGGTGCGGTTGGGATCGATCCCCTCCACGCCCATGGTGACGATTTCCTTCTTGAGTTTGACCTTGGTGCGCAGGAAGGGATGCTCGTCGTGGAAGGATTCCTTGTGCTCCAGATCCGCCAGTCGCGGATCCTCACGGAGCCAGCCAAGCACCGTATCAATGCCGGACCGTGGCCCGGAGATGGTGCCGTTGATGCCTTCCCCGGCCAGCAACAGAGTGCCGCGCACATCCTGCGCCAGCATCAGCGCCAGCAGTGGCTCACGCAACTGCTCGAAATCACCCAGACGGACAAACTTGTACAGGGCAGCAACGACAATGCTGTCCGACCTTTCCACTTTATGCTGACTCACGCCTTGAACTCCGGATCATGCTTGCTGCCGCCAAGACAGTCAGGAGATTCACTCACCTCGCCGCCTTTGGCCTGCCACTCCGCCACGGTATAGGTATGTAGCGCCAGTGCATGCACCGGGCCCGCCAGCTCGTCGGCCAGCACCTTGTAAAGCATCTGGTGGCGTCGTACCGGCAACATGCCGTCGAAGGCATCACTCACCAGCACCAGCTTGAAGTGGGTTTCCGAATTGGGCGGCACACTGTGTTTGTGGCTTTCGTTTTCCAGAGCCAAATGTGCCACAGGGACGGCCTCGGAAACCTTGCGCTCGATCAATGTTGCTACGCTCATGCCACTCACCACTCTTACTCACCCACATCCAAAATGTCGCAGATCACAACCAGTATAGCGCGGCACCGGGGCTGCGCGGGGGCGGTATTCTACGCGCTTTGGGTGATTCTGAGAAATGTCCGGCGGTCGGACACCACCCCCTTACTTCGGGACGGGAATGATGGTTTCCCAGAGGGCTTCGGCAGCATCATCCAGCAAACCGGCCATCTCATCGCCCGGTCCCAGCTGGCGCACCTGCCGCCCGACGGACCAGCCCTGCCAGCCTGGATCATCGCCGTGGGCAAACGCCCCCCAGGCATCCTGCACCTGTCGGGACAGGGCTCTGGCCGCATCACCGCCGCCGGTGAAATAAATTCCCGCCGGAGTATCGGTGACACCAAACACAAAGGGCACATCCACCACATGGCAGGCCCCCAGCGGCAAGCCAAAGGGCTCGCTCTGCCAGGTGAACTGGAATCCCCAGCAATCCGGATTGTGACGGCTCTGGGCATCCAGCAAACGTACCGTGGGCACCCGGAACAGACGATCGGATTCCATGGCTGAAAACACGTCCAGCGGACTGCGGCGGGGGGCCGCCTTGACCGTGGTGCGGTAATAATCGAACGCCCGGGCACCATTGCCCGGCAGCCCCCGTTCAAAGCGACGCTGGATTTCCTGATCATCCACGTCCCGCACGGATGCCATTTTTACTGTTCCGGCCAGCACCCCGGCGTACTGGAAAAAGTGGTATTCATCCTGGCAGACTCCGGCCAGCAGCCGCTTGTCCGCGGCAGCGCCGGCGGCAATGGCTTCTATCGGTAGCTGCGGCAACAGATCCCCATCCACCATGGGCAGAAAATTCATGGCGAACTGTGGGGTTGTCGTGCGCAGGCCGCGGTCCACCAGCACTTTTACCGCCTGATTCTGGGCCTTGATCCAGTCTTTGTCGGAGCAGTCGCGCAGCCTCTCTGCGGCACTGCCTTCGCCGGGCAGAGCGGCCACAAAGGCATCGGTGACCTTGCGGACCTGTTCCGGCGCCAGAACAAAATCTGCCGCGCCGGACTGGACAATGGCAGCGTGGAACAGCGATGCCGCCCGCGGGCATGCCAGTAGCGCACAGACACTGAAGCCACCCGCGGATTCCCCGAATACGGTGACCCGATCGGCATCACCGGTAAAACCGCTAATGTTTTCCTGCACCCACTCCAGGGCTGCCACCTGATCCCGCAGCCCCAGATTGCTGTCGGCCTGAAGCTCCGACGCCACCGCCGTGAAATCGGCAAAGCCCATGGCCCCCAGTCGATAGGCCGCATTCACCACCACCACCTTCTGGCTACGGGCCAGTTCCGCACCGTTATACAGAGGCTGGGAAATGGAGCCGGCCAGATAGGCACCGCCATGGAACCAGACCATCACCGGAAAGGGCCCCTCTCCCTCAGGAACCCAAATATTCAGGTACAGACAGTCTTCACTGGACTCGTGAACTCCCATCAACGGGTTCTTCATCTGTAGCGAGGGCTGGGGATATTGATCCGCCGTCACCTGATTATCAGCGTCCGGCAACGGCCGGGGCGCCTTGAAGCGATGCTCACCCAGCGGCGGCAAGGCAAACGGAATGCCTCTGTATTCGGTGACACCATTACTGGCAAGTCCTTGATAGTGGCCCTGGCGAATCACTGCTGACATGGATGGATCCTTTTCTGATTTCTGTCCGACAACCCTGCCGCGCCCAACGTGTTTCATTCGCCGGGAAATGGTTCTGCAGACGCCACGGTGGCTGAGCCCGCACAGGGGGGATGTAGACCTTAGCAAATTACCTACTGATGAGTAGGCCAAACCTCGTGTTTAATTGTTAGACAACATAAACAACACTGTCAGAATCCTGACTTACACTTGTTCACGCCCTCGCAGCCACCGCCAGAGGGCTTTGCTAATCCATTTTTTCTACGGAGGGAAGCCCCCTATGAGCAACGCTACGATCGAGCAACTCAACGAGCGCTATGAACAAGTTACCACCGAAGCCAAAGCGGCTCTGGAAAAACTGAACACCGCCGTACGTGGTGCTTACACCCGTCTGGAAGAAAACGGCACTGAGCTGTTCCAGACCCTGGTGAAAACTGGCGAGAAGCGTCAGAAAGCCGTGGCCAAGCCACAGAAAAAAACTACTGCCAAGAAGCAGCCGTCCCAGCTGGACGAAGTGCGAGGCAAGGTTGCTTCCGCTTTGGGTCTGCCCACCCGTGATGAGGTAGAAGCCCTGAACAAGAAGTTGGCCACCCTGACTCGCAAGGTCAACAAGCTGGCCAAAGAAGCGAAGTAATCGCTTTTTGCCAGTCTCAGGGGCGGTACCGCCGCCCCTGCTCTCTCCTCTTTGTCTCACCTGAACCGTTGACTTCCCCGCCCGCCTCTCGTTATCTAGTAGCCTCCGCAGATAACAAAAACGACGCGAGCCAAGATGTCCGCCAGCCTGTCTTCTTCACTGAAATTACGTACCGTCGCCCCTTTCTGGCTTGAGTTCCTGCTGGATGCCGCCCTGCGTGCCGGTGTCGATCTGAGTGGTGCCCTGGTGGATCTGGGTATCAGCAACGACGATCTGGAAAACCCCCAGTCCCGCATTGCCATGACGGTTGAGAACCAGCTACTCAAGCAGGCTATGCAGAAGAGCGGTGATCCGCTTTTCGGTCTGCACATGGGCGAAGGCATCCGCCCGCGCTTCATAGGCGAGCTCGGCTATGCCAGCATGTCCAGCGCCACCCTCGGTGACGCCATCGAGCTGATGATCCCCTTTACCAAGGTCACCAGTGAATGTGCCCAGCTGCGCTTCGAGTGGCGTGACAAGTCCCTGTGGCTGATCTGGGAAAGCGACCTGGAAGACCTGGCCACGTATCCGGCTCGCATAGATGCCAACTTCGCCGGCGCCATCACTTACGGCCGCTGGCTGATCGGCAAGGAAATGTCGCCGGCCAGGGTGCTGTTTCGCCACCCACCACAGGGCGAGGAGCAGGAATACCAGCGCATCTTCCGCTGTGAGGTCGCCTTCGAGCAGCCGCAGAATGCCATCGTCCTCGATGCCAGCCTGCTGGACCTGCCGCTGCGCGATGCAGACCCGGAAATGCACAAGGTGGCACGTTCTCGCATGCAGCGGGCGGTCACCCAGTACCATGCCCGCGACAATCTGCTGGAACAGGTACGCCTGGAGATTCAAAAACGCCTGCAGCAGGGGGTCCCGCAACTGGAACCTATCGCCGACCAATTAGGCATCAAGCCCTGGACCCTGCGCCGCCAGTTACGATCAGAAAACACGGATTTCTCCAGCCTGCTGGAAGATGAACGCCGCCGCCTTGCCTGTGACTGGTTATTGCACAGCGACCGCTCGGTAAACCAGATCGCTCTGGATCTGGGCTATTCGGAACAAAGCGCTTTCAATCGGGCCTTCAAACGCTGGTTCGGCGTCACCCCGGTGCACTACCGGGAACAGCAAGGTAGCGCGTTATCCCCCGACCATTGATGCGCCGCGCCAGCGGCGCTTGCACTGGCCCAGCGTAAGCCCACGGGCAAACCCCTCCACCAGGGTCTCCCCCAGATTGCCCTGCAGCATGCGGGTGGACAGAGGCATCAACGGGTAGAACAGCCGCGCCAGCTGCTCTACCGTCGCCATCTCTTCCCGCCAGCCCGCCAACCACCCGGAGTAGCTCGCCAGTTGCCCGGCAAGAATCGCCTGGGCGGCCAGCTGGCCGCTGAGAACGGCGCCATAAATCCCTTCTCCCAGCAACGCTTCGGTACAACCGGCCGCATCACCGGCAAACAGGATTCTCCCCTGACACAAACGGGCCAGTGGCAGCCAGGTGCCCAGCGGGTAGCCCTGCACCCCCGAGGGACGGACGCCCAGCTGTTGCTGACTGTAGCGATCAAGCTGCTCACGGCCCGGCGAGGCTATTCCCTGACGCCACACGTAAAGCCCTACGTTGACATGATCGCCCTTGGGAAATAGCCAGCCGTAGCCACCTTTGATTGCCGCAAAATCCAGTGTCATGCCCGGATACCAGGAGAGCTGCTCCCGGGGCACACATCCCTCGATAGCCACGGCGCCGCCATAACGGCACTCCCCCAACAGCTTGCGTACCGGGCTGTGGGCGCCATCGGCAGCAATCACTGCGCTGGCCTGAAAGCGCTCGCCCTCACGGGTGGTCAGGGTGACAGAGCGGCCATCCTGCCGCAGGGTCTGAATCCCCCGGGTTTCGGCAAAGCTGGCTCCCTGCTCCTGGGCCTGTTGGCGACAGAACGCATCCAGTTCGGCACGTTCGGTCATCACGCAGAAGGGGCTGGCAGCTTGCAAAGCCTGACTACCGGCAGGAAAGCGACCTACCCACAACGTGGACACCACTTCCCGAACCACCGGGGCGATGGAAAACCGGTAGCGATTCAGGGTCTTCGCCGTCACTCCACCAGCACAGGGTTTGCCCTGCCCGGCAGGCCGTGACAGGACCAGCACACGCTGCCCCGCCGCCGCCAGGTCCCAGGCGGCGGCACAACCGGCCTGGCCGGCGCCAACCACCACCACATCCCATTTCGTCATTCATTGCCTCGTGTCAAATCAGTTCGCTCCGGCTCAAGACCTCGGTCCAAGTATGAATAGGCCTTTGCTTCCTTTATAATGCGCCCCGTCCGGGACCCCTGACCCATGGCGGAATTCGCCATTGCTCAGTGGCTCCCCTGGTTTCAGCCCCATAAGTTCTCCCGAATTAAAGCTAGGAGATTGTTAATGAAAGCACCCGTACGCGTAGCCGTTACCGGCGCCGCTGGCCAAATCAGCTATTCCCTGCTGTTCCGTATCGCCTCCGGCGACATGCTCGGCAAAGACCAGCCCATTATTCTGCAACTGCTGGAAATCACCCCGGCCATGGAAGCCCTGAAAGGCGTTATCATGGAACTGGAAGATGGTGCTTTCCCGCTGGTCGCCGGCATCGTTGGCACCGACGATGCCAACGTGGCCTTCAAGGACGCCAACTACGCGTTGCTGGTTGGTGCTCGTCCGCGTGGTCCAGGCATGGAGCGTAAAGATCTGCTGGAAGCCAATGCAGCAATCTTCTCAGCCCAGGGCAAAGCCATCAACGACAACGCCAGCAAAGACATCAAGGTGCTGGTTGTCGGTAACCCGGCCAACACCAATGCCCTGATTGCCCAGCGCAATGCGCCGGACATCAACCCGCGTCAGTTTACTGCCATGACCCGCCTGGACCACAACCGTGGCATGGCGCAACTGGCCAACAAACTGGGCAAGACGGTCAACGACATCACCAAGATGACCATCTGGGGCAACCACTCTTCCACCCAGTACCCGGACCTGCACCATTGCGAAGTGGACGGCAAGGTAGCCATCGACCAGGTTGAGCAAGACTGGTACGAAGGCACCTACATTCCGGAAGTACAGCAGCGTGGTGCCGCCATCATCAAGGCCCGCGGCGCATCTTCTGCTGCTTCCGCTGGCTCCGCAGCTGTTGATCACATGCGTTCCTGGGCCCTCGGTACTGCCGACGGTGACTGGGTTTCCATGGGCATCTACAGCGACGGTTCCTACGGCATCCAGGAAGGCCTGATCTACTCCTTCCCCTGCACTTGCAAGGATGGCGACTGGAGCATCGTTCAGGGTCTGGAAGTGAACGATTTCTCCCGTGGCAAGATGGAAGCCACCGAGAAGGAACTGGCGGAAGAACGTGACGCCGTTTCCCACCTGCTGCCGTAAGGTTTCGCAGGCATGAAAAAGGGGCTCTCCGGAGCCCCTTTTTTTATGGTCAATGTATGCAGCGCTATTGCTCAGTAGTCGTAGTCGTACTGCATTTCAGAAGCAGCTTGGGCACGCTCCACATATTGGTTGTAGGCCGGCACGGCCACTGCCATCAGTACGCCGATGTACCCCACGAACAACACCGCCACCACAACAAAAGCCGCTACCACACCGCCGCTGTTGGCAACCGGTTTGGGCCCGAATTTGTTCGGTCCCTTGGTGCCCGGCATGAAGATCAACAGCAACCCCATGATCAGGTTCACAATGGGAACCAGAAATAACAGCACAAACCAACCGCTGGCATTGATGTCATTCAAGCGGCGAATTGCATAGATCACCGTCATCACCAGAATAAACAGCATCACGACCATGGCCAGGAAGCCCAGCAGCATCGTGGCCCCGGAATTGGCAGAAGCGCTGTCAAAGCCGCCCATGATTGCCGCCAGAATGCCACCCACAATAGCAATCGCCAGGTAGGAGAGCATGGTCAAACCGAAGGCATAGACGACGTAGCGCATTCGGCCGATACGACCTGATGCGGCAAAGAATTTTGGCTGATAGCGCTCATCAACTTTGGCGATACAAACATCCGCCGATGGAGCTTGGTAAGGCTGGTTCATGCCCCCCCCCCCCTTGCGATAGTGATTACTGATGAAAAGGTCAGCCTCTGTCATTGCTGCTACTTCCTGCAATAGCTCAGAGAAAGAGCCGAACAGAGAACTGCAACTTCGAATCTAGGTATTAGCTGTACCTTCCTGGAGCCGGCAGCCGGCCACTGTTGATTCCTTACAGGGTGTGCTTGCGACTGAAATCATCCATCGCCCGCAGTAGATCGCGACGGCTGATCTGACCGACAAGCTTACCCTTGTCCACCACCGGAAGACGACGCCGGTGATCGGCAATAAAGATTTCTGCCGCATCCAGTATTGAGCTATCCGGAGAGATAGTCTGAGGGTCTTGGGTCATGTACTCGGCAACCGAGCCAATTTCTGTTTCATGGTAGCTGGCCTGCAAAGCGCCCTTGAGACAGTCTGACTCGGAAAAAACCCCTACCAAACTTCCTGAATCATCCACCACTGGGGCACCGGAAATCCGGTTCTCCAGGAGGATACGAATGGAATCATTGACCGAAACATGAGGTTTCAGGGTAACCAGGTTGCGGGTCATGTAATCGGCAACCCGAATGGACTTCAGCATGAGAGAGAACTTTCCTGTGTATCGGACCGAAATAGGCCAATCGTTCCTTTTATAACAGATATTGCTCTGATCACCACGGACTCTGTTTAGCCTCTGAACGACGAATGGCTGTAGATGCAAACAGTTACGCAATGTTACCTTTTGAAAAGACTTATATGCAAAAAGGGAATTTTATGAAAGTCAGAGCCGAAGACATGGAAGCAAAGACGTGGTTTCGCAGCGATCGTTTTTTCAACGAAGGGGGACGTTGGTTCTTTTCGACCCGGGAGAATACCGTTGAAGGCCCTTTTGATACCCACTGGGAGGCAGAACAAGAATTGATGATGTATATCCGCGATATGCAAGCAAAAGCGTCATTTGGGCTAGCACCAGAAATCCGCGTCTGAGAGCTGCCCTCTATCAGGGCAGCTTACAAAGATGGGTTACAGCAACGCGTGGCGCGAGGTAATAATGCCGTTGTTATCCGCGTACACATACTCCCCCGGGTGAAAGGTCACGCCACCAAAAGTGATGTCGATATTGAGCTGCCCTTCATCGCGGCGCACGGATTTGATCGGCACGCAGCCCAGGGTGACAACACCGATATCCAGCTTGGCCAGCTCATCCACATCGCGGCATGCGCCATAGATGATCACCCCTTCCCAGCCATTCTTGACCGCGTTCTCGGCAATCATGTCACCGATCAGGGCATTGCGCAGGCTACCGCCACCGTCGACCACCAGCACTTTCCCTTTGCCGTCAGTGGCCAGGTGCTCCTTGACGCGGCTGTTGTCCTCGAAGCATTTCACTGTCACCACTTCCCCACCAAAGGCACTGCGCCCACCGTAGCTGAACCAGTTATGGCCGGTTACCACAGACACGCTGTCGGCATTCTCATCACAGAGATCGCAGGTCACAAAGGTCATACTGACTCCTTAAAACAGTAGTGAGAAAGGTGTTCCAGGGTGGCGGCCAGATTCGCGCCCTTGCATCCAACTCCCCTATTCGCCTTTCACTTCTCGTGGGTTACGGAACTTGCCGGCAAACACCAGAAAATCCCGGTAGCGTAGTTTGTAAAGACCGGTCTGCGGCCCCTCAAGGGCCATGCCTACCATGGCATCCGCCACCTTCTGGCTGTCAACTGGCAGCCAATGGGCATCAGTCCAGCGGGTTAGCGGCTCGATCACGCGATTGAAGATATTACCCCAGTCCTCAGCCGGCCGCCGGTCATTTCGCTGCCCGCGCAGCAGGGAGGGCTGGAGGATGGCCAGTAACGGCAATTCCAGTTTAACCAGCGCTTTTTCCATCTGGCCTTTTACCCGGGCATAAAAAAACGGAGAGCGGGCGTTGGCATTGACGGCCGACACCACCAGAAAACGCTGCACGCCGGCGCGCAGGGCCATCTGCCCGGCCAGTACCACCAGATCATGGTCCACATGACGGAAGTCTTGCCGGGACCCGGCCTTCTTCATGGTCGTGCCCAGGCAGCAAAACACATCATCTACCTGAAAATACGACTGGCAGGCTTCCATCTTATCCAGATCAACCACCTGAACATCCAGTTTGGGATGCTCTATGGAAAGGGGTCGACGGCAAAGTACCCGTACCTGTTCGTACTCATCACTTTCCAGCAGATTGGCAAGACAGTCGTTACCGACCAGTCCGGTGGCCCCCAGCAGCAAGGCTTTTCTTGTCATTCATCATCCTCATCAAGATCCGGCTCCGCAGGCAACCAGCGCCGTAGAACCGTTTCCAGTGCGTCCAGATGCACCGGTTTCGCCAGAAAATCATCCATTCCCGCCGCCAGACAACGCGCTTGCACGCCTTCCGCCGTGTTGGCGGTAATCGCCACAACCGGTGTACGCGCTCCATCGTTCTGCTTCTCGCGATCGCGCAGCCGCCGGGTCACTTCAAACCCGTCCATTTCCGGCATCATGCAATCCATCAGGATCAGATCAAACCCTTCCTGGTTCACCAGGGCCAGTGCTGTTTCCCCATTACTGACGGTTTTCACCTGATAACCCAGCTTGCTCAGCATGCCCCGAGTCACCAATTGGTTGACCTCGTTATCTTCGACCAGCATCAGCCGGAACTGCTTGCGCCGCTGGCGCTCCTCACGGGTCTGCATGGGCGCATCGCCGACCGGTTGCTGACGCTGCAGGCCCACCAGGCGAGCCAGGGCATTGCGCAGACTGCGGCGATGGGCCGGGCGCACCACCACCACCAGTTCGTGTTTGTCGATCAGCTTCTGCACCGCCGGGGTACCGCGCTCTTCGATAGTGGCCAGCAGCACCAACCGCACCGGTCGCAGGGAAGGATCTTCCAGCACGTTGCGGCACAGGTTCAGGGCCAGTTCCGGCCGCGTCCAGGTATCCACCAGTAGCAGATCAAAATCGCTGTGTTCACGGTGGCCGGCCCGCAGGGCCTGCAACGCATGGTCATAGCCCTGGGCGGAGGAACACTGACAACCAAGCGTCTCGAGCTCTTCCTGCAGGCAGGCTACGGTACCGGAGGCGGCGCCCACTACCACGGCCTCGGCGCCATCAAGGGCTCGTATCAGATCCTGGGCTTCGCGCATGTCCGGCTGCATCTGCACCGGCACGGTGAACCAGAAGGTGGAGCCCTCTCCAGGTACGCTCTCGGCGCCCAGAGTGCCTCCCATGGCATCAATCAGGCCCTTGCAGACCAGCAGGCCGAAGCCGGTATGGCGGCTGCTGTAGACATCCTGGCCCTCTTCGATAAAGCGGTCCTGGAACAGGTGGCGCAGGGTTTCCGGATCCATTCCCGAGCCCTGGTCGCTGAGCCGCACCCTCAACACACCGTTGCTTTCGCTTTCCACGGTAAAATCTACGTCGAGGCGGATCTCGCCGTTATCACTGAATTTGATGGCATTGCTGAACAGGTTGTTGAGCACCTGCATGAGGCGCTCACGGTCGCCGCGAATGCGTTTGGGGAGCAACCGGTCGATCACACAGGTAAGTTCCAGCCCCGTGGTCTGAGCCATGGGGCCGAAGGCTTCCAGCGCCTGCTCAATGGCAGTGCGGAAATCAAAGAACTCGGAATTGAGAGTGACCCGCCGGGACAGGATGCGGGAATAATCGAGTACGTCATCAATCAGCGACAACAGCAGCTTGCCGCTACGCCCGGCTACTTGCAGGTAATCCTTCTGCTCATCATCCAGACGGGTATCTTCCAGCAGGGACATCATTCCCATGAGGGAATTCATCGGCGTGCGCAGTTCGTGGGCCAGGCGGTAGACCAGACTGAGCTGCACCTCCGTGCTACTGCG
The DNA here is from genome assembly GCF_000756655.1 of Alcanivorax jadensis T9. Taxonomy (GTDB): domain Bacteria; phylum Pseudomonadota; class Gammaproteobacteria; order Pseudomonadales; family Alcanivoracaceae; genus Alcanivorax; species Alcanivorax jadensis. Next base: position 390,326 of record NZ_ARXU01000001.1, read on the forward strand.
CACTGGTTGCTGACTGCTGCTTTCGCCCCGTCCGCGGCGTTCGCGGGTCATGGCATGCCAGAAGGTTTCATACTGGCCGCGATAGAGCCGGAACAGGTAGAACGCATAGATGCTGATCATGATCGCGATCACCCAGTCGTGCAGCGACCCGGTGATCAGCAGTACCAGCACGGTGGGCAGGAACATCAGCACGATATACGCCTGACGCACCCGCAGACCGGCCATCCAGGAGCTACCCAGGGCCGTAGTGACACCGACGTTATAAAGCAGTACCGCGAAGAAGTTGAAACCGGAGCCAAGTCGCCAGGCCAGCCAGGCCGGCAGGATACCCCACAGCAGGGCATGCATGGCCAAACCTGCGCCAAACAGCTTGCGCCAGCGTGCCGGCCCCGAGCCGTAGAGGGCATCGAAACGGGCAACCAGCCATAGTCGATAGGCGGTGACAGCCAGAACGGCCCCGCCTCCGATGAGCGCTTCGAGTTCGAAACTCTGATAGACCTGCCCCCAGGCAAAAACCAGGGCATAAATCAGAAGGGCCGCCAACACCCCCATCAGGGAGTTCTTGGCGGCCCCGTAATCGACGCGCTTGAGAACCTTTCGATCTTTCTTGTATGACACTGTGTCGTGTTCCGTGGAACCTGATTGGACGTGTCGCGCTACGTTAGCACTGCTTTTCCGGGCTGGCTACTCCGCCGCGCACGATCCAGGGCAATCAGTAACGGTACAAAGAAGAAAAAGTCCACAAACAGCGCCATGGCAATGGTGATCGCCGATAGCAACCCCATGCTGGCATTGGGATAGAAGTGGCTAGTGCCAATAATCGCGAAATTGGCCACCAGCACCACGGAGGTGGCTACCAAGGCCACTCCCACGGTCCGGAAAGCATAGTCCACGGCTTTCTCCGTATTCAGGCCCAGCTCCCGTTTGGCACGCACATACTTGCTGAGAAAGTGCACCGTATCGTCCACCACGATCCCCAGGGTCATACAGGCCACCACCGATACCGCCAGACCGATTTCGCCATTGATCAGCCCCCAGAGACCAAACGCCATGGCCGCCGGCAACAGGTTGGGAATCAACGACAACAGACCATAGCGAACCGAGCGAAGTGCGAAGATCAGCAATAGCGAGACACTGATCAGTGCGATCAGGGCGCCGCCCAGCATGCTTTCGATATTACGCATGGTGACCCGGCCGAACAGGATATCCATGCCTGTCCCTTTGGTTTGCATGGCCGCGGGCCAGTTATCCTGCATCCACTGCTCAACCCGGTCGTTGAAATCCAGCACCGGCTTTGAGCCGATGTTTTCCAGTACCACGATGGCGCGAGCCTGGCGCTTGTCGATATCGAGCTGGTCTTCCAGTCCCAGCCCCTGGGGCAGGGACAACTCGTACAACAGTGTGTACTGGGAAATCAGTTCCCGGGAGTCCGGAATGCGATAGTAAGCAGGGTCACCGCCGTGCAAGTCCCGGTTAAGGCGTTTGATCACATTGGTATAGGAGGTGGCGTAGACCACTTCATCCTGCTGCTCCAGCCAGGTCATCAGATCATCAAGATGCTGAAGATATTCTGGCTCCATGGTGCCGCCGGACTCACCGGAGGGAACCGCATAATCAATACGGTGCATGCCGGTCATTTCCGACATGGCAAAATCGTTGACCCGCCTTACCTCGAAGGTCTCGTCAAAGTATTCGTTGAACACATCGTTGGTACGGTTAAGCCCCACGCTCGCCGTCAACACCACGACGACAACCGACATGCCTGCCAGCCAGCGCTTGTAATGACGGCTGAGATGACCGGCCAGTGCGCTCATCCAGGGGGCATAATCACGCTGTCTGCCCGGCTCGATGCGGTGCGGCAACAGCATCACGAGCGCCGGCAGCAGCAGTACCGAGAACACAAAGGCCAGCAGCACCCCGATCAGTACTACATTGCCCAGCGCCCGGAACGGTTGTGATTCGGAAAAATTGAGAATGGCAAAGCCGATCGCCGTTGTCAGGCTGGTCAACCAGATTGGTTGCAGATTGATACGCAGGCTTTCAAGCAGCGCCGGCGTCTTGGCAATTCCCTGCAGACGCTCATGCCGATAGCTGGCGAGAAGATGCACGGAATCCGCCACCGCCAGGGTCAGGATCATGGCCGGCGCCATACCCACGATGGGCGAGAACTCGATACCCAGCCACATGGCAATCCCCATGGCCGAGGCAATCGAGAAGGCGATCACCACCACGGTCACCGCCACAAACATGGCACTACGCAGGATCAGCCAGAGACACAGCAGCATTACCAAAAATGCAAGTGGCAGCGTGGTCGCCATGGACTGCTCCGTGGCTTCAGCAGAGGCCTGGGAGAACACCACGGTACCGGTCACCATGAATTCGATGTCCGGGTATTGCTCACCATAGGCCCGCGCCATTTCCCGGGCGGCGGCAGTGATTTCCGGGGCCTCGGTATTGCCCTCCCCCATGGTGACCGTGGCAACCACCCCGGCCACATGCCCCTTGTCCGAGACGAGTCGGCCGACCAGCGCGGGCTCGTTCAGGGCGATCTCACGGGCTTGCTCGATATCCTCCGCCGACATGGTAAGCGCATCTTCCACCAGTGGGGCCACAAAGAGGTCATCGCCCTCCACTTCCGTGTGCTGAAAGTTGGTCAGCGAGTCCACCCGGGTGGAATGTGGCAACGTCCAGGCATCATCGGTCAGGGCTTCAATGGCCGCCAGCGTTTGCGGTTCAAACACCCGGTCGTTTTTCGGATGCACCACAAACAACACCATCTCGTTGGCAGTGAAGCTGTCTTCCAGGGACACAAAGCGCTTGAAGTCCGGGTTCTCTTCCGTGAAGAAAATTCGTGGATCGTTGTTGTTATGGAAGTGGCTCATGCCACCGGCCATGGCAAGGCACAGGCCCGTGCAGGCCAGCAGTACCCACACCGGATGTGTCACCACCCAGCGACTCCATGCGTCTTTCATGCGTATCCCCCTTATTCGGTAGCCGCAGTCTAGGCAGGGGTAAACACTGTGTCACGGACCGAAAGGGCCAAAATCAGATACTTTACGTTAACGTAAACTTCCCCTACTCTTTTACCATGAGCAAAAAACAGACCTACAGCATCGGCGAGCTGGCCCGGGAATTTGATGTCACCACCCGCACCATCCGCTTTTACGAAGACCAGGGCCTGGTAGCCCCGGAGCGCCGCGGGCAGACAAGGGTCTACACCCCCGCCGACCGGGTCACCCTGAAACTGATTCTGCGTGGCAAGCGCCTGGGCTTCTCGCTGGCCGAATCCCGCGAACTGATCGGCATGTACCAGCCACAAAGCGACAATCGCAGCCAGTTGCTCGCCTTACAGGAAAAAATTCACCAGCGCCGCGTACAGCTTGATCAGCAACTGCGTGATATCCAGCTACTGCACCAGGAACTGGATAACGCAGAACAACGCTGCCTGGAAAGTCTTAACCAACTGGAGTCCAAGGAAAATGTTTAACAGCACCTTCAACTTCCACCTGGGCGAAACCATTGACGCCTTGCGTGATACGGCCCGCGCCTTCGCCCAGAAGGAAATCGCTCCCATTGCCGCCGAGATCGACCGCAGTAACGAGTTCCCCCTGGAGATGTGGAAGAAGATGGGTGATCTGGGTCTTCTTGGAATCACTGCCGGCGAAGAATACGGCGGCGCCAATATGGGCTATCTGGCCCACACCATCGTGGTGGAAGAGATTTCCCGCGCCTCTGCCTCCATCGGCTTGTCCTACGGCGCCCATTCCAATCTGTGTGTCAACCAGATTGCCATCAACGGCAGCGCTGAGCAGAAAGACAAGTACCTGCCCAAACTGATCAGCGGCGAGCACATCGGCGCTCTGGCCATGAGCGAGCCCGGCGCCGGCTCTGATGTAGTGAGCATGAAACTGCGCGCCGAAAAGAAAGGCGACCGCTACATCCTCAATGGCAACAAGATGTGGATCACCAACGGCCCTGACGCCCACACCTACGTAATTTATGCGAAGACTGATACCAGCGCGGGCCCCCGTGGCATTACGGCTTTCATCGTCGAGCGTGACTTCCCCGGTTTCTCCCGGGCCCAGAAGCTGGACAAGCTGGGTATGCGTGGCTCCAACACCTGCGAGCTGGTGTTTGAAAACTGCGAAGTCCCCGCCGAGAACATCCTTGGCAAGGAAAATGAGGGCGTAAAGGTACTGATGAGCGGCTTGGACTATGAGCGCACCATTCTGTCCGGTGGTCCGGTGGGCGTGATGCAGGCCTGCATGGATGAGGTGGTGCCCTACATCCATGAACGCAAACAATTCGGCCAGGCCATCGGCGAATTCCAGCTGATGCAGGGCAAGATCGCCGACATGTACGTGATGCTCAACACCAGCCGCAGCTATCTCTATCACGTGGCCCAGGCCTGCGACCGCGGTGGAACCAACCGCAAGGATGCCGCCGGCGTGATTCTCTACTGCGCCGAGAACGCGACAAAAATGGCCCTGGAAGCGATCCAGACCCTGGGCGGCAACGGCTACATCAATGATTACAACACCGGCCGACTGCTGCGTGACGCCAAGCTATATGAAATCGGCGCCGGCACCAGTGAAATTCGTCGCATGCTGATCGGTCGCGAGCTGTTTAACGAGACCGCCTGACCAGGCCAGCAAAAGAAATTTTCACCACAGAGGGCACAGAGTTCACTGAGGAAAACCTGGTCTCTGTGTGCTCTGTGACCTCTGTGGTAAGAAACGGTTTTTGCGAGACTCCTATGCCCAAGATCAATAGCCAGATCAATCCCGCCAGCCCGGAATTCCAGGCCAATCGGGAACACAACCTGACACTGCGCCAGCAGCTTCAGGACAAACTGGACCACATCGCCCACGGCGGTGGTGAGGCCGCCGAGCAGCGTCTGCGCGAACGCGGCAAACTGCCGGTGCGGGAGCGAATTAATCTTCTACTGGACCCGGGCTCGCCGTTCCTGGAGATTTCCGCCCTGGCTGCCGAAGGCGTCTATGGTGAAGACGTTCCGGCAGCAGGGTGTGTGGGCGGCATCGGTCAGATCCACGGTGTGGAATGCATGATCGTCGCCAACGACCCCTCAGTAAAAGGCGGCAGTTACTACCCGCTGACCGTCAAGAAACACCTGCGGGCCCAGGCCATTGCCGCCGAAAACCGTCTGCCCTGTGTCTATCTGGTGGATTCCGGCGGCGCCAACCTGCCCCGTCAGGACGAAGTCTTCCCGGACCGGGATCACTTCGGCCGCATCTTCTTCAACATGGCCAACATGTCTGCCCGGGGCATTCCCCAGATCAGTGTGGTGCTGGGCTCCTGCACCGCCGGCGGCGCCTACGTGCCGGCCATGGCAGACGAAGTGATCATGGTGAAGGAACAGGCCACCATCTTCCTGGCCGGCCCACCCCTGGTGAAGGCCGCCACCGGTGAGGTGGTCACCGCCGAAGAGCTGGGCGGTGCCAATCTTCACTGTGAGCAGTCTGGGGTGGCCGACCATTTGGCCGATGACGAACCCCACGCCCTTGAGCTTGCACGCCGCTCCATCGCGCACCTGAACTGGCACAAACCGGATCAGGTAAACCGTCAGGCGGTACGCCCGCCTGCCTACGATTCCAGGGAACTCTACGGCGTCATCCCCACCACTACCCGCCAGCCCATGCCGGCGCGGGAACTGATTGCCCGTATGGTAGACGGCTCCGAACTGGATGAATTCAAGGCCCGCTACGGCACCACCCTGGTGTGCGGCTTTGCACACATCCACGGCTACCCGGTGGGCATTCTCGCCAACGATGGGGTCCTCTACTCCGAATCCGCCCAGAAAGGCGCGCACTTTATCGAGCTGTGTAACCAGCGAAAGATTCCGCTGCTGTTCCTGCAGAACATCACCGGTTTCATGGTGGGCAAGAAATACGAATCCGAAGGGATCGCCAAACATGGCGCCAAGATGGTCAACGCCGTGGCCTGTGCCAGCGTGCCCAAATTTACCGTGATCACCGGTGGCAGCTTCGGTGCCGGCAATTACGGCATGTGCGGGCGCGCCTACGATCCACGCTTCATGTTCATGTGGCCCAATGCCCGTATTTGTGTGATGGGCGGTGAACAGGCTGCCAGCGTCCTCACCCAGGTCAAGCAGGCTTCGCTGAAGAAGAAAGGTCAGCAATGGAGTGACGAGGAAGCGACGGCATTTCAGGCAGACATGACCGAGCGCTACGAGGAAATGGCGCAACCCTGGTACGCCAGCGCACGACTGTGGGACGACGGCGTGATTGATCCGGCGGATACCCGTGACGTACTCGGGCTGGCCATCTCTGCCAGCTTGAACGCACCGATTGAAGAGACGCGTTATGGCGTGTTTCGGATGTGACGGGGACGCTTGTACGCAGGCACGCTTCACGCAACATGCTAAAACCTGGAGCAGGATATGAGTGTAACAACACAGATCGAAGGCCCGGTGGCCCGCATTACGCTGGACAATCCGGACAAGCGCAACGCCTTCGACGACACCATTATCGCCTCTCTCACCGATGCGTTTGAACACGTCGGGAGCGATGACAGCGTGCGCGTTGTGGTGTTGCAGGCCGCCGGTAACCATTTTTCTGCCGGCGCCGATCTCAACTGGATGCGCGCCATGGGCAAGCTGGATGCGCAACAGAACCGGGATGATGCACTGAAACTGGCGCGGCTGATGCAGGCCATCGACCAAAGTCCCAAACCTGTCATCGCCCGGGTGCAGGGTGCCGCCTTCGGAGGCGCTCTGGGTCTGATCTGCGCCGCTGACATGGCGGTGGCTGCCGACAATGCCCGCTTCTGTCTCAGCGAGGTGAAGTTGGGCATCGTACCGGCTGTGATCAGCCCCTATGTGGTCCGCGCCATGGGCGCCCGCCAGGCCAATCGCTATTTCATGACCGCTGAGGTCATTCCTGCCAGCAAGGCGGTCGCTCTTGGGCTTGCCCACGAAGTGGTACCGGAAAATGAACTGGATGAGGCAGTTAACACCCTCACCAGCGCCCTGCTCAGCGCCGCCCCCCGGGCCCAGATCGCGGCACGCAATCTGATCGCCCGCGTCAGCGACGGCCCTATTGATCAGAGCATGCTCAACGACACCGCCGACCTCATCGCCAAGCTGCGTACCAGCGAAGAAGGCCAGGAAGGGCTGAGTGCCTTTCTGGAAAAACGAAGCCCAAATTGGATCTGATCCACTATCCGTAGGAGCGCCCCTGGCGGCGCGATAACCCATGCCGGAATCGCGCCGCCAGCGACGCTCCTACGGCAGGACAAAGGCAACAACATGGCACAGATAAAAAAACTCCTGATCGCCAACCGTGGCGAAATTGCCCGGCGCATTATCCGCACCTGCCGTCAGCAAGGCATCGCTACCGTGGCGGTCTACTCGGAAGCGGATGCCACCCTGCCCCATGTGCGTGAAGCGGATCAGGCGGTCTGCCTGGGCCCGGCACCAGCGCGGGAAAGCTACCTGGTGATCGACAAGGTCATCGCTGCCGCCAAAGATACCGGCGCCGATGCCATTCACCCGGGTTACGGATTCCTTTCCGAGAACACCGCCTTTGCCGCCGCCTGCGAAAACGCCGGCATCATTTTTGTCGGCCCCAATGCCCGCGCCATCGAGGTCATGGGCGACAAGGCCGCCGCCCGGCAATTGATGGCGACCAGCGGCGTACCGGTATTGCCCGGTTTCGATGAAGAAGGCGCCAGTGATGACGACCTGGTTCGCGCCAGCGAGCAGGTGGGTTTCCCGCTACTGATCAAGGCCGTAGCCGGTGGTGGTGGCAAAGGTATGCGTGTGGTCAACAGCGCCAGCGAGTTCACCGAAGCACTGGCGGCGGCACGCCGCGAAGCCAGCGGCGCCTTCGGCGATGACCGGGTGCTACTGGAACGCTATCTGCCCACCGCTCGCCACGTAGAAGTGCAGGTATTCGCCGACAATCACGGCAATGCCGTGCACCTTTTCGAGCGCGACTGTTCGGTACAGCGCCGCCATCAAAAAATCATTGAAGAAGCGCCGGCACCGGGACTGGACGAGGCCACCCGGGAAGCCTTCGGCCACGCCGCCGTTCAGGCCGCCAAGGCTATTGATTACCGTGGTGCCGGTACCGTCGAGTTCCTTTACGGTCCCGATGGCCAGTTCTACTTCATGGAAATGAACACCCGTCTGCAAGTGGAACACCCGGTGACGGAGATGATCACCGGCGAGGATCTGGTGGCCTGGCAGCTCGCAGTCGCCGCTGGCGAACCATTATCCAAGGCACAGGGTCACATCACACGCCATGGCCACGCCATGGAAGTGCGGCTGTATGCGGAAAATCCGGAACAGGGCTTCCTGCCCTCCTCCGGTCTGCTCAGCCACCTGCGCTGGCCCCATGAGGTGGCCCGGGTGGATGCTGGTTATGAGAATGGCGACCGGGTGGACGATCATTACGATCCCATGATCGCCAAGTTGATCTGCCATGGTGCGTCTCGCAATGAGGCCCGCCAGAAACTGATCACTGCTCTGGAAGCCCTGGAACTGACCGGCATCCATCACAACGCTCCCTTCCTGCACCGGGTGCTCAACGACGATGCCTTTGCCGGTGGCGAACTGGATACCCGTCTTCTGGAACACCGCCCGCAACTGCTGGAGGCCAACGGGACTGATCCAGCGCTGCTGGCCCTGGCCGCCAGCCAGGTATTCGCCGCCAACAACGCCAGCAGTTCCCCCTGGCAAAGCCTGCAGGGCTGGCGGCCGCTGGGCAGGCGTTTCCGGCAGACGCTACTTCAAGTCGATGGCGACCTGGTAACCGTTCGCGAGCAGGACGGCTGTGCCGCCGTGGGCGACCAACAAGCGCCTCTCAGTGCCACTCTCACGGATCACGACATCACCCTGCATTGGGGAAACCTTGGTCTGCGCGCACGCCATGCCCGCAAAGGTGATCACACCCTGCTGTTGTTCGTGGCCGGTCAGGCCCATGCGGTCACATTGAACCCCAGCCGTGAGAGTGCCCGGCACGACGAAGAAGCCGGCTTCATCGCGCCCATGAGCGGCACTATCGTGGCCCTGCACGTGTCGGCCGGCGATACCGTTGCTGCTGGCGATGCGGTGATTACACTGGAGGCCATGAAGATGGAGCACACCCTGCGCGCTACGGTGCCGGGGACAGTGCATGACTTTCATGTGGCAGCCGGCGACAGCGTCAGCGAAGGCACCCTGCTGGTGGAATTTGAAGAAACCGCTGACGACTGACAATCGCGGCCTTTCGGCCGCGATGACCAACCTGATTGAAACCGCCGGACACCTGCTGCCGGACACCAGACCCTTGGGAGAACACAATGGCCGCACCGCTTTGGCAACCGGGTGAAGCACAACAGAACAGCCGACTGGCCAGATTCTGGGAACAGGCCCGCCACCACAGTGGCCAGCCGCTGGACGACTACAATGCCCTGCATGCCTGGTCAGTGGAGCAACCGGAGGCATTCTGGCAACAGGTGTGGGACTTCTGTGGTCTGGTGGGTGAGCCCGGCAACACCGTACTCACCCGCCGCGACCGTTTCCAGGACACCCGCTGGTTTCCGCAAGCAACGCTGAACTATGCGGAAAACCTGTTACACCGCAACGATACTCACCCGGCCCTGATCAGCGTGCTGGAAGACGGCACCCGCACCGAGGTCAGTTACGCCGGCCTGCGTGTAGCCGCCGGCAAGGTGGCTGCCCAATTGCAGGCTGCCGGCGTTAAACCTGGCGACCGGGTCGCCGGCTTCATGCCAAATCGTATTGAGACGGTGATCGCCGCCCTGGGTGCTGCCTGGATCGGCGCGGTATGGTCATCCTGTTCGCCGGACTTTGGCGTATCCGGCGTGCTGGACCGCTTCGGCCAGATCGAACCCACCGTGCTGCTAGCCTGTGATGGCTATCACTACAACGGCAAATGGATCGACCTGGGCGAGCGAATCGACGCCCTGCATGATGCCCTGAAACCGGCATTGATGGTGGTGGTGCCCGGCAAGGGCAACAGTACACCGGTGCGACGGGCACTCATCTGGCAAACCTGGCTCGACAGTGCCGGGCCGGCACCGGACTTCGCCGCACTGCCGTTCAATCATCCGCTGTTCATTCTCTATTCTTCCGGCACCACCGGGCAGCCCAAATGCATCGTTCATGGCGCCGGCGGCACCCTGCTGCAGCAGACCAAGGAATTGCAGCTGCATGCGGACGTGGGCGCAGATGACACCCTGTTCTATTTCACCACATGCGGCTGGATGATGTGGAACTGGTTGCTGTGTGGTCTGCATACCGGTGCCACCCTGGTGCTCTACGATGGCAACCCGGCCTACCCGAACACCGCCCGGCTGTTCGATCTGGTGGATGACGAAGCCATTACCCATTTCGGAACCAGCGCCAAGTTCATCCAGGCTGTGGAAAAATCCGGCCTCAAGCCCCGCGAAAGCCATGATCTCGCCACCCTGCGCACGCTCTTCTCAACCGGCTCCCCCTTGCTCCACGAGAGTTATGACTATCTCTATGAGCAGGTGAAAGCGAATCTGCTGGTCAGCTCCATTTCCGGCGGTACCGATATTATTTCCTGCTTTGCTCTCGGCAATCCGTTGCTGCCGGTCTACCGCGGCGAATTGCAGTGCCCAGGCCTGGGCATGGACGTGGCCGTGTTTGACGACGACGGCGAACCGCTGGCGGACAGCAAGGGCGAACTGGTGTGTCGACAGCCCTTCCCTTGCTGCCCGATACAGTTCTGGAACGACCCGGATGGCAGCCGTTTCCACAAGGCTTACTTCGCACGTTTTGACGGCGTCTGGGCCCATGGGGATTACGCCCAGCTGGTGCCCCATGAGCAACACTGCGGGCTGATCATTCACGGCCGTTCCGATGCAGTGCTCAACCCAGGCGGCGTTCGCATCGGCACAGCAGAAATCTACCGTCAGGTGGAAACCCTGGATGCGATCCGTGAAGCCATTGTGGTCGGCCAGGAGTGGCAAGGGGATGTGCGCGTAGTGCTGTTTGTGGTGCTGGCCGATGGCGTCGATCTCAGCGAGGCACTACAGACGCGAATCCGCAAAGCGATCCGTGAAGGTGCCACGCCCCGCCATGTCCCGGCGGTGATTGCCGAGGTGCCGGAAATTCCACGCACGGTCAGCGGCAAAATTGTCGAACTGGCAGTCCGGGAAGTGATCCACGGGCGCCCGGTAACCAACCGCAATGCCCTGGCCAATCCGCAGGCACTTGAACATTTCTCCGACCGCCCTGAGCTGGCAAACTGACCACCCGTTTACCGGGCCATTGACGGCCCGGTTTAAACGCGCATCATGTAGGCTTGTACCGGCCCAGTGATGTAAAACATGAAGAATAATAAACGCTTGCCGACGTTGACGGCCGCCCTGCTATTTCCTCTCCTGGCCCTGTCAGGTCCTTTGCACGCCCAGATCATTACGCTTACCGGCGACACCTTCAAAGTCCTGCATGGAAAGCAGAGCGGGCTCTATTCGTTCTTCACCATGCAAGATGGGCGCCTGGCGCCCGTGCCTCATCAATGGGTGCAATGGTCGGAACAGGGTTACCCCTATTTCGAAGAAGATGACAGCACCAGTCCGGTTGGCGACCCCCTCCGGATTGATGCCGAGGATCGCCTGCTGCTGCGCTTTGAAGATGGTGGAAAGCCCCTTGGCGGCCCGGTCACCGAACAGGTGGCCGCAGAACTGGCCGTGGAACAAGATGGCGAAACCCGTTACTTCTACCTGATCAAGAACGCATACCTGCAGAGTACCGATCGCTACGTGCAGTTCGACCCGCAGTCCATGACAATCAAAAGTACCGACTATGCACTGAGCATGGCAGACGGCAACCTGTTCAACTGGAGCGACTTTTATTTTCGCGGCTTTGAGGGCGAAAACGGTGAGCGCCAGAGCATTCTCGATACCCTCAAACTACGCCTCAGTGCCGGCCTGTTCGGAGAAAACAACAGGATCACCCTGAACAACAACAACCTGGATCCCAAGGTAAAACAGGTCATCAATGGTCCGCTGGCAGCGCTGGTTTACGCGTCCACTTCGGTAACCGTTGCCAAGGTACCCGTGCTGCGCATCAACAATTATTTTCTGGTGATGCCCAAACAGATGGAGATCCATAGTCGCTTTACCTTGCCCGGCATCGCCGAAACTGTAGTGAAGCGCCCGGCACTGGATATTTCCCTGGACGGCAACGGCCTCTATGACAGTCAACTGATGACCAGTTGGACCGGCAATCATGTGGCGGTTACTGACGGCCGTTTGTCCGATGCCGAAAAGGCCATGCTCGACAAGCCCCTTGAGGGTGACAACTGGATCTGGTTCAGCACCGGCCGTGGTTTTGATTTGCTCGCCCAGCTGGCTTTCCTGAAGGGCTTTGATACCCCTGCCCGTCTGCTCTACCAGGATGATGCTTCGCTGGCCAATGACCCGGAGCGTTTTCCTGGCCAGCTTCCCAATGTGGGCTTTTCACTGACGGACATCCCTTTTGGTCAGGAGTTTTATTTTGTTACCCGGCTGTTCTACAGCAAGGACAGCCAGGGGCTTACGCCCGGCAACTATGCCCGCCAGCAACTGGATGAGCCGAGCGCCAGCCTGAAAATGGAATAACATGAAAGAGTGCGAGGTACGGCAGAAAACTTGTCATTCCCGCCGTAGGCTTTGTAGAGTAAAAGCTCTCCCGGTCAGGCGTTCGTTCATGCAGGCACTGTGTCCCGGTACGCAGCGGCAACAACTCTCCCGGGCCGGGTTTGGCATTTCCTGGCTGACGGCAACGCTGTTGTTGTGGCCCTTACCAGGCTTGGCATCCCCGCCCACTGTGGAAAGCTGTGAGCTTGTCTACGAAGACGGGGATCCGGCCCTGTTTGAATTTGTCGAGACCCGCCAGAAAGTGGATTTCAGTCGTTACCAAGGGCGCCCTATCGGCAAGATCCACTACAGCGTGCTTCCCATCTTCAATGAAAACGATCCGGCAGAAGATAACTGGCTCTATCGAACCGCTAATTTTTTGCATATAGAAACCCGTAAGACGACCCTTGAGAAACAAATGATCCTGACGAGCGGTGAACCGCTGGATAGAGATCATCTCAGGGAAAATGAACGACTTTTGCGCAGTAACGACTATCTTGTCGATGCGATGATCGTGCCCCACAGGGTGTGTGCGGATCACATTGACTTGCTGGTAGTAACGCGGGATGTATGGACCTTTTCGCCATCTACCTCGGCATCACGTTCTGGCGGTGAGACCAGCACCAGTGCCGGGTTTACGGAAAGTAACTTGTTGGGCAGCGGCCAGCGAGTCGCCGCGGGCTACTTCGATGACGCCGATCGCAGCGGCCACTTTTTCAGTTATCGTAACCCCCTACTGCCCGCACGGATGCAACTGAATCTTAGCTATACCAACGCCAGTGATGGTGAATCCCTCTCCGGCGGCCTAATACGCCCTTTCTATCAGCTGGACAGCCGCTGGTCCGGTGGCGTTGACATACAGCGAGAGAACCTACTCGAACGCATCGAAGTCAACGGTCAGACCGTCAATCGCTTTCGGCAGGAAGATAGCCGTTACGAAGCCTTTGTGGGTTGGTCACCGGGTGTCCAGGAGCAAGCCATTGTCCGCTGGCGGCTAGGGATAACCGACGAGGAGGAACGCTTCAGCGCGGTTCCCGACGAAACCACCTCGCTGCCCGAGGACGAGCGCCGCGTTTACCCTTCGATATCCGTGGAGTATCAGGAGAACCAACATCTGGTAGCCTCAAACCTAAACCGCGCCCAACGTCAGGAAGACATTCGCCTGGGCTGGTATCACTTTGCGCGAATGGGGCATGCCAGCAAAGCGCTTGGCAGTAATGCCGAGTCTGTCATTTTCAATTTCAGCACCAGCAATACCCGCTTTATCCGCAAGCACCATTTGTTTCGCAGTGGATTGTCTGCGAGTGGCCGCTATCAAGACGATGACTTTGTCAGCACCTACTATGGGGGCAACCTCAGTTATTATTATTTCCTTAACCAGAACAACCGCTGGTTTGCCCGTCTGAATGTGAATGCCGGCCGCAATTTGCGCCAGGACGAACAACTCACGATCGGAGGCAACGACAACTTGCGCGGCTACCCCACGGACTATCAGCGGGGTGACCGGCGCTGGGTGTTGTCCGTCGAACGACGCCGCTTTACCAATTGGCAGATTTTCAACCTGGCCTATGTGGGCGGTGCTGTATATGTGGATGCTGGGCAAGCTTGGGAGCAAGGCCAACCCCGCGGTAGCACTCTGGCAAACGCGGGGCTGGGATTGCGTCTCAGCCCCAGCAAGTTCCGCGTGGATCGGGTGCTTCACCTGGATGTGGCAGCACCACTGGTGAACCAGGATGAAGTGGACGATGTCCAGCTCATCGTTACAGGAAGAGTGGATTTCTAGCGGTAACGCCTGAAGCTGAGCAGCGTCAGAACGCCTTTAACCCAACAAGCCTTTCGTGATTTTTAACACCTGACATTTTGATGCGTCAGGTTTCTTTTTTATCTTTAACCATTATTAAGACGATGGTACACCTCATCCTTTAATCGAATACGCTCCCGCTTCAAACGTTCCATATCAAGGTCTGCAATCGGGCTCTCACGCATTTCCAGGCCCCGTATCTGCTTGTCCAGCTTGTCGTGCTCCATCACCAGCGTCTTGAAACCGGGATCATTGCTCACCAGTTCGTCAATCTTCTGGCGCTGATCCGGAAATTCATGGTGGATGCTGTGATTCTCTCCCAACATGGACATTTCTCCTTTGCGGTAACGTTCAGTAACCCGGCAAGGGCTACGTCTCACTCTCCGACACAAAAAACTGCGCCACTGTTCCCGTACATCATTAAATCACCACATTTCCTGATTAGATTCAATCAGGCAGGCCCGTAGGATGAATAGGGAGCCTCTGAATCACTCCTTGCATGCTCAGTCTTCCTGGCTGGCTCTCCCCTTCGGCCAAGGTGTAAAGAGCGGCGAGATTTTGAAGGTGTCCCCCCAAAGGGGATTGAGATATGTCCATCCGTCGGCTCTGCACCTTCAAGACGCAACAACGAGTGCGGGCCAGCCAGGAAGACCCGGAGGGCGGGGTCTGAAGGGCACGCTGAGTACGCAAGGAGTGATTCAGAGACTCCCCAGAGCGCTACGTTGTCACCGGGCAGCTCGGTGGTAGTTGGAGACCCACACTGCACAAAGGAGGCGTGCACATGGCGTTACCGCAATTACTGACCCGCGACCATATCCAGGCCGGCCTGTTCCAGGCCAGCGAACAATGCTATCAGCCCGATGCGGGCCTGTTCGGCCCCGGCTCCATCTGCTGGCAGCTGATGCGCGAGAACCTCACCTCCCTGGCACACGGTCGAGTGGTACTGTTGGCCCTGGCGGACAGTCGTCTGTCCCAGTTACTGGCGGATTCCCATGACCTGGTACAACGGCTTCAGCACACCCAGGTATTCATGCTGAAACTGGTGTTCGGCAACCTGGACCAGGCCTTGCTGACACTGGACAGCCCACGCATGCGACGCAAGACACTGTTCGACGTGGATGACAGTGAAACCCTGCTGTATGCGCTGACGGCCTGGATGGATTCCTGCCTGACGGTGTACCAGGAGATCATCGAGCCGCTGAATACCGCCCACCAGGAACGGTTGTTCGAGGAAACCATGTTGCTGGCGCAGGTCATGGGAATTCCCGAAAGTCGGCGACCGGCAGACTGGCACGCCCATCAGCGCTGGTGGAAGCGTCGCCTCAACCACCATGGCCCGATCAGTGATCGACGCCGCCAGCTGGGCCACAACCTGATCCGCGAGCAGGGCTACCCGGGGCGACTGCCCTATGGCCCCTACCTGCCGCTGGCCTCTTTCCAGATCCCCGAACACCTGAGACAGACATTCCGGTTACCGCAAACCGGGCTGGACAGCCACCGCGCCTACCAGAAGCACCTGAACCGGCTAATGGACATCACCCGCCGGCTGCCACCGCGATTGCGCTTTCAGCCTGCCTATCACGAAGCCAGCCAGCGTCTGGGGGGCCGGGCTCGCGCCGATCTGGCGACCCGGTTGCTGAATCGATGGTGGACCGGAGAAAGCGATCTGGTGAGCAGTGGCTGGTCGATCCCGAAAGTGGACCGGCTACCCAGCGTGAGTTATTGAAGAAACGCAAAAGCCCCACGCGGCACGCGGCGGATAACCGTTGGAGCTTTGCTTGCAAAGCGAAGGATCAAAGCAACCTCCTCGCTGGAAAATTCGCTTTGCAAGCAAAGCTCCAACAGTGGGTGTCTTTCGTGTTGTGGGCCGCCTATTTAAAACCGCGGTTATCCTTGATCATGTCGTAAGCCTTACTGATTTCCGCGGTTTTCTCGGTGGCCATGCGGATCATCTCGTCCGGCACCCCTTTCGCCGCCAACTTGTCCGGATGATGTTCGCTCATCAGCTTGCGGTAGGCCTTCTTGATTTCCTGGTTGGACGCAGACTCACTAACACCCAGCACCTTATAAGCTTGTCCCAGGGATGGCCGCGATGGACCGGCAGAGCTCTGCCCGCCTCGATAGGCACCGCCAGCACCAGAGAACTGGGCCTGGGCCAGCAGCATGTTGAGAATCTGCTGAAACTGGGCCCGCGGCACACCCAGCCCTTCGGCAACCCGAACCAGAATTTCTTCTTCCGCCTCGTGGATCTCACCGTCCGCCAGGGCTACTTGCAGCAGGACTTCAAGCAATACCAGTATCAGTTGCTTGCGGTGTTTTACCGTACTCGCGAATTCAGCGACGGTTGCATCAAGAGGGAAGTCAGCCTCTTTACCACGATTGAACAGGGCAATGGCTTCAGCGCGCTGTTCCTCGTTGAGCTTCATGCGATCCATCACTGCCCGGGCCTGGGCGATTTCATCCTCGCTGACCCGGCCATCCGCCTTGGCCAGATGGCCCATGATGGAAAACACCGTATCAAACAGGGCCTTCTGCACTTCCGCCTGCTGCGGGCGAACGTTCTGGACCTGGGCGGCGCCTTTGTCGAGCATGTGCCCGATCAACACCCCGATACCCAGGCCGATGGGCCCTCCCACCAGCATCCCCAGCAGGCCGAGAATAATTTTGCCGCCCCAGTTAAGTTGCATCATTAATCAGTTAATCCGTGGTCTGAACCAGCCAAGACTGGTTTCGGTGTCCTGTTGCGGACGATACTCCGCACTGACCCAGCCCTGATAATCAAGCGCATCAAGGTGGGCAAACACCCTATCAAAATGAATTTCGCCGGTACCCGGTTCATGGCGTCCCGGATTATCGGCAAACTGAATATGTCCTATATGGGGACAAAGTCGCGAAAGGGAACGGCACAGATCCCCCTCCATGATTTGCATATGGTAGAGATCGAACTGGAACCGGATATTCTCCCGCCCCGCTGCCTCGATGACCGTCATGGCAGCAAGAGACGTATCAACAAAGAACCCCGGCATGTCCACTTTCGAGTTAATCGCTTCCACCGTCAGGGTCATTCCTTTCGCCGCCAGCAGATCAGCGGCAAAACGCAGGTTTTCCACCAGGGTCTGGAACGCCACATCAGCAGGCAGAGACTCCGGCCGAATGCCCGCCAGGCAATTCATCCGCGGGCAATCCAGCACCTCGGCATACTCCAGGGCCTGAAACACCCCTTCGCGAAACTCCTCCACCCGGTCCGGCAGGCAGGCAATACCGCGCTCACCGGCCTGCCAGTCCCCTGGCGGCAGATTGAACAGTACCTGGGTCAGATGATGCTGTTGCAGCTTTTCCGCCAAGCTCGACGCCGGCCAGTCATAGGGAAACAGATATTCCACACCCTGAAAGCCAGCGTCAGCAGCGGCGGCAAAGCGGTCCAGAAACGGCAACTCGGTGAACAGCAGGGAAAGATTGGCGGCAAAGCGTGGCATCAGTGTTCCTCGTCAGCATTGCCTAGTCGGACGCCATTGAGCCGCTCCAGTTCCAGCAACAGGCCACTGTGATCCACCTCGCCGTTGCCGCTGGCGAGCAATGCCCGGTATTGCTCGAACACCCGCTGACTGAGCGGCAATGTCAGGCCTTCACTACGGGCCTCATCCAGGATCATGCGCAGATCCTTGAGCTGAATCCGCGCCGGTGCACCGGGCTCGAAATTGCGCTGCAGCATACGCTCACCATGCTGTTCGAGAATCTTGCTGCCGGCAAAACCGCCCAGCAGGGCCTCACGAACCTTTTCCGGCCGTGCCCCACCCCTGGCTGCCAGCAACAGGGCTTCCGACACCGCGCCAATGGTGATGCCGACAATGGCCTGATTGGCGAGCTTGGCCAGCTGACCGCTACCCACCGGGCCGATATGCGTCACGATGCCCATGGGTTGAAGTACCTCAGCGGCACGCACGAAACTCTCGTCGCCACCGCCGGCCATAATCGACAGGGTCCCTGCTTCCGCACCCCGGGTTCCCCCGGACACCGGCGCATCCAGATAAGCCCCGCCTTGCGCCTCCACCAACGTCCCATGACGGCGGGCCATGGCCGGCTCGATGGAGCTCATGTCGATCACCAGCGCACCCTGGCGAAGCTGGTTAATGGCACCACTCTGATAGAGCACCTGGTCCACGACTGTGCCGTTTTCCAGCATGGTGATCACCACATCCGCCTCGGCAACAGCCTCCGCCGGACTGGCAGCTAGACGCGCACGGTCGGACAAGGCTTGCGCCTTTTCCGGGGTCCGGTTCCAGAGAGTCAGGGAAAAACCAGCATCCAGCAGACGGGCCGCCATGGGGGCGCCCATCAAGCCGATGC
Organism: Alcanivorax jadensis T9; assembly: GCF_000756655.1. Taxonomy (GTDB): domain Bacteria; phylum Pseudomonadota; class Gammaproteobacteria; order Pseudomonadales; family Alcanivoracaceae; genus Alcanivorax; species Alcanivorax jadensis. The sequence goes on from NZ_ARXU01000001.1 coordinate 409,110, forward strand.
CGAGAAAACTGATTTTGGTTTGTGACATGGCAGTACCGCTTTCACGCACCACAGCGCCAAAGGCGCTCGGGACAGGGGAATCTCTGGAGCGCCAGAATATCGACGCTCCAGAAAGAGGCAGAGGTAATTATTCCTGATTCTGACCTATTAGACACGCCCACACGCCAGTAAAAGCGCTATGCCTGTTGCCTGCTACCCCGCAACCACAACACGACGCCCAGTATTACCGCGATCATCTGCGCTACCACGCCTTGCAACGTAGGGAAGACACCCAACCATTCAATGGTGGGAACGCCCAGATAAAACGCGCTCAATACGCCCGCCTCCTGCAGGGCGGCAATGCCGCGGCCAAGCAGTACCACCGACAACACCAGCAATACCAGACTGGTTACCCGGAAGAACAGGCCAAGAGGCAGCTTCATGCCAATACGGAAGAACAGGAAGCAGACCACAGCCAGCCCCAGAACGGCCGCTGCGATTCCATAGAAAAGGAAGGCCTGAGTCACCATCGTCACCTGACTCCACAGCGCCTGATAGAACAGGATCGTTTCGAAGATTTCCCGGTAAACGGAGATAAAGGCAACGAACGTCAACACCCAGACCGTACCACTGCCCAGAGCATCATCTACCTTGCTACGGATATAGCCCATCCATTTCTGACTATTGCTGTTGCTGTGCATCCAGAAGCCTACGTAGAACAGGATCAGGGCAGCAACGACGCCCGCCACCCCTTCCGTCATTTCCCGGGAAGCGCCGCTGAACGTGACCAGCGAATTGGCCGCATACCAAGTCAGCCCGCCGGCTACCAGAGCAGCAATCCAGCCCAGATGAATATGACGGGTGGCGCTTACCGCGTTGGCCTTGCGGGTAAAGGTCAGCAGAGCCGCCACCACTAACAGGGCTTCAAGCCCTTCACGGAACAGAATGAAAAAGCTGGCAGAGAAGGTTGCCGCAGGGCTCAGGCCATCCCCGGACAGGGCATCCGCCGCCTTCGACAGGGAGGCCCGCGCCGCTGTCACTCGCTCGCTCACCGTATCCGCCGCTCGGTTACGATCGATGGCTTCACGCACCGCCATGAAATCCGCTTCGGCCACACGCATAAGGTCCCCATCCACTGCCGCAAGCTGCTGTTCGATCATCTCGAAGCCGTCCAGATAGGCGGACAGGGCAGCGGCCCGGGCCGCCTGACGATCACCGCTGCGGTAGGCGCTTTCGGCTTCCTGCAGGCGTTCATCACTCAGGGCTATATAGCGGTTTTTGTTGAACAACGCAGACGGCTCCCGGCGCAGATACCCCAGGGCCGCATAGGCCTGTTCGCCCTGCTCTTTCAACACATCTTCCGGCGCCTGGGCCAGCAGGGTATCCAGCGTCAGTGATGTCTTCATGCCGGGGATCTGGTTGAAAGCTGTCTTGCCGGTTTCTGCCATCTCATCGCTGACCGCTTTGGCTCCCACGAAGAACGCCAGCGCCCAGCGGTCTTTGTCACTGAGGGTATCGCTGTAAGCGCCCATACCGGTGCCATCCACTCCCTGGGTGATGGTGGTATGCAGGCCCAGCAACGAGCGCCCGTTGTAGCGGGTGACTTCCGTAAAGTTGGTGGGAGCCGGTTCCAACGCCGCGCCAGCAGGTCCATCACCCCGGCCTTCGGCGCCATGGCAGGCGGCACATTGGGTTTGATACAGCTCGGCGGCGCGCTCAAGATCCGGTGCCGCTTTTGGCGACACCGGGATGCCGTAGACGGTGACCAGGGTGGCACGAATAGACTGGGTCAGTTCTTTGATACGGGGTTCCACGGCCTTGTCGATCACCGCCCTTTGCAGGGCATCCGCCTTATCCTGCAAGTCTTGCTTGCCATCAGCGGCAGGTAGCTGAGCCACCCCCTGCGCCAACAGGGCCGTAAACTCTTCCATCTCGGCGTATTCTTCCGGGCTGACGATATCGCCATCCACCACGGCATTGATGTAATCCGCCCCGACGTACTCCACCAACTGCACCAGAGCAGTCTGGTTGCTGGCAAACGCAGGCGAATTAAGGAAGAAGATCGAGATCAGAACAGCGGCGAGGCGCACCGGGATGGGAACAGCAGCCATGAAATGAATCCAGTTCAATGTGAAAAGGAGAGTCATTATCATTTATCTGAGTAAACCCATCAAGGCCGACCCTACACCGACGCCCCTGCACATCAGCCGATCGTAAAAGCCAACACCTTACTGATATGGGCCTGGGGCCAGCCACTCTCCTGCTGCCAGACATTGAACGCCGCCTGAGCAGACCGCTGGTCACGCTGGCTGGCCGGGGGTTTGTCGATGATATTCTGGGCCTTCAAGGCAGCAATCACATCACCGGTGGGGTACCAGGTATCACGGCCCACCATGCGCAGGAAGGCGGCTCCGGAGTTACCACCCAGTTGTTTACCGCGCTTTTTGAGCAGCAGCCACATTCCCACGGTGTCATCCGCCGGCCAATCCGCCAGCCAGTTGCCAACACTGCCGTACTCCTCGGCCAGATCCAGCACCAGCTGAGCATTATGGCGAATGGCTTTCATCTTGCCCCAGTGGCGAATCAGGCGCGTGTCCTGCATGCGCTCGTCCAGCATGCTATCCGGCATCAGCACCAGCTTTTCCGGATCGAAACCGAAAAAAGCATCCTCGAACGCCGGCCATTTGTTGTCCACCAGGGAATGCTTGAGCCCGGCCCGGAAAATGCGCCGGGTCAACGCCGAAAAGTAGAACGCATCATCACGGTTGCGCAAAAGCCCGGCATCCGCCACGCCAGGCAGTTCCGCCTTGATCGCTTTTAAAGACCCCTTGCGGTTTACCGCCAGGGCCAACAAATCCTTGAATGGGGTCACGCTCTGCTCCGGTTGCGTTTTGTTTCTAGTAACTCGATAACTGGATCCGCGATGCAGTCACGGATTCAGGTCGATATACAGTAATTTGGGGACATTGTAGAATCAGCCTCTTGGCTCTATCCAATTCAACGGGACCGGCATGACCATCGACCAATACCACGTCAACAAATCCGACAAACTGCGCGGTGTATGTTACGACATTCGCGGCCCGGTGCTGCGTGAAGCCCATCGCCTGGAAGACGAAGGTCACCGGGTGATCAAGCTGAACATCGGCAATCCTGCGCCCTTCGGCTTCGAGGCACCGGAAGAGCTGCTTCAGGACGTGATCAGCAACCTGCCGGATTCCACCGGGTACTGCCACTCCAAGGGTCTGTTCCCGGCCCGCAAGGCAGTGATGCAGTATACCCAGACCAAGGGCATCGAAGGCGTCACCGTAGATGATGTGATCATCGGCAATGGCGTGTCCGAGCTGATTGTCATGTCCATGCAGGCCTTGCTCAACAGCGGCGATGAAGTGCTGTTGCCGGCACCGGACTACCCCCTGTGGACCGCTGCCGTGCGCATGTCCGGCGGCACCCCGGTGCACTACCTGTGTGATGAACAGCAAGACTGGCAACCGTCACTGGAAGATATTCGTGCCAAGGTGAACAAGAACACCAAGGCCCTGGTGATCATCAACCCGAACAACCCCACCGGCGCCAACTACGAGCCGGCCATGCTGCAGGAGTTGTTGCAGATTGCCCGGGAAAACAACCTGATCGTGTTCGCCGACGAGATCTACGACAAGATCCTCTACGACGGCGAGGTGCATACGTCCATCGCATCCATGGCCGACGATCTTCTGTTCATCACGTTCAACGGCCTGTCCAAAAATTATCGCGCTGCTGGTTTCCGCGCTGGCTGGATGGTGATATCAGGTGCTAAACACCGGGCAGAGAGCTATATCGAAGGGCTCGATATGCTGGCCAGCATGCGCCTGTGCGCCAACGTACCCAGCCAGCATGCCATCCAGACTGCTCTGGGCGGCTACCAGAGCATCGGCGATCTGGTGTTGCCCACCGGGCGCCTGGGACGCCAGCGGGATCTGGCCTGGGAAATGCTCGATTCCATTCCCGGAGTCAGTTGCGTCAAACCCAAATCCGCCCTGTATCTATTCCCGAAACTGGACCCGAAGGTGTTCCCGTTTGAAGACGATGAAGCCTTTGCACTGGATCTACTGCGCGAAGAAAAGGTCCTGATCGTTCAGGGTACCGCCTTCAACTGGCCAAACCCGGATCACTTCCGCGTGGTGTTCTTGCCCCGGGTGGATGACCTGGAAGATTCCATCGGCCGCATTGCCCGTTATCTGGATCGGGTACGAAAAAAATAACAGGGATTGATTCCCGAACCGACTTGCAGAAGCGTCGCTGGCGGCGCGATTCCAGGCGTTAGTGATCGCGCCGCCAGCGACGCTCCTGCATTTGCTTTCAAAGAGCCGCCCATGTCACACCTGCACATCGACGACTTCAGCCACGACGTTGCCCGCATCCTCATGCAGGCTTACATGAGCTTCCCGCGCCCCGGCGCGCTGTACGTGGAAGACATTATCGGTCCTACGGAAGTGGACGATGTGGGCTTGCACAGCAGCCGTCACATGGCCTGCCTGGGCGCCATGCTGTGGCTGGCAGAGGAAGGGTTGCTGCGTTATCAGGCGACCATCTTTCAGGAAGGTATTGAGCAGTCCGTGCTGACCAACAAGGCTTTTGTATTGTTGACCGCCATCAGTGAGCTGCGCTTTGACAACACCGATCCGTCACTACCCGCCACCGTCAAGCACGAGAAAGCGACACTCGCCGAGCAGTTCCTGCAGGCCATCCGTGCTCAGGATTCAGTGCGTACCACAGCGGTAGTGCGTTATCTGCTGTCACGAAATCCGGAGCCGGTACAGGCCGAAGAATTTGCCGATCTGCTCAAGCATGATGACAACCCGCATGTCGTCACCGAAGACGGCTTCTAAACCTCGTACGTTGCCGCTACGTAGGTTGCACAGAGCCTAAGGCGAACTGCACCGATCTGGCGTTGGGATGGTGCAGTTCGCCTTAGGCTCAGTGCACCCTACGGTGGCTATTGCAAATGCAGGAGATCAGCTATCGAGCTCCGCCGGCCGCCGGTAGTGGTAGTGCACCGTCTTCAGCGCAGGCTCCCCGGCTTCATCAAACCCCGGCGCTCCCGGTAAACGCCCTGCCAGCTCTGCTCCCGGCAAATTCTCCTCCACACAAGCTTCCAGCCAGCCATAATCCAGCCAGGGCGCATTCACACAGGCAAGAATCTCCGCCTGCGGCGCCAGCAGTTTGTGCAGCTTCTTCAGCAGCTTCGGGTAGTCCTTTTCCACCATGAAACTGCCTTTCTGGGCGCTGGGAGGATCAATCACGATGATGTCGTAACGGCCCAGACTGTGCAGTTTTTTCCAACTTCGGAAAATGTTGTGCGGCAGATAATGCACCTTGGCATCCTTGAACCCGTTGAGTCCATGATTCTGCTGTCCCAGTCTGAGTGCCGGGTCGGAGAGATCAATATTCACCACCGATTCAGCACCGCCGGCCAAGGCCGCAACGGAAAAACTGCAGGTAAAACTGAACAGGTTGAGGACTTTCTTGCCCTCGGCACGCTCACGAATCCAGCGCCGACCTTGAGCCATATCGGCAAAGAAACCCAGATTCTGTCCGCGCTGGAAATCCAGCTTGTAGACCAGCCCGTCTTCCTCTGCCAACGGCGACTCGGGCAGTTGGCCGCACACCAGCACATTCTCCGCTTGGCCATCATAGCGATGCTGAACGACCAGGGTGTCACAGCCCAGGGCGACCAGTGCGGCTGTCAGGCTGGCTTCCAGCGCCTGCAGGATGGCATCGTCCTGGGCCCGGAATACCGTGGCCACCAGCACCGGTGCAAAACAGTCAATAGTCAGCCATTCCAGAGCCGGCACGGTTTTCCCCCGGCCATGAAAAAGGCGGTGCCGGGTCGGCGTGGAGGGAACCAGATAAGGGGCAAGCAGGTCTGACAGTTCGGTGAGTTGCATAGGATCGGAAAGGCAGTGATAGAGACGTGGCAGGATGCAATTTTGCCACGCAGTATACCTTGCCTTCCCCTCCTTCGCCCCCATACTTGGCATTTCCGATGACACGTGGAGACAACCGACGATGATGCGCATTGCGCTTTATCTGCTGACCAACATGGCGGTGATTGTGGTCGCCAGCATTACCCTGAGTCTGCTCGGGGTGAATTCCTATTTTGCCGCCAGTGGCTCGGGGCTGGACCTGACCAGCCTGCTGATCTTCAGTGCGGTGTTTGGCTTTGCCGGCTCGCTGATTTCCCTGTTGATTTCCAAGCCCATGGCCAAATGGTCTGCGCGGGTAAAGATCATCGAGCAGCCCGGCAACGATGCCGAACGATGGCTGTTACAGACAGTGAAAGAGCTGTCTGGCAAGGCGGGGATCAAAATGCCTGAAGTGGGTATTTTCCCGGCCCAGCAATCCAACGCCTTTGCCACCGGCTGGAACAAGAATGCCGCCCTGGTAGCGGTGTCCCAGGGCCTGCTGACCCGTTTCCGCCCGGAAGAAGTGCGCGCGGTACTGGCCCACGAGATCGGCCATGTGGCCAACGGCGACATGGTCACCCTGAGCCTGGTCCAGGGGGTGGTAAATACCTTCGTGATCTTTGCCGCCCGCGTTGTCGGCTATGTGGTGGACAGCTTCATGCGCCGTGACGGCGGGGGCGGTCTGGGATTCGGTTACTACATCGTGGTAATCGTGGCGGAAATCATCTTCGGCATCGCCGCCAGCGCCATCGTCATGTGGTTCTCCCGCTTCCGGGAATACCGGGCCGATGTGGCAGGCGCGCAGCTGGCAGAGCGTCGTGACATGATCTCTGCCCTGCAACGGCTGAAAGCAGAATCACAGATGCCCAACCAGATGCCGGATACCCTGGTGGCCTTCGGTATCAACTCCGGCCTGGCCAAAGGCTTCAAGGCCCTTTTCGCCTCCCACCCGCCGCTGGATGATCGTATTGCAGCATTGCAGGAGAAGCGGCACGGGTGAGAGTTAAAATTGACAGTTGATAGTGGACAGTTGACAGCCACGCGAGAGAGGTTGTCTTTGTTCAAAAAGGAAGAGGCCGCGTATAAAGACTGGACGCGGCCTCTTCCTTTTGAGTAACCAACATTCGGGGACGCGTAGCTGTCAACTGTTAACTGCCTCAGTGCTTACCCGATACAACACCTGATCCTCATAGCCGGTCGTCACCGGCCACAGACCACACAACTCCCGGTCGAGCGCTGCATCACCGGTGTCCACCAGCAGCGGCCGCCCTTCCAGGGTCTTCAGTTTGGTGCGGGTAGCAAGGATCTGGATGTTGTCCTTGCCCAGGCGGCGAATCAGGGCCGGGCTGAATTGCTGGTTGCCACGACCGAACAGGTGCCCTTGTCCGCCGATCACGGTGATCACCGCTCTGGCCGGCGCATCACCGATCTGCTCCAGCAGCGCCCGCGCGCCCAGATCCCGGCCGACCACTTCCTGGTTGTAGACGAGATCCACACCCAGCAGCGTGTTCTCCAGGCCCAGTTGTTCCATGACCACGGCCACCGTAGAACCGGAGCCCATCAGGTAAAAGGTATCGTCTTCCAGGCTGTCCGCTATCCAGGCGGCCACTTCGGTGACCACCAGATCTTCCACTTCCCGGCCGCCACACTTTACCTGCTGCAGGTAGCGGGCTTCGGCAGGGACCTGGAGCTCACCATAATGGCGAGCACGGACCACACCCTCGCGGAAAGCGTCCTCATCGATATCCCGTACCTCCGCCAGTTCCAGCCCGACCAGCTCGCCGCCAGCCAGCTCTGCCAGCAGGCTGCCGGCGGCTTCCGGGTTGATGGCATAGACTGCGGAATGCATCTTGCACCCGGCGGGAACGCCCAAAACCGGCGTCCCCTGCCCCAGCGCATCGACCAGATCCCGGGCAGTGCCGTCACCGCCGGCGAACAGGATCATCTCCGCACCTGCGCCTTTCAGAGCCTCTGCCGCCCTGCGGGTGTCCTGTGGACCACTGGGCATGGCGGATTGGCCGATGACCTGACAGGACAGTCCGGCCTCCCGGCAGCTTGTTTCCCCCATCTCGCCGGCCCAGGTCAGTACGGTCAGGTTTTGCGCGTCGGCAAGCGCCTTCAGCGCGCGTGTCATGCGGGCCGGCGCCTGGGGCTCGGCACCGCGTCGCAGCGCTTCGGCACGGGTTTCCTCGCCATCGCTACCCTTCAGTGCCACGCTGCCACCGAGCCCCGCGTAGGGATTTACCAGAACACCGAGACAGAGACTTTCGTCGACTTTCATAAAGCGGTCATATCCAGATACAAAAATGGCATTGCTGTCCACGGTGGGCAGCGCCTAAATAAACGACTCAATCATGCAGACTCAAAGGGATGCAGCCATGAACCTCGACAGCCAGCAACCCGGCAAGAATTTCCACGGTGGCGCCATCATTGATGAGCAGGGACGGGAAGTTCCCATCACCGAAGCCATGATCCAGCAAGCATTTCAGCGCCTTGAAAAAAGCGGTCAGCCCCCTGCCCAGCCGTTCACGCCGGCGCAAAAAGCCGGCGCATGATCGGCTGCCAGGGCGCAGCAATATCCCCCTGGTAATGCCAGTCATGGAGCTCGTGGCGCAACGGGTATTCCTTGCGCAGCCGGTCAAATGCCTTGCCAGGATCCGCTGAGGCAAGGCTGTCACCGAGCCGCCTGTGATCCTCAGATAACTGATACGCTATCTGCAACACCTTGAGCAAATCCTCCTCGCTCGCCACCGGCTGCGTGATGATCTCATTGCTTGCCGACACCGGCGCCGGTTGTGCGGTGACTCCAAGCCAGTCACAGAACGCTTGATAGAGCATCTGGGTCCCCTTGAGCTTGCCCTCAGCGCTATAGCCGGCAATATGCGGTGAGCCGAGCAGGACCTGCCGGAATAACGCGGGCGGCACCAGTGGCTCGGTTTCCCACACATCCAGAATGGTGGCCGGGCCCCGGCCCGCATCAAGCTCCGCCAGCAAAGCCTGATTGTCGATCACCGGCCCCCGGCAGGTATTGATCAGCATCTGCGACGAAGACAGCCGTGACAGACGGCCCGCATCCAGCAGATGGCGGGTGGCATGATTCCCACTGTCTGTCAGTGGCACATGCAAGCTGATCAGGTCCGCATCAAGCATGGCATCCAGCGGTTCCAGTTCGTAGGGGCCCTCATAGCCCTGTTCCTCCAGTGGCGGATCACAGGCTCGCACGGACATGCCCAGATCGGACAACCAGTAGGCCACCCGGTGCCCTACATTGCCCAGTCCCACCACCGCCGCCGTTGCCCCCAGCGGGGAACGATTGCCAGCCTGACAGAGCCGCAGCACTGCCTGCAGCACATATTCCGCCACGGCACGGGCATTGCAGCCCGGCGCGTGGGCAAAGCGGATGCCCAGCTCCTGCAGGTAGCCGAGATCCACGTGATCCGTACCGATGGTAGCCGAGCCCACAAAACGTACCCGGGATCCTGCCAGCAACCTGGCATCCACCCGGGTCACCGACCGCACCAGCAACACCTCGGCGTCACCCAGCTGCTGTCGGGTCAGGCTTCGACCATCCACCCGGGTCACGGTGCCCATGGCGTCAAAGGCTTCCAGTCCCGGCATGTTGGCATCGGCAATGATCTGCATCGCGTTTCCTGTCAGCGGGTGTTCAGCAAGCGGCGGGCGGTGTCATCCACTGCCCGGGCATACTGACCACCGAAAAGATTGTAGTGATTCAGCCAGTGATACAGGTCGTACACGGGCCAGGCCTGATATCGCAATGAAGCGGGACACTCCGACTGATAACCCTGATAGAACGCCGCCGGCACAGCGCCAAACAGATTCAACATGGCCAGATCCACCTGTGGGTCGCCATGATAACAGGCCGGATCGTAGAACACCGGCTCCCCGTTCACCTGCCCCAGATTGCCTTGCCACAGATCACCGTGGACCAGGGCACAAGGTGGCCGGGCAGGCAGCCAGCGGTCCAGCTGTTCAATCACCTGGCCGATGCGCTCCGCGGCCGCCGGCGGCAAGCCCTGCTGCCGGGCCCGCTGCAGTTGAGGCGCCAACCTTTCGCTGGCAAAAAAGGCGCGCCAGTCACTATGGCCCGCGTTGCTTTGCAGGCTGGCACCGATAAAGTTGTTCGGGTGGCTTCCATAACCGGCTCGCCCCTGGATCCGGTGCAAACGGGCCAGCGCTGCCCCGGCAGCCATCCAGTCACGATTCCCCGACAGGGGTTCGATGGACAGATACTCCAGGATCAATACCCCGCCTGCGCTGGCACCGTAATAGTGGATAACCCTGGGCACCCTCAATCTTTCCGACAGTGCTTGCAGCCCGAGAGATTCCGCTTCAAGCAAATGCTGATTGCGATGCTGTTTAACGAAATAACGACTCGCTCCGTTATCAATAACCCCGCTAAGAGCCGTATCTCCGCCCGCCGCCGGAGTCAGGGTCCAATCACCCTCTAGGCCAGCCTGATTAAGGCTCTGCTGCAGCAGTACTGGTAATTTCATATCAATCAAGTGAAACTCCTTGACTATAGAAGCCACCAAAATCGGCTCTCACGGCCAATAATGACTGACTGTTCCCCTTGATTTAAGGCATTCTTCTGATTACAACTAGGCACTACGCCAGCCGGTTTACCGGCCAATAACAACAACACAAAGCGATCGCCACCCCATGAAAGCACTCTTGCCCCTGTGCGGCGCCTTCCTTGTCGGCCTATGTACGGTCGCCAGCGGCGCCGATGACGATGGTCTGTCCGAGCAGATCCGCCAGCTGAAAAGCGAAGCCCTGGACCTGAACCGGGATCTCACCCTGCTCGAGCAGGAGCTCCTCTATGCCAGCCCGCAAACCAGCATCTTTGTCTCCGTGGATGTGGGCACTCCGATTCGCCTGGTCGATGTGAATCTAACCATTGATGGTGAACACGTGGGTTACCATTTTTACACTGACCAGGAATTCGAGGCCCTCACCAAGGGCGGCATCCAACGTCTCTACACCGGCAATCTGGCCAGTGGCCGCCATGTCATGGAAGCCACCATCACCGGCTATGATCCGCTAGGCAAGGATTACCAGAAAAGCACCAGTTATACCTTCACCAAGGGGGCCGGCAAAAAAATGGTGGAGATGCAGGTGGTGGACGACCTGAACAAGCAGCAGCACAAGTTTGAATTCCGTGAGTGGAATCAGCAATGACACAGGTGCGGCGAAAACGATGGCTGGTCGCGGCGTGCCTCGCCACCCTGTTGTCCCCCGCCCAGGCGGCAAAAGTCGAATTCTTCGATGATTTCAACGAAGGTCCGATACCTCTTGGCGAAGAGGAACACCGCTACCTGGCTTTTGGCGAGGTCATGTTCGACTACTACCGTCATGCCAACTTTAATGCCATCAATACCCTGCTGGTCAATCAGGAGCAGGCGCTATTCAACGAAAATACCGATTACGCAGAGCTTTTACTTGGCGACCTCTATGTGACCTATGGTCTGCCGGGCAAGGCAGAGGTCATCTTCAACCGCCTGCTGGAGAAGGACATTCTTAGCCGCACCCGGGCCCAGACCTGGCTGCACAAGGCGGCTCTGCATTATCGCGAAGGCAATCTGGCAGAAGCGGCCATGATTCTAGACGGCGACAATGTAGATGGGCTGGACTCGGCTGACGACGCCCGCCGACGTCTCATGCTGGCCAATATCTTCATGGCCGAGGAAGACTTCGCTGGTGCTCTGGATTATCTGCATTCTGTTCCCCTGAGCACGGATGAAGGCCGCTACGCCACTTACAACATGGGTGTGGCATTGATTCGCGGCGGTCATCGCGAACAGGGGGTTGCCCTGCTGAAATCTTTACTGGAAGCCGGCGGCAGTTCTGACCAGGCTCTCGCCCTGCGCGATCGGGCCGCTCTGGCCTCCGGTTTGACCGAGTTGAGAGAAGGAAAACTGCAAAGTGCCCGTGCAGACCTGCGCCAGGTTCGCAGTGACGGCCCCTTCTCCGAAGATGCCCTACTCGCCCTTGGACTGGCCAATTACCGGGCCGGGGAGGTAAAACGCGCCCTGCCACTGTGGCTGGAAGCGGTACGCCGCAACAGCAGCCACCCCTCTGTGCAGGAAGCGCTCATGCTAGCTCCCCGTGCCTACGAAGAGCTCGGTGGTCTGCCCCAGGCCCTAGCCGGCTATCAGTATGCCGCTTCGGAATACCGTCAGGCATTGAAAGACATCCAGCAGACCATCGACAACATCACCAAACCTGGTTGGTCGGAAGCCTTGTTACCGGAAGACCGCAACCAGGCCGGCCTACTGCCAGCCAACAGTGGCGATCTCGCCCAGGGCAATGAACTCTCCTATCTCTACAAACTGTTTTCCAGCAACGCCTTTGCCCAACGTTTCGAGCACTACCGGCAGATTCACCAGATCAAGACCATGGTGGAGCAATGGCAGCAGTCACTGCCCGCGCTTCAGGAAACCTATCAAATCCAGCAGCAAAGCCTGACCCGCAACCTTCCGCATGTCCGCGCTGAAATGACTCGTCACATGGGCCGGCAGGAGCAACTGGCCTTGGCTAGCGACAGGGTATCCTCAGCGATCCCCAATTTTGTCGACATGAGCAAACCGCAAGACGTGGCCACCCCCGAACAGGCCATCATGTGGAAGAAAGTGGATGCCATGGCTCGCCAGTTCGGCACCTTACCCGGCTCCAGTCATGCCAATGCCCTTCGCTTACGCAAGGTACGCGGCCTGTTGTTGTGGGATATTGCTCACCAGTCGATAGAACAACGGCAAAAACAGGAGCAAGCTGCTACCCAATTACGAGAAGAAAGCAGTGTTCTGGGCGAACGAATTGCTGCCGTACAACAGCAGATACGGGATGCCACCCTGCGCACCCGGGACGACCTGGGCCAGAGACTGGCCGGGCAGACCCAACGAATTGACAACATAAAGCGTCTTACCGAAGACACCCTTGAGGCTCTGGAAAAGAGCATGCAGGCCGATGCCCTTGCGCTTCTACTGGCCAACCAGCAGAAACTGGCAGACCAGTTGGCCGAGGCACATCTGGCCGTCGCCCGCCTGCAGGACACTTCGGCATCTGACGGCAGCAAACAGAGGACAGGATCGTGAACCGATTTCGCCTGCATGGGCTGGCAGCCGCAATCATTGCTCTTGGCGGCTGCGCGTCTGCACCGCAGAACGGCACACTGGAGCAACAGGCCCGCTTCGGGGGAACCACCCTGGCGGATCTGGAAGGCACCGACATCATCATTGAAGAGCAGCAACTGGAAAGCGCCAGCACCCAGGATGCACTCAACAGCTACCGGCAGGCAGCTGAGCTGTTCGACGACCCGGAACGTCGAGCCAAAACGCTCCGTCGTATGGCGGACCTGGCCTTGTCTTCTGCCACCGAACAGGAAATGGGTATTGAAGACGCCGATAACCAGCGTCTCGAACAAAAAGTGGACAAACTCGTCTACGACAATGCCATGGAGCAGGTGAACACTACAACGGATAACGAACGAAAACTGGCGCTGCTGGATCTGGCCGGCACCATGGCGCCATCTATGGCCGATAAGGACGTGAATTACAACACCGCCATCTCCCTTTATCAGGAACTGCTCAACAGCACCAGCGATCCGGATCAACGCGCGGAAGCCTATTACCTGTTGTCCAAGGCCTACGCCATGGATGGCAACCTGGAACAGGCCCGCGCCAGCCTTGACACCCTGGTGGAGCAGTACCCGAACAGCGAATGGGCCCTGGAATCCCAGTTCCGTCGGGGTGAAATGCTGTTCTCAGACGGCGATTATGACTATGCGGAAAAAGCCTACGCTGACGTCATCAATCGCGGCGCCAATAATGAATTCTACAGCCAGGCGCTCTACAAGCATGGCTGGAGTCATTACAAACTGGGCGACTACGAGCTGGCCCAAGCCAGCTTCTTTACCTTGCTGGACACGTTGAATGGCGCCAGTGAGCTTAATGACGACACCAGCATGGAGAACAAACTGTTCGCCGATACCCAGCGCGTGGTGAGCCTGGCGTTCAGTAACCTGGATGGCCCGCAGTCGGTGAAAACGTGGTTTGCTCGCAACGGCAAGCGGGACTACGAACCGGAAATCTACCGCTCCCTGGGCCAGGTCTACCTGAGCCAGGAACGCTTCCGCGATGCAGCAGAAGCCTTCGACATGTTTGTCCAGGTGTACCCGAATTCCACCCTGGCGCCGGAATTCTCTAGTCTGCAGATCGACGCCTACCAGAAAGGTGGCTTCCCTACCCTGGTGTTGCCGGCCAAGGAAAAATTTATTCAGCATTATGGGATAAACAGCGATTACTGGGGCCGCCATCCCGATATTCGTGAAGAGTATGTCTCGCTGCTCAAGGGTCATATTCTCGATCTGGCCGAATACCACCATGTGCTGGCCCAGAAATCCGGCAACCCGGCGGATTACCGCAACCCGGCGCGCTGGTACCAGGAATACCTGGATACCCCTCCAGCCAGCGAAGACCAGGGCAAGGTCAATCACCGCTATGCGGAAGTGCTCTACGCCGCCGAGGATTACCCGGCCGCTATCAGTGAGTTTGAACGTACGGCATATCAGTACCAGGGCTATGAAAAAGGCGGTGATGCCGCCTTCAATGCCCTGGTAGCCTACCAGCAGATTCTCGACAGCAACCCGGACGAGGAACAGGCAAGCCGTTGGCGGACAAAGAAAATCGCCAGCGCCCAGCAATACGGACAACGCTTCCCGGAACACCCGGAAGTGCCCAATGTATTGCATGACACCGCCGAGGACCAACTGGCGCTGGGTGACGTGGAAGGCGCCGTGAAAACCGCCGGCATTCTGGTCAATCGACAGCCCCCCCCTTCCGCCGAGCTGATGCGCTATGGCTGGGCCACCATTGCCAACGGCGAATTCGATCTTGGCCGTTTCAAGGTGGCCGAAATGGCTTACGGCAAACTGCTCGATATGCAGATGCCCGCTGAACAACGCGCGCAGTACCGGGAGAAACTGGCGGTCAGCATTTACCGTCAGGCCGAGCAGCAGCAGGAACAGGGTAACCTGGATATCGCCGCTGCCACCTTCCTGCGTGTTGGCCAGGCCGTGCCGGAAGCGGCGGTTCGCAAGAATGCGGAATTCGATGCCGCCACCTTGTTCATCAACCAGGGCCGCAGCACCGATGCCATCCCGGTTCTGGAAGCCTTCCGTCAGCGCTACCCCGATGATCCGCTCACTGACACCATCCCTGACAAGCTGGCCATTGCCTACGAGAAACAGGGCAACTACACCGCCGCTGCCGGCGAGCTACAGTTGATTGCTGCCAATTACAAAGGCGACGATCCCGAGCTCTCCCGCCAGGCGTTGTGGAAAGCAGCGGAAATGCAGGACCGGGCAGAGCAGCCCCAGGCCTCCATTGCCCTCTACCAGCAGTACCTTCAGGAGTGGCCGCAACCCTACGATTTCCGCTCTGAAGCGCAATTCCGGCTGGTAGAGCTGAACCGGAAAACCGGCAACAGCGAGCGAGAAAACCATTGGCTGCAACAACTGGTAACCAGCTACCGCCAAGCCGGCGGTGAAGCTAATGACCGGGTTGCCTGGCTGGCGGCCTACGCCAGCTTTACCCTGGCAGAACCCCACTTCGCGGAATTCAAACGCATTGCCCTTACGCAACCGCTGAAAACCTCCCTGGCCGCCAAGACCGGAGTCATGAAAAAAGCCCTGGTGGATTACCAGGCAGTCGCTGACATCGGCGTCGCGGAATATGCCACCGCCGCCAACTACAAGATCGGCGAAATGTACCGGGTACTGGCCCGCGACCTGATTGCCTCCGAACGCCCGAACGGGCTGGATGAACTTGAGCTCGAAGAGTACACCATGCTGCTGGAAGACAAGGCCTTCCCCTACGAGGACCAGGCCATCGACATCCTTATCGCCAATACCAATCTGGTCACCGACGATATTTATGACCAGTGGGTAAAGAAAAGCTTTGGCGCGCTGGCAGAATTGATCCCCGGCCGTTATGCGAAGTTTGAACAGGTAGAAAGCTATGTGGACATCATTTACTGATCGCGGCCGCCTGGGCGCGGCCACCGCACTGCTCGCTGCCCTGGCGCTGTCAGGCTGTGCCAGCAAGGGCGGCATCGGGCTGGAGGGCTCCACCGAGGGCGGCACCAGCAAATACGAGCAACAGAAAGACGGTGGCGCTGCCGCCGACAGTGACGCCATTCATATTCCGCCGGTACCCCATGATCCCAAGGTGGAGAAGGTCGCCGAGCAGGCCATGGCGGAATATGCCCGTGCACTGCAGGCTCGAATGGCAGACAAAGACAAGCAAGCCCTGGTAATGTTCCGCTCCCTGGGTGAGCGTTTCCCGCAACTTTCCGGGCCTCAGCTCAATGTGGGTCTGATCTACATGGAACAGGAAGACTACGCCAAGGCACAACAGGCCTTCGAGCAATCCCTGGCCATCAACGATGCCAACCCCTATGCCCACAACGGCCTTGGCCTGGCATTGCGTGAGCAGGGTCAGTTCGATGATGCCCGTATCCATTACGAGCGAGCGCTGGTTCTGGACCCGAAGTATGCTCGCGCTCATTTCAATCTGGCCGTTCTCGCCGAGCTCTACCTACAGGATCTGCACCTGGCACTGGAACATTTCAAGGCCTACCAGAACCTGCAGAAATTGCCGGATGAGAACGTGGCCAACTGGATTGTGGACCTGCAGCGCAGAGCCCCGGACGCCCCCAGCCAGCCAGTGGCGGACCAGAACGCCGGCAACAAAAATGGAGAGTTGAACTGATGCGCCCTTTACTCGTGATCGCCGCTCTTGTGTGCGCCACAGTCAGCCACGCCGAAGGCGATGGCCAGGAAGCGTCCACCAATGTGATCGGCACCCAGGAAGCCCCCACGGTACTCAACGTGGTGCCCTGGAAGGACCGGGAGGTGAAGCTGGAGAAAAAAGACCCCACCTCTTCCCTGCTCAACAGGGTACTCGAACCCCTGGATCAGGAGGTGTTGATGCGGGAAATCGAGTATCACCAGCTTCTTAATCAGGAGCCGGATAACGATGATCTGTTCCTGAAATAGCACATCAACCGATATCACTAGATGCGCCCGAGCCTTTTTTCTGATAAAAATTGGCGCTTGGGGGAAGGTGTAGCAGCCAGCAAGACGGCTTAGCTGCATGCGAAACAATAACACTAACAGGAATACCGCAGGAGAAGTCCATGCCAACCACCACCGCCGCCCAGAATTCTGGCGTTGTCGAGACCGCTATTACCTTCATTCAGGATGGCGGTTTCTTCATGTACCCCATTCTTGTCGTCCTGGCCCTGGGCCTTGCCCTGTCCCTGGAACGTATCATTTACCTTCAGGCCACCAAGGCAAAGAACCAGAAAACCTGGAAAGACGTCTATCCCCTGATCGCCAAGGGCCAGTTTCGCCAGGCGCTGGATGTGGTCAGCAGCAGTAACACCGGCATGGCCAAAGTCATCGGCTACGGCCTGGAGCGCGCCAAGACAGCCAAGCGCCACGATGATATCGAACTGGCCATGGAAGAAGGCCTGATGGAAATCATCCCGCGTCTGGAGGCCCGGACTCCTTACATCGGCACCTTTGCCAACATTGCCACCCTGCTCGGCCTGCTGGGTACCATCCTCGGCCTGATCAGCGCCTTTACCGCAGTCGCCAGTGCTGACCCGGCACAGAAGGCCGATCTGCTTTCCGCCTCTATTTCCGTTGCCATGAATACCACCGCCTTCGGTCTGATTGCTGCCATTCCCATGCTGCTAGCCTTCGCCTTTATCAACGCCATGGCCGGCAAACTGGTGGATAGCATGGAAATGGCCTCGGTGAAATTCGTTAACGTCTTCCGCCAGGTTTCTGCCCAGCAAGAGCGCAAGAACGACGGCCAATAAGCCGTAATTTCTTGTTTTCGCCAATCTGGTGTAAGGATCTGGTATGCGATTTCGCAGACGACGTTCGCGCGACACCGATGTGGAACTGAACATCACTGCCTTTCTGAATCTGATGGTAGTGCTGATTCCTTTTCTGCTCATCAACGCGGTCTTCGCGCAGGTCTCTATCCTGCAGTTGAACTTGCCCGCGGTGAATGAGAGCAGTCCACCTTCGGAAGACGACGAAAAAGACAAACTGGTACTGGAAGTACTGATTTACGGTAACCGCTATGAAGTAGTGGACCGCAACACCAGTGCCGTACTGAAAATTGTGGACAACAAGGGCGAAGATCATGACAGCGCCGCCCTGCATGATTATCTGGTGACCCTGAAAGAAAAGTTTCCCGAGGAAACCGCCATTACCCTGCTCTGTGAGGACGACACCCCTTATGAGGTGATGATCCACACCATGGACGCCGTGCGTCTGTACAACACAGAGATCAATGGCCAGACCATCAAGAAAGAGCTGTTCCCAAGCATCAGCATTGGTTCAGCGCCACAGGATCAGACTGGCAGTAACGGAGGTGACGCGTGAAGAAATCCGCCCGCGCCCGCCGAATGGCCCGTCACCATGGCCGCCACAAGATGGTTGCCACACTGAACCTGACTTCACTGATGGATATCTTCACTATCCTGCTGATCTTCCTGCTGGTGAATAACAACAACGCCGCCAAACTACCGGAAGACCAAGATATTCAGCTACCGGAATCTACCGCACAGGAGCTGCCCAACGATGTCCTGATCATCCAGGTCAGCGCCACTAATGTGATTATCGATGGCCGTAAAATTGCCGATACTCAGGCAGTTAAAGTACAGGAAGAACGTACCGTCGATGCCCTGGTAGAAGAGCTGAAATTCCGTGCTTCCCGCGCTCTGGCGGTAAACCCGGAAGACGAGCGGGAAGTGATGATTCAGGCCGATCGGGATGTACCCTATGCCGTCATCAAGAAACTGATGCGCAGTTGCATGGAGACGCCCTACACCAAGGTCGCCTTTGCTGTCCTGAAAGTGGCAGAGGAGGAGTCTGAATGACGCAGAACAATAACAACAAGCTGCGCATACTCATTGATGGCTCCCTGCCCTGGGACAAACAAGAGGGGGAAGACCGGCGCCTTTACGGCATCGTTATCATTCTGCTGATTCTGGCACTGCTGATGATGATCCTGGTGGAATCGGTCACCATTGAAAAACCTGACCCGCGGGAACAACAGGAAATCCCTGAACGATTGGCACAACTGGTTCTCGAAAAACAAAAAGAGCCACCACCGCCTGAGCCCGAACCGGAGCCTGAACCCGAGGAGGAAGAACCGGAGGAAAAACCCGAGCCTGAAGAGCCGAAACCGGAACCCAAGCCAGAGCCTGAACCGAAACCGCGGCCTGCTGAAGTTCAACGGGAAGAGGCACGAGAAAAAGCCCAGGCACGACTCGAAGAAGATCTGGGAGACTCCCTGGCCGGCTTGGATGATATTGGCCCATTGGTAGATTCAGGCGACAGTCTGCGCACCGGTGGTGATAGCGCCGCCAAGGCAGAACGTGATCTGATCGGCAAGCGTGCCGGCACAGGATCCGGCGGTGTAGCAACTGCCAGGGCATCCAGCGGCGGTGGCGGTGGCGGCACCTTGTCTGCAGGGACTGTGGGTGGCGGCAAGGTGGACAGCAAGATCGCCGAATCCGGTCAGGCAGCCAGCACAACGCGCAAGGGCAGCGATGGCAAGAGCCGTCGTACCCAGGAGCAACTGCGCCGTGTATTCGACCGCTACGCTGGTAAATTCAACAGCCAGTACCAGCGTGCTCTGCGCAGCAACCCTGCCCTGCAAGGCACAGTGGTCCTCTATCTAGTTATCGCACCCAACGGCGATGTACAGGATGTGAAAGTGAAATCCAGCCAGCTGGGCGACAGCCAACTGGAAAGACGTATCACGCTGATTGCCAAAGGCATGAACTTTGGCGCTATGAATGTGGAAACCTGGAAGGGAGACTACAAGTTGAACTTCTTCCCCAACTGATCGTGATGGTCAGCCACAAAAAAGCCCGGCTCAAAAGGCCGGGCTTTTTTGTGATGAGGACAACCTCGTCTTGGCTGTTAATGCGTAGGGTGCACTGAGCCTCAGGCGAACTGCACCGATTCGGCGTTTGATGGTGCAGTTCGCCTTCGGCTCAGTGCACCCTACCCTATCCTCCTCCCATTGGAGTGATTCCAGAGGGCAAAACGCGTTTGCCAGTCAGACGAGCTTTTCCAGCGCTTCCCTTAACGGCGCCGGGATCGATACCGGCCGGCCGCTTTGACGATTCACAAAAACATGCACCACAAAGCCCGTCGCCTTCGCCGGCCCTTCAGCGCCAAACAATGCCAGGCCGTAGCGCACAGAACTGTTGCCCAGCTTGTCCACCTTCATACCCACAGACAACGAGTCAGGGTACGCAGCGGCTTCCAGATAATCACAACCGGAGCTGACCACATAGGCGATATGCTCACCATCATGAATATCCAGTCCCCCCTGCTCGATCAGATAACGGTTGATGGTGGAATCAAAATAGCTGTAATAAACCACGTTATTTATATGGCCGTAGATGTCGTTATCGCTCCAGCGGCTATCCACCGGACAAAGATACCCATACTCATCACGATCAGGCCGGTTGCCCTTCTCTGCCATCAATACACCGCCTTGTAGATCGCCAGCGCATCGGCCTCGGAGACTTCCCGTGGGTTGTTGATCAGCAAACGCTGCTGAAGCATGGCATCCGCTGCAAGAGTTTCCAGGCTGTCCTCGCTAACCCCGGCATCGCGCAGGCGTACCGGCAATCCAACCGCATTGATCAGGGACTCCAGTGCCGCAATCAGTGCCTCGGCACCACCGCTGGCATCCGTGAAACGCTGATCACTGAGAATCGGCGCCAGCTCTGCATACAGGGGGGCGGCTACTGCAGCATTGAATTTCAGCACCTCCGGCATTACCAGCGAGTTGCTCAAGCCGTGGGGAATATGAAAATGCCCACCCAGCGGATAGGCCAACGCATGCACGGCGGCCACCGGAGCATTGGCAAACGCCTGGCCGGCCATCATTGCTCCCAACAAACAGGCTTCACGGGCCGCCAGGTTGCTGCCATCGTTTACAGCGGTCTCCAGGTTCCCGCCCAACAGGCGCAAGGCCTCTCGGGCCAGCATATCCGAATAGGGATTTTTCTTGTGGGCACTGGTGTACGCCTCAATGGCATGAACCATGGCATCCACACCGGTGGCAGCAGTCACATGGGCCGGCAGGCCAAGGGTCAGCTCTGCATCCAGCACGGCAAGATCCGGCAGCAGGGAGGGTGCCACCACACCGGCCTTGGTGGTGGCCCCGGTAGTGACAATGGCGACAGGGGTCACTTCCGAGCCGGTCCCCGCCGTGGTCGGCACCTGTATCAACGGCAACCTTGGCCCCGTGGCCAAGCCCACCCCGTAGATATCCGACAGTTGCTGACTGGCATCCGGATGCGCCAGCAATGCCACCAGCTTGGCCACATCCATGGAGGAGCCGCCACCGAATCCAATCACCAGGTCAGCTTTCGCCTCCCTCGCCTGCCGTGCAGCATCCAGCACAACAGTGTCTGCCGGATCCGCACTAACCTGATCAAAAATGGCCAGCGGCATACCGGCTTGACGAAAGCTGTCTTCCACCGGTCCAAGCAGTGGCGTGCTGCGAATACCCGGATCCGTGACCAGCAGTACCCGACTGGCGCCCCGCTCCTGACACAGCCCCGGCAGACGGCCGGCAGCGCCCGCCTCTACCAGCACACGATGGGTGGTTGCGAATTCGAAACCCGGCATGATGACTCTCCTGAAATGACGTGCCGATTAGGGCATCAATGCTAGCACAGGCGGGGATGGGGAATGACGCCGTGGGAGCCGCGATTTACGTCGCGGCGGGATGCAGACAAGGTGCCGGAATTCCTCGGCTTTAGCTCAAGCCCCGGAATGCAAAGAGCGAGCTGAACGGAACGAGGTCATGCCGTCAGGCATGCCCTTGTTCCCTACAACTCGCTCTTCGTAACAGCGGTTAACCGATAAAGTAATTGTGCGCGTTCTCGTTGATCTGGTCGCTCACATACTGGGCCAGCGCCTGCACGGTCCACTGTATCGGAGCCGTCATGGGCTCGGGGATCAGGCTTGAATCTGCCACGAACAGACCTGCTGTGCCATACACCTGCCCTGTGGGAGCCACCACCGCCTGGTAGGGGTCAGCGCCCATACGGCAGGTGCCATGGGGGCTGAAGCTGTTGGCCCTGAAGGTGTACATGCCCTTGAGGCCGAAGTCCACCTTGTCCAGGGTTTCATCCAGCGCAAAGACCGAATCCACTTCCAGATTCTGGAAGGTGGGCATGTAGACTTTTTCCGCGCCGCCGGAGAAGAAGATACGCGCCGCCAGAGCAGCAGACGCCTTCATATTGTTGAACTCTTCCCGGTTCGGGTTCCAGTGAATGGTCTTGTCACCGCTATAGGCATCCCCGGACCATTCCACGTATCCCCTGCCCTGGTCCGTGCTGAAGGCATTCACCCCGGCGTAGTACTTGTAGTTCTTCATGAAGTCGATGTGGGCCTTGCCCGCCTTCATGTCACCCTGAGCCAGCAGCGATTCCGGCTCTGCCAACCCTGAGAAAATGGTAAAGCCATCGGTGCGGGTGAATTCATCCACCTGCACCCCGACCAGCGCCCCCCGGAAACCATACAAGGGCTCCTTGAATTTACCCAGCACCTGGGTGAAGGGCTGAATCGACAGGTTACGACCCAGCTGACCGCTGCGATCTTCTATCTGACTACGCTGCATGATCAGCGGTGTATGAATGGCGCCAGCGGCCAGTACCACCATATCCGCATCCACCTGCATGTCGGCTACGTGGGCGCCGCTGTCCGGGTCGGTAATACGCGCTTCCACGCCGCGGGCCCGACCATCACGGGTCAGCACACGTACCACTTCGGTATCCGAGAAGATCCGTGCGCCATGGGCGGCGGCCCAGGGCAAATGCGTCACCAGAGAGCTCATTTTCCGGTCAGAAGGACACCCCGCCAGGCAGTGCCCGGTCAGCGCGCACTGCTTCACGTTGCGCTGGGCCGGTTTCCAGGAAAACTGCATTTTCTCGCAGCCCTGAATCACCTTGTGGGCACAGGCGTTGATCTCGTGGGCCTCGTTGATATGAATCTGCAACTGGTCTGCCACGCCATCCAGGTAGGGCCGGAATTTTTCTGCCGACAGATTCTCCAGGCCATACTGGCTCGCCCAGCCATCCAGCACCGCATCATCGGGCTCTTCCATCACGCAGGCACCGATCACCGTAGAGCCACCGACACAGGCGCCCTGGACAAAAATGATATCCGCAGTGGTATTTACCTGGCCGACCTGATCCTGATAGATCTTGGTCATGGTATCACCCAGGTGTTCGGTAAACTGGGAGCTGGGATAATAGCGGCCGGATTCCAGCACCAATACATCGCGACCGGCTTTGGCCATTTCATAGGCCACAATGGAACCGGCAGCACCAGAGCCCACTACCACCACATCGGTTTTCAGGGTGAAGCGTTTGCCCAGGTTTGCATCCAGGGCCACATCTTTTGCCTCGGTGACGGGGACACCGTCACGGGCGACACGTACAAAAGCCATAATTCCCCCTGTCAGGCTCGCGGCAACGGTGCATTACCCAGACGCCGCACGCCCCACACTTCGGTCACCGGGCCATGGTATTCCAGCCCCGGCCAGGTGCGCTCATCACGCCAGTAATTCAATGCCACCAGGGCTTTCAGCGTGGTCATCAGACCACGCTCGAAGAACGATCCTTCCTGCATGGCGTTAACGTAATCGAGCGCCTTGTCGTCGGAGAGGGAGGTGAACTGGCTGAACTTGAAGCTGACCATGGGCCGGTTGTTGAACACCCAGATACCCAGGCCAAGCAACTCGCGGGTCTGCTGGGGCATGCGCTGGCTCATGGCGTCCACATTCTTGACCGTCGGCACGACCTCGGTACTGGATGGCAGCCCATAACTGGCGGTGGGTAACATGACCTCGGTCAGGCGGGTGATAACCCGGGCTTCGTCCTGGTTGAGGCTATGATATTGCAGCGCTTCAGGGGCATTTCGTCGCCCGAACATACTGGCACAACCGGAGGTAACTGCGGCGCTGGCGAGCACGGAGCTGCGCAGGAAACTGCGACGACTCAACGGCTCCAGACCGGCCAGAAAGCCGGGCAGCGGCGCACGCTTGTTGTTATTCATCTAACCCTCTCCTGGGCAGACCCTGTTCCTTTGGGTCCTTGTTGTTATTGGTGGAGCGGTAATTTCTAGTGACCTGTATCCGTGGCTTCAGTGTGGATGCATGGCGCAAGAATTTGTTGTCACAGGCAATTTTCTGAAGAAGCGGCGTATCAGGCAATACGACCGACTGAAGAAAATTGTCTGTGGCGGCAACGGCTTACGTCAGGCGCCGCGATGAGGCCACGGATGCAGGTCCCAGTCTATAACAAACCGTTACAAACGCCAAAGCCCTAGGGAGCCTCTGAATAACTCCTTGCGTACTCAGCGTGGCCTGAAGGGTGCAGCTGTTGTGTTTTGTCGCGACGGGCAGGGTGGTTCCCTTTCCTAGCGGCAAAGCGCAGCAGATGGGCCCTTCAGACCTCGCCCTCCGGGTCTTCCAGGCTGACTCGCACTCGTTGTTGCGCTTTTTCGATGGATGGACATACACCTTCAAAATCGCGCCTAGATTGCGAGCCAGCCTGAAAGACTGAGCATGCAAGGAGTTATTCAGAGGCTCCCTGGTGACCGGGAGCAACCGACATCCTGTCAGCCACCCCCAGGCAGGCTGTTGAAGGCACCGAATCAGCCCATATGTCGGGCAATTCGAGTGGCCAGGGCGTAAACGGTAATCTGAGGGTTAACGATGATCGAGGTGGGTAACAGGCTGGCATCGGCCACATAGAGGCCGGGTACATCATGGCTTTGGCCATTGGCGGCGACCACACTGTGGTCCGGGTCCGCCCCCATACGGCACGTACCCTGTGGATGGTAACTGACCATGCGCAGATGCTGGGGCTGGTTTTCCAGGCTGTCCACCTGGCTGTCAATATCGGCCTCGTTGCGGATAATCCGTTGATCGCTGGCAGGCACATAGACTTCGCTGGCACCAGCAGCGAGATGCAACCTGGCGGCAGCTTTCAATGCCCGTTGCATGGAGGGAAAGTCGGTATCACTGAGCTTGTAGTTGATCTTTTTACGCTCGCCATCCCATTCGATGCTGCCCACATTGTGATCGTGGATCAGCGTCACCAACCCGGCCAGATATTTGGCATTGGCCATGTAATCCATGAACGGTTTTCCGGTGCCGGGTTCTGCGGCCATGGTTAGCTCTACCAGGCCAGCTCCGCCATCTTCCAGCACAAACCCACCCTTGTCCGGATGCATAAACTCATCCACATAGACCCCCAGCATGGCACCCCGCCAGGGGTACACAGGTTCCGGGTATCGGGCTGGTACATACAGGGAGGGGTGGCAGGCAAAATTCTTGCCCACCTGCCCTGACCGGTTTGCCAAGCCGCTCTTGAGTAGCAACAAGGGGGTCTGCACTGCCCCGGCCGCCAGAATGACACGGGGCGCAGACACCGACAGGGTTGCTGCCACGGTGCCGTCATGGCGGGTAATGATTGCCTCCACACCACATGCCTTACCCTCGCGGGTAACAATTTTTTCCACCCGTGTATCCGCATATATCTGCGCCCCATGAGCTGCCGCCCAGGGCAGATAGGTCACCAGCATGGATTGTTTGCGCTCGGTCTTGCAGCCAGACAGGCAATGTCCGGTGAGGCCACACTGGCGAATATTGCGCTTAAGCGGTTTCACCGACCAGCCCAGTCGATTGGCACCAGCGCGAATCAGACGACCATGCCGGGGAATTTCATGCTCACCGTTATCGTGAACGGCCAGGTTCTTTTCCACTTCGTCGAAATACGGCGCCAGTTCGTCAACGGTGAGTTCACTCAGACCGAAATCCCGCTGCCAGTCCTGCAGAATAAAGTCCGGGGTTCGGAAACAGACACAGCCGTTGACTACCGTGGAGCCTCCCACACAGGCCCCTTGAAGCACCAGCAAATCGCCGTCGCTGTTACTCTGACTGCCATGATCCTGATAGAGGGTGTCCAGGCTGTCGGTGAAATTCTCGGTGAAGTCCTTGGAGGGCACATAAGGACCTGCCTCCAGCACCAGCACTTTCATTCCCCGTTTGGCCAACTCATAGGCGCTGACTGCCCCACCAGCGCCAGACCCGACGATCACCACATCGGCTTCCAGCTGCAAATGGTCACGGGTAACATCACTGGCCTGGTGGACTCGCAAGCCGGAAGCCTGCCATTTCACTTCGCTCATGCCCGCGCCTCCCCATCAGCAACACTGTCAGGCAGCGGTGCATTACCCAGGTATTCCAGCCCCCACTTGTCACTCACCGGTCCATCGAACTCCGTGGGTGGCCAGGTGGCGGAATCCTGCCAGTAGGCACTATAGACGAGCTGCTTGATAACCGTGGCCAGGGTCCGCTGGATCACATTGCCCTGGCCCCAACTATCGAAATAGGCCCGGGCATCGTCATCATTCAAATCGACAAACCGGCTGCCTCGAGTGAGCACCGCAGCGTTATCGAACAGACCCAGTCCGGCCGCCACCTCCTTTCGCGTCAGCGGGTGCAAATGCCCCAGCAGGGTTTGCACATTCTGCACCACTGGCACCTGCTCGCTTGGCAGCAGAGCGGTGCCGTCAACGGGCAACAACACTTGCCGTGCCCGGTTGAAGAGATGGTATTCCGCCTCGGACAGGCCTCGTACCCAGGCCGGAGCTTCCTGCTTGTCCAGTGGAGAACGGCGCAGCAGGGCAAAGCCCCCGGCGGCCACAGCCGCCACGCCTGCGGAGCCCAGCAGGCCCCATTTCAGAAACCGCCGGCGGGCCATGCCCTGTTGCCAGATAGCGGAAACCCGCCGCGCCTGAAGCTGGCTTTTCATGGTCTGTCCTCAACGCAAAAACACAGCCTTGAAGCTACTCAAAAGACCACATGAATACAATGTGTTTACTCTAACAGGGGAGCTTGACCGCACAGAACAGGCGGCCAGCGAAAGGCTATCAGAAATCGCCGTTACCGGGGCCGGCCACCGGCACGCTGGGGCCTACCGCCACCGGATCCTGGTGGATAATCACATCCGCCGCCGGATAGGCCTGGCGAATCCCCTGCTCGATACGTTCAGCCAGGTCATGGGCTTCACGCAGCGACAGGTTCTGATCCATATCCACATGTAACTGGATAAACTGGGTGCGGCCAGACTGGCGGGTACGCAGGTCATGAAACCCCAGTGCAAGCGAATGCTCCGCCACAATGGCCCCGATTACATCACGTACATCACCGGGAATCTCCCGGTCCAGCAGCAACTGGATGGACTCACCGGCAATCGACCAGGCGCTGTAAAGAATAAACAGGGCAATCACCAGCCCCATGGCGCCATCCAGCCACAGAAAACCATACTGACTGACCACCAGCACCAGGATGATCCCCGCGTTCACTGACAGGTCTGACAGGTAGTGAAGTGAATCGGCCTCGATGGCGGTTGATCCGGTCTCTCTGACCACGAATTTCTGGATCAACAACAGCCCGAAGGTCAACGCAATGGAAAACACCATCACCGCTACCCCCACCGCATTCTGCTCAATCGGCTGCGGATCCATCAGTTTGAAAGCAGACTGCTGGATCAGGAATATCGACGAGCCGGCAATGAAGATTGCCTGCCCCAGCCCCGCCAGCGCTTCCGCCTTGCCATGACCAAAGCGATGCTCTTCATCGGCAGGCACCAGGGAATAACGAATGGCAAAGAAATTGATCAGCGAGGCCAGCGAATCCATCACCGAATCCACCAGTGACGCCAACAGGCTCACCGAGCCGGTCATCAGCCAGGCCACCGTCTTGGCTGCGATCAACAGCAATGCCGTAAAGATTGACGCCAATGCGGCGATCATCAAAAGGCGGTGTTCCCGGCGGGTTTCACTGGTCATGGATGGTTCCGTTGGTGAGCAGAGGGGTTATTTCTTCGGCAAATAGGTGAGCGGATCCACCGGTTTACCATCCTTGCGAATTTCAAAGTGCAACTGGGTACGGAAAGTCCCCGTGGCTCCCATCGCGGCGATCTGTTGGCCGGCCTTTACCGCATCCCCTTCCTTGACCAGCATTCTGTCGTTGTGGGCATAGGCACTCAGCCAGCGGTCACTATGTTTGAGAATCAACAGATTGCCGTAACCGGTCAGGCCACTGCCACGATACACCACACGGCCATCCGCCGCTGCCACTACCGGGCTGTTGGTTTTACCGGAAATGGCGATGCCTTTGCGGCCATGATTGTCACTGGAAAAGGTTTCTACCACCTGTCCCCCAGCCGGCCAGCGCCAGCTCACCGGGCCCACTGTGGAACCTGCAGACGCAGTCGCAGAGGGTTTGGCCGCAGGTGTTTTTTGCGGCTTGGCGGGTGCCGGTTTGCTGGTGGGTTTGTCCTGGGCTTTCGGTGCCGGTTTACTGGTACTTGAGGAGGCCGATGAAGTACCGCTGGAGGGTGCTTTCAGCGCCAGGGAAATACGCTGCCCCGGATAGATGGTATAAGGCGCCGGAATCCTGTTGGCCCTGGCCAGCTCCCGATAGTCCCAACCATAACGCCAGGCGATGGAATATAAGGTTTCTCCCCCGCGCACTTCATGGGTGCCAGCGGTGACCTTGCTGGTTCGTGGCTCTTGACCGTAGATATCAACGACCGGTGCAAAATTTCCCGCACTGCAGCCGCCTACCATCACGAAGATCAATGCCGTCGCCAGGGCACGCATCAGAATGAGTCGCTACCTGTCGGGTGTTGGCACGCCATTAACCACTCCCTCGAAATGGCACCGGATTACGGTACCGGAAATTCAATATTTACGAATCCTGCGCAACATTATGCACTGGCGCCAGCCGATACAGTAGCCACACCAGCGTAGCCGCGACCAGCCCG
The DNA here is from genome assembly GCF_000756655.1 of Alcanivorax jadensis T9. Lineage (GTDB taxonomy): Bacteria > Pseudomonadota > Gammaproteobacteria > Pseudomonadales > Alcanivoracaceae > Alcanivorax > Alcanivorax jadensis. Next base: position 438,008 of record NZ_ARXU01000001.1, read on the forward strand.
GCCAGCAGAGCCAATGCCAATTGCGAACCGTCGCCGGTTTCACTGGCATATTGCGCCGGTGACAACCAACGATCTGCCAGACCTTGTTCACCCGATACCCGCCAGGGCCAAAGCTTCAGCAACGACCCGGCCATGAAACCCGCCAGCAAGGCCATGACGGTGTCGTGGTAACGGTGCAGAGTCCATTTGAGCACATGCACAAAACTCAGTAGGCCGATAGCGCAGCCGGCCATAAAGGCCAGTAACAACGGTATCTCACCTTGCTTCACTGCCTCCAGCACCGGTTGGTACATTCCCAGTAAAAGAAGGATAAAACTGCCGGAAATGCCAGGCAGGATCATGGCGCAGATGGCGAGCATGCCGCTGAAGAAGAACACCGTTGCGCCACTGCCCACCGCCGACAGCGCCGGCGCCAGCCCGATAGCCACAGCCACACCAGTGCCGGCCACAAAGGCAGCAATCTGAACCGCCCCCCGTTGTTGCAGTGGTTTCAAGACCAGAAAGATGCTGGCCAGAATCAGGCCACTGAAGAAGGCCCAAACCGGCACTGGATGCGTCTCCAGCAGCCAGGTAATCAAACGCGCCAGCACAGCAATACTGGTAAAGATGCCCGCCAGCAGGGTCACCAGAAACGTAAGATTGGCCTGACGCCAGAACGCCACAAAGCCTTGCTGATGCCATACCTTCAGCAAACGCGGCGTCAGCCCGCCAAGAGTATCAATCAACTCTTCATAAATACCGGTGATCAACGCCAGGGTGCCACCGGACACTCCGGGCACCACATCGGCCGCGCCCATGGCCATGCCGCGAAAGAAAATACCGGGTCGAATCATGTTAGTCCTTGAAAAGAGCTTCTAGCTTCTAGCTTCTAGCTTCTAGCTTCTAGCTTCTAGCTTTCAGGATGGGGCCCGCCCCAAACGAAGCGCAACCTCAAGAGCAAAGTGTTTGTTTCACTCGCAGCTAGTAGCTCGTAGCTGCTTACCGCATCACCCCACGCTGGAATGGCACGAAGCGGACCGCATCCAGTGATTGCACATGGAACTGGTCGCCATCACGGTCAACCACAGTGAGGATCTGTTGGCGATCACCGCCCACCGGCATCACCAGACGGCCTCCGTCTGCCAGTTGTGACAACAGATCATCAGGAATGTCCGCACGGGCACAGGCGGCCAGGATCGCATCAAAGGGGGCTTCGCTTTTCCAACCGAAGCCACCATCCGCGTGCTTGAGCTGTACCCGAGCCAGGCCCAGCTTCATCAAACGGTTGCGCGCCTGGTCCTGCAATGGGCGGATGCGTTCCACAGAATAGAGGGCGTCACAGAACTGGGCCAGCACCGCCGTTTGATAGCCACAGCCCGTGCCGATCTCGAGCACCTTGGTGGGTCTGCCGTTGGCGATCAACAATTCGGTCATGCGTGCCACCACCCAGGGCTGGGAAATGGTCTGACCGTGGCCGATGGGCAGCGCCGTATCGTCGTAGGCCTGGTGGGCCAGGGCTTCTTCGATAAACAGGTGACGCGGGGTATTGCGGATGGCATCAAGCACACGCTCGTCACTGATGCCGGCATCACGCAGCCGTTGCACCAGACGATCCCGGGTCCGTGCAGAGGTCATGCCGATGCCGCTAAGTTGGATATCCATCTGTACTTCTTTTGCCTCTGGATGTGCCTCTCGGCGGATCACTCAGGGTTACCCTGAAGTCTCGGACTCAGGTTTTATAATTTCCGCCATGACTGTCGTGGCAAAAGCGCCTGTGGGCAGCGTAAACGCCAGCTCCAGGCACACTTCCCCTTCCCTTTCTGCTTGCCAGGACCATTGCAATTCCCGTACCGGCAACCTTGTTGCCCGGCGGGCTTCCTCAACGCCGATGCTGCACAGGCCATCGATCACGGTGGCATACGGTGCGAGTATCCGCTGTTCCAGTTCCCGGCAAGGGCCAGATGATGCCATGCCCGGCACCCCCGGCAAAGGGGCGGTGGGATGAACCTCACCGGCAATCACTCTTTCGCCGGCCTCTGTGTCGTCGTCCGCAAGGAACAGGCCGCGGCTACCTTGCGGCTGTAGCAGATCACCGGCCAGTACCCGGTCCCAGCATTGCCGGTTAACACGCTCGGCAAGGACCTGGTTGAACAAGTTGCTGCGCACCGCTGACAGCCACAGACCGCGCAGCGCTTTCTTGCGCGGCGCTTCGCCACCACACAACCACTCGGTTCCCCGCACCAGGTTGCCGGCACCGCGACCAAAGCGCTGCTCACCAAAATAGTTGGGCACCCCCTGGCGCTCAATGGTGGCAAGTTGCTGTTCCAGCTGCTGGCGATCTCCCTGGAAATCGGTAACACGAAGCACAAAACCGTTGGCGCGATGGGTACCCCGGTTCAGTTTGCGGCGATGGCGAAGCCCTTGAAGGCCCCTCAACCCCGGCGGCCAGTCAAACTCCGGGTCCGCCTTGCCGGGCAGATGCAGGCTGAACCACTGACGGGTAATGGCGTACTTGTCCTTGAGCCCGCTGTAGCCCACCGCCAGGCGATGAACACCCGCCTGTTTGGCCAGTAACAGCGCCACATCCTCAGTATTCCAGCCGGTCTTCTCGATTTCCAGCCACAGGTGTTCGCCCTCACCTTCCGGGCGCACATGCATGTGCTCGAATACCTGAAAATCTGCCGGAGAGGCTTTCAGCACCCCAGTGGATGCCGGCCCGCCATGGGCGCAGGGTAGACTCATCGAGACTCCACCAGTACCACGGCCTGCACCGCAATACCTTCCTTGCGGCCGGTGAAACCGAGTTTTTCGGTGGTAGTCGCCTTGACGGAAACCTGCCCCACCTCACAATCGAGCAGATCGGCAATGCGCTGGCGCATGGCTCTGATATGGGGAGCCAGTTTGGGGGCCTGGCAGATGACGGTGATATCTGCATTGCCCAATTGCCAGCCGGCCGCTGTCACGTCCCGGTAGATCGCCGCCAACAAGGTGGCGGAATCCGCGTCCTGCCACTGCGGATCGGTGTCCGGAAAATAGTGACCGATATCCCCCAAGGCCAGGGCACCCAGCAAGGCATCAGACAGGGCATGCAGGGCCACATCACCATCCGAGTGTGCCTTGAGTCCATGGCTGTGAGGAATTGCCACACCGCCCAGCATCACGTGATCCCCTTCCGTGAACGCGTGCACATCGAAGCCCTGGCCGATACGAATACTCACAGCATGTTCTCCTCGTCGCCCAGCTGGCAGGCCAGATAGAAACGGGCCAGTGCCAGATCTTCCGGGACGGTAACCTTGATATTGTCGCTATGACCCGCCACCAGCGCCGGACGGCGTCCCACTCTTTCCATGGCAGACGCTTCATCGGTAATACCGGCCAGATCACCTTGCAGGGCATCGTGCAACGCACGAGCAGGGAACAACTGCGGCGTCAGCGCCCGCCAGATGCAGTCGCGATCCAGAGTGGCGGCAATATGGTTGCCATCATCGGCTTGCTTGATGGTATCCACCACCGGCAACGCCAATATCGCACCCTGACTGTCGGTCTGGTCGAGCAGGTTCTGAATATCTGACAGCCGTACCAGAGGCCGGGCCATATCATGAACCAGTACCCAGGCGTTTTCTCCACCCAACTCCAGCGCCCTGGTGACGCCGTTGCGCACGGATTCGGCGCGGGCGGCTCCGCCGCTAACAGTGGCAATACGCGAATGCGTGGAGACACCCAGCGTCGGCCACCAGGGATCCTGCACGGATACGGCAACCAACACACGGTCGATGGGGGCAAATGATAACAAACGATTGAGGGTATGCTCGGCCAGGGTCTTGCCGGCCAGTGACAGGTACTGCTTGGGAAAACCCGCCCCCATGCGCTCACCGATACCGGCAGCCGGTACCACCGCATAGAGAGGGCCGTTAATGACAGGATTCACTCACCGCCCCGGGGTTGTTCGAGAATCAGGAAAAAACTTTCACCGTCGCGGATCATGCCCAGATCCTTGCGAGCAATCTCTTCCACCGCTTCGGTGCCCTGCTTGAGATCCTTCACGTCGGCGGCCATCAGCCGGTTGCGTTCGTTCAGTTTGGCATTGCTCTGCTTGAGTGTGGCTACCTCTTTTTCCAGCGTCGCCACATGCCTCAGACTGCCCTCACCAAACCACAGCCGGGCCTGCAGGCCGACAAATACCAGAGCCAACAGGGCAATCACAATCTGCCTGGCGGGAGACAGCTGCATGGCCTCCCGCTTGCCAAATTCCTTCCCTGCCTTGCTGGTTCTGGTATCCGGCATCATTTAACCGAGGAACTTGAACTCTTTGCGACCGTGGTAGGCAGCGCGCCCCAGTTCCTGCTCAATGCGGATCAGGCGGTTGTACTTGGCCACCCGGTCGGAGCGGCACAGAGAACCGGTTTTGATCTGCCCGGCAGCGGTAGCCACTGCCAGGTCGGCGATGGTGCTGTCGGCAGTTTCACCGCTACGGTGAGAAATGACTGCAGTGTAACCGGCATCCTTGGCCATCTTGATGGCATCCAGGGTTTCGCTGAGAGAACCGATCTGGTTGAACTTGATCAGGATGGAGTTGGCCACACCCTCATCAATACCACGCTTGAGGATTTTGGTGTTGGTCACGAACAGATCGTCACCTACCAGCTGAATCTTTTTACCCAGCTTCTCGGTGAGGATTTTCCAGCCATCCCAGTCGGATTCATCCATGCCATCTTCAATGGAGATGATCGGGTAACGGTCGCACAGCTCGGCCAGGTAGCTGGCGAATTCTTCAGAATCCATGCTACGCCCTTCACCGGCCAGCACGTATTTACCGTCCTTGTAGAATTCGCTGGCGGCGCAGTCCAGGGCCAGGGTCACGTCATCACCGGCCTTGTAGCCAGCAATCTCGATGGCTTCCATGATTGCTTCCAGGGCCGCCTCGTTGCTGGGCAGGTCCGGGGCGAAACCGCCTTCGTCACCCACTGCGGTGTTCAGACCACGCTTTTTCAGCACGCTTTTCAGGGCGTGGAAAATCTCGGCGCCGTAACGGATTGCTTCGGCCACGGTGGGAGCGCCCACCGGCTGAATCATGAACTCCTGGATGTCCACGTTGTTATCCGCGTGCTCACCACCGTTGATGATGTTCATCATCGGTACCGGCAGGGAGTATTCGTTGTCATCGTCCTGCAGGTCGGAAATGTACTCGTACAGGGGCTTGCCCTGATCCACTGCAGCGGCTTTGGCTGCAGCCAGAGACACGGCGAGAATGGCGTTGGCGCCGAACTTGGCTTTGTTCTCGGTGCCATCGGCATCGATCATGGCCTTGTCCAGGGCCTTCTGGTCGCCGGCTTCCATTCCTACCAGCAGTTCCCGGATGGCGGAGTTCACATTGCCAACGGCCTTGGTGACGCCCTTGCCCAGGTAACGGGCCTTGTCGCCATCACGCAGCTCCAGCGCTTCGCGGGAACCGGTAGAGGCGCCACTGGGGGCACAGGCACTGCCGGAGGCGCCGGATTCCAGAATCACATCAGCTTCGATGGTGGGATTGCCACGGGAGTCGAGAATTTCGCGGGCTTTGATGTCAACGATCTTGGACATGACAGTCAATCTCTCTTCAATCAGTTGTTTTCAAAGGCAGGCAGTGCCTTGACGGTATTATCCAGGGTTTGCATCCGTGTCAGGAATGGCTCCAGACGGTCCAGACGCAGGGCGCAGGGGCCATCGCATTTGGCATTGTCCGGGTCCGGGTGGGCTTCCAGGAACAACCCGGCGATGCCTTGGCTGATGCCGGCAAGACCGAGTTCAGCCACCTGAGCACGACGCCCATCGGCGCTGTCCGCACGACCCCCTGGTTTCTGCAGGGCATGAGTCACGTCGAAAAACACCGGGTAGTTGAATTGTTTCATGATGCCAAAGCCGAGCATGTCCACCACCAGGTTGTTGTACCCGAAGCTGGAGCCACGCTCGCAGAGAATAAGCTGGTCGTTACCGGCATCCTCGCACTTGTGCAGGATATGGCTCATTTCGTGGGGAGCCAGGAACTGGGGCTTCTTGATGTTGATGATCGCCCCGGTCTTTGCCATGGCCACCACCAGATCGGTCTGCCGAGCCAGGAAGGCCGGCAGCTGAATGATATCCGCCACTTCGGCCACCGGTGCCGCCTGATAGGGCTCATGCACATCGGTGATCACCGGACAATTGAAGGTCTGCTTGATCTCTTCAAAGATCTTCAGGCCCTCTTCCATCCCCGGCCCCCGGTAGGAGCTCAGCGAGGAACGGTTGGCCTTATCGAAGCTGGCCTTGAACACCCAGGGAATGCCCAGCTTGCTGGTCACTTCCGCATAGGCTTCCGCCACCTGCATGGCCAGATCACGGGATTCCAGCACATTCATGCCGCCGAAAAGAGCCATGGGCTTGTCGTTGGCAAACTCCAGCTCGCCTAGCTTGATGGTCTTCTGCATAACGCGTCCTTAGTGTGCTTTCTGTTCCGCCAGGGCCGCGGCCACATAGCCCCTGAACAGACCATGCCCATCACGAGGCGTGGACGTAAACTCCGGGTGGAATTGGCAAGCCACAAACCAGGGGTGGTCTGCCACTTCGATCACTTCCACCAACTCGCCATCGGTTGAACGACCAACAATCTTCAGGCCGGCGCCTTCCAGTTGCGGCAGGTAATTATTGTTTACTTCGTAACGATGACGGTGACGTTCAACAATACTGGTGCCACCATAGCAATCGGCGGCACGGCTGCCCGCCTCCAGAATACATTCCTGGCCACCCAAACGCATGGTGCCACCCAGATCGGATTCCTTGGAGCGCTGTTCCTTGCGACCGTCTTCCGTGGTCCACTCGGTAATCAGCCCCACCACCGGATCCGGCGTATCCGGACGCAGTTCGGAAGAATGGGCGTTTTCGATCCCGGCCACGTGACGGGCGTATTCGATCACCGCCAGCTGCATACCCAGGCAGATGCCCAGATACGGCACCTTGTTTTCGCGGGCATAGCGAATGGCCGCGATCTTGCCTTCCGTACCGCGGTCGCCAAAGCCACCGGGAACCAGGATGGCATCCAGGTTTTCCAGCACACCAGTGCCTTCGCGTTCAATATCTTCCGCATCCAGGTAAAGGATATTGACCTTGGCCCGGTTGCTGATGCCAGCGTGGATCAAGGCTTCATTGAGTGACTTGTAGGCATCGACCAACTCGATGTACTTGCCCACCATGCCCACGGTGACTTCGCTTTCCGGATTCAGTTGGGCTTCTACAACACGATCCCATTCGCCCAGATCCGGCTCCGGCAGATCCAGTCCGAACTTTTCCACCACGATGTCATCCAGCCCCTGCTCGTGCATGCCACGGGGGACCTGATAGATGGTTTTGCAATCCGGGGAGGAAATGACCGCCCGCGCTTCCACATTGGTAAACAGGGCAATCTTGTCGCGGGCACTCTGCGGGATAGGGTCATCTGCCCGGCACACCAGAATATCCGGCTGCAGGCCGATGGAGCGCAGCTCCTTAACTGAGTGCTGGGTCGGCTTGGTCTTGATCTCGCCGGCAGTGGCGATATACGGCACCAGCGTCAGGTGCACCAGCAGAGACTGGCTGGAGCCCAGCTCCACACGCATCTGCCGCGCCGCTTCCAGAAACGGCAGGGACTCGATGTCACCGGCGGTACCACCGATTTCCACGATAGCCACGTCCGCATCCCCTGCCCCTTCTCGGATCTTCAGCTTGATCTCGTCGGTAATATGGGGGATCACCTGCACGGTAGCACCCAGATACTCACCGCGGCGCTCCTTGTCCAGCACGTCCTGATAGACACGGCCAGTGGTGAAGCTGTTGCGACGGCTCAGGCGAGTGCGAATAAAACGCTCGTAGTGACCCAGGTCCAGGTCGGTTTCGGCGCCGTCTTCGGTCACGAACACCTCACCGTGCTGGTAAGGGCTCATGGTGCCGGGATCCACATTAATATATGGGTCCATTTTGATCAGGGTGACGTTGAGGCCGCGGGCTTCCAACAAAGTGGCCAGGGATGCTGAAGTAATCCCCTTACCCAGAGACGACACCACACCGCCGGTGACAAAGATGAAACGTGACATGCACTCACCAGATTGCTAGTGGGTTGGTAGCACTCTCACCAGTGTAACCGGCACCAATAAAAAAACACCCTGCACGCATGACACGGGCAAGGGGCTTTCTGAATCGGGTTGGCCAGCTACGCAAGTGATGGTTGAACACCTGAAAATTCAGGGGCTTGCGCTACATCAGGACGGGAGGAAATGCTAACAGAAGGCGCCCCTCGCCTCAATCGGAATCGCTCTCGGGAGCGTAAAAAGTGGCGCGGGCTGATGCATGGCGCAGGTCCACCCTGAGTGGCTCAGGCGTTATTCTGTCTACGGATGCCGCTTTCAACGCTCAGTGGATTGTGGGGTGCGAGTTTCGAAATGGAAAACCGGCCTGACCTTTCGTGACTCGCAACTCCCCGAGGCAACGCTGAATTACCTGCACTGCGCCAGGTCGCCGGAATCGAACCCTGTGTTCCCGTCGTCAGTCGCTCTCACAGGCAGCCAGCACCTCGGAAAATGGCGCACCCATCTGTGACCCGAACGACGGGTGCCGGGCCAGGCGGGCTCGGCTGGCTCTGGGGCTGGTGATGCCGCAGAGAAAGCGGGCCAACTGCCGGGGAGTGGTCAGAGCCTGGTGGTTTTCCTCACGCATGGCGTGAACCACTGCCGGGTCCGGTGCACGATGGCGACGGGACGGCAACTGCGGCTGTTCGCCGAGGCAGGCGCTGCACTGACCACAGGGCTGCGCGAGAGTCTCGCCGAAATAGCCAACCAATGCCTGCTGGTGACAGTCGGCGCTTCCCGCCCAGTCACACACCTGCTGCAGGCGCTGAATATCACGCTGCTCACGCAGGGCAAACTGCTCCTGCATCCGCACGATCAAGGGCTCGCTTTCCGCTGGCGGGTTGAGCATTCGATACCCCTGACGCACGCCGGCCACCCGTAGCTCGATCATCTGCTGCTGTTCCAGATAGTTCAGGGCATTGAGGATCCGCAAGCGATCATCGCCCAGTGTCTGGGCGGCGTCGATGGGCCGCAGGGTCAGCCAGATTCGACCCTGCTTGCCAGTGGCAAACAGACGCTCCAGAAAAGCAGCTCGCTCCGGGTTGAAGCCGGCAAGAATCTCTTCCCTCGATCCCTGAAAAGCCACCTTGTATTCGGTATAGAACGGCGCCGTGGCGCGGATCACCCCTTCCAGTTCCAGGTAGGTGAGCAAGGTATTGATGACCAGAGGTCGCACATCGAACTGCCCGGATAACTCATGAACGGCAAGGTCAAATTGCGCCGGCTGTGCCAACAGCCAGTGAATCAGCGCGGCCAGCGACTCACTGTCCGGGGTATCGCCATAGGTGAAATTCTCCAGCACCGTCAGATCATCCGGGTTGGCCAGCAGGTGGCAGTGGGAGGGTTGCCCGTCGCGACCGGCCCGGCCAATTTCCTGCATATAGTTTTCCAGGGATTTGGGCAGGTTGTAGTGGTAGATCGCGCGAATGTCCGCCTTGTCGATCCCCATGCCGAAGGCGATGGTGGCCACCACGATGTCGGTCTCCCCCGCCATGAACGCCTCCTGCACCTGATGGCGGGGCTCGTCTTTGAGCCCGGCGTGGTAGGCCTGGGCCTTCAATCCCTGTGCCTGCAAAAAGGCCGCCACTGTCTCGGCGGTCTTCTGCAAGGTGACATAGACGATGGCGGGCTCGGCAGACCGGCTGGTGAGCTGATCCAGCAGGTACTGATCACGCTCGTCGGTGCGGCAAGGACGCACCGCCAGGGCCAGATTGGGGCGAAAAAACCCGGTCTGGATATGATCCGCCCCGGCGATGTGGAAACTATCGCAAATCTGCTCTGCCACCTGCGGGGTGGCCGTGGCGGTCAGCGCCAGCACCCGGCCCACCTTGAGTTTACGGGCTAGCTGCGCCAGTTTCAGATAGTCGGGGCGAAAGTTATGCCCCCACTCGGAGACACAGTGCGCCTCATCCACTGCCATCATACTGATAGATAGGCGTTTCAACCGGGCCAGGAAACGCTCATTGGCGAGACGCTCCGGCGCTACATAAAGCAGCTTGATGCTGCCATCGTCGAGCCCTTGATAGATGGCCTGCAATTCTCCGGCATCCACACTGGAATCCAGTCGTGCCGCCGGAATATTCAAACGATTAAGCTGGTCCACCTGATCCTTCATCAGTGCAATCAACGGCGACACCACCAGCGTCAACCCATCCAGCATCAATGCCGGCAACTGATAACACAGGCTCTTGCCGCCGCCAGTCGGAAACACCGCCAGCGCCGAGCGGCCCGCCAGTAGCGCGTCGATGACAGCCTGCTGGCCGGGCCGGAAGGTCTGGAGATTGAATGTCTGTTGCAGTAATTGTTGCACGTCTTGCATGAGGGCTCTTCGGTAGTCAGGCGGAAGTTCAGAGCAAGAAGGCAGAGGTCATGGCTGCCTCCTTGCAGGTCCAAGACCTCAGGGTACAGAGCCAAAATCCCCGTCTATATCAGTCAGCGTAGATCAAACCCGTAGGATATTGGCCAAAATTCGGCTCTATCGGTATTCAAGTGGAGGATACAGGCTTACGATGCTCTCGTTCCTACTGCCTCCTATCTTTCCACAGGGTCCACCGACAGTAACAGCATCCCTTCACGTGACTAGGAAGAGTGCGGCAACAAAAACCATTCCTCACAACTCGCAGCCTCTTCGCCATCCGCCAGCCCCACCAGCGGCACCGATACCAGCGTCTCGCCCCGGTATAACAGTGGCCACTGATGACGCTGCCAGGGGGGCACGCCGGCCGCTCGCCACAGTTCCTTGATGCGCTGGTGCATGCCATTACGCAACAGACGGGCGCCGCCGGTGAAGGGACGCAGAGTGAGATCACCAGGAGGACGCATCAGGCTTACCCCGCCCTCCTCGGCCATAGTCGCCAATCGCCAGAATGGCAGCGTGGGCGGGGGCGAGTCCGCCGACCAGAGCAACTCGCCCTGCCAGGGCGCCAAAACGTGACGGGGAAGCAAGTACAGCGCCCCCTGAAACAAGCGCACAGCCCAGTTCCCCCACTCCACCCTGGCCTGACTGTCCTGAGCGGCATCCTGCAGCGCCAGTAACTCAGCCAGCACGGCCGCGCTGGGCGCACTGGCACCGCGACGATGAAGCCACCAGCGCAACAGGTTACGTTGCCGGGGCGGGCCTAATGCTGCCAGCCCGGGTAGTGGAAACCGTTGGGAACTGACCCCACAGGCGTCGGCATCCTGCTGCGCCCTTTCGTCCAGCAACTCACGGGCATCCCCCATGTGCTGGGCAGTGCGGGCCAGGATTTCGTCGGCCCCACGCCAGCGCTGGCGCAGGGCCGGTAAAATGCTGTGGCGCAAATAGTTACGGCGCAGGGATTGATCCTGGTTGCTGGGATCATCCTGCCACTGCAGGCCCTGCTCATGGGCATGGCGCTCCAACACAGATCTGGGCTGGTCCAACAGGGGTCGCCATACGGCTATTTCCTGGCGATGATCCAGGCCACGCATGGCGGCAAGCCCTTGCACGCCCGCACCACGCAGCAAGCGCAGCAGCAGGGTCTCGGCCTGATCATCGCGGTGGTGGGCGGTAATGACGGTGGCGCCATCCCGGTGGGCATCAGCAAACAGGGCATGGTAGCGCGCCTGGCGGGCGCCAGCTTCAATCCCCTTGCCCGCCTCCACCTGCACCGCGATTACCTCACAGGGCAATTCCAGACCGGCGACGATCTGCTGGCAATGTTCCGCCCAGTCGCCGCTGTCAGGCTGTAGTTGATGATTGATATGGACCACCCGCAGGCGAGGACCAAGGCCGGCTTCCACCAGCAGGTGCAGTAATACGGTGGAATCCAGGCCGCCACTGAAGGCAAGCAACAACGGCCCCGGTGGGGCCTGCTGTGCCAGATCAGAAATCAGGGGTGGGTTTGCCATGGGGAATCAGATTATCACGCTTGCCGGGACCGGGTTTGAGCAAAAAGGCGCTGCCGCCTTCGCCATGCAAGCCTAGCTTCCCACAGCATCGTGACTGGCGGCTAGAGGACGGCCGGCAAGCGGTTATTCGTCGGCGGTAGCGCTGACCACGTTGCCGTAGCTCATCAGCCGGTCGTAGCGACGCTCCACCAGTGCCTCAACCTCAAGAGCCTTGAGCTCATCGAGTTGCTTGACCAGCGCCTTGCGGATGGCATCCGCCGCCTGTTCATAATCACGGTGAGCGCCACCCAGTGGCTCCTTGATCACCTGGTCGACGATGCCCAGTTCGTGGAGTCGGCCAGCGGTGAGGCCCATGGCCGCCGCCGCTTCCGGGGCCTTGTCGGCGCTGCGCCAGAGAATAGAGGCACAACCTTCCGGGGAGATCACCGAATAGGTGGAGAATTCCAGCATCTGCAGATGATCACAGACACCGATGGCCAGCGCCCCGCCAGAGCCGCCCTCACCTACCACGGTGGCGATGATCGGTACTTTCAGCTGAGACATGACACGCAGGTTGCGGGCAATGGCCTCGGACTGGCCACGCTCTTCCGCATCAATTCCCGGAAATGCCCCGGGAGTATCGATAAAGGTGAGAATCGGCATCCGGAAGCGCTCGGCCATTTCCATCAGGCGCAAGGCTTTGCGGTAGCCTTCCGGCTTGGGCATACCGAAATTACGACGCACCTTCTCCTTCACTTCGCGGCCTTTCTGATGACCGATCACCATCACCGGCTGATCGTTCAGGCGGGTAATGCCACCAACGATGGCCGGGTCGTCGGCAAAGGCCCGATCCCCGTGCAGTTCATCAAAATCAGCGAAAATCCGCTTGATGTAATCCAGCATGTAAGGCCGTTTGGGGTGACGGGCCAGTTGCGAGATCTGCCAGGCACTGAGGTTGCTGAAAATGTTCTCGGTAAGCGAAATGCTCTTTTCCTGCAGCTTGGCCACTTCCTCAGAAATGTTGACCTCACTACCACTGCCTACCAATCGTAATTCCTCGATCTTCGCTTCCAGATCTGCGATGGGTTGTTCAAATTCGAGGAAGTTCGGGTTCATATCTCTGAGCCTGTTTATGGTGTTTTGCTGGCAACACCGGGAAAAATCGCCCTGTCTGGCGCATGGCTGGCGAAATCGTCATCCCTGATCCCGCCGGAATTGGCCTGCACAAGTGTAGCCGTAACCGGATGACAAGGTCGAGACGCGAAGCGCACGGCTAGGTTGCAAACTGTTTCAAGGAAATCAGCCACCAGCTTTTAGCTCGTAGTTAGAGGGCTCGTAGCTAGAAGCCGCTATCAATACTCCATCCGCACCGCATCTTCGCCGAACTGCACCCGCAGCTCCTCTACCAGGGACTCGTGGGGGCTGATTTTCCAGGCCTCGCCCATCCAGAAACTGGCGGCAGCGATGGGGTGGTCCAGATCCAGCAGCACCGGGGTACTTCCCCCCTGGTATGGGGCCAGCGTCTGTTGCAGGCGTCGGGGCAGTTCTTCGGATACCGGCACGGCCACGCGCAGGCGGCGGGCGAAAGTTTCCCGGGCCTGGCGCATATCCATGATTTCATCGGCAATCAGGTTGAACCCGCCGGTGTAATCGTCGTTGCGGACACCGCCTTTGAAGATCAGCAACGCATCCTTTTGCACAAGGTCTCCGTACTCGGCAAAGGTCTTGCCGAACACGGAGACTTCTACCCGCCCGGTCTTGTCATCCAGGGTCACGAATGCCATACGCTCGCCGCTGCGCTTGCTGCGGGTGATACGCAAGGCCACCACAAGGCCGGCCACCGTTGCCGCTTCACCTTTACCCGTGGGTAGCAGCGAGTTGAGCCGGGCGGAGACAAACTGGCGCACTTCGCTCTCATACTGATCAATGGGATGGCCGGTGAGGAACAGCCCCAGGGTGTCACGCTCGCCGTTAAGGCGGGTGTCGTCATTCCAGGACCGGGCCGGTTTCCATTCCACTGCCGTGGCCGGACTTTCGTCCACGGCACCAAACATATCCATGATGCCGGCAGCCTCATTACGGGCATCCTGGTCGGCGGCGGCGATGGCATCCGGCAAGGTAGCCAGGATCGTGGCGCGGTCATGGAAGCTGGATCGTTTATCAGAGGAAGGCGGCCCCAGGTTGTCCAGCACCCCGGCTCGCACCATGGCTTCCAGGGAGCGACGGTTGATTTTCTTCAGATCGATACGACGGCAGAAATCGAACAGGTCCTTGAAGCCACCTCCGTCGGCGCGGGCGGACACGATAGCCTCGATGGGCCCCTCGCCCAGCCCCTTGATGGCGCCCAGACCGTAAACGATGTCGCCTTCCGGGTTCACCGTAAAACGGTAACCGCAGGAGTTCACATCCGGTGGCAACACCTGCAAGCCCATGGTCTTGCACTCATCGATGAAGGTCACCACCTTGTCCGTGTTTTGCATATCCGCCGAGATGGTGGCGGCCATGAATTCCGCCGGATAATGCGCCTTCAGCCAGGCAGTCTGGTAGGCCACCAGCGCATAGGCAGCCGAGTGAGACTTGTTGAAACCGTAACCGGCGAATTTTTCCACCAGGTCGAAGATCTTCATGGCCAGGTCCGGATCAACGCCCTTGCCCTTGGCGCCCTCTTCAAAGATGACCCGTTGCTTGGCCATTTCTTCCGGCTTTTTCTTGCCCATGGCCCGACGCAGCATGTCCGCCCCCCCCAGGGTGTAGCCAGCCAGCTCCTGGGCGATCTGCATCACCTGCTCCTGATACAGGATGACCCCGTAGGACGGCTTGAGAATCGGCTCCAGCCATTCGTGCTGGTACTGCGGGTCCGGGTAGGCCAGTGGCTCGCGACCGTGTTTGCGGTTAACGAAGTTGTCTACCATGCCTGATTCCAGCGGCCCCGGACGGTACAGGGCCACCAGGGCGATGATGTCTTCAAAGACATCGGGCTTGAGCTTCTTGATCAGCTCCTTCATGCCCTGACTTTCCAGCTGGAATACCGCGGTGGTATCCCCCTTCTTGAGCAGGTCGAAACTGGGCGAATCATTCAGCGGGATATGGTCGATGTCGAGATCATCCAGCCCTTCCCGCTGACGCTTGACGTTGGCTGCCTTCACCGCCCAGTCAATGATGGTCAGGGTCTTCAGGCCGAGAAAGTCGAACTTCACCAGCCCGGCGGATTCCACATCGTCCTTGTCGTACTGGGTCACCAGATTGGTGCCGTCTTCCTCGCAATAGAGCGGCGCGAAATCCGTCAGCTTGCCCGGTGCAATCACCACGCCCCCGGCGTGCTTGCCCACGTTCCGGGTCAGGCCTTCCAGTTTCAGCGCCATTTCCCAGATTTCGTTGGCGGAATCCTTGTCGGAGTTCTCGTCGCTTTCCAGGAACTCGCGCAGGGTTTCTTCCTGCTCAAACGCCTTCTCCAGGGTCATCCCCGGGGTGGGCGGAATCATCTTGGAGAGCCGGTCTGCCAGGCCATAGGGCTTGCCCTGGACCCGCGCCACATCGCGCACCACCGCCTTGGCGGCCATGGTGCCGAAGGTGATGATCTGGCTCACCGCATCACGGCCGTACTTGTCGGCCACGTAGTTGATTACCCGGTCACGCTTCTCCATGCAGAAATCCACATCGAAGTCAGGCATGGATACCCGTTCCGGGTTAAGGAAACGTTCGAACAGCAGGTCGTAGCCAATGGGATCCAGATCGGTAATCTTGAGGGCATAGGCCACCAGCGAGCCAGCACCGGACCCCCGCCCCGGCCCTACCGGCACCTCGTTATCCTTACCCCATTGAATGAAGTCGGCAACAATCAGGAAGTAACCGGGAAAGCCCATCTGGTTGATGATATCCAGCTCGAACTTGAGCCGGTCGTCATAGTCTTTACGCTTGCTGGGGTACTCCGGGTCATTTCTGTCCAGCAATACCTCAAGGCGATCTTCCAGCCCATCCCGGGACAGCTTTTCGAAATATTGCTCGATGGTCATGCCATCCGGAATCGGGAAGTCCGGCAGAAAATTCTCGCCCAGGCGAATATCCAGAGTACAGCGGCGGGCGATTTCGACGGTGTTTTCCAGCGCTTCCGGCAGATCGGAAAACAGCGCCGCCATCTCATCTTCCGATTTCAGATACTGCTCTTCGGAATACTTCTTGGGCCGGCGGGGATCCTCCAGGGTGTTGCCATCGTGGATGCAGACGCGGGCCTCATGGGCCTCGAAATCCCCCCGGCGAATGAAACGTACGTCATTGGTCGCCACCACTGGCATCGCCAGTTCTGTCGCCAGCGCCACGGTGGCGTGCAGGCAATCCTCATCCCCCGGCCGGGAGGTGCGCTGAACTTCCAGATACACCCGATCACCATAAACAGACTGCAGCCAGCGAGCCTGCTGCCGTGCCAGGTCGTTTTTCTCGGCCAGCAACAGCTGCCCCACTTCGCCCTGGCTTGCCGCGGACAGCACGATTAACCCCTCATGGAGCTCTTCCAGCCATTCTGGCTTGACCAGGGCCCTGCCCCGGTCCTGGTTGGTCTGCCAGGCGCGACTGATCAGCAGCGTCAGGTTCTGGTAGCCCTGTTCGTTCTGTACCAGGAAAGACAACTTTGCAGGCTCTTCGATATGGGCGCTTTCCACCCACAGATCCGCCCCCATCAACGGCTTCACTCCAGCATTCATGGCTGCGGAGTAGAACTTGATCATGGCGAACAGGTTGGAATCGTCCGTCACGGCCACCGCCGGGATGGCCTGGCTGGCACAGGTCTTGATCAGTTCCTTGACCCGCACCACCCCGTCCACCAGGGAATAATCGGTGTGCAGGCGCAGGTGGACAAAACGGGGGTCACTCAATGGGGTGTTCCTCAGTGTTGCTGTGTTCGTATCGTGTTTCGGCAAGCCGTCCCGGTCAGTGCCAGCTCAGGCATGGGCACCGAGAATTCTGGCCACCGGCGCAAAGGAGCGGCGATGTTGGGCCAGAGCACCATGTTGTTCCAGCGCGGCCAGATGCACCTTGGTCGGGTAACCCTTGTGGCGGTCGAAACCATACTGGGGGTGTTGCTGGTGAAGCTGCTGCATTTCACGGTCGCGAGCCACCTTGGCCAGAATGGAGGCCGCAGAAATCGCCGGTACCCGACCGTCACCCTTCACCACCGCCTCTGCCGGACAGACAAGCTCGGGGACGCGGTTACCGTCCACCAGCACGCCGTGCACGTCAAGGGGCAAAGCCTGTACCGCACGCTGCATGGCCAGCAAGGTCGCGTGGAAGATGTTCAGCTCATCGATTTCTTCCGGTTCAGCGCGCCCCAGCGACCAGGCCAGAGCATGAGACTTGATCTCAACTTCAAGCTGCAACCTTTTCTTTTCACTGATTTTCTTTGAGTCGGCCAGACCGGGTATCGGGTGCGCAGGATCCAGCACAACCGCGGCGGTTACCACCGCACCCACCAAGGGGCCGCGGCCGACTTCATCCACACCGACCACCCGCATACCCGGCTGCCAACGAAACACGGAAGGAATGAAAGGCTCGGCCAAGGCGTATTCGGAAAA
Organism: Alcanivorax jadensis T9; assembly: GCF_000756655.1. Lineage (GTDB taxonomy): Bacteria > Pseudomonadota > Gammaproteobacteria > Pseudomonadales > Alcanivoracaceae > Alcanivorax > Alcanivorax jadensis. The sequence goes on from NZ_ARXU01000001.1 coordinate 455,511, forward strand.
CGGATCCATCAGCTACCTTCCAGCAGTTGGTTGACCGCATCCGCCGCCTTTTCACTGGCACCGCCACGCAGCTGTTCATGCACCGCCCGGAAGCGGGACTTGAGGGCATCAGCCTGATCCGGGTAATCGAACCAGTGACTCACGGACTCCACAATGGCATCGGTGGTCAGGCCGTCCTGGATCAGCTCGGGGACCATTTGTTCGCGACAGAGCAGATTGGGCAGCGACACGAATTCGCTTTTCACCAGTCGACTGGCGATGGCATAGGTAATAGCACCCACCCGATAGCCCACTACCATAGGTTTACCCACCAGCAAGCCCTCAAGGGTAGCGGTACCGGAGGCCATCAGAATCACATCCGCCGCTGCCATCACGGTACGGCTTTGCCCATCCACCAGGGTGACCGGTAAATCCGTTGCTGTATCCAGCAGTGCCTGAATCTGTTCACGGCGGGCGCCATTGGCTGCGGGAATCACAAAATGCAGATCCGGCCGCTGAGCATGCAGGGCCACCATGGCATCCAGGAAAGCAGGCATCAGCTGCCCCACTTCCCCGCCACGACTACCAGGCAGGACTGCCAAAATGTCGGCGCTTTCCGGCAGACCAAGCTCGACACGCGCCGCCGGAGTATCCGTTTCCAGTGGCACACGATCCGCCAGAGGGTGGCCCACAAAGGACACAGGCACCTGATGTTGCTCATAAAAGCGCGCTTCGAACGGCAACAAGCAGAGCATCAGATCGATGCTGCGTTTGATGCCCTTGATACGGCCCTGCCGCCATGCCCACACCGAAGGGCTCACGTAATGGACGGTTTTCAGACCCTGTGCGTGGAGACGCCGTGCGATAGGGAGAGTGAAGTCCGGGGAATCAATGCCGATGACCACATCCGGGCGCTCTTCAAGCAGGAAGCTCACCAGTTGTTTGCGCAGGCGCAACAGTTCCGGCAGGTGAGCCAGAACTTCGGTGATTCCCATCACCGAGAGCTTTTCCATGGGAAACAGGCTGGAGAGACCGGCAGCCGACATTTCCTCGCCGCCTACACCGATAAAACGGGCACCCGGATAGCGAACCTGCAAAGCCTGCATCAATCCTGCACCAAGAATATCGCCGGAGGCTTCTCCGGCGATCAGGGCAACAAGCGGAGCGTCCTTGCTGGCTGCCATCTCAGCGGGTGATGCCGCGTTCGGATGCCTTGAGAGAGTCAATAAGGGCCTGCAGTTCATCCGACGCGTCCATTGCCTCAAGCTCGATCACTGCCTGCTCCAGAGTCAGCCCCTGGCGGTAGATAAGCTTATAGGCAGTTCGCAGGGACGCGATGGTCTCTTTAGACCATCCTCGGCGCTTCATGCCTTCAAAGTTCATGCTCCGCGCCTGGGCAGGGTTACCTGATACCATGATATAGGCGGGTATATCCTTCAGCACGAAGGAGCAGCCGGAGGTCATGGAGTAAGCGCCTATCTTGCAGAACTGATGAACCCCAGTCATACCGCCGAGAATCACACCATTACCAACTTGCGCATGACCAGCAACTGAAGCGTTGTTGGCAAAAATACAGTCATCACCAACGATGCAGTCATGGGCTATATGCACATAGGCCATCAACAGATTGCGGCTACCGATGCGGGTCAGAGAATTGTCCTGGATGGTACCGCGGTGGATCGTTACCGATTCACGGATAACGTTATCATCACCAATTTCCAAGCGTGTCGGCTCACCCTTGTATTTCTTATCCTGACAATCCTCGCCAACAGACGCGAACTGGAAGATATGGTTATTCTTACCAATGGTGGTCGGCCCCTTGATGACCACATGGGAGGCGACAACGGTACCTGAGCCAATTTTCACATCAGGTCCGATAACCGTGTAAGGGCCTACCTGCACATCCTCTGCAAGCTCCGCGGCCGGATCGATAAGGGCGGTCGGATGTATCATGAAATTTTCGCTTTAATGTTCTGTAAATACAGGGAGTATACGCCAAAAATCGCTGGCTTATGCCTCCCCGGCTCAGACCTTCTGTTCTGCCACCAGCATCTCGGCACTGGCGACGATCTTGCCATCAACCTTGGCCTCACAGGCGAACTTGAGGATATTGCGTTTGGCCATGATGAACTCGGCACTAAGATGCAGCGTGTCACCCGGTACAACCCGACGCTTGAAGCGTGCGCGGTCAGTGCCAACCAGCAAATAGATAAAACCGTCGCCAGGTTTCTTGTTCTCGGTAACAAAACCGAGGATCCCAGCAGCCTGTGCCATGGCCTCAATGATCAGTACACCCGGCATGATCGGTTCATGGGGAAAATGACCATTAAAGAAGGGCTCGTTGATGCTCACGTTCTTGATCGCCTCAATGCGCTTGCCGGGCTCCACATCAAGAACACGGTCAATCAGCAAAAAAGGGTAACGGTGCGGCAGGTATTCCCTGACCGCCTGAATATCCATCATCATGTGTTCCACACAGGCAAGTGCCGCAATACGCGGTCGTTAATCGCTTGAACGTTCCAGTTTGCGCACGCGGCGAGCCAGATCATCAAGATTTCGGAAGCGAGCCACATTTCTACGATAGCGACTCTGGGTATCTACGGGTAACGCTGAGCCATAAGTACCCGGCTCTTTGATTGAACTCGACACCAGTGACATAGCCAGTATCTGCACCTTGTCACAGACTTCGATGTGCCCGGCAATGCCGGCAGCCCCACCGATCAGACAGTAGGCACCGATCTTGGCAGAACCTGCAATACCAGCTTTACCCGCGATAGCCGTATGGTTCCCGATCACCACGTTGTGGGCGACCTGGATTTGATTATCCAGAATCACACCATCACCGATCACAGTATCTTCAATGGCACCCCGATCCACGGTGGTACCGGCGCCGATCTCCACATCGGCGCCGATGACAACACCACCGACCTGATGCAGCTTGGTCCAGCCGCCGCCATTGAAGGCGAAGCCAAAACCATCGCCTCCAATCACGCAATTGCCATGTATGATAGTGCGCGGGCCCAGTGTCACACCATGATAAATTGTAACATTTGGCCAGATCTTGCACTGATCCCCGATCACTGAACCGGCGCCCACCACGGAATTGGCCATGATCACGGCCCCCTCGCCTACCGTTACCCCGGCATCGACCACCGCATTGGGACCGATGGAGGCAGAATCGGCAATCCGGGCCTGGGGATCCACCACAGCAGAGGGGTGAACCCCCGGCGTTGCTACCGGTGCGGTTTCGAAAAAGGCACTGGCTTGGGCAAAAGACAGATACGGATCTTTCACGATCAGCGCAGGTACCGGGCAGAACTCCCGCTGGGACTCAGGGATTAACACCGCTGCTGCCCGCGTCTGTTCCAGAAAACTGCGATAGCGGGGATTAGCCAGAAAGGTCAGCTGGCTGTCCGTGGCAGATTGTATCGTCCCCAGACCGTCTACCGGCTGGTCGGGATCTCCGACCAGCTCGGCACCCAGTTGCCGGGCCAGTTCACCGAGAGTCAGCATTACTTCATCTTGTTCAATTGTTTGGTCACCGCTTCAGTGATATCCAGATCCGGCTTGGTGTAAATCACTGCCTGAGCGCTGACAACCAGGTCCAAGTTTTCTTTCTTGGCCACTTCGGCAACGGCGCTTTGCAGTTTAGGTTCCATTTCCTGCAGCAGTTCACGCTGGGCATCGTTAGCACGCTTTTGCAGTTTGCGCTGCAGGCTCTGGATTTCGATCATTTTCTGCTGACCTTCGGTCTGCATCTGCTCCTGTTGATCAGATGACATGGTCATGCCTTCTTTTTGCATTTTTTCCTGCATCTTGCCCACTTCTTGACGCAGGCTGTTGAGACGCTGCTCATCGGCACCCAGCTCTTTTTCCAGTGCGCTCATGCGGGATTTTACGTTGTCAGCCGCCTGAAGCGCACCGATGGGATCAATCACACCCACACGACTTTCGGCCATTGCCAGAGCCGGCAGCATTACAGCAAAAACAGCGATCCATTTTTTCATCATTATTAAGCTCCTAAAAAGTCTGTCCCAGAGAAAATTGGAAAACTTCCGTATCATCGCCAGTCTGGTCATTCAGCGCCTTGGCGAGGTTGAAACTGAGCGGGCCAATCGCTGTCAGCCAGGTCAGGCCTACCCCCACGGAAGTACGCAGGTCTGTGGCTTCGAAGTCGGCCACAATGTCACTGCGTTCGGTTTCAAACACGTTGCCCGCATCGGCGAACAGGAAGGTTCGCACGCTTCGGGATTCCGGCGCAAACGGCGTCGGGAAAATCAGTTCCAGGCTGGCTTCGGTGAGCAGGTTACCACCGATGGGATCCGGGTCCGGGTCACGGGTGCCGTTGAGGAAAAACGCCAATCCTTCAGAACGCGGGCCCAAGGAGCGGGATTCATAGCCACGCACCGAACCGATGCCGCCGGAGTAATAGTTCTCGAAGAACGGCAGTACGGCATCGTCGCCATAACCATCCCCGTAAGCCACATCTGCACGGGTGCGCAATGTCCAGCGCTGAGTGATCGGGAAATATTTCTGGCCGTTCCAGTTCAATTTATAGAAGCCATAGTCCGATCCGGGGACTGCCACTTCCAGTCCAAGACTGCTGGACCAACCGCGATCTGGCAACACACCTCTGTTCAGCGTGCTGGTCTGCAAGGAGGCATTGAACTTGTATTCATTGAACTCCCTACCTTCCTTCTCCAGGAAATTGAAAATATCCACGGCCACGAAATCACCGCTCGTAATATCGGTTTTCTCATAAGTGCCGCCGAAACTCAGCCGTGAGTATTCAGAAATCGGATAACCAAAGGTCACCGAGCCACCCAGGCGATCCGCCGCATAGGAGGCTACAGAGGTTTCATCAAAATCAATCTTGGAATAGAACAGGCTGAAACCACGGCTTACCCCGTCCAAGGTGTAGTAGGGGTTGTAGTGAGAAAAGCTGTAGGAATCCCGGATATCCGAACGGCTCAGAGCGAAAGACACCCGATTACCGGAGCCACGCCAGTTGTTCTGGGTGACATTGGCACCAAAGATAAACCCTGAGGCATCGGAAAAACCCACATTAGCGCCGATGGAACCAGAAGGCTGCTCTTCCACCTTGTATTCCACGTCTACCAGATCTTCGGAATTCGGCACACGGGGAGTGTCAGCTTCCACGACACTGAAGTAACCCAGACGCTGCAAACGCTGTCGAGACAAGTCCACCAGGGAGGTATTCGCGGGTGCCTGTTCAAACTGGCGCAGCTCGCGACGCAGCACTTCGTCATCAGTTTTAGCATTGCCGCTGAAGTTGATACGGCGCACGTATACTTTGCGCCCGGGCTCCACGTAGAACGTCACATCAACGGTGTTGTCTTCATCATTGGCGTTGTGGTCGCGGCCGTTGACCTCGGCAAAGGTATAACCTTCATTGCCAAGACGGCGCTTGAGCAGGTCATTGGTGTAGGTCACCAGCTGCTGGCTGAACACCTGCCCTTTTTTGACGATCAAGAGCGGCTCAAGCTGTTCCTCGCCCACCACAAGATCACCCGCCAGGCTCACCTCATTGACGGTGTACTGCTCACCTTCCGCCACGTTGACCGTGATAAACACACTGCGACGATCCGGAGTCACCGATACCTGGGTGGATTCGATGGAAAAATTGATGTAGCCGCGATCAAGGTAATAAGAGCGCAGCCGCTCCAGGTCGCCACTCAGTTTCTGCCGGGAATATTTGTCATCACCCTTGATGAAGGACCAGAACCCGGTGGAATTCAGCTCGAAATCCTTTAGCAACTCTTCATCATCAAACAGATCGTTGCCGACAATATTGATATCACGAATACGGGCGGCCTTACCTTCGTAGATCTCGATCTTGAGTCCTACCCGGTTGCGAGGCAACGGCACAGATTCGGTCTTGATATCGGCCCCATAACGACCCTGGCTAACGTATTGCCGCTCCAGCTCACCGGCGATCGCCTGCAATGTGGAGCGCTGGAAGACTTCACCTTCGGCAAGACCGGCTTCAGTGAGCCCCTTGCGCAGGTTTTCCTCGTCGATGGACTTGTTGCCGGATAGTTCAATGCGGGCAATGCTGGGGCGCTCAGCCACAACCACTACCAGATCATCGCCATCACGGCCCAGTTGCACATCCTCGAAGTTGCCGGTGGCAAACAGACGCTGTACCGCATCAACGATCTGATCCCGGTCCACCGTGTCACCTGCCTGAATCGGCAATTCCGCATAGACCCGCTCCACCGGCAGGCGCTGAAGCCCTTCCACACGCACATCGTGCACCTTGAACGGCACCAAGGATTCCGCGCTCGCCCAAGGTGCCAGACACAGGCAGGCTACCGCCAACAGGCCCTTCAGGGGGCGGTTTAGTTTGTCCCCAAATATCATGAAAACTGCTTCACCAAGTCGTTGTAAATGGCCAGTAGCATAAAGCTGATGACTAGCGTCAGCCCTACCCCTTGCGCGGCCATAAGAAACCGCTCCGGTAAACTGCGACCGCGAATCATTTCAATGATTCCAAAGAAAATCCAGCCGCCGTCCAGCATGGGTACCGGGAGAAGATTGATAATACCGAGAGTGATGCTCAGATAGGCCAGCAGCGCCAGAAAACTGGCGATGCCATAGGACGCGCTCTCCCCGGCCACCTGCGCAATGGTAATGGGGCCGCCCAGATTATCCAGGGACAACTTGCCCGTTACCAGTTTTACCAAGCTTGCCCAGACCACTTCGCTCTGTTCCGCAAAACGTTCGGCGGCCGCCACAATGGCACCGCCGGCTCCGAATTGCTGCTGGTAAATGCCGCCCATGGCTACGCCAATACGGCCGAAACTCTGCTCTCCTTCAGTCACTGTTTCCGGGGTGACAGCAAAACGCCGCATTGCCCCGTCTCGCAGCACAGTCAGCTCCAGAGTCTGGTTCGCAGACACCATGATGGTTTCTTGCCAGGCCTGCCAGCCGCTGACCGGCTCGCCGTCCAGTGCAATCACCTGATCACCGGCGAGCAAGCCTGCCTGATCTGCGGCGCTGCCCTCGACAACCTCGCCAATCAGCACCGCCTGACTGATACCCAGTGCATCCAGTGGCAACTTCTCCAGGTCCGCAGACCAGGGCGACGTATCCAGCTCGCGAACCGCCGTATCACCGGATGCGGTGGCTACCGTTACCGGGAGTTTTTCCTTTTCTCCCAGATGCAGAATCAATTCGTTGTAGAAAGGACGCCAGCCCTCAACAGCGGTGCCACCCGCCTCCAGAATGCGGTCTCCGTGGGCAAAGCCGGCCTGTTCCGCCACCGTCCCCGGTGCCACCGGCCCCACCACCGCCTGCATGCGACTCTGGCCGAAACCGACCATCAGCAGCCAGTAAATGAGCATGGCAAGAATGAAATTGAATACCGGGCCAGCGGCATAGGTGATCACCCGTTGCCAGGCCGGTTTGCTGGAGAACTCGCCCGGGTCACCTTCGGCAGTTTCATCTTCACGGGCATCCAGTGGCTTTACGTAGCCCCCCAGAGGGATCCCGCTGATTACCCATTCAGTCCCTTTTTTGTCAGTGAACCGGAACAGCTTGGGGCCAAAGCCCACAGAAAAAGTCAGCACGCGAACGCCAAAAGCACGCATGGCGAGAAAGTGGCCCCATTCATGGAAGGCCACAATAATGACGATGGTGACAACAAAAGCCAGAAGCGTCAGCATCCGCGTTCCTTGATCAGTTGGCAGGCCATTTCACGGGCCTGGCGGTCGATTTCCATCACAGCATCCACATCCATACAGGCGGGTGAGGCCTGCTTTTCCAATGTCAGTTCCACGACCGCCGGAATGCCCATAAAGTCCAGCTTGCCAGCCAGGAAGGCGGCAACCGCCTCTTCATTGGCGGCATTCAAGACCGCCGTGGCAGTGCCTCCGGCGCGCATGGCATTCCTCGCCAGCCCCAGACAGGGAAAACGCTGCAGATCCGGCGCCTCGAAGTTCAGTCCTATCAGGGCGGAAAAATCCAGGCGCTGGGCACCGGATTCCACCCGCTCCGGCCACGACAAGCCGCAGGCAATCGGCGTTCTCATATCCGGTGTACCCAGTTGCGCCAGTACCGAGCCGTCCCGGTAGGCCACCATGGAATGCACCACACTCTGCGGGTGCACCACCACATCAATCATGTCCGGGGACACATCGAACAACCAGCAGGCTTCGATGAATTCCAGGCCCTTGTTCATCAGGGTGGCGGAATCCACCGATATCTTCGGGCCCATGTCCCAGTTTGGATGTTTCACCGCCTGCGCCGGCGTCACCGCCGCAAGATCGGCGGTACTGAATTCACGGAACGGGCCGCCGGAAGCCGTGAGCAAGAGGCGCTCCACGCCGGCATTGACTCCCTCATCCGGCAAGCACTGGAAGATGGCGTTGTGTTCGGAATCCAGTGGCAGCAGCGTGGCACCGTGACGCTTTACCGCATCCATAAACAAGGAACCCGTGACCACCAGGGCTTCCTTGTTGGCCAACAGCACTCGCTTGCCGGCTTCCACCGCCGCCAGTGTAGGCCTGACACCAGCCGCACCGACGATGGCCGCAACCACCGTATCCGCATCCGGATGAGCCGCCAAATCCGCCAGGGCCTTGGGCCCGGATAATACCTCAACTTGAGACCCGGCCTCAGCCAGATGGTTCCTGAGTGCCGCCGCCGCCGCCGGGTCGGACATGGCGACAAAACGGGGCCGGACTGTCTGGCACAGCTCCGCCATCAGCTGCCAGCGGGAACTGGCCGTGAGGGCAAACACCTCATAGCGTTCCGGATGCCGGCGCACCACATCCAGGGTCTGCTGGCCGATACTGCCAGTGGCACCCAGGATAGTCAGACGCTGTCTGGCAGGAGGTGTCACAGACTGCCTCCCGGCAGGGAAAACCAGTTGAAGCCGGCCAGAGCGATGGGTAGGGCCGCAGTCACACTGTCGATGCGATCCAGCATGCCGCCATGGCCGGGCAGGATGGTGCCACTGTCCTTGAAGCCACGCTCACGCTTGACCATGCTCTCGAACAGGTCACCCAAAGCGGAAGCCAGTACCGTCAACAGCGCCACAATCATCAGTGGCAGCAACTTGGCATCGAGAAGACCGGCTGCATAGACGCCAGCCACCACTGCCAGCGCCAGGGCCACACCACCGGCGAGCCCTTCAATGGTCTTGCCGGGGCTGACCAGCGGCGCCAGCTTGTGTTTACCGAAGGCTCGGCCGGCAAAATAGGCGCCAGTATCTGCTGCCCACACCCAGAGCAGGATGAACATCAATGCCCAGGGGCCCGCCAGACCCAGCGCGCCGTCGTCCTGGAGTTGTACGATTGCTGCCCAGGAAGGCACCAGCAACAGCAACCCGACCACTGCCATAAGGGCCGGGCGGTACCAGACACGGGCATTGCCCGGATAACCGATAACCAGAATCAGTGCCAGCAACCACCAAACAGGAATAGCATTGAGCAACCAGGCAGGGCGATAGATCTCTGCCAGGGCCATCACCACACCAAGACCGATGACCCAACCGCTGCGAACCGCGGCTGACACCTTGCCCATCATGGCCGCCCATTCCCAGCCTGCCGTCAGGAAGAACGCACCTGCCACCAGGGCAAACGGTAAACGATCCAGTCCGAAGACGGCGCCCAACACAATGGGCAGCAGGATCAGCGCAGTAATCACGCGCAGTTTCAGCATTCTTATTCTCCTTTCAATCCGGCCACTTCTTCACCTGAGCGTCCAAAACGACGCTGGCGGCCGGCATAATCCTGCAAGGCGGCAGCAAAGGCGTCCGCATCAAAATCAGGCCATAACAGCGGGGAAAAAAACAGTTCGCTGTAGGCCAGTTGCCACAGCAGAAAATTGCTGATGCGCTGGTCACCGCCAGTGCGGATCAGCAGGTCGGGCAGAGGCAAATCGGCCATGGCCACATGCTGCCCAAGGACTTCGGCCGTAATTTGATCGGGCGTGATGCCACCCTGCTCCACCTGAATAGCCAGCTGACGGGCTGCCTGGGCAATATCCCACTGACCGCCGTAGTTCACTGCGATGACCACCGTCATGCGAGGATTATCGCCGGTCAGCGCCTCGGCGTCGGCCATGCCTTTCTGCAGGTCCTCGGCAAAGGCACTACGATCACCGATAAAACGGATACGCACACCATGGCCATGCAGCTCTTCCACACGACCGCCAAGGGCCTTGAGGAACAACGCCATCAGGTGATCCACTTCCCCTTGTGGGCGACGCCAATTCTCCGAGCTGAAGGCAAACAGGGTCAGCGCTTCGATACCCCGCTCTGCCGCACTGCGGATAATAGTCTGCACCGTGGTTTCACCGGCACGATGCCCTTCTTCGCCGGGCAGACCCTGTTTGCGGGCCCAGCGGTTATTACCGTCCATGATAATGGCTACGTGCCGGGGCAGTTCGCCTTGATGGGAATCGATGTCCGGGGCACTGGAGTGGATGTTTTCGCTGGCCATACTGCATCCGCCAATAACAAAAAAGCGGGCTGACGTGCACCTGAATCCGTGGTTTCAGCGTGGACGCATGGCGCAAGAATTTGTTGCCACAGGGGATTTTCCGAAGAAGTATCGTATCAGGGAATACGATCGACTGAGGACAAATTTTCTGTGGCGACAAAGGCTTACGTCAAGCGCCGCGATGAAGTCAGGGATTCAGGTCACAGCCCGCATCCGTGAATGATGACCGGTTGTGCTAAACGGTCATCAACTCCTCTTCCTTCTCTTTCAAGACCCGATCCACTTCCACCACCATCTTGTCGGTAAGCTGCTGGACAAGCTCTTCCCCGCGGCGCTCCTCGTCCTCGGAAATTTCCTTTTCCTTGAGCAGTTCCTTCAAGTCACTGTTGGCATCACGGCGAACGCTGCGCACGGAAACCCGTGCCTGCTCGGCTTCAGCTCGAACCACCTTGACCAGGTCCCGGCGGGTTTCCTCGGTCAACGGCGGCAGCGGTAGCCGGATCAGGCTACCGGAAGTAGACGGGTTCAGACCCAGGTCAGAGGTCATGATGGCCCGCTCTATCTGCGGAATCAGACTCTTGTCGAAGGGAGAGATGGTCAGGGTGCGCCCCTCTTCCACGGAGATATTGCCAAGCTGCTGCAGCGGCGTCTCCGCGCCATAGTAATCCACCGTGATATTGTCCAGCAGGCTGGGGTGGGCACGACCGGTACGCACACGCTTCAGCGCGGTATCCAGCGCAGCCAGACTCTTTTTCATGCGGGATTCTGCATCTTTGCGAATATCGTCAATCACCGTAATTCCTCGCCTTTCTTTTCAGCAGAGTCTGGAAAGCCTCGAGACGCCAACCAGACCCTTGTTATGCAACGTCCGCAGCGCGGACAACAAAAACTTCCAACAGCGGCCAGCCGGAGATTACCCGGCTTCCACCAGGGTCCCTTCGCTGCCACCCAGCATCAGGTTCAGCAGCGCACCCTTCTTGTTCATATCAAAGACACGCAGAGGCATGGAGTGATCGCGGCACAGACAGATAGCCGTCAGATCCATGACTCCAAGCTTTTTATCCAGCACCTCGTCATAGGTCAAGGTGTCATATTTGATGGCCGCCGGGTTTTTCTGCGGATCATCACTATAGACTCCATCCACCTTGGTGGCCTTGAGAACCACATCGGCACTGATCTCAATACCGCGCAGACACGCCGCGGAATCGGTAGTAAAGAAGGGGTTGCCGGTACCGGCACAGAAGATCACCACTTCACCATTCTTGAGATGGCGATTGGCATTACGATGGTCATAATGCTCCACCACCCCGCTCATGGGGATCGCCGACATCAGGCGAGTGCGGATATTGGACCGCTCCAGTGCATCACGCAGCGCCAGGCCGTTCATCACGGTCGCCAGCATGCCCATATGGTCGCCTGCCACCCGGTCAAGACCCGCGCTTTGCAATGCCGCACCGCGGAACAGATTACCACCACCTACTACCAAGCCCACCTGGACCCCGATACCGACGAGCTGACCGATTTCCAGGGAAATCGCATCCAGCACTTTGGGATCAATCCCGAAGCCCTCTTCACCCGCCAGCGCTTCACCGCTCAGCTTGAGCAGAATCCGGTTATAGCGCGGCGAGCGCTCCTTGTTCGTCGGCATGTCTTGTTCTCCACCACTCATAAGAAAGCGCCACCCATGAATACCCGCTTTTACACTGTTACCGGGCTGGCAGCAGCTGCCAGCCCGGCCTTTACGCTGCACTCATCTCGCGTCGGTATATGGCCTGCTAGCACAGTACCGCCCCGCACGATGGTTGCAAGCGCTTTTCCCTGAATCGCCCGTAACAGCCGGTCAACAGGCGAAAAAAACGCCCTGCTGATCTCGCCAGCAAGGCGTTCTTTGGTCATCGATCAGTGCTCAACCTCAGCCCTTGGCCGCAGCCTGAACCTCGGCAGCAAAATCGACTTCTTCTTTCTCAATACCTTCGCCCACAACCAGACGCTCGAAAGCGACGATCTCGGCGCCAGCACCCTTCACCAGGGCACCTACAGAGGTATTGGGATCTTTCACGAACGGCTGATCCAACAAGCTAACCTCTTTCAGGTACTTGTTGATCCGGCCGCCGAGCATCTTCTCGACGATCTCAGCCGGCTTGCCTTCCATATCAGGCTGGGCACGGATGATCTCTTTCTCTTTTTCCAGCACTTCCGCCGGAACCTGATCACCGCTGATCACCATCGGGTTAACCGCAGCCACATGCATGGCCACATCTTTACCCAGCTCGGCATCGCCACCCTTCAGGGCTACCAGCACACCGATACGGCCGCCATGGACGTAAGCACCAATGGCACCTTCCGCTTCCAGCTTGGCAGCACGACGGATCTGGATGTTCTCACCGATTTTCTGAACCAGCGCCTGACGGGCTTCTTCAACGGTGGAGCCATCTTCCAGCTTCAACTCGCCAATTTTGGCGGCGTCGGTTTCGCCAGCAGCCAGTGCTGCGCCAGCGACTTTGTCGCAGAAACCCAGGAAATTGTCATCGCGAGCAACGAAATCGGTTTCCGAGTTGATTTCCACCATTACAGCCAGGGTGTTGGCGTCGTTGGTCGCAACCACGACACCGCCTTCCGCAGCGGTACGGCCGGCTTTCTTGGCCGCTTTGGCCTGGCCAGACTTACGCATATCATCAATGGCTTTTTCGATATCGCCATCCGCTTCCACCAGCGCCTTCTTGCACTCCATCATGCCAAGACCGGTGCGCTCACGAAGCTCCTTAACCATTGCAGCAGTTACAGCAGCCATGATTATCCTCTCAATTTGGTAAGTTTCGGTAATACAGGCAGGCCGCAGGGGCCTGCCTCGACGGATCAACCTTCGGCTTTCTCGCCTTGGGCCTCGTCGGCTACCTCGACGAATTCGCTTTCACCACCGGTCTGGTTCTGGGCGTACTGCTTGCCTTCCAGGATGGTGTCGGCGGCCGCTGTCACGTACAGCTGAATAGCACGGATAGCGTCGTCGTTACCCGGGATCACGTAATCCACGCCATCGGGGTTAGAGTTGGTGTCCACTACCGCTACAACCGGAATACCCAGCTTGCGGGCTTCCTGCAGGGCAATGTCTTCGTGATCCACGTCGATCACGAACAGGGCATCGGGCAGACCGCCCATGTCCTTGATACCGCCGATGGAACGCTCAAGCTTGTCCATCTCACGCTTGCGCATCAGGGCTTCTTTCTTGGTCAGCTTGTCAAAGGTGCCGTCCTGGAACTGGGCTTCCAGCTCGCGATACCGCTTGATGGACTGACGGATGGTTTTCCAGTTGGTGAGCATGCCGCCCAACCAACGGTGATCAACGTAGGGCATACCGCAACGCTGAGCTTCTTCGCTCACTGCTTTCTGCGCTGCACGCTTGGTACCAACAAACAGGATCTTGTTGTTGCTGGCAGCCAGCTTGTTCAGAAACGCCATGGCGTCATTGAACAGGGGCAGGGTCTGTTCCAGGTTGATGATGTGAATCTTGTTACGGGCGCCAAAGATGTAAGCGTTCATCTTCGGGTTCCAGTAACGGGTCTGGTGGCCGAAGTGCACACCGGCCTTCAGCATATCGCGCATAGTTACGCTGGACATTGTTAATACTCCACTTTGGGTTAGGCCTCCACGCCCCCGCATAAACCCAACCAGCACCCTGTAAACAGGAATACCAGCACCCGGAGCTATGTGACGGGGCATGTGTGATTTCCTTCCCCACCCAACGGCGGTTACAATGCGGCACTTGTTGCCACATGGCCGTCGGTGAGCGGGAAAGCGCGCGCTTTATACCACAGATGCCCTTTGCGAGCAACGCCAAAGGCGCATTGCCGGCACAGAGAGCGCCGTCTCACACCCGCTCAACCCACTGAAATAGCTGGAGTTTCCTCAAGTCTCATGAATGTTGTCATCAAAACCCCCGAACAGATCGCCAAAATGCGCGAAGCCGGCAAACTGGCCGCCGAAGTCCTGGAAATGATCGGCGAGCACGTCAAGGCAGGGGTCACCACCGAGGAACTGGACCGCATCTGCCACGATCATATCGTCAACAAACAGCATGCCATCCCCGCCTGTCTGGGTTATGGCGGCGCGCCGGGTCGCATTCCATTCCCGAAATCCGTCTGTACTTCGGTGAACCACGTGGTCTGCCACGGCATTCCCAATGACCGTAAAGCGCTTAAGAACGGCGACATCGTCAATATCGACGTCACCGTGATCAAGGATGGCTGGCACGGCGATACCTCCAAGATGTTTTATGTAGGAGAGCCCTCGGTACTGGCCCGCCGGCTAGTAGAAATCACCCGCGAGTGCATGATGGCCGGCATCAGAATGGTCAAACCCGGAGTCCGCCTGGGTGATATCGGCAACCGTATCCAGAAAATGGCCGAGGGAGAACGCTTCTCAGTGGTCCGCGAATATTGCGGCCATGGCATCGGTGAAGGGTTTCATGAAGAGCCCCAGGTGGTGCATTACGGCAAGCCTGGCACGGGTCTTGAATTACAGGAAGGCATGGTGTTCACCATCGAACCCATGATCAATGCCGGCAAGGCGGCAAACAAGCTGCTGCCGGACAACTGGACCGTGGTCACCAAGGATCGCAAATTGTCTGCTCAGTGGGAGCACACCATCGCTGTAACCGCCGATGGTTACGAAGTTCTCACCGCCCGAGGCGAAGAGACCGATTTGTACTGACACGGGCCGCCAACCGGTTTCCTGCCAGTAACCGTTACGGTTGCTGGCCTGCCCGCAACCCCACCACAGGACATTCATGACCTTCTCCCCTGCCCTGCCCCAGGAACAACTGTTTGAGGCCCTCCAGGAAAGCGCCCAACCGGGCCAGTATGCCCGCCAGTATCTGGAGCAGGGTCAGGAGCGCCTGAACCAGGCCTTTGCCTCCACCGACATTACCGAGCTGGTCCGCGACCGGGCTGATCTGGTAGACCAGGTGATGATTGCCGCCTGGTCCCTGTTTGGACTCGCCGAACGCGATGGCGTGGCACTGGTAGCCGTGGGCGGCTATGGCCGGGCCGAGCTTCACCCCTGTTCTGATGTGGACGTGCTGGTACTGATGGCCGACAGCCCGGATCAGACCCTGCGCGACTGCCTGGAGCGTTTCGTCGCCTTCCTCTGGGATATGGGCCTGGAAATCGGCCATGCAGTGCGCACTCTGGATGAATGCGTGGAGCTGGCCCGCGAAGACATCACCGTTGCCACCAACATCATGGAAGCGCGCACCCTGGGCGGGAGCGATACCCTTCGCTTGCAACTGGAAGAGCGTACCGGCCCCGAGCACATGTGGGATTCCGCTGCCTTCTTCGCCGCCAAATGGCAGGAACAGGTGGCCCGCCACAAGCGCTTCAATGACACCGAATACAACCTGGAACCGGATCTGAAGAATGCGCCGGGCGGCCTGCGCGACGTGCAAATGATCGCCTGGGTAGCCAAACGCCACTTCAATGCCGACAGCCTGGAAGCCCTGGTGGATGTGGGCTTTCTGACCGCCGAAGAATACGGCGTGCTGCGCAAATGCCTGGATTATCTCTGGGAAGTGCGCTGGCAATTGCACGTACATACCGAGCGCAACGAAAACCGGCTGCTATTCGATCATCAGCGCCAGCTCGCCACCCGTCTGGGCCACGAGGATTCCAGCGCCAATCTGGCGGTGGAACATTTCATGAAAGGCTTCTATCGGGTAGCGCTGGCCCTGTCGGTACTCAATGAGATGCTGCTGCAACTGTTCGACGAGGTAATCCTGCACAACGAGAAGCCGGATCAGGTGCGCCCCCTCAATCGCCGCTTCCAGGTACGCAACGACTACCTGGAAGTGACCAGTCCGCAAGTCTTCGAAAAACACCCCAGCGCCCTGCTGGAAGCCTTTGTACTGATGGCCCAGAACCCCCAGCTTAAAGGGATTCGTGCTTCTACGGTGCGAGCCCTTATCTACAATCGAAGGCAGATCAACGAGGCGTTCCGCAACGACCCGGAAAACACCGGCCTGTTCATGCAGTTGCTGCGCAGCCCCCACGCCCTTTTTTCGCAGCTGCGACGCATGAAGCGCTACGGTATTCTCGGCAAATACCTGCCGGAGTTCGGCGGCATCATCGGCATGATGCAGTACGACCTGTTCCACATCTACACTGTGGATGCTCATACCCTGCTGGTAATCAAGAACATGCGCCGGCTGCGCTATGAAGATCTGCGCGAGGAATTCCCGCTGGCCAGCGAGGTATTTTACCGCCTGCCCAAGCCGGAACTGCTCTACGCCGCCGGCCTTTACCACGATATCGCCAAGGGCCGTGGCGGCGACCATTCCGAACTGGGCGCCGAAGACGCCATTGCCTTCTGCCAGCGCCACGGACTTACCGCCTGGGATGGCAAGCTGGTGGCCTGGCTGGTGAGAAGTCATCTGACCATGAGCGTGACCGCCCAGCGCAAGGACATCTCCGACCCGGACGTGGTCTACGAATTTGCCCGCAAGGTGGGCGACCTGGTGCACCTTGATTATCTCTACGTGCTGACCGTGGCCGACATCAACGCCACCAACCCCACCCTGTGGAACTCCTGGCGCGCCTCCCTGCTGCGTCAGCTATATACCGAGACCAAGCGTGCCCTGCGGCGGGGCCTCAACAACCCGGTGGAAAAACAGGACTGGATCGACGAAACCCGCGATGCAGCAATGAAAATGCTCACCGAGCGTGACCACGATCCCAAAGCGATCGAATCCCTGTGGGCGAACATCGGCGACGAATACTTCCTGCGCGAAACCCCCCGGGATATTTCCTGGCATACCGAAGCTCTGCTGGACCGGGATGATCCGGAAGACCCCCTGGTGCTGATCCGCGAATCCAGCCAGAGCGTGCTGGCCGGCGGCTCGCAGATCTTTATCTACACCCCGGACACCCGCAACCTGTTCAGCGCCACGGTGAACGCCCTGGACACCCTGGGCCTGACCATCATGGACGCGCGCATCATTACCAGTGCCGACGGCTTCAGCCTGGATACCTATATCGTTCTTGACGAGAACGGCACCCCCATTGGCGAGGACTGGCCGCGCATTGAACAGATTCGCAAAATGCTCACCGAGACCCTGAAGCATCCAGAACGCTTCTCCTCCACGGTGAGCCGACGCATGCCTCGTCGACACAAACATTTCGATGTACCTACCCAGGTACTGATCAGCAACGATATCGTCAACGACCGCACCGCCGTGGATATCCAGACCCTGGATCGCCCCGGCCTGCTCGCCCATATCGGCCGCATCTTCATGCGCTTCGAGTTGCTGGTGCAGAATGCCCGCATTGCCACCCTCGGCGAGCGCGTGGAAGACGTCTTTTTTATTACCGATCTCGATGGTGATCCGGTTTCCGACCCGGCCCTGTGTCAGGAGCTGCAGGAAACCCTCATCAAAGAACTCGACGACAAGAACAACGGAAACTCCTGACCCTATGAATCCAGATCTGGAACGGTTGCACCCTTACCCGTTTGAAAAACTGAAACTCCTGTTCAAGGATTTGCCCACCTCGGACAAGTCGCCCATTGCCCTGTCCATTGGCGAACCCAAGCACCCCTCGCCAGACTTTGTACAACAGGTGCTGGGCGACAACACCGCCCTGCTGTCGCGCTATCCGACTACTGCCGGCATTCCGGAGTTGAGCGACGCCATTGCGACCTGGCTCAAGCGCCGCTTCCACCTCAACAGCGTGGATGCCAGCAGCCAGGTACTACCGGTGAACGGCACCCGGGAGGCCCTGTTTGCCTTCACCCAGGCCGTCATTGACCGTCAGCGTCAGCCACTGGTGCTCATGCCCAACCCCTTCTACCAGATCTATGAAGGCGCCACCCTGCTGGCCGGTGGCGAGCCCATGTACCTGCCCTGCACCGACGACACCGGCTTGCAGCCGGATTTCGACGCGGTCAGCGAAGACACCTGGATTCGTACCCAGCTGCTGTTTATCTGCACTCCCGGCAACCCCACTGGCGCCACGCTTACCAAGGCCCAGCTCAAGGCCCTGATACAGCTCGCCGACAAGTATGATTTCGTCATCGCCTCGGATGAGTGCTACTCGGAAATCTACCGGGACAAGCCCCCCGCCGGCCTGCTTCAGGCCTGTGCGGAACTGGGCCGGGATGATTACCGCCGCTGCGTGGCATTCCACTCCCTGTCCAAGCGTTCCAACCTGCCGGGGCTGCGCTCCGGCTTTGTGGCCGGCGATAGCGAAATCCTCAAAGGTTTTCTGCGCTACCGCACCTACCACGGCTGCGCCATGCCCATTCATCACCAGCTGGCCAGCATCGCTGCCTGGAATGATGAAACCCATGTGGAAAAGAACCGGGCCCTTTATCGGGAAAAATTCGACGCGGTACTGGACATTCTCGGCGGCCCACTTAAGGTATCCGCCCCGGCTGCCGGCTTTTACCTTTGGCCGAAAACACCGATCTCCGATGAGGAATTCGCCCAGCGTCTGCAAGCGGAGCAGAATGTCACCGTACTGCCCGGCCGCTACCTGTCACGCACAGTGAATGGCAAAAACCCGGGCAAGAACCGGGTACGAATGGCGCTGGTGGCTCCGCTGGAAGAGTGTGTAGAAGGGGCGAAACGCATCAAGGCGTTACTGGATACGCTATAACATCGCCGTAGGAGCGTCGCTGGCGGCGCGATCAAAAACCAGGATCAAAAGCGATTTCACCACAGAGGGCACAGAGCACACAGAGTAAAACCCGTCTTTTCCTCAGTGATCTCTGTGCCCTCTGTGGTAAACAGCGCTTTTCAGGTTATGGGCTATCGCACCGCCAGCGAGGCTCCTACGGAAAGGCTCGAAGAGGAATACACATGGAACTGACCATCTTCGGTATCAAAAACTGCGATACCATGAAGAAAGCCATAAAGTGGCTGGATGACAACGGCGTTGGCTATCACTTTCATGACTACAAGAAGGAAGGCGTGCCCGAGCAACGTCTTCGTCAGTGGCTGGAAGCGCTGGGCTGGGAAACCGTGATCAACAAACGCGGCACCACCTGGCGCAAGCTTGATGACGCGGTAAAAGAATCCATGAACACGGAAAAGGCCATTACCGTGGCGACGGAGAATCCGTCCATCATCAAGCGCCCGATCCTGCAAAACGACCATTTCATCCTCGCCGGTTTCAAGGCCGACGAGTGGAAAGACACTTTGAATTAAGAAACGTCAGACGCCTGACGTCCGACGCATTGAAGAGAGGACACCATGAGCAACTTTTTCGCCATCGCCCTGGGCTGCGGCACCAAGAACCGCAATGACAACTGGCTGGAAGTGTTTTATCCGGATCCGGCTCTCAATCCGGATGACAAACTGGTCGAAGTCATCCGTGAAGAACTGGGTTACCAGGGTGGCAATGCCGCCATCGAGCTGACCCACCGCCAGGTACAGCACATCGCCCGCGAATGGCGCGAAGCCGGCTTCGAGCACGAAGCCAGCTATGGCGTTGCCTTCCAGGAGTCGGACCGTCCGGTGGTTCTCACCGTACTGGAAACCGATGCGGAGCCCGCGTCCACACCAGAGGCCTACCTGAAGCTGCAGCTGATCTCTCACCGCCTGGTGAAGCCACACGGCGTCAACCTGTCCGGCATGTTCCCGCTGCTGCCTAATGTGGCCTGGACCAACGAAGGGGCCGTGGACCTGGACGAACTGCCTGAGCGTCAGCTGCTGGCCCGTCTGAATGGCAAGGTGCTGGAAGTGAACAGCGTGGACAAGTTCCCCAAGAT
The DNA here is from genome assembly GCF_000756655.1 of Alcanivorax jadensis T9. Classification (GTDB taxonomy): domain Bacteria; phylum Pseudomonadota; class Gammaproteobacteria; order Pseudomonadales; family Alcanivoracaceae; genus Alcanivorax; species Alcanivorax jadensis. The sequence goes on from NZ_ARXU01000001.1 coordinate 475,715, forward strand.
GACTGACTACGTGGTGCCCAAGGGCATACGTATCGCCGATACCGCCCGCGTCCGTCTGGGCGCCTATGTGGGCGAAGGCACCACCATCATGCATGAAGGCTTCATCAACTTTAACGCCGGTACCGAAGGCCCGGGCATGATCGAAGGTCGCATCTCTGCTGGCGTCTTCGTCGGCAAGGGCTCCGACATCGGCGGTGGCGCCTCCACCATGGGCACCCTGTCCGGCGGCGGCAACATCATCATTTCCCTGGGTGAAGGCTGCCTGCTGGGCGCCAACGCCGGTACCGGCATACCGCTGGGCGACCGCTGCACCATCGAAGCTGGCCTCTACATCACATCCGGTTCCAAGGTGCAGCTGCTGGACGACAAGGGCGAGATCGTGGACACCGTCAAAGCCCGCGATCTGGCCGGCCAGTCCGACCTGCTGTTCCGCCGCAACACCACCAATGGTGCCGTGCAGTGTCTGACCAACAAGAGCGCCATCGCCCTGAACGAAGAACTGCACAAGCACAACTGAGGCACCAAGCCCCGACCGGGCCACCTGTAGGAGCACCTCTCGAGGTGCGAACAAAGGCCAGAAGCGAGTAACTCGTGACTCGCAACCACCCTTCGCACCTCAAGAGGTGCTCCTACAGCGGCTTTGAATCACCGATACTGGAATACCCATGTCCCGCACCCTCGACTACACCAAAGAACTCATCCGCCGTGCCTCCGTCACTCCCGAGGACGAAGGCTGCCAGGACTGGATGATTGAAAAACTGGAAGCGCTTGGTTTCCAGTGCGAAACCCTGTGGTTCGAGGAAGTGCGCAATCTGTGGGCACGGCGCGGTACGCAAGGGCCGGTGTTTGCCTTTGCCGGTCACACTGACGTGGTGCCCACCGGGGATGTGTCGGCGTGGAAGTACGACCCTTTCACACCCACCGAAGAAGGTGATCTGCTCTATGGGCGCGGCACCGCGGACATGAAAGGCTCCATCGCCGCCATCATGGTGGCCATTGAGGATTTTGTGGCGGCGCATCCGGACCACAACGGCAGCCTGGCCCTGTTGATCACAGCCGATGAGGAAGGGCCGTCAGTGAACGGCACCGTCAAGGTGGTCGAGCATCTGCAGGCCCGCAATGAACACATCGACTACTGCCTGGTGGGCGAACCCTCCTCCACCAACACCGTGGGCGATGTGATCAAGAATGGTCGCCGTGGCTCCCTGGGCGCACGCCTCACCGTCAAAGGCATTCAGGGGCATGTTGCCTACCCGCACCTGGCCCGCAACCCGGTCCATGATGCGACACCGGCCCTGGCCGAGCTGGCCGGCACCGAATGGGATCAAGGAAACGATTTCTTCCCGGCCACCAGCTTCCAGATTTCCAACATCAACGCCGGCACCGGGGCCACCAATGTGATCCCCGGCACCTGCGAGGTCATTTTCAACTTCCGTTTCTCCACGGAACTGACCGATGCCCTGCTGCGCGAGCGTACCGAGGCGGTCCTGGACAAACACGGCCTGGATTACGACCTGCAATGGACCCTGTCCGGGCAGCCGTTCCTCACCGATCGCGGCGCCCTGGTGGATGCTGCCGTCACCGCTATCCGTGATGTCACCGGCCTCGACACGGAACTGTCCACCGCCGGCGGCACCAGCGACGGACGTTTTATTGCCCCCACCGGCAGCCAGGTAGTGGAGCTCGGGCCCACCAATGCCACCATCCACAAGGTGGACGAGCACACCAGCATCAGTGAGCTGGATACGCTGACCGGAATCTACACCCGCCTGCTCGAAAAGCTGATGCAGTGAATCGCCAGCAGAAATAGGCATCAAGCCGACCTCTCCTACAGGTGCCCCGGATTATCCGTTACCATGCTCGGTAACGTGACACTGCCAGGGAACGACGATGTGGCTGCATGAAATTCCGGTTGGCGGACTGCTGATCAGCCCCATGGTGCTATTCGTGCTGCTGGGCATGATGCTCACCCTGTTGACCTTCCTGCTGCTGCGCAAACTGGGTTGGCATCAGCAACTCTGGAAAAGTGCCTGGGTCTATCTGTCACTGTTTATCTGCTTTGTAGCCCTTTTCCTGAGAGCGCTGAGTTAGGGACAATTCATGCAACAACCGCTACGCATTCTGCTCACCGTAGTTCTGGTCATTCTGGCCCTGCTGGCCGGCAACTGGGTGTGGAATTATTACCTCTATGCTCCCTGGACCCGCGACGGCAAGGTGCGCGCCGAGATCATTACGCTATCCCCGGATGTGTCCGGCTGGGTCAGCGAGCTGCACATTCGTGACGACCAGACCGTGCAACAGGGCGATCCCCTGTTCCGGATTGATGACATCCGCTACCGGGCCACACTTGCCCGGGCCGAAGCCCAACTGCTCCACGAGCAGGAGTCCCTGCGCCTGGCGGAACATCAATACGAACGGCGCAAACGCCTGCACGCCGGCAACAGCATCAGCCGTGAAGAACTGGACAGTGCCCGTATCGAGGCCCAGCTTGCTGCCGCCAATGTGGCGCTGGCCGAGGCAGAACTGGCCAGCGCCAGAATCAACCTGGAACGAACCCGTGTGGAAGCTCCCGCAGACGGCACTATCGTCAACCTGACCCTGCAGCAGGGTAACTTCGTTAATCAGGGCACGCCGGTAGTGTCGATGGTCAAGACTGGCAGCTTCTATGTCACCGGCTACTTCGAGGAAACCAAGCTGCCCATGGTGGAAGTGGGCCAGCGGGCCACAGTGGTACTGATGAACGGCGCCCGCAAACTGCGCGGCAAGGTCACCAGCGTGGGCCAGGCCATCGCCAATGCCAACACTCAGACTGACGGCCAGCTATTGCCCCAGGTCCAGCAGACCTTCAACTGGGTGCGCCTGGCCCAGCGCATTCCTGTGCATATCGAGCTGGACCACATTCCCGATGACATTCTGCTGGCCGCTGGCATGACTGCCACCGTGCGCCTCCACGAGCAGGACACCAAGAGCGAGCAATGAAACTGGATCCGCGACTGGCTGTTCTGCTCACTCCTGACCGCCAGTCTGTCCTGTTCGCCGCCAAGGGCGTCATCGCCATGGCCCTGGCACTCTATCTGTCCATGCTGCTGCAACTGGACCGGCCCTACTGGGCGCTGATCTCCGCCGTGTTCCTGCAAGTCCGCCCGGAAACCGGGCTGGTGATTGAAAAAGGCTTCTGCCAGATCGGCGGCACCCTGGTAGGCGGCGCCATGGGCCTACTGATCCTGGCCTGGCTACTCCCCTACCCGGCCCTGGCCATTGGCGCACTGACCCTGTGGATCGGCCTCAATGCCGGCGCCTCCGCCTGGGTGCGCCAGGCTAATTTCATCTACGGTTTCGCCATGGCGGGCATCACCGCCACCCTCATCGTGGTGCTGGCCATCGCCGACCCGGCCAATACCTCCAGCCTGGGCATATTCCACATTGCCAACGCCCGGGTCAGTGAGATCATTCTCGGCGCCGTCTGCGCCACTCTGGTAAGCAGCCTGCTGTGGCCAGTACGAGTCAGCGGTCTGCTCAAGGAGCATGCCCGCACCGCCCTCAACCAGACACTGGCCTATCTGGAACTGGAACTGGACCCGACGGGCACTCACGCCAAACGCCACAACCAGGTGGATACCCTGCTGCAGGGTATTTTTGCGCTCAGTGATGACAGCAGCGCCGTTCACTACGAGGGCAGCCATGGCCCGGGGCGGGCCCGGGCGGCTACCGTGATCTGCCACAAAACCCTGTCACTGGTAGCCCGCATCCGCGTGATCGGGCGCCTGATGCGTAACCATGATGATCTGCTCACCCCGGCCTTGCGCGACCTGCTTGATGCCTTGCGCACCGCCTTCCAGCGCATGCGCGAAACCCGCTCCGCCGAGCAGGCCATGAAAGAAGCCCAGACCCTGCGCCAGCAACTGCGCGAAGCCCGCGGCGAGCAAGCCGAGGATGCCCCGCCTCTGCAGCGGCGCTTCTTCCAGGTCAGCCAGAACCTGACCGCTGACCTGATCCTGGCTCTGGAGGCCAACCGTGCCCTGCATTTCAGCCATGAAGTGCAACTGCGGCCACAGGGCCTGCGGCCTTACCGGGATCTGCAGATCGCCGCCGCCGTGGGCCTGCGCAGTGCGCTGGTGTTTGCCCTTGCCGCCGGTCTCTGGGTAGGCACTGCCAGTCCCATGGCCATCATGCTGATGATCATGCCGGTCATGTTCACCATTCTCTTTGCACGTCTGCCAGAGCCGGATCAGGTGCTGAAACGGGCCACCTTCAGTTCTGTGCTGGCCACCCCGGTGGCCCTGTTTTTCACCCTCCCCCTGCTGGCGCTCAATAACGGCAACTTTCCCCTGCTCATCCTGATTCTCGGCGCGCCTTTGTTTGTCGGCCTGCTGGCCATCAGCAAACGCCTGACCCTGCCCCTGGGGCTGGGCTTCTGTACGCCCTATATCATTCTGGTGCAGCCGGGCAACGCCATGGATTTTGACGTGGCCCGGGTGGCCAGTAACGGCCTGGCAATCACCGCAGGAATCGCCATCGCCTTCCTCATGTTCCGGCTGATTACGCCCCCCAATGGCCCCAACCTGCGCCGCCGACTGATCCGCCAGACCGCCACCGACCTGACCTTGATGGGCAATACCTCTGCGACCACGACGGGCACCGCCAACATCAATGAGGAATGGTTCAATGCCCGCATGGCCGACCGTCTGCGCTGGCTGACCATCTGTGACAAGGCCCTGCCCGAGGCCCAGCGCCATTTCACGGACCTGGGCCTCACCGGACTGAACCTGGGCCAGGTTTCCCTGTGGATTCAAAGTCGCCTGCGCAGCAATGCAACACCCGCGCTGCTCGACAGCGCCGATCGCTGGCAACTGGCCCTGGCTGCGGCCTACCAGGCCTGTTCCCGTGGCGCCGTCGACCAGGGCTTTCGCCAGCAATCGGAAAGGCTCAAACTGGCTATGGACGATGCTGGCAACCTGGCTCAGCGTGACCGTGAGTTGATTGCCGGCGCCCTGGAACGCATTGCCCTGACCTTCGAGCGCATGGCGTTCCGGCTGACGGAAGCGCAGCAAAGCCGTGGCGTCACCGCCTGAAATCGGCCCGAACAGCACTAGCCACAATGTCTACTCTGTGTTTACCTATGTGCCTTTCCCGGAGTCAGACACTGGCCCTCTCAGAACAGCCCGCAGGCCGCCTTTGCGACCTGCCGTGATGGAGACTTCCTCACATGACCGCGCAAGAAAAACTGGATAGCAAAACCGTACTGGACACCAACCCGGCCACCGGCACCGCCGTGGCCGAGCTGAATGAAACCGATCTGGCCAAACTGCCCGAGATCATGACCCGGGCCCGTGAAGCCCAGGCGATCTGGGCGGCCAAATCGTTCAAGGAACGGGCTCGCCATATCACCATGATGCGCAGCTACATTGTCGACCGCGCCGACGACCTGGCTCGCACCGTCAGCGAAAGCAACGGCAAGACCCTTACCGATGCCCTGGCCACCGAAGTGCTGCCCTGCGCCCTGGCCTGCAAGTGGTATGCGAACAACGCGGAAAAATATCTGAAAGAGAAGAACCGCCCCGGCGGTAGCATCCTGTTCTTCAACAAGAAGACCCACATGCTGCGTGTACCACTGGGCGTGGTGGGCATTATCAGCCCCTGGAACTATCCGCTGTCGATCCCCTTCGGTGAAATCGTCATGGGCCTGATGGCGGGTAATGCCGTACTGCTGAAAGTGGCCGCTGCCACCCCGGCAGTCGGGCGCGCCATCGAGCAGATCATCGCCGCCGGTGAATTGCCTGAGGGTCTGTTCCATCACATCGTCGGCTCCGGCTCCAAAGTGGCCACTGGTTACTTTGAGAATGGCGTGGACAAGCTGTTCTTCACCGGCAGCGTCCCCGCCGGCAAAACCCTGATGGCCCAGGCCGCTGAAACCCTCACTCCGGTATCCCTGGAGCTGGGCGGCAACGACCCCATGCTGGTGCTGGAAGATGCGGACCTGGAACGGGCCACCAACGGTGCCGCCTGGGCCGGTTACCAGAATGCCGGTCAAAGTTGTGGCGGTGTGGAACGGGTGTATGTGGTGGACGCGGTCTACGACCAGTTCGTGGATCTACTCGCCAAGAAGACCCGCCAGCTGCGTCACGGGGTAGGCTGCAACGATTTCAATGTAGATATCGGCAGCCTGACCACTGCCGGCCAGCTTCGCACCGTGCAGCAACACCTGGAAGATGCCCTGGCCAAAGGCGCCCGTATCGAAGCCCAGTCCCGCCCGGTAGGCAACGTGGAAAACGGCTTCTTCCACCCGGCGACGCTGCTGACCAATGTCACCGACGACATGCTCACCATGTGCGATGAAACCTTCGGCCCCCTGATTGCCGTGCAACGCGTGGCTAACGAAGAAGACGCCATCCGCAAGGCCAACGAATCCAAGCTGGCACTGACCTCCTCCGTGTGGACCAAGAACAACAAGCGTGGCCGCGCCATTGCTGCCCGTCTGCAGTCCGGGGTCACCACCATCAATGATCACCTTTACAGCCACGGCCTCTCCGAAACCCCCTGGGGCGGCTGGAAGGAATCCGGCATCGGCCGCACCCACGGCCCGGAAGGCCTGGAGGAGATGACCCAGGCCAAAGCGGTCAACTGGGACATCCTGCCCTCCAAGCGAAACATCTTCTGGTACCCCTTCGACGAAGCCACCTACAACGGCATCAAGAACGCCCTGCACTTCGTCTTCCCCAAAGGCCTCGGCCAGATGCTCAGCGCCTCACTGAAACTCACCCCGTTCCTGGTGAAGAAAATGTTTACCAAATGGAAAACGGATTGAGGCAGTGAATAGTTAACAATTAATAGTGAACAGTTTCGCGGAACAGGTTTGAACTGTTTTGAAACGCAAGAGGCCGCGTCCAAATCATGGACGCGGCCTCTTTGTTTTCAGTCCAGAAGGCGCGAAACCGCGCCGCTGTTAACTGTTCACTATTAACTATTCACTGATCTTATCAAGCCACTCCTGATCTGGCGCATACCACCACGAGCCCATCACCGGGCGAGTGTAGTCCAGCAGGCGGTCTTTGACGGTATCGTCGGCGATGCCGTACATGCGGCGAAGCAGGTAGTCGTAGCGATCCAGTTCGCAGCAGAAGGCCAGGAAGTACAGGCCGTGTTCACTGCTGTCGCCGTAGGGGACCGAGCGGCGCCACATTTTTTGGGGAACACCATCGCGATCCACATCGGTGCGGCCCACATGGGCATTCGCCGGCATGCGTTCTTCGTCAAACTCCACTGCATCTTCCTTGGTGCGGCCGAACACGTTTTCCTGTTCGTTGACCGGCAGTTGGTTGAATTTCTTCAGGTCATGAACCCACTTCTGGGTCAGCACCCAACTACCACCGGCACCGGGGTGTGGCTCGGCAATGAAGGCGGCCTCTTCTGCCTTTTCACCGGTGGGATTGCCAATGCCATCGACAAACCCGGTCAGGTCACGCATGTCGTGGTAGACGAAGCTGTTCAGCTCCAGCTGCGTGGAAAGCAGCTCGCCCACGGTATCGCGTACCTGCATGCCGGTATCGAATAGATCACCGCGCTCTTTCGCCTGCACCCAGACCCACAGATCCCCCTGGGTTGCCGGCACATGGCCTTCCAAGGAAAACGGCGGGAAGCTGAAGCGGGTGTCCAGTTGCTCCCAGAGGGCTGGCCCGAACGCCATCAACACCGGTGTCTTTTCACTTTTCAGCGAATTCAGCTGGTGCAAAGCGGCTCTGACTGCCTGCATCTCCTGGCCACTGCCAAGGCAGAATTCGAAGAACAGATGATGTTGATAACTACGATCAAAAATCCCCGTTTGCGGTGTCGACACCGTTAACTCCTTAGTCCTTATCAATAAACTGCCAACAGTCTAGCAAGGCTACCTGACTTGTTCCCGTGAATATAACGGTATACTGGACCATGGTACGAGTTGGCAGACGCAATTCTGAAACAAATTGAAATATGCGCTGGTGTTCCCTGCCCAGGGCTTTCGCTACACTTGCGGCACACTAGTTAACTGAATCCGACTATGACACCTTGGCTTGGCCTGGATCGCCTGGGCTTCTTCCTGATCCGCATTTTCCTGCGTTTGTGCACACGTGCTAACGCGCTGCCTTCCAACCCTGACGAACTGCAACTTGCCCCCAATACCCCGGTGGTCTATGTGCTGCGTGATCGCTCTGCCGCCGATGCAGCAGCAGCGGATCAATCCGCACGACAATTGGGCCTTGCATCTGCACTGCATGGGTTGACGCTGGGCAAAAGCCACCTGAGCCATAGTTACTTCCAGCTGTACCGGCGCAAATTCAGTAATGGCCGGCAGCGAACCCCCGTGTCACCGCCACGGCTGGAAAAACTGGTCAGCGCACTACGCGCCAATCCCGAAGCCGATGTACAGCTGGTGCCGGTATCGGTGTTCTGGGGCCGCCGTCCGGAAAAGGAAAGCTCTCTGTGGCGCATTCTGTTTTCCGACAACTGGTCGCCGGCGGGTTTCATCAAGAAATTCTTTATCATCGTCACCCAGGGCCGGCAGTTGTACGTCCATTTCAGCAAGCCCATGTCCCTACGCACCCTGGTGGATCAGTGCCCCACGGACGAACAGACCGTGCGCAAGGCCTCCCGCATTCTGCGTGTGCATTTTCGCCGTCAGCAGGAAGCCGCCATCGGCCCGGATCTGTCGCACCGTCGCACCCTCACCAATACCGTGGTGGACTCCATCCCGGTACAGGAAGCCATCCGCGCCGAGGCCCAGCGCCAGGAAACCAGTATCGAGAAGGTGGAAGCCAAGGCTCGCCATTACGCCATGGAAATCGCCGCGGATTACTCCCATACCGTCATTCGGTCTCTGGAGTTGTTCCTGAACTGGGTCTGGAACCGGCTTTATGCCGGGGTCAGGTTGTACAACATGGACAACCTGACCAAGGTAGCCGGTGATCACGAAGTGATCTATGTGCCCTGCCACCGCAGTCATATTGACTACCTGCTGCTGTCATTTGTGGTATTCCGCAATGGCCTGGTACCGCCGCACATCGCCGCCGGCATCAACCTGAATATGCCCATCGTCGGGACTATCCTGCGACGGGGCGGTGCTTTCTTCATGCGCCGCAGCTTTCGTGACAACCCCCTGTACGCCACCGTTTTCAGCGAATACCTTCATACCATCACCGTACGTGGTTACTCCATCGAGTACTTCGTGGAAGGTGGGCGCAGCCGTAGCGGCCGAATGTTGAAGCCGCGCACCGGTATGCTCGCCATGACTCTGCGCAGCTTTCTGCGTGATGCCCGCAAGCCGATTGCCTTTGTGCCGGTTTATGTGGGCTATGAGAAAGTGATCGAATCAGGCTCCTATATCGGCGAGCTGCACGGCAAGAAAAAGCAGAAGGAATCTGTCGGCGGGCTGATGAAATCCCTGGCGGTGCTGCGCAGTCACTTCGGCCAGGTGCACGTGAATTTCGGTGAGCCCATCAAGCTGGTGGACTTCCTCGACGAGCATCACACCGCCTGGCGCAGCGAAGACCTGGCTGCCGATGAAAGCCCAGCCTGGTTCAAGCATGTGGTCAATGAACTCGGACAGGAAGTGGTGGAATCCATCAATGCCGCCGCCGTCGCCAACCCGATCAACCTGCTCAGCCTGGCCCTGCTGGCGTCGCCCAAACACACCATGGATGTGGCCCAGTTACGCCAGCAGCTGAACCTCTACATCGCCCTGCTCAAACAGGCTCCCTACAGTGACAGCGCCTCCATCGCCACGGATGATGCTTCAGCCATCATCCAGTATGGGCTGGACAACGAGTTCCTGGAGCGCATCGAGCACAAGCTCGGCGATGTGGTCACCACCGATGAAAAAACGGCCCTGCAGATGGCCTATGTCCGCAACAACAGCCTGCACCTGTTTATTCTCCCCGGTCTGATCTGCTCGCTGGTGATGAACGCTCGCTCTATCAGCATTGACACCCTGCAGAGCATGGTGCATTTGCTCTACCCCTTCCTGCGCAATGAATACTATCTCCACTGGCAGGACGGCGACGACCTGTCCCGGGCGGTCAGCAAGACGGTGGATGTGCTGGAGAAGGAACAGCTGATCAGCCGCGAAGACCATTGTCTGCACGGCGCCCCTATCCACACCCATGAATCCGACATGCTGGACCATCTAGGCCAGACGGTCATGCCGTCTCTGGAGCGTTACTATCTGACCATTCGCCTGCTGGTTCAGTACGGCTCAGGCATGCTCACCGCCGACCAGCTGGGGGAACTGGCTCACCAGACCGCGCAACGACTGTCGCTGCTCTACGAGTTCAACTCTCCAGAATTTTTCGACAAGGTGGTGCTGAAAAACTTTATCAGCCAGTTGTACGGTACCGGCCTGGTCACCACGAACGATGCCGGCGCCCTGGTGTTTGACGAGAAACTGGAATCGCTTGACGATGAAGCCCGCCGTATCCTCAGCCCGGATATCAGCGACGCCATTCAACGGGTGACGCGGGTGACAGACATTGAGCACCTGGTGGAGCCGGCCTCCTCTGCTTCCTGAGACCGGCAACCGTAGCTGACAAAAAATACCCGCCAAATGGCGGGTATTTTTATTTCCGGGCACACAGCCAACCGCTAGATGGCAATGGAAACACCCAGGCTGTAGTTGATGCTCTCCAGATCCATTTCCAGTTCCCGGGACAGTGCCACCGTACCGCCAACCCCATTGGCCGTATCACCACTTTCCACGGTACCGGCATCCACATAGAAAATGGAGAAATCCACGGAGGCCGCATCACTGAGCCAGTAGGCAACACCCCCACCAAATTTGAAGGCAAATTCGGTGCTGCCACCGTCTTCAATGGTTGCAGATGCGCCACTAACGAAAACGGTCATATCCTCCAGTTCGTTATCGGCAAGACCGATACCCGCCCCTACATAGGGGTCAAAGGCCCCGGTGCCACGGTCATTCATGAAGTGGTAGTAGCCATTGATCATGAGAAGATGACTGGTGGTCTTGGCCTCGAACGTCCCCGCCTCTGAAGCCCCGCCGGAGCTGACGGTAACGCCATCGTCTTCCTTGGACGCCAGAGAGAAATCCAGTGCAACTTCTGCGCGCAAGTTGGGGGAAAGCCAGGTACCACCTGCTACGCTAAGATAATCCGTACCACCCGGATCGTACCCATCGATGGCCAGAGTCTCTTCTGAAGGACTCGCAACCGTAAAATCCATATCTTGTTCATCGTAATCGGCAAGGCTATAGGCAAACCGCAGGTAGTTATCGGCCATGGCAGATGCCGGCAAAACCAGAGGCAATGCCGCAGTCAACGCAAGCAAACGGAAGGTATTCATTATCTTATCCTCATGCTTAAAGTGTCATTCCTTAACAGCAACACATCAGGTGCACCTTTGACGCTATCAAAGCGACATCATTGTGTCTATTTTATGATCAATTCATGAATGCGTTACAGGATGGACTAGTTGCTCAGCGATTCGGGCTACTCATAGACATCAAAACGAATAGCCTTGCCGGCAATCTGATGATGAGGGCTGCGTTTTGCCAGCGGTTCAGCCTTGCCGGGCCGTTTGACCACCACCCGATGCGGATCAAGACCAAGCGCCCATTCCAGCAACGCCGCTTCTTCGTTCTGATCGGGATAGGCTGCCAATTGCTGAAGCCATTGCAGGTCTTTTTTTACCGCCGCACTTTTGTCCCGCGATGGAAACATGGGATCAAGATAGACCGCATGCAGCGGCGGCAAGGTGTGCGCGCCAGCATCCGCGCAGGGTAGCAACTGCATGGCGGCAGCGAGCTCTGCAGGCGCCCGCCGCAAGCCATCAGCCAGCATGGCATGGAGAATCGGCGAGCGTTCCGCCAGCAATACCGGAAACCCGGCCATGGCGATCAGGGCCGCATCCCGGCCCAGGCCAGCGGTGGCATCCAGAACAGTAAAGGTTTCTTCCCGGGGTTTTCCCAGCGCCTTGATCAACCGCTCGTGGCGAACCCGCTCCGCCGTCAGTCGGTAGCCCTGTTTGCCATCATTAAAGCTGACGCTCAAGGGAGTTTCCCGCCCTTGCGGTCGCCACAGGCTGAGGCGCTCCTCATGCCAGCCCAGCACCAGCGGCAGGCCCAGTTCCACCGCTCTGTCCGCCTCTTCTACCGGCGTACCGGGAAGCCCGTCAGGGCACCCGGGTAACAGACCCAGCACCGTAGCCAGCATGGAATCAGGCCAGCCACGCCAGTAGCGCAACGCCAAGAACCAGGCGGTACACCACAAACGGCAGCATGCCGATGCGCTCAAGCAGACGAATGAAGAACACAATGGTCAGATACGCCGTAATCGCACTGACCACCGCACCCAGGGCCATCAGTCCCCAGTCCACCGCTACCTGCTGCTCGACAAGATCCTTTGTCTTGAGCAATCCCGCACCAAGAATGACTGGAATGGAAAGCAGAAAGGAAAAGCGGGCAGCGTCCTCGCGCTTGTAACCCAGCGCCAGTGCCGCCGTGATGGTAATACCGCTACGGGAGGTACCGGGAATCAGTGCCAGAGCCTGGGCCAGGCCGATAAAAATGGCGCCAATGACCCCCAGTCTCACCAGACTGAACTGGCGCTTGCCGAACGCATCGGCAGCCCACAGCAACGCGCCAAACACCAGGGTAGTAACGGCAATCACCAGTGCAGAACGCAACTCCCGTTCAATCCAGTCATCACCAACAAAGCCGAACACCACCGCAGGAATGGTAGCCAACACCACCAGCAGTCCCAGTTTCAGGTCGTCGTTCATGGTGCGCTGGGTCACCGCTTTGCCGGCACCGCCGACCATGGCAAAAAGATCCCGGCGGTAGTAGGCCATCACCGCCATCAGGGTGCCCAGGTGCACGGCCACATCAAAGGCCAGCCCCTGATCGGGCCAGCCCAGTACCTGAGACGGCAGAATCAGATGGGCAGAACTGGAAATGGGAAGAAACTCGGTAAGTCCCTGTATCAGGGCAAGCACCAGGGCCTGGAACCAATCCATGGAATGTCCTTATTGAATGGAACGTCAGTAACGGGAACGAGTTGCGAGGGGCGATAATCAAGACGGGTGAAGCGCTTTGAAGCGCGATTCCCGTCTATCGCAACGTTTTACTCTTCTGTGGCGGTGATTTTGTAACCCTGCAAAAATTCCGGGGGCATGCGGCGGGGCTTACCGGAATCCAGTGCCACACACACCCAACGGGTGCGGCCGCGCAGCAGGGTTCGCCCGTCTGATTCGCGAACAATCTGGTAACGGCGCGTGATACTGATGCGCTGGTCGTTTTCCACGATCCAGGTACCGATCTTCAGGTGTTCACCTTCAAAGGCCGGCGCCAGGTAATCCACTTCGGTATGCCGGGCCACCATGCCCCGGTTGAGCTTCTGGTACAGATCCCAGCCCAACCCAAGGCTGGCGGTATGATCCCAGGCAATTTTCTCCATGAAACGCAGATATTCGGTGTTGTTCACATGCCCCATCACGTCGATGGCTTCGGCCGGCACAGTCACCGCCAGTTCATGGACATTGGGAAGGTCCCAGTTGATCATCGTACAGCTCCCTGAATTACCTGATCACGAAGATAGACCGGCTGCGCCAGTTCTGCACTGACACCCTGCCCGCGCTGGAAACCGGATAATGCCAGCTGCGCCACCGCTTTCGCATGAGGATGCACGTCAGCCTCACAGTGACTTGCGCCATAGGCCTGGCAAAGGGCCTCACGATAGACCAGCCCGGAGCCGATAATCATCCAGTCTTTTTGTGGCAGAGATGGCAAGGTATCCGGGTGAAACAAGCCGTCACCGAGCACGGGGCTGGCAACGCCATCCTCACAGGCATAGGCACCCAGATAGACCTCTCCCATACGCGCATCGAACACCGCGATCACATCCCGGTGTGGCGTCGTCTCCTGGGCGCTGAGTGCACAGGCCGCCAGAGTAGACACCCCGATCACCGGCAAGTCCGCCGCAAAGGCCAGCCCCTGGGTAACCGCAGCCGCGACCCGCACACCGGTAAAGGCACCGGGACCATGGCCAAAGGCAATGCCGTCCAGCTGGCGAAGCGACAGTTGCGCTTCCGCCAGCAGTGCTTCCACCATCGGCAGCACCCGTTCGGTTTGACGACGTGGCGCCTGCTCGAAATATTCGAGCACCTCGTCGCCATCCATGATGGCCACCGAACAGGTTTCACCGGCGGTTTCCAGAGCCAGAATTCGTGTCATGATTCCATCTGTTCCGTTGTCTGCCCTTCTTGCTGCCGGGCCAGGTAATCGAAAAACCGTTGTACCACGTCCAGCTTCCGGGTGCGGGTCATGTTGGGCAGACTGTTCACAAAGAGTTTTCCGTAGCTGCGCGTCAGCAGCCGGGGATCCGCCACCACCAACAGGCCGGTATCCTTGGGATCACGAATCAGTCGGCCGGCACCCTGGCGCAATGCCAGCACCGCCTGGGGCAACTGATAATCGCGGAAGGCATTGCCACCATTGCGATTGATATGTTCAATGCGTGCCGCCGCCACCGGGTCACCCGGCGAGCCGAACGGCAGTTTATCAATAATCACGCAACTGAGTGCCTCGCCACGCACATCAATGCCTTCCCAGAAACTGCTGGTGCCCAACAGCACCGCGTTACCTTTTTCCCGGAAGCTGTCCAGTAACTCCCGTCGACCGGACTCCCCTTGCACCAGCAACGGATAGTCCAGACGGGGGCGTAGCAACTGGGCCGCTTCCCGTAATGCTCTGTGACTGGTGAAAAGGAAAAAAGTGCGACCCTTGGCGGCATTGATGACCGGCACCATGGCATCGCAAAGCGCCGCGGTATAGCCGGGATCGTTCGGCGCCGGCAGGCCGTCAGGGGCATAAAACACCGCCTGGCGTTTGAAATCGAACGGGCTTTCCAGCCGCAGGGTGGTAGCCGCGTCCATGCCAAGGCGCTTCTGGATATGCTCAAAGCGCCCGCCCACAGACAGAGTCGCCGAGGTAAGCACCCAGCTGCACGGCTGACGCTCGCGCTGGGCACGCAGCTGGGCTGCCACGGACAGGGGCGTGCTGTGCAGCACCACAGTCCGTTTGAAGGTTTCAAACCAGTACACCCGGTTGGGCTGTTCCCCTTTCAGGTAGGCCGCCAGGCAGTCCACTTGCTCGCTGGCACGACGGGCACAGGCCTCCATTCCCCGGCTGGCCTTGGCCAGGGGGCCAAGGAACATTTCCAGATCGCGCAGGGCCGTTAGCAGGGTCTCGCCCGCTTCGATGACAGTCTCTTTCTCCGCCACCTCGGACCAGGGCTCCCGACGCTCGCCGTCGCCCAGGCTCAGGCGCAGATCCAGGCAGCCCTTTTCCACCGCTGCAATCAACTGGTTCAGACGCGCCAGATCGGCAGCGGTCTGCCCGGCTTCGGACAAACTATCACGGCCCAGTTCCTGGACCTGTCGGGTGCTCAAGGTATCGCCGAAAAAAGCAGCAGCGATTTCCGGCAGCTGATGCGCCTCGTCGAAGATCACCGTGTTGGCACTGGGCAGCAGTTCCGAGGCCGAGCCGTTACCGCGCAAGGCCGCATCGGCAAAGAAAAGATGATGATTGACCACCACCAGGTCCGCTTCCTGGGCTTCCTTGCGGGCCTTCATCAGCGGGCATTCCTGATAGTTGGGGCAATCTGTGCCGAGACAGTTGTCGGCAGTACTGGTTACCCAGGGCCATACCGGCGCGTCTTCGGGAATCTGTTGCAGCTCGGCGATGTCACCGGTTTTGGTACGACCAGCCCAATGGGCCACGATCTGCAACTGCTCGGCGGTTTCCCGAGTCAGAAAACGGGCCTCTTCCTGATGCAGGGTCATCCGGTAGGGACAGAGATAATTGGCGCGCCCTTTCAACAGCGCCACCTTGCGCGGCAGCCCCAGAGCTTTCTTGACCAGCGGCACATCCTTGAAAAAAAGCTGATCTTGCAGACTCTTGGTGCCGGTGGACACCAGTGTCGGCCCCTCCGACAACAGGGCCGGCACCAGGTACGCCAGGGTCTTGCCGGTACCGGTTTCCGCCTCGACCATCAGGGTGCCACCGGTGCCGATCACCGCATCCACTGCGTCCGCCATGGCCAGTTGCGGTTCACGGGGCTGATAGCCCGGCAAAAGCGGCGCAAAGCGCGTCAGATCGGTAAGATGGTTACGGGCGCTGGTCACACGATGTCCTGAGGATGACAGAAAGGAAGCAAGCCACAGAGCATAGCATTAGACGCCACAAGCAGCACGCCTCACGCAACGCGGAAAACCCGCCAACGGACGGTTTCTGTGCTCAGGCATCCCACACCAACGGAGGCACCCCATGGACTACACCCTGATCATTCTGGCTGGCGGCCAGGGAAAACGGGTCGGCGGCGCCGACAAGGGATTAGTGGAGCTGGATGACAAGCCGCTGATCGCTCACCTGCTGGATCACGTGGCACCCTCCCCGACCCGTATCGTAATCAGTGCCAACCGGAATCAGGCCACCTACCGGCATTGGGCCGACCAGGTGGTCAGTGATGAACGGGACGGGTTTCAGGGGCCCATGGCCGGCCTGGAAGCAGCACTGAATGCCAGCCAGGGGCTCTGCCTGTGCCTGCCCTGCGATCTGGTGCAGGCTCCCACCTCACTGCCCGGCGACCTGCTGAAAAAAGCCGGCCCGGAGCACATCTGCGTGGCCCAGGATCCGATCCGCCGCCAACCTCTCTGCCTGGCGTTGCATGCGGAGCACTGGCGGGACTCCCTGCACACCTATCTGGATAGTGGTGGCCGCAGCGCCTACGGCTGGCTGGATCAGGTATCGGTTCACCCGGTGGCCGTGGCCTCGCCTCTGCAGAACCTGAATCACAAAGAGATATAAGTAACGAGGAGCGAGGAGCGAGGAGCGAGGAGCGAGGAGCGAAAAGATTAACCAAAACAACCCGTCGTGGCTCTGCTTTTCGTAACTCGTAACACGCTCCTCGAAACTGATTCCCCCAGAAACAACAATGCCCGCACAAGGCGGGCATTGGGGAAAGACTCCAGATAAACGACAGTGTCGTTATATCAGGCAGTCACTTCCTGGATCTGCTTCATCAGGGCAACCTGGTCAGCAGAAGGCTGGGCGGTTTGCAGCGCCATCAGCTTGCTCATGTCGCCTTCGATACGGATCTGGCCACTCATGAAGCCCTGCATACCGGCGGACTGGTCACCTTCGATGAAGATACGCTTGGCCAGATCAGCCGGCAGGATCATGGTAGTCGGCGCGTCAGCGTGATGACCTTCTTCGATCATGCCTCCGACCAACGCCATCTCCTTGTCGCCACCATCGCCGGACACAGTGATGTTGATTACCAGATCTGCCAGGGCAGCCGGAGTTTCCACATCACCGGCACCGTCACGGATCTCTTTTACTTTCGCAAACCACTCGTCAGACAAAAATTCCAGGCTCATTCTTATATCTCCTTAACCTATCGTTGTGGCTTCGACACCCCGTGTAATCAGGCATCACCATTCAAACAAGCGTTCGAAACTTACCCGTACCTTATAGAAAGGCCCAGAGGGTGGCAATAGCCGTACAAGCGTCTATCGGGGACAAAAAAACCCGGCGCAAGGCCGGGCTTTTGGGTCGTTGTCATGCAGTGGTAATCAGAGGTCGTAACCACGCTCTTCGTGCAGGGCAATATCCAGACCCTGGGTTTCTTCGTCGCTGTCCACACGCAGCTCCGAGAACAACCCAACCAGCTTGAGCAACACCCAGGTCACCACAGCGGTATAAACGAACGTGGCCACCACGCCCAATGCCTGTACCCCGAACTGATCCAGCATGGTGAATTCCGGCTTGGCAAAACCGTAACCGGAGAACAGCCCCAGTTCCGTGGACGCAAAGATACCGGCAAACAAGGTACCGAGAATGCCGCCTACCCCGTGCACCGGGAACACGTCCAGGGAATCATCGATCTTCAGCTTGTGCTTGATGAAGATGACCGAGTAGAAACAGATCACACCTGCAGACAGACCAATCACCAGCGCTGCTGCCGGCCCGACAAAACCGGATGCCGGGGTAATGGTACCCAGACCCGCCACCATGCCGGTGGCGATGCCCAGTGCCGAGGGCTTGCCGAACTTCTTCCACTCCATGGTGATCCAGGCCAGCGAGCCTGCCGCCGCGGAAATGTGCGTGACCAGCATGGCCATGGCAGCGTCGCCGCCGGCGGCCAGTGCAGAGCCACCGTTGAAACCGAACCAGCCCACCCACAGCATGCCGGCACCGGTCACGGTCATGGTCATGTTATGCGGCATCATGCCTTGCCCGGGAAAACCCTTTCGGCCACCCAGCACCAGTGCCGCCACCAGCGCCGCCACACCGGCAGTGATGTGCACCACGGTGCCGCCAGCAAAGTCATACAGACCTAGGTCAGCCAGCCAGCCGCCGCCCCACACCCAGTGGCAGACGGGCACATACACACCCAGCAGCCAGAGCACGGAGAACGCCAGCATGGGTCCGAAACGCATGCGCTCGGCAAAAGCACCCACGATCAGCGCAGGAGTAATAATGGCAAAAGTCATCTGGAACAGGCCGTGCAGGCTTTTCGGCAGCGTGCCTTCCAGAGTGTCTTTACTGATACCGGCAAAGAACGCGTGATCAAGACCACCGATCCAGGCATTCATGCTGCCGCCATCGGAGAACGCCAGCGAGTAACCACAGATCAGCCATACCAGCGATACCGCACAGGTAATGGCAAAACACTGCATCAACACGGAGAGTACGTTTTTACTCCGCACCAGGCCGCCATAGAACAGGCTCAGGCCGGGAATGGTCATGAACAGCACCAGCGCGGTGGCCGTCAGAATCCAGGCGGTGTCGCCGGTATCCAGGCCATCGGCCAGGGCCAGGGATGGAAGCATCAACAGTACAGCAAGCAGTTTTTTCATCATCGCCCCCTCAAATAGCTTCGTTGCCGGTTTCACCGGTGCGGATACGAATTACCTGCTCCAGATCGCTGACGAAGATCTTGCCGTCACCAATCTTGCCGGTGCCCGCGGCCTTCATGATCGCTTCGATGGCCTGATCCAGGTCCTCTTCACGCACCGCCAGTTCCAGCTTTACCTTGGGCACGAAATCGACCACGTACTCGGCCCCCCGGTACAGCTCCGTATGGCCCTTCTGGCGACCGAAGCCTTTGACTTCAGTAATGGTCATGCCCTGCACCCCGACCTGGGCCAGCGCATCGCGGACTTCGTCCGCTTTGAACGGCTTGATCACCGCTGTCAGCATTTTCATGGTTGTCTCCTGATCCACGTGCATCTCTGATGCACCAACACAATACGTGCCGAAAAGTTTGCACCGGCATAGGGCATACAAGAATCAGGCCAGTAATATTACTTTTTAATTTCAGTGACTTGGCCGCATAACACCCCAAATATGCACCACAATAGAACCGTTGCACCACGCAGATGCACAGATTTAATGCATTAAAGCATTCCAGGATGATGCAGCGAGGGAAAATTCAGGAAAGCAGAAAGCAATATGCACCAGCAAGACGCAGCGCATCGACATACGAAGGGATTAAGGAAGGAAATATCACGCTTTCCCCAGCCCGGGGAAAGCGTGGCGGCAGATCAATACAGGTAATTGAACATCTTGCGACGGTATTCGCTGGCCAGCGGGTCACCCTTGGGCAGGCATTCGAATACTTCCAGCAGCGCGCTGCGGGCAATGCCGTCGCGGAAATCCCGGTGCTCGCTCAACAGTTGCAGCAACGCCTCCAGGCCAGCCTGGAACTGGCCGGCTGCCGCGGCCTGCAAACCAAAGGCATAGAGATCTTCCGGGTTCGGCTCATCGCTGATGCGTTGACGCAGCTCCGCCAGAGAACGGCTCTCGCCCTCCAGTTTTTCCAGCAGGGCAAAGCGGGCACGGAACGGCCGTAATGGCTCCACGTCCTCGGTGACCTCCGCCAGCACCGACTGGGCCTCGTCCAAACGTCCTTCACCCAACAAGAACTCCACCAGCATAGCCCGGATCGCGTGCTTGTCAGGGCTCTGCTGTAAGGTCTGGCGTAGTGCAGCTTCCGCCTGCTCACCATGGCCGGCGTCGATGGCCATACGGATCTGCTCGATAAACCCTTCTTCCTGCTGTTGCTCGGCAGCTTCCGGGTCCACCACCGGGGCCAGCCACTGGCGCAACGCCCCTTCTGTCTGGGCACCATCCAGCTCGCTGACCAATTGCCCCTGATACACCAGTTTCAGGCTGGGCAGGCTGCGCACCCCGAACTGGCTTGCCAGCATTTGCTGCTCATCCGCATTGACCTTGGCCAGGATCACCTTGCCCTGGTACTCATTGACCAGGCGCTCCAGTATCGGTGCCATCTGTTGGCAGGGCTGACACCAGCTGGCCCAGAAATCCACAATCACCGGCACCTGCCGGGACTGCTCAAGAATTTGCTGAATGTTCTGTTCAGTTGCTTCAATGATGTAGTTGTTCGGTTGCAACGCCTTGCTCCTGAAAGCCCTAAAACTGTGACAATTGTAAGGTATGACCGCCATTAAATCCGGTTAAATCCTGTGCAACTGATCACTTTCACGGGTTAGACTCAAAGAGGCTGAGTCAATTAGGCTTCACGCCATGTACATGACACATGAGTACGCTGGACCGTATTCAAATTTACCTGAGTTCACAGGCTCGGGTTCACGGCAAAGGAGATCACCATGCTTAGCCTGTTGGCTATTGTAGTGTTAATTGCCACGCTGATGACCTTGTTCTATCAGCGCATCAGTCGCGGCATCGGCAGCGCGGTTTTTGTAGTTGTCTGGCTGTTGAGCGCCTTCCTGGCCCCCTGGCTGGTTCACCCGGTTTCACTGATCCTGCTGGCCGCCGGCGTTGCTCTGCTCAACCACGTTGATCTGCGCCAGAAGTTCATCAGCAAGCCGGTCTATAATGCTCTTGGCAAGGTCATGCCCGCCATCGGCGACACCGAGCGCGAGGCCATTGAAGCCGGTACTACCTGGTTCGAGACCGACCTGTTTTCCGGTCGCCCGGACTGGGAAAAATTCGCCCATATTCAGTTTTCCACCCTCACCGATGAAGAGCAGTCCTTTGTGGACAATGAGGTCCAGGAACTGTGCGACATGCTGGATGAGTGGAAAATTTTCCACGAGCTGAGAGACCTGCCAGAGGAAGTCTGGGATTTCCTCAAGCACAAGGGCTTCTTCAGCCTGATCATCCCCAAGGAATACGGCGGCAAGGCATTCTCCCCCTATGCCCAAAGTCGCATCATGAGCAAGATTGCCACGCGCTCACTGACCGCCGCCGTTACCGCCATGGTCCCCAATTCCTTGGGCCCCGGTGAACTGCTCGCCGAGTACGGCACCCAGGAACAAAAAGATCGCTGGCTGCCCGGCCTGGCCAAGGGCGACGAGATCCCCTGCTTCGGCCTGACCGGCCCGGAAGCGGGTTCTGATGCTGGCGCCATCCCCGATACAGGGGTTATCTGCAAAGGCAAAATCGACGGCAAGGAAGTGTTGGGCATGCGCCTGAACTTTGCCAAGCGCTGGATCACCCTGGCCCCGGTGGCCACGGTGGTAGGTCTGGCCTTCAAACTCTACGACCCGGAGAAACTGCTCGGCGACAAGGAAGAGCTTGGAATCACCTGTGCGCTGATTCCTGCTGACACTCCCGGGGTGGAAATCGGCCGTCGCCACTACCCTGGCTCTCCGTTCATGAACGGCCCCATCAACGGCAAGGATGTGTTCGTACCGCTGGATACCATCATTGGCGGGCCAGACATGGCCGGTCGTGGCTGGCGCATGCTGATTGAATGCCTGGGTGCCGGTCGCGGTGTCTCCCTGCCCGCCCTGGCCACTGCCAGCGGCGAAGTCGGTTACCGCATGACCGGTGCCTTCGCCCGTATCCGTCGCCAGTTCAACACGGCGGTAGGCCAGTTCGAAGGCGTGCAGGAAGCCTCTGCCGAAGTCGCCGCCATTGGCTACACCCTGGAAGCCTACCGTCACCTGGTGACCCGTTCACTGGAAGATGGTGCGCCTTCAGTGGTCACCGCCATGGCCAAGTACCACGCCACAGAAATGATGCGTGAGCTGATTAACCACGGCATGGACATCGCCGGCGGGCGCGGTATTCAGTTGGGCCCCCGTAACTTCCTGGCCCTGCCCTATCAGTCCACCCCCATCGCCATCACCGTGGAAGGGGCGAATATCCTCACCCGCTCGTTGATGATCTTCGGTCAGGGCGCCATGCGCTGCCATCCATACCTGTATGACGAATTGCAGGCGATCCAGGCAGAAGACAAGAAGCAGGGTCTACAGGATTTCGACGCCCTGTTCTTCTCCCATGCCGGCCACACCCTGGGCAATATCAGTAGCGGTATCATGCAGGCTATTGCCGGCCCCTACCTGTCCGAAGCACCGGGCAATGCGGACGCCTTCAGTGCCCCCTGGTATCGGCTGGTGAACCGCTATAGTGCGGTGCTCTCCAGTACTGCAGATATGGCATTGGCCCTGCTGGGTGGCGATCTGAAACGTCGTGAGCTGCTCTCAGCCCGGCTGGGTGATGTGCACAGCCAGTTGCTGATCGCCTGTTCCATTCTCAAATACCACGCCACCCTGCCACGGGACGAGGCCAACGACGCCCATGCCAGCTATGCGCTGCGCCGGTCGTTCAGCAAGGCCCACGACGCCTTGGATGCCTTCTACCGCAACTTCGGTTTCTTTGGTGTGGGGTATGCGTTGAAAGGCTTGTTCTTCCCGTTCGGTCGCCCCTGCAAGGCCCAAGCCCCAAGCGACGACCAGATCCGCACGCTGGGTGACATGATCATGGCACCCAGCTCGGTGCGCGATGCACTGGCAGAGCCCGCCTATATCTCCCAGGACCCGGAAGATGCTATCGGTCGCGTGGAAGCCACTTTCAACAAGCTGCTGGAAGTGGAGCCGGCCTACCTGGCGTTCCTGAAAGCCGACGGCAAGGGACAACTGGAAGGCAACAGTGTGCTGGAAAAACTCCAGGACGCGGCCAGCAAAGGCATCATCGACGCCGACCAGGTAGACCCGGTGAACGAGTACGATGCCATGCGCTACGACTGCCTGCTCACTGACGCCTTCGATATGGACCTGAAGGACGTCAACGTGCACGCAGAACGTCCGGTGATGTGACCCACCCAGGCGGAGGTGGCCGCAAGGCCCCTCCGCTTTTCCTTCCCCTATACTACGAAGCCCCTACTGTAAATTATTGGCAAGGTCGCCAACCGGTCCACAGTTTCACAAAAAGCCACAAAGCCTCGTCAGCGGTGAAAATGCTGCTTTTTCCACCAGTTATTCCGCTGTCATCCCCATATCACGCAGATTTAACATTCATATCACCCTTTTGGCGCTTTTACGGATCGCCGCTTTCGTCTAGGCTTTGCCAAAATTACGCCCCACCTGGGCCCGGCGTATCAGGGAGTCTCTGAATAACTCCTTACATGCTCAGGCTTTCAGGCTGGCTCACAATCTAGGCGCACATTTGAAGGCATGCTGGTTGCCTGTCGAGAAAGTGCAACAACGGGTGTGGGCCAGCCTGTACGCCCCGGAGGGCGAGACCTGGAGGACATATCTGTTGTGCTTTGCCGCTAGGAAAGGGAACCCACCCTGCCCGTCGCGACAAAACACAACAGCTGCACCCTCCAGGCCACGCTGAGTATGCAAGGAGTTATCCAGAGACTCCCACTCGCCCTTTGCCCCTCGGACAACAGGTCAGGAATGACAGCAGTCGTCGAAGAAAATACCGTTCTCGAGTTCAAGGGCCGCATGCTGATGATGACGGTCCTGCAACTGAAAAACCTGGATGCCAACCTGCTGCATCAGGAAGTCAGCCAACGGCTGGAAGATGCCGCCCAGTGGCTGCAGGAAGCCCCGGTGGTGATTGACGTGAGTCAGGACCTGGAGGTGGACCCGGTGGCCCTGATGGCCGCGGTGGACACCCTGCGCAGCCTGGGCGTGAACCTGGTGGCCCTGGCCCGCACGACCGGCATCGATAACGATACCGCCGGCATGCTTGGCTTGGGCACCCTGAGCCTGTCCGGTGGCCGCGATGTGCCGCGCCGCAGCGAGCCTGCGCCACAGGTAGAAGCAGAAAAAGTCCCCACCGCCACCCAGCGCATCGAGACGCTGGTGGTGGACCAACCGGTACGATCCGGCCAGCAGGTCTACAGCCGTGGCGATTTGATCGTGCTGGCCCCGGTGAGCACCGGCGCCGAGCTGATGGCGGAAGGCAACATCCATGTCTACAGCAAACTGCGTGGCCGCGCCCTCGCCGGCGTCCGCGGGGACGGCAGCGCACGTATTTTCTGCCAGCAACTGAATGCCGAACTGGTATCCATTGCCGGCCATTACCGGGTAGCCGAAGATCTGCCCGAAGCGCACCGCAACCGGGCTGTCTATCTGTCCCTGGAAGGTGACGCCATGCAATTTACCGCGCTGAGCTAGCGCCACAGAAAGACGAAGGTAAGGAGAAAGAGCGTGACGAAGATTGTGGTCGTGACATCCGGCAAGGGTGGCGTCGGCAAAACCACCACCAGTGCAGCGCTGGCCACCGGCCTTGCCCTGCGCGGTTTCAAAACCACTGTCATTGATTTTGATGTGGGCCTGCGCAACCTGGACCTCATCATGGGTTGTGAACGCCGCGTGGTTTATGACCTGGTGAACGTGATCAGTGGCGATGCCAACATCAAACAAGCGCTGATCAAGGACAAGAAGGTGGACAATCTGTTCATCCTTCCCGCGTCCCAGACCCGTGACAAGGACGCTCTCACCACCGAAGGGGTGGAAGGCGTGCTCAACGCCCTGCGCGATGACATGAAGATGGACTACATCATCTGCGACAGCCCGGCCGGCATCGAGAAAGGCGCCCTGATGGCCGCCTACTTCGCCGACGAGGCAGTAGTAGTGACCAACCCGGAAGTCTCCAGTGTGCGTGACTCCGACCGCATCATCGGCATTCTGGCCAGCAAGACCCGCCATGCCGAACAAGGTGACGGGGATATCCCCGCCCGTCTGCTGCTCACCCGCTACTCTCCGGAGCGCGTGGAGAACGGCCAGATGCTGTCCGTGGAGGATGTGCAGGAAATTCTCGCCATCGAATTGCTCGGCGTGATTCCCGAATCCCAGGCGGTACTGAACGCCAGTAACGCCGGCAGCCCGGTAATCCTGGATATCGATTCCGATGCCGGTCAGGCGTACAGCGATGCGGTAGCCCGCTTCCTGGGCGACCAGCTGCCCCATCGTTTCGTCAACGTTAACAAGAAAGGTCTGTTCGGCCGTCTTTTTGGAGGCTAAGGGATGAGCATCTTCAGTTACCTGCTTCCCAAGAAGCAGACTTCCGCATCAGTGGCCAAGGAACGCCTGCAGATCATTGTGGCCCGCGAACGCTCCACGCGTGGCGGCCCGGATTATCTGCCGCAGCTGCAGCAAGAGCTGCTGATGGTGGTACGCAAGTATGTCCCCGTGGGGGAAGACGCCGTGAATGTGCAGGTGGATCGTGATTCAGGCTGCGAAATTCTCGAGCTGAACATCACCCTGCCGGAAGAAGAAGCCCAGCAGCAGTACTGAGCTGGCACCGGAAGCCGCCGCAAGGCGGCTTTTTTCTTTCTGCCCTATTTCCCCTCACATCTACCACGTCCCGCTACCGGCACTCTCTGTGCCCCATGCGTATACCTGTAAGCGAACACTGCTTTCTCTCAACCTGGCACCACGAGCGTCGCTGGCGACGCGATCCGTGACATCGACGAAGCCACTCTAGGAACGAGCGTAGCGGAGTAACGCACGTATTTCCGTGCGACCCGAAAGGTGAGCGAAGCGAATAACTCCGCTTGAGGGACGAATCAGAGGCTTGGCGAGGAAGCAGGCGATGCGAGTGTCACCTGGTCACTCAAGTGAGCCCGGTTGCTCTGCTGCTTCGGACCGCATCCGGGGGCAGACTCTGCGGATGATTTCCACGCTTACGGGTGGTTCGTCCCTCAAGCGGAACTCCTACAGCGGCTTCGTTATAAACGTGAGGGCCGACACCCCTACGGCGGACCGGACTATTCCGGCAGCACCTGCCATTCCGGTTCGTCAAATTCCCCGATCACCGTAACCTCGCAAACCTTGGCGTGTTTCGCCAGAATCGCCTTTACCTTTTCACTGCGACTGTCGTCCTTGGCATCACGGTGAGCCTTGCTGTCCCAGTGGGCAATGGCCAGCACCTTGTCCGGTTCGCCGATCTTGCGGTGCAGGTAGGTACCCCGTGCGCCCGGAGTCTGCTGAATGATTTCACTGGCTTCCACCCAGCCCTGAGCATATTCCTCTACGGTAAAGCCCGGTTTCACCCGAACTTCGAAGATAAATTTCATGGCTGTTCTCCCTGTCGGTAAAACTGTCCCAGCAGCCGGTACAGATCCGGCCAGTCCCGGTGCAACGAGTCCGGCGCCTCGAAAAAGGCTTCACTGCAAACCGCAAAGAACTCACCCGGCCCGGTCAGTGCATAAGGATCGATAGACAGGGGCCGATGCTGTTCATAATCATCGAATAGCCGGTCCCAGGCCGCCGTGAAGGTATCGTGCCACTGGCGCGGATTCATACCCGGATGCAGCGGCGGCGCGCCATTGGCACCGTTACGGCGCATATCGAGTTTGTGGCTCATCTCATGGATGACCACATTGCTGCCCTGCCCGGCTTCAAGCACTGATTCCCATGACAGTATGACCGGGCCCTGATGCCAGGCCTCACCGGCCAGCACCGGGCTACTGGCATGGACCACACCATCCTCAGTCTGCCAGGGCCGATTGGGAATGAAATCTCCCTCATAGAGAATGACCGTATACCAGCCGTCATACCAGTCGAGCCCCAGTTCCAGGATGGGCACACAGGCCATGGTGGCGATACGCAGACACATGGCATCGGTAATGGCGAAGTTGTTCCCCGGTGCGACACTCTTGCGCGCCAGAAAGCGAAAGCTCAGATCCCGCAGTCGAGCCCGCTCATCGCCCTGATACCGCTGCAACACCGGCCAGTCGGCCACCGCCGCTTCCCATTCTGCTTCGGTATACCCCATCTTCTTGACCCGGCGCTTGTCGCGCCAGTTTCGCCAGGCTGCAAACATTGTTACCTCAACGTCAAACACCACACCCTATTCAAGGCCACGCACAATTTGGAGCGCTCGGGCATAACAGCTGTTATCGCTGCTGGCGCTCTTCACATTGCGAGTACCGAGTTGAAAGTAACGACAGGCATATAACAATGCGGATTCTGATCTATTCGCTACTTTCAACTCGCAACTCGCTCCTGCCCTGAAGCGATTCACCCGAATCAATGTCTGTACCATGAATCGACCCGCGCTCAGGATAATGCGTGTCTACTTTGACCTGATCTATGTCGCCTGAACAGTCGTTACCCGGCACAGGCCCTGTGCTACCATCGCCAGCTCTGTTGCCATGCGAATCCTGTTCAGTGCCTGTTAACCAAGCTCACAAAGCCGACCTGCTGCTTCTGGTGGTCACCCTGCTGGCCGCCATCAGCTGGATGTTCTCCCGAGAGGCGGTGCTGGCAATGCCACCACTGCTGTTCATGTCGCTGCGCTTCCTGCTGGCGGCAAGCCTGCTGGCCATGGTCGCCCACCGCCAGCTGCGCCGGCTCAGCGGCCAGCAACTAGTCCGCTGTGTGCGGGTGGGCGCCGTGTTCGGCATTGCCATGAGCTGCTGGGTCATGGGGCTGGCCATGGCCGAACATGTTGGCGAAGGGGCCTTTCTCACCAGCCTGGGCGTGGTTCTGGTACCCGTGATCGCCCGGCTGATCTTTGCCGAACCAGTGCCCGGCAGTACCTGGCTGGCTTTGCCGGTGGCTGCTGCGGGTCTGGCTCTGTTGTCACTGGAACAAGGACTGCATCTGGAGGCCGGACAGCTGTTCTTTGTGGCGGCAGCCACCATCTTCGCGCTCTATTTCAACCTCAACACCCGCGCCGCCAACACCATTTCCACCACCGACCGCAGCGGCAACGCCATTGAACACCCACGCATTCCGGCTCTGGCGCTGACCACGGTAGTACTGGCGGTGGTCGGTGTGCTGACGGGCGGCCTGTCCGCCATTTTCGAGCCCTGGGGCGAGGCCGCGGCAAACGCCACCTTCGAGTTGGCAATCTGGGTCATCCTCAGCGCCACCGTGGGTACCGCCCTGCGCTTTCTTGTGCAAACCTATGCGCAAAGCCTGTCACTGCACAGCCATGGCGTTGTCATCATGGTTCTGGAACCCATGTGGACCGCACTGATGGCGGCGGCCTGGTTCGGCGAGCAGATGACGCTGATGCAGCTAGCCGGTTGCGCCCTGATTTTCCTGTCACTGCTGGTCAATCGCTGGCGGGCAGTGAGAAGCCTGCTCAAACAGGCTCTGTCACGCGTTTCCACTCACCATTAAGTTGCTCACTCCCGACGAAAAGGATGTCTTATGGGACCCGATATTCTCTCCCTGATCCCCGCTATCGCCCCCGGCACTCTGGTGGCCATTACCGCCTTTGTGCTCGCCGGAATATTCATGCAGCGTGCCCGCACTGCGGCCATGCTCGTGATGATCGCCGGCCTGCTCACCCTGCTGCAGAATGGCTGGATCATCTTCAACCAGACCGTATTGCTGGAATGGATGTTTGATGACGTTATCAGCTCGGATACCTACTCACTCATCGCAACCGCCGCCTACAACCTGTTCTACCTTGTCATCAGCGCCCTGCTGCTGTTTGCTGCCTTTGCCGGTCGCCAGTCTCTCAACGCGCCCAGATCCACCGCTCCTCAGGTCGAGCCCCGTCCCGAAGGTAATCTCCCCGCCCATCGAGGCGGGCTGGTGCTGACCTTCGGCCTGCTGGGTGTCCTGTTGTTTGCGCCGCTGGGCATCGTCGCCTGGATACTGGGCAACAAGGATCTCCACGCCATGGGCAGCGGTAACATGGACCCGTCAGGGGAAGGCATGACCACCGCCGGCAAGGTGCTTGGCATCATTGCCACTGTCCTGATGGTGGTCGGTTTGCTGGTGGCCATGGCTGTAATCAGCATTATTGCCGCCAACTTCCGGGGCTTCTGATTCTTGCTCGCAGGCCCAGGCAAAAGCTCGGGGCGGTTTCCATAAACCATCGCGGTAATGCCACAGCCATTCACTGTATGCACATTTGTGTATCGCGCTGTGACCCAGTTCCTTCTCTCCATCCCCAGTTGGCGCACCATTTGTTTCTGGCAGGAAATCACCGTTTATCATTTGCACTGCCATCGCAATACCGGTTACTGGTATTGCCTGAGCGTTCAGCCCTGATAACCAATAACAAAACGATGGGACAATGAGAGCAATCAACCTGGCAGTTTTCTGCCTTCTCGGCACATTGCTGACCCCCAGTCTGCAGGCGGCTCCTGCTGACTGCGGGGCAGATTCGTCACGCCCCCTGGTTCTCTCCAGCCAGGACCAGCAATTGCTGGAGATACTGGGAGGACATGCCAGTAACAGCCACACCCCTACCCTGATCCGCTACAACGACCAGACTCCTGGCATCAACCAGCCAATTCTGGGCAACTATGCCCGTCTGCGCCTGGCAGCCATGGCTCTGCGCGATGGCGATACCGAATTCGCCCGGCAGCAATTGAATCAGGTGGAACAGAACAGTCCCGCGGCGGTGGATGCGGCACTGCTATTGGCGGAAAGCTATCGCCGTGACGGGGACCGCGAGCGGGCCAGGACCTGGTTCGTGCGTATTGCCGCGCGTTTCCCCGGTAATCCCAGAGCCGTCTCCGGGCTGGTACTGGCCGGCGATGACTGGCGCAAACAAGGAGCCGTTGAGCAGGCCCTGCCGGTCTACAACCTGGCCCTGAACAAGGTGGCGGAAAACATGAAGGCGCTGCAAACCCTTGCCGACGACCCGGATCGCCTGTATCGCTCGCTGACCAACAGTGTTGCCGGCAACAGCACCACCGTGATGGACCAGCTGGTACTGGCCATGATCCGCGACCGCGACAGCCAGGTTCTGGATGCCACCGGCAAGCTGATCAATGCCAGCAATGTCCGCAAATGCCTTCGTGAGCAGGAAAAAACCTTGCGTAACGCTATCCAGCACGCCACCGCCCGGGACCTCTCGAATGGCGCTTTTCGCACTGCCGCCAAGATGGAAAGAACCGCCACCGAACAGGAAATTGCGGATCTGCAGCGGGTTCTGGTCAATGCACCGGATGCGGAAGACTTCCGGGCCCGTCTGACAGACGCCCGGGATCGCCTGCAACGTATTGAAGACCGCCTGGAAAGACTGGGCAGCACGGCCCTGCCTCCAGCACTGGAAAAACGAAAGAAACAGATGCAGAAGGACAAACAGCGGGTGGAAACGGAGATTGAGGATGCCAGGCAGCAGGTGCGCCAGGCCTTGAAAGCCCAGCTACCGGAGCTACAACGGTTTTACCGCAACCTGGCCGGGGAAGCGCAGCTGGGCAAGGCCCAACTGCTGCAGGCAAGAGGGTGAATCATCAGCCCGGAATGCGGTTTTAGCCCTTGTGGCTTTTCAGCAGACTATCCACCTTGTCGATGTACTTCTGCTTGGCGTCGTCCGCAGACATGCCCTTGAGCTTGGCCCAGGCGTCATACTTGGCCCGGCCCACCATATCCAGCATGCCCGGACGTTTGCCACTCACATCGCCAGCACTGCCCTGTTTGAAGTGGGCATACAGAAACAACAGATCATCGTTGCCGGGCTTGCGATCCAGGGTTTTCACATCTTTTTGGGCTTGTTCAAAACGGGCAGTATCGGTCATGATGCTTCCTGTTGGTTGTGATCATTATTGAATATCGCGACAGGCTTTATTCGCGATCAGGCTGTCAAAATACTGCGCTGTCACAGCCTGCGAATCAAGGAGCCTCTGGATAACTCCTTGCATGCTCAGTCTTTCAGGCTGGCCTGCAATCTAGGCGCAATGTTGAAGGTGTGTGTCGACCCATCAAGATATTGCAACAACGAGTGCGGGCCAGCCTGGGAGACCCGAAGGGCGCGGCCTGAAGGGCCCATCTGCTGCGCTTTGTCGCTAGGAAAGGGACCCCACCCTGCCCGTCGCGACAAACCACAACAGCTGCACCCTTCAGGCCACGCTGAGCACGCAAGGAGTTATTCAGAGGCTCCTCAAACGGAATAATAATCAGGTAACGCCATGCCCGCAGCATCGGAAGCAGCGATCAGCAAAAACCAGGAAGGCGTCCTGCGCAACGCACTCGACAGCCTTCTGGTCACCTTTGATGGGGAATTGGAAGCCCGCTACCGGGAACATGCTCATCGGCGCGCCCGGGACCTGATAAGCCATTCGGTCTATCTGCTCGGGCTGTTGTACCTGGTGGTGGTGCTGCCGGTAATGCTGCTGGTAGATACCGCTGAGATGGTCGCCTGGCGCAATTACGGGGTCTATCCGATCGCGGTGTCACTGCTGGCTCTGTGGTGCAGCACCCGGCTGTCCTGGCTCACAGCCCACACCATCGGCGTCATGTATCTGGCCCTCGGCATTGCCCTGGCCGGCACTCTGCTCGGCGCCATCCGCTTTCACGGTCTTTTCCCCGGGCAGATTTCCGCCTTTGAAACCATCTATATCCTGATTATCGGTTTTTCCATCTTGCGCTTGCCGCCGCGGCAAACGCTCATCAGTTGCCTGTGTGCCCTGGCGGTAACCCTGCTTGCTGCCCTGTTTCAACAACTACCTCTGCCGTTGCTATCCATGCTGCTTTACTTCGTCATTCCGCTGATTATCTGTGCGCTCAATGGCTACATTCTGGATGTCAGTGCCCGACGCAATTTTGCCAACAATCTGCTGCTGGAAAGTGAATCCTCGCAGCTGGCCCGCTGGCGGGAACAGGCGGAAAAGGACACCCTGCGCCAACAGCAGCTCAACCTGTTTCTGGAACGGATTGCCGGCAACCTGACACCGGCGCAGCTTCTCGAACGGGTGCTTGGCTATCTGATAGAACAGATCGGCGCGAAAGCCGGCGCCGCCTACACCCTGGAAGAGCAGGAACTGGTCCGGCAGGCTAGCTGGGGGCTCAATGCCAGCGCCTCGGAACGCCGCAAATTCCCCCAGGATGAAACCCTGCTCGGCGCAGCGCTGAACCAGAAACTGCTGATACAGCAGCATACCGTGCCGGAAGGCTATCTGGATCTGGAAGTCGGGGAAGGCAAACGCAAACCCGCCACCCTGCTACTGTGGCCAATACATCAGGGAGAGTTTGCGTTGGGTATCGTGGAAGTGGCCGGCTCTCAACCGTTTTCTGACGCCGATGAGGCCCTGCTCAACGAGTTGCACCGGCCACTGGCCTTTGCCTTGCAATCGGCCCAGCGCCGCCAACAGTTTCTCAGCCGCCTGGACGAGCAAGACAACACTGCTCAGGCCTGATTCTTTTGTCGAAGCTCCAGCAACGGGGCGGACAAGCGCTCCGGGCGGCGCGGCACGATATCCGCCAGTGCCTGCACAATCCTGGCCATGTCCTGCTCCATGTCACCGGTGGGCATGAAGCTGCCAACAATGCGAACCTGACGACGCTGGTAACAGAAACCGATCACCACAATGGGGATCTGCATCTGTTCGGCTATCCGGTAGAAGCCAGTTTTCCAACGCTCTGCCCCTTCCCGTGTCCCTTCCGGTGCAATGCCCAGCCAGAACGGTTTTTGCCGCATCACAGAGGTAGTCTGATCCACCACATCGTCGGCACTGTCCCGGTTTACCGGTATCCCGCCCAGCCAGACCATCAGCTTGCCAAGGCGCCCCTCGAACAGGGTGTGTTTAGCCATGAACTTCACATGGATTCGCAGGCACTGAATCGCACTGATACCCACCACACCATCCATATTGGAGGTGTGCGGCGCTACCGCCAGAACCGCGCGCTCCACATTGGGCAGTGTGCCGACGATCCGCCATCCCATGGCCGAAAGAATCACCCGGCCCAGGCCGGCGAGCAGCCAATGCCCCCGTCGTGGCACTCTTTCACCCAGGGTTCTCGCCTTGATCGGCGGTAATTCTGTTTTCATGCAAATACCGTAAATGTCTGGCGGCTCAGCGCCACCGCTTTGCCTTCCCCGTCCCAGATTGTCGCCTGACTCTGACCGTAACCGTCACTGCTCTGGTCCGTCTTTACCCGATACTGCCACAGGGTATCCGCAGGGCGCGAGAGCGGATCGTCGAGCAGCTCCATGGTCCAGGTCAACGAACTGGCCGGGGCCGGCTTCTTCAACATGGGCAACACCGACGGCGGCCAGGTATCGACCAGCGCGATCAACGCCGCCGTGCTCATGACCTGCGGTGGCGTGCGAAAGCCCATGTAGCCACTAAAATCGGGCACTTCACTGCCACTGAAAGGAGGCATGCCATCGGCATAACGCATCTGGAAGTGCTGCAGAAAATCCGGCGTCAGACCGGCAATGAAGGGCAGCTCGATACAACGATCCGGCGCCGGCAGGGTCGGCGCTGCCGGCGGCGCCACGATCACACGAGACTCCCGGGCCCCGCCCAGGCTCACCAGCATGGCGGCCACCACCTGCCCTTCCTGACGGGCCGACACCATAGCCTGCATCACCGATTTTCCTTCCCGGAACACCTCACTGTGTAGACTGATCGGCCCCGGCGCCATGGGCGCCACAAAGGACAGGGAAAAACTGCGCAACGTTCTGCCCGCGGCGACGGTTTTCTCCAGGTGATCAAACAACACGGCACCTACCAGCCCACCAAACAGGGCACGGCCCTGGCCCCAACCTTCCGGCATCATGCCATTCCCCTGGCCATCCACCGTGGCCAGGATCTCGTCAAAATTCATTTCCGTCTCCCGTCAGCGAATGCCTTTAATAACACTGCAACGCGATGGGTGAAAGCCATTAACCCGTCATTGGCCAAGCCGGCTAAGACATCCTGCTGGAATTTGTGCAAATATCCGGCAAAAGTGGTGATTTGGCCATGCGCGAACTGGCCCTTCCCGGTAGCATAGGCGCCTGTTTTTTCAGTTCCGCCAGTACGGAGTAATCGGCATGACCTGGTTGAAATCCCGACGTCTGCACTATCTTTTGGCCATGACAGCGCTCTTCTTCAGCCTGATGGTCATCCTGCGGGCCATTTTCTATTTTGGCTTCTCCGAGGTACCGGGTAACCCGGATTATGAAACCGGCGCCATTCTCAGCGCCCTGGGTATCGGTCTGCGCTTTGATCTGCGTCTGGCCCTGCTGCTGATGCTTCCCCTGGCTGCACTGGCCTATCTGCCGCGCTTCAATCTGCTTAACAGCCGCCTGATGCGTCTCCTTGCCCATGGCTATCTGATCATTGCGCTGGCTCTGCTAGGTCTCACCTATATTCTCGACTTTGGCCATTACGCCTATCTCGGTGAACGGCTAAACGTTACCGCCCTGCGCTTCATGCAGGACACTCGGGATTCCACCCTGATGGTGTGGGAAAGCTACCCGGTGATCTGGATTACCCTTGGCCTGGTTGCCGGCGTGGCCGGCAGTTACTGGCTCGCTCGTATCGCCGAACGCAAACTGCTGCAGCGGACGGCTGCCGGCATCTCCGGATTCCAGGCCACCGTCGGTTTTCTGGTCTGCTTTACCCTGTTCTTCTTTGCCATTCTTGGCCGGGTCAGCAACATCAACATCCTTAACCCCATTCCGCTGCGCTGGAGTGAAGCCTTTGTGTCCGGCGACCGGGCCATCGGCGCCCTGGGTTTGAACCCGGTCCTCTACTTTCGCGACACCCTGCTGATTCCCGTGTCCCCTTTCGACAAGGAACAGGTCGCCGAGTATTACCCGCTCATTGCTGATCATCTCGGCATTCCCGAGGATCAGCGTCAGGATCTCAATTTCGTACGAACGGTGGAGGTGCAGAGTCACAAGCTTGACCATGAGCGCCCGCCGAATGTGGTTTTTGTGATGCTGGAATCTCTGGGTGCAAGCCGTGTCAGCAGCTACGGCTTGCCGGTGGAAAGCAGCCCCAATCTGGACCAGCTGGGACGTGATGGCTGGCGCTTCGAAAATTTCTATGTGCCAGTGACTGGCACCGCCAAGACTATCTGGGCCACCTTTACCGGCATCCCTGATGTGGCTCCCACCGAAAGCGCCAGCCGCAACCCGCTTACGAGCCACCAGCGGACGGTGCTGAATGAATTCGAGGGCTACCGGAATTTCTATTTCATTGGTGGCAATGCCGGCTGGGCCAACATTGACGGCCTGGTGCAACAAACCATTGATGATCTGGAGCTATATCAGGAAGGTGACTGGCAATCGCCGGACGTGGACGTGTGGGGCATTTCCGACCTGAACCTGTTCCGCGAATCCAACCAGATTCTCGCCGACCTGCCGGATGATCAGCCGTTCTTTGCCTTCATCCAGACCGCCGGTAACCACCGGCCTTTCACCATCCCGGACAATAACGGTGACTTCCAGCCACGCACGGACCTGTCCGATGAGCAGTTGGCCAAATACGGCTTCCGCAGCGCCGCCCAGTTCAACGCGGTACGGCTACTGGATTACAACGTGGGCGAGTACATGAAATGGGCCCGGGAAAGTGATTATTTCGACAACACCATCTTTGTGTTCTTTGGTGATCACAGCAACCGCATCACCACCCTGCCCCACATGCCGGCCATGGATCAGCTGGGGCTGGAAAGTCATCATGTGCCGCACATCATTTATGCTCCCCGCTACCTGAAACCCAGAGTGATTGAGGAGTCGGTGGGCCTGGTTGATGTGCTACCCACCGTTGCCGGTATGCTGGGACTCAACTACCGCAACACCACCCTGGGTCGGGATTTCCAGATTCCCGCTCCGGAAGGAGACCGCGCCAATTTTGTGGTATTGCAAGAAGGCCCCAGCCCCATCTACGGCATGGTCACGAAAGATTTTCTGGTCCGCATGAATGCGGATGGCAGCAACGCCACCTTGCATGATCTGCATAGCGACACCCCCAAACAGGACGTGGCTGCAAAGCACCCGGAAGTCTTCGAGCGGCTGTTCAAACTGGCTCGCGGGCAATACGAAACGTCTCGCTACATGTTCTACGACAACGTGGACGATTAAGCCACAGGCCCTTGTTCGCTACCCATGACGCCCTCAGACTGAGGGCGTCATTATTTATGAGCTAAACTAAGTGCAACCACGGGAAACCACCGACACCGTCATCATCGGCGCTGGCGTCATTGGCCTGGCCATCGCCAGTGAACTTGCACCCTCCAGATCTGTTGTATTGCTCGAGCAGGAAAGCCGTTTCGGCGAACATCTTTCTTCCCGCAACAGCGAAGTCATCCACGCTGGCCTCTACTACCCGCCAGATTCCCTGAAAGCTCGCCTGTGCCTGCGTGGCAACGCCCTGCTGTACCAGTACTGCCAGGAACAACAGATTCCCTATCAGCAGTGCGGCAAGCTGATCGTCGCCTCACAGAGCCAGCAAGAGGCGCTGGACAATCTGTACCGTAACGCGATGGAGAGTGGCGCCACAGGACTGCATCGGTGCAACCAGTCATGGCTGCGTCAGCAGGAGCCATGGTTACAGGCCAGTGAAGCCCTGCTCAGCGAGCACAGCGGCATCCTTGATAGCCATGCCTTCCTTTCAATACTGGCTCAGGAAGCGGAGCGCCAGCATGCCCTGCTCTGTTATCGGCACCGGGTGCAGCGGATTGACTGTGGCCCAGGGGATTTCCTGCTGCAGGTAGAAAGTGACGACACAACCTTTGAACTCCGTTGCCAGCACTTGATCAATGCCGCAGGCCTCCATGCCGTTCCCTTGCTGAAAGACTGCAACGGCTTTCCCGCAGAAAAGATTCCCGAACAGCGGCTGGCCCGAGGCAACTATTTTTCCCTCAGCGGGGGCAGCCCCACCCGGAGGCTGGTCTACCCGCTACCGGAAGCAGACGGACTGGGTATTCACCTCACCGTAGACCAGGCCGGCAATGCCCGCTTCGGCCCGGATGTGGAATGGATCAAGCACAGGGATTACCAGGTCAACATCACCCGGCTACCGCAATTCGAAGAAGCGATACGACGCTACTGGCCAAGCCTGGACGCCGACAGACTCACCCCTGCCTACGCCGGCATCCGCCCCAAGCTGTTTATGGAAGGAGAACCCTATCGGGATTTTCTGATACAGGGAGAAAAGGAGCACGGCATCAAAGGCATGATCAACCTGCTCGGCATTGAATCACCCGGG
This sequence comes from Alcanivorax jadensis T9, assembly GCF_000756655.1. Lineage (GTDB taxonomy): Bacteria > Pseudomonadota > Gammaproteobacteria > Pseudomonadales > Alcanivoracaceae > Alcanivorax > Alcanivorax jadensis. The sequence goes on from NZ_ARXU01000001.1 coordinate 512,878, forward strand.
CTGACGGCGGCACTGGCCATTGCGGAAGATATCGCCAACCTCGGTTAAGTTTACGTAGGCTCAGTGCACCCTACGCTCAGCGGAAATTGAGAGCGGCATCAGTGATGACGCCCCATGACCCTTCCCGCCAAACGCGTCACCCAGCTAGCAGGCAATACCCGCACCAAAGAGACCATGATTCGATACAAGGCACCGGGAACCACCACCGCTTTCCCACTGGCCAGCGCCTTCAGCCCGGCCGCTGCCACTACGTCCGCAGGCATCATGGCTTTTTCCAGATCCGGGTCCATCCGCTCACGGGCGATGGACGAAAACTCGGTGCGGGTGCCGCCGGGGCACAGTGCCGTCACCACAATGCCCGCTGGCTTGAGTTCTTCGTGGAGAGCACGACTCAGATGCAGCACACAGGCCTTGCTGGCTGCATAGGTGGCCATGCCCGGGATCGGAAACCAGGCAGACACCGAGCTCACATTGAGCACCCAGCCCTGGCCCCGTTGCGCCATGGGCGCGGCAAACCGCTGAGTCAGCGCCAGCAGGCTGCGCACGTTTACATCGACCATGCCCAGCTGATCCGCTACCGGTAGAGACAACAGCGGCTTCTGGAAACCAAAACCCGCATTGTTGATGAGAATATCCACCTGCCGCCCGGCTGCCTGCGTCTGGGCATACACCGCCTCGGCCGCTTGCGGATCAGACAGATCAGCGGTAATCACATCAACGGTGACCGACGCCAACTCCCCGGCAAGAGAATCGAGCCGCTCAGTGCGCCGTGCTACCAGAATCAGGTTGCAGCCCACAGCAGCCAGTTGCCTCGCCATCTGTTCACCGATGCCGCTGGAGGCGCCGGTAATTAACGCGGTTTTTCCCGAAAACATTTTTTGCTCCCGCTTTCAGCTTTGTCTGTCCTGACGAAGTTCAAGACACCAGTAGGAACGTAGCGTAGCGGAGTAACGCCCGCCAGGGCGGCCCGCAGGGTGAGCGCAGCGAATAATTCCCTTCCAGGGGACGAACCTCTCGAAGCGAGACGACCGAAGGGAGTGATTTACAATTCCCAAGGGACAAAGACAGGTCCAGGTACGTTTGCGGCATCTGAACCGTTTTCCTCGCTGTCGCTCGGTTCGTCCCTCAAGAGGAACTCCTACAGCGGCTTCGTAGGAGTTCATTATTTCGCGTAACGTTTGGGTTTTCGCCACTCCATTGAGCGCAGCTTGTACCTGAAAACAAAAAACCCGGCACAAGGCCGGGTTTTTTGTTGGTGCGGGAAGCAGGCTTTTTACAGCTTGCCGTCCAGCTCCGGTACTGCTTCGAACAGGTCAGCCACCAGGCCGTAGTCCGCCACCTGGAAGATGGGGGCTTCTTCGTCCTTGTTGATAGCAACGATGACCTTGGAGTCTTTCATGCCGGCCAGATGCTGAATGGCACCGGAGATGCCCACAGCAACGTACAGGTTCGGCGCAACGATTTTACCGGTCTGACCGACCTGCATGTCGTTGGGTACGAAACCTGCGTCGACGGCAGCACGGGATGCACCCACGCCAGCGCCCAGCTTGTCAGCCAGCTTGTACAGGATTTCAAAGTTCTCACCGTTACCCATGCCACGACCACCGGAGATCACGATCTCGGCAGAGGTCAGCTCGGGACGGTCAGACTTGGCCAGCTCTTCACCCACGAAGGAGGAGATGCCAGCGTCTTTAACAACGTCCAAGTTCTCAACAGAGGCGGAACCGCCTTCTGCTGCAACGCCATCGAAGGAAGTACCACGTACGGTGATCACTTTCTTCGCATCGCCACACTTAACGGTAGCGATAGCGTTACCGGCGTAGATCGGGCGCTTGAAGGTATCAGCGTCGACCACGTCGGAGATTTCGGAAATCTGGGCCACGTCCAGCAGAGCAGCGGCGCGGGGCGCGAAGTTCTTGCCGGTGGTGGTGGCAGCAGCCAGGATGTGGCTGTAATCGGCGCCGACTTCGGCAACCAGATCGCCAATGTTTTCGGCCAGCTGATGCTCGTAAGCATCGTTGTCAGCGCACAGTACCTTGGAAACGCCATCAATCTTGGCCGCTTCTTCAGCAACAGCGCCACAGCCTTTACCGGCTACCAGCACAGTGATGTCGCCGCCGATCTCTTTGGCAGCAGCAACCACACTCAGGGTGACCTTGTTGAGCGCGGCGTTATCGTGTTCGGCGTAAACTAATACACTCATCAGATCACCTTCGCTTCGTTCTTCAGTTTCTCGACCAGCTCGTCAACGGAGCCAACGATGATGCCAGCCTGACGCTCGGCCGGAGCTTCCACACTGACAGTGGTCACACGCGGAGTCAGGTCAACGCCCAGATCAGCGGCTGTTTTGGTATCCAGCGGCTTCTTCTTGGCTTTCATGATGTTTGGCAGAGACGCGTAACGCGGCTCGTTCAGGCGCAGGTCAGTGGTAACCACTGCCGGCAGGTTCAGCTCAACAGTCTGCAGGCCGCCGTCGATTTCACGGGTAACCTTCACTTTACCGTCGGCCACGTCCACTTCAGACGCGAAAGTGCCCTGCGGCATACCGGTCAACGCAGCCAGCATCTGGCCGGTCTGGTTGTTGTCGCCGTCGATAGCCTGCTTGCCCAGAATAACCAGCTCAGGCTTCTCTTCGTCAACGATGGCTTTCAGCGCTTTGGCGATGCCCAGCGGCTGAACGTCTTCGTCAGTTTCTACCAGGATAGAGCGGTCAGCGCCCAGAGCCATGGCAGTACGCAGTTGTTCCTGAGCGGTCTTGGGACCGATGGAAACAGCAACGATTTCGGTAACCACACCCTTCTCTTTCAGACGTACCGCTTCTTCTACAGCGATTTCACAAAAGGGGTTCATGGCCATTTTGACATTGGCGAGATCAACACCAGTGTTGTCAGCCTTCACGCGAACCTTGACGTTGTAATCAACGACTCGCTTGATGGGTACAAGAACCTTCATAGGATCCTCGGAATGTTCCATTGGGTGACATGTAGAAGGAGGCGATAATTGACGCCGTTGCCGGGTCCACCCCCGCGAAAGAGCCGCTATCTTGAACGCTAGGTTAAAGCAGGTCAATAGGCCGAAAATCTGTAAGCGAATGATTTTGCTGCAAATAGACCACACAAGGTGTCCACTTTTCGTGACTTTGCAGTCGGCCATTTCCTTGTAAATCAACCAGCTAGCAAGGGATAATCCGAACACCTGTTTGAAATAGCTGCAGTGCGCCGCCCCGCCGGATCAACACCCGGTAACAATGCAGCGGGCGTTGCGGCCAACCCAGGCAGTGGTGCGGTTTCGCCTATCTCTATATACTCCGCGCCACCCCAAGGCTGGCCCCAGGCAGCTGCTGAGAAAGGTTTTTCTGTGGCAGAGTGTTTCAGAACCCCTTTCTCAGTGGCTTCAGGGCCGAACACGCAATCGATAGCGAGGAGACAGGCTGTGGAACGCGAATCTATGGAAGTCGATGTAGTCATCGTCGGCGCCGGTCCTTCCGGTCTGGCAACCGCCTGCCGTCTGGGCCAGATCGCCCAGGAAACCGGTCAGGAAATCAGTGTGGTCGTGGTAGAGAAAGGCTCCGAAGTCGGTGCCCATATTCTCTCCGGTGCGGTGCTTGAGCCGCGCGCCCTGAACGAGCTGTTTCCCAACTGGCAGGAAATGGGCGCTCCGGTGAACACCAAGGTCACCGGCGACGAGATCTACTACCTCACCGGCCCGGAAAAGGCACAGAAAGTGCCGAACCTGTTCGTACCCAAGACCATGCACAACGAAGGGAACTACATCATTTCCCTGGGTAACCTGTGCCGCTGGCTGGCAGAACAGGCCGAAGGTCTGGGCATCGAGATCTTCCCCGGCTTTGCCGCCAGCGAAGTACTCTACAAGGAAGATGGTTCGGTGAAAGGTATCGCCACCGGCGATTCCGGCATCGGCCACGACGGCGAGCACAAGCCCAGCTATACCCCCGGCATGGAGCTGCACGCCAAGTACACCATCTTCTCCGAAGGCTGCCGCGGCCACCTGGGCAAACAGCTGCAGGAAAAATTCAACCTGCGCGAAGGCACCGACCCGCAGCATTACGGTCTCGGCATCAAGGAACTGTGGGACATCGATCCGGCCAAGCACCAGGAAGGTCTGGTAGTGCACACCGCTGGCTGGCCGCTGACCGAATCCGGCTCCCCGGGTGGTGCGTTCCTGTATCACATCGAGAACAACCAGGTTGCCCTGGGTCTGATCACCGACCTGGCCTACTCCAACCCGCATGTCTCTCCGTTCGACGAGATGCAGCGCTGGAAGACCAACCCGGAAATCAGCAAGCACCTGGAAGGCGGCAAGCGTGTCTCCTACGGCGCCCGTGCCATCTCCAAAGGTGGCCTGCAATCCCTGCCGAAGATGACCTTCCCCGGTGGTCTGCTGGTGGGCTGTAACGCTGGCACCCTGAACTTCGCCAAGATCAAGGGCACCCACACCGCCATGAAGTCCGGCATGATTGCCGCAGAAATCCTGGCAGAAGCCCTGAAAGGCGGCCGTGGCAGCGACGAGCTGACCGAGTACAAGGACGCCTTCGACAAGAGCTGGGTACACGAAGAACTGCACGCTCAGCGCAACTTCGGTCCTGCTCAGCACAAGTTCGGTAACTTCATCGGCTCTGCCTTTGCCTTCGTGGACATCAACCTGTTCAACGGCAAACTGCCGATCACCATGCGTGACACCACCCCGGATCACGCTACGCTGAAGCCGGCAGATCAGAGCAAGAAGATCGACTACCCGAAACCGGACGGCAAGATCACCTTCGCCAAGTTGGACAGCGTATTCCTGTCCAACACCAACCACGAAGAAGATCAGCCGTGTCACCTGACGCTGAAAGACCCGAACGTACCGCTTGAGGTGAACCTGCCCAAGTGGGACGAGCCGGCCCAGCGTTACTGCCCGGCGGGTGTGTACGAAGTGGTCGAGGACGAGAACACTGGCGACAAGCGTTTCCAGATCAACGCCCAGAACTGCGTGCACTGCAAAACCTGCGACATCAAGGACCCTACCCAGAACATCAACTGGGTGGCTCCGGAAGGCACCGGCGGCCCCAATTACCCGAACATGTAATTGACCGCACGGCTTCCGTGTTGCAAACAAAAAAGGCGCCTTCTCAGGCGCCTTTTTTGTGTCTGGTCAGTCGCCAGGAATCGTAAGACTTCGTTTTGCAAGCAAAGCTCCAACGGTAAATCGCTGCCCCGTTGGAGCCTTGTTCACAAGGCGAATCAGGCGCCTTGCTGTGCCTTCACATCCGCATCAGACGCAACGCTCAGACCGGCTTTCTTTGCAGCCGCTGGATCACACGGGCTCGCTGCTCCGCGCGATTCTTGCGCAGGCGATACCAGGCCAGCCGAATGCGATAGTCCAGAGCGTCCATCAGTTCCAGTGGTGGCATGGCCGGCATGTGCAGGTCCGGCTTGCGGGACTGAATCCGCTGGGGAGCTTCCAGTGTGTGGGGGTCATTGCGTTTCATGGTCTCCTCCCTGTTCGAGAACGTTGTGGAGTGGCTGGGTTGTGATTGGCCTCCATGATGCAATCGGGTTTACTATCAGTAAATCGAAAAGATCTTTACCTATCGTTCAATTTTTCTGAAAGGTGAATCATGCCTCCGGACAGCCCTCTTCAGCCCCTGCTGGACACGGAAATCCTGCGCAGCTTCGTGGCCATCGCTGAGACCGAGAGCTTCACCCAGGCCGCTGCCGAAGTGTTCCGTACCCCCTCTGCCCTGAGCATGCAGATCAAGCGGCTGGAACAACAGGTAGGCCAGCGACTGTTCCTGCGCGAAGCCCGCCGGGTAAGTCTCACGGCCGAAGGCGAAGCCATGCTCGGCTATGCCCGGCGCCTGCTGAAACTGAACCAGGAAGCCATCAGCCACTTCACCGCCCCGGAGCTGGAAGGGACCGTAAGACTGGGAACACCGGACGATATCGGCACCCGTATCCTGCCCCAGGTACTGACCCAGTTTTCCCGCTCCCATCCTGCAGTACAGGTAAATGTGATTGTCGGTCGCAGCGCCGACATGCTGAAGCAGCTGGATGCGGGCAAGCTGGATCTGATTATGGTTACCACCGGCAAACAGGCCCGCCCGGCACGGGGGGAAGTGGTGCATAGCGAACCGCTGGTCTGGGCCGGCGCACAAGGCGGCATCGCCGTCAGCCAGACTCCCCTGCCCCTGGCACTGGCCAGCCAAGGCTGCCCCTGGCGCAAGATGGCCCTGGAAGCTCTGGACCGCAGTGATCACCGCTATCGGGTCGCCTACACCAGCGAACACTGCGCCGGCCAGGAAGCCGCCATGCAGGCCGATCTGGCCATTGGCCCCTTCCCCCTCAGCCTGATTCAGCCTCCCCTGCAGCAACTGGGCGATGAATACCAGTTACCGGAGCTGGGCGATTACCAGATCGCCATGCTTTATCGAGGGGAAGAAGGCTCTGCCACTCATGTACTGGCCGGCCATGTGCGCGCTGTTTTCCGCGCATTGCGGCTATAAGCGTTCAGAAAAAGCCACAATGATACAAATAATTAATTTTGTCTCATTGTTTGATGGCGCACTCCTCGCTAGCATGAAATGAAACAGGCGTATGAACCACCACGCTGACTGCGAGGACAGAAAAACAATGACAGCTCAAGCCAACCTGGAAAGCCGCCAGGCCCGACTGGAACACGAATGGCCCACTCCCCTCACCGCGAGGGAACTGGACCAGCAATTCCCCGGTATCTTCGATGGCGCCATGCTGTTGGCCGGTGGTGCCAACATCATCCTGCAACTGGCCCTGCCAGCGGTGGGGTATGGGGTAGCGGAAAGCCGCGTGGAAAGTGGCTCAATCCTGCATCATCCGATCAAACGCTCGCGCACCACCTTCACCTACCTGGCCGTCGCCATGATGGGCACCAGTGAAGAGAAGCTGGCCTACCGCAGGGCAGTGAATCGTTCCCATGCCCAGGTACACTCCACCGAAGACTCACCGGTGAAATACAACGCCTTCGATGAAAACCTGCAGATGTGGGTCGCCGCCTGTCTCTACTGGGGCTTCGTGGACACTCACCAGAAACTCCATGGGCCAATGAGCCGGGAGGAACAGGAAACCTTTTACCAGCTGGCCCACCCGCTGGGGACCACCCTGCAAGTGCGGCAGGATACCTGGCCGAAAGACCTGGAGGCGTTTGACGCCTACTGGCAGGAGGGCCTGCAGAAGCTGCACATCGACGAGCGCATCCGCCAGTATCTGATGATGATCGCCGACCTGACATTCCTCAGCTCGCCAACCCGGTTTCTGTTGGGGCGTTTCAACCGGTTTGTGACCACCGGTTTCCTGCCAGCCGAGATTCGTGAGCAAATGCAGCTGGAATGGAATGACAAAAAACAGCGGCGTTTCGAGCGTACCGTGCGCACCATTGGCCGCATCAGTCTGCTGCTGCCACGCGTCATCCGGCAAGCGCCCTACAACCTGGTGTTATGGGATTTCCGCCGCCGCCTGAAGCATGACAAGCCGCTGGTTTGATACCACCGCACCCCGTTGGAGCCTTGCTCGCAAGGCGAAGCGCTGAATCTGACCCTTCGCTTTGCAAGCAAAGCTCCAACGGCTTAATCCAAAAAGACAGCCAGTTCCGACGCCGTAAGCTCCCGCCACTCACCCGGTTTCAACTTTTCATCAAGCACCAGGTTGCCAATCGCCAGCCGATGCAACGTCAGCACTTTGTTATCAAAACGCCCGAACATGCGCTTGATCTGGTGATAGCGGCCCTCGCACAGCCACACGTCAGCCTCGAACGTGCTGCGGATCTTCAGCGTAGCTGGGCGCGTCACAATGCCCTCGTACTCAAACCACATACCCTCGGCGAACGCCGCCACGTACTCTTCGGCTAACGGCTTTTCCACCGTCACCCGATAATGCTTACTCACCTGATTCTCCGGCTGACTCAACTGCCGGGACCAGTCGCCATCATTGGTCAGCAGCACCAGGCCGGTGGAATTGAAATCCAGCCGCCCGGCCAGATGTAATCCCTCTCGCTGATCCTCCGGCAACAGATCCAGCACCGTGGAGTGGTGATCATCCCGGGTGGCGCTGACCACCCCGGCGGGCTTGTTGATCATCAGATACCGAGCCCGGGTTGCCTGCAGAATCTCACCATCGCAAACCACCACATCAAAGGGGCCGATCCGTCGCTGCCGGTCACGCTCCACCTCGTCATTCACCTGCACGCGCCCGGCAGCCAGCAATAACCGAAGATTGCTTCGGCTGATTTGCAGGCGGGCGCTGAGAAACCGGTCAAGTCGATGGAATCGGGAGGTCATGGAGACATGATAACGGAGCAGGCAGCCTCCGTAATGTCGGCTGACAGAGCGCCAGATCAGGCTCTCTCATGTTTGCGGGAAGGTGACATCAGGTTGCCATAACGGCCCCGAGATGGGGCCGTTATGGATTTCTCTGGTTCAAGAACTAGATAGAGACAGGAAAATGCTGATCGATCAGATCCTGCGTCACCGCCGTGGGTATATTGATCAAGCCAATGCCCGTATCGGAATAACTGCCCTCATCCGGGAAGTTGGCCAGGTCGATGACCTCAAAACCGGTCCGGTTCTGGAAGCTGCGATCCATACCACGGTTCATGATGTCACTGGCCACCGCCGGGTTGTGGTGTCCGGTGGGAATCAGGAACCCAAGCAGACTGTGCAGCACTTCATGGGCCAGGGTTTCACCGATGAGTCGACCGACAATATCAATTGCCAGTTGTTTGAGGCGAAGATCGGTAAAATCCAGCCCCTGCATCTGCTGCACCACTTGGCGGGTAGCGTCATCCACATCCCCGGCCGCGCCGCTGGCAACCGCATCATCGAACGCCCCGGGCCAGACGGAGATAGTCTCGTCGTACACAGTCGCTCCGATACCGCCGGTCCCCGCCAGCGTTTCGCCAGCGAGTCCCGGTGAGGGCGGATTGCCCCGTAATGTGGCGACAGTCAACCGGTTTGCGGCGGCACCGCCCGCTGCAAACTGGGCCGGCAATGCCTCATTGAATGGCGCCATTTCCCAAACAGTGCGGACATTCGCCGTCCTCAACAACAGGTCACAGGTTTCCTTGGCCGCTCTCAGCACCGATGTTTTCACATCATCCAGGCTATAACTGGTCAGTACCGCATCAAACGCCGCCGCATCCTCACGCACGGCGATAAACTGCGGTACGGACAAGGGCACCTTGATGCTCGCTAGTGCTGTCCCTGCAGTGTCTCTCAGGGTGTAGTCCAGCTCCTGCAATCCAGGAATCAGCGGCGTGACGGTGATGCTGTCATCCTCTTGCGACGACAATGCCATAGAGGCGGGATTGGGTCGGGTCCAGCGACCGGTTGACCCTTCCGGCTCGCCTTCCACATTCACCGAAAGGTTCAAGGCGCCACTTTTGTCACCGGTGGCTGGACCAAACGCAAGGCCATCACGGGAGGTCGGTGCAGTGAGGATGATCACCGGCGCCGTGCTGTCTGGCATTCCGGCAGCCGTCCCCCCCAGCAGGGAATTGGTAATAGCGTTGCCCTGCCCTTCACTCAGCAAGCCACTTTCCACCGCCCGTCTAACGGTTTGCACATGATCACTGACCTGTGACGGAGAGCTCTGGCGCACCATCTCGCCGGTGAGTGCCTGCAAGGCCCCATTGTCGCCCGCACTGCCAGTTGCCGCCCCGCCATTGCCACCGGAGCCTGACGGCGCGGATTGAATTCCGCTGGTGCCGGAACTGGCCGTGGCCGGCTTACCGCTGGAGCCGATGGGAACACCGGTATAGGCAGAAACCAGACCGCGAACCACATCGCCGGCGATGGCATCCATGGCTGCGCGGTGTTGGCGGGTGCTGGTGAACGCTTCTTTCGTGGCGTTATCAATAAACTGCAGCAGTTCCGCTCCCCGGGAAAGGTCACGGAAAATATCCGGCGTGCCCATCACATTCAGGCCTGCCGTCATGCCATTGGGGTTGGGTACCGCCGGCGCGTTCTGCAAATTGATCATCGGCGTGGCGAAATCCGAAGGCCGGGTGTCACTGCCCTGTGCCCGTGAGCCCGGGGAAATACCGGTAATCTCCGGTGCCGACTTCTGGCAGGATTGGTCAGGATCAATAAAGCGTTCCACATCCCGTTTCTCTGTGGCGTTGCAACAGGACAAGAACACTTCCGCAAAGACGCCCCGGGTAGGCAGGCTGACCATACGACTGGAAACCACGTAGTTGGGCGCATCAATCTGAACCAGTTTGTGGCCCTCGAGTAATTCGAACGCCACATAATTGCCGAGCACCCCCACTGGCTTGTTGACGATACTATCCAGCAAGGAATTTCCCTGGAACTGGAAACGATCAAAGCGCATGGCGCGACGATCCGGGTCCTCCATATACCAGATGGCCCGCAGGAAACGCATGGGGCGGGACTGGATATAGGCAATCAGGGACTTGAGTTTGCAGTAGTCTTGATGCTCACGACCACGGTAACCATCAAAGTTGATGGTCGGCGGTGTGATGTCCAGAGAGACATGAGGATTGTCATTACTCAGCGTCACATTCGGCTGCACGACCGTCAGGCGGAAACTCTGCCGCTCCGGCACAAACCGGGAACGATCCGTCCGGGCCGTGATCTCGATACGAGTCAATTTGTGATTGAGGGTCTGCTCGAGCAGATCGTTGAGACTATCCCCCAGCAAACCGAATATGCCGGTGTTGCCGGTAACCCGTGCTGACTCAACCGGATCAAAGCCGATGCGGACGGCCTCAATATCATCGGCTCTTACCGGATCAGAAATAAACTCCACGGGAGCCTGGTCCGCACTGCCACCCCGGGGTGTCAGCGGAAAGCTCTGCCCGTCATTGGTTTCGATACTGATCGTCAGGCCGGGGCGCCAGGCCTTGTCCAGGCGAATATTCCACCGAGAAAAGGTGGCATAGGGGGTCTCGATATCGTACACATCACGGCAATGCAGCAGTCGCGACAGCGATTCAAACGCCCGGCTATAGCTGCGCGGGACCATACGACGAAGCAGGCGGGAGTGGCGATCAAGAAACCGGGTGATGGGCCGGCTCGGTGCCAGTCTGAATTTATTGAAGCTGGGAATATCATCAAAAATGGCGTCGTCGATATCATACGGCACCAACACCACCGGCTTCTCTTCCACCAGTTCGGTTTTTACCGAATAGTGGGACAGCACCTGAAAGTACTGCACCGTCATGGCGTGATTGCGATTATGGTTGTGCACCGTGCGAGTCTGAATACGCTCGGATTCCCGCTGCGAGGACGTTGTCACCACCGTTGAACGTTGCGAGCGAATGGACGACGCCCGCTGGGTGACTTCATCGGAGATATCCTGGACCGTGGACGCCTGCAGGCTCCGTCGCCCGGTGGTAGTACTGGAGGTCTTACCGCCGCCCCCACCAATGCTGAAAAAGCCCAGATCCAGGCTGGCACCACCACCGCCACTGCCGGATTCCCCGGTCTGGCGTTCGGTGAGCACCGAATCAACCACCTCCTCAATCGCACGGTCATGGTTCAGTTCATGTTCCATCTGCTCGCGCTGGACCCGTGACTCGACCCGCGTGTCACGCTGTGTTCTGGACCAGTCCACAAACGCCAGATTCACATGCTCACAGGGCGCCAAAGCCAGCGAGTACAGTAACTCGCCCAGTCCCCTGCCCACTGGATACCAGCCCTGACGATACATATTGACCGTACCCAGAAGCAGGTTTCCCCCGGTCAGGCCATAAACCGAAGGGGACTCATCGCCAAAGGGAATTGGCGACTGCACATCCTGGCGAGAGATTCCTTTCTGACGAAAGTTCAGCAGAGGTTCGTTCAATCGCACAATCTGCCGAAAATGATATTCCCGCGCCGGAAACTCCGTGCGTGGGCGCAGGCAGCAGTTGCCGTCAACGTGCTCTTCATTCAACCCAAAAGAGCGAGGGGAGTTCTTGATATCAATATCGTCCGGATCTTCGATGGTCCCTGGAAGTTCCGGCCCATCCCGACCCGGGAAACGCGGCTTCAGTTTGTCCAGCAGTTCCGGGCGAATCACCACTTGGTGGGGAACCCCCAGATCACGGTGGGTGGCAATGGACGCATTCAGCACCGGGGTGCGCTGAATATCGCCGCCGTCTTCATGGCTGCCGCCTTTGCCGACGACAATGTGCATATCACTGATACGCGTGATCGGGAAATTGCCCAAATTCACTGAGGCATAGCCGAACTTGTTGGTATGGCCGTTACGAAGAACCAATACCTCGCCGCTTTCGGCATCCTTCGCTTCCAGGCGAAACGGCACATTCTCCGCGGCCTGGCCCTCTTCGCTGTTCACCAGCATGCGCACCTTGCCAAGGGTCTGGACGGGCTCGGCAACACCATCCTTGACCACCCGCCCCTGGCGTGGCCACTCGCTACTGATGGGAGTGAGGCTCTGGTATTTTGCTTCACTCAGCTCAATGTTCATGGTTTCAAACTTGGCCGCTTTGACCACGGCAGGAATCTCGGCCAGTTCCGCCTGTGGGCGACTTTCCAGGCCAAGCGCGCTGGCGATTTCCGGGGCGCTGGCAGCTTCATTCTGCAGCTCGATCAATTCGTCGCGAAGCACTTTGATTTTGCGATCAAGGCTGGCGGCACCAGCCTCATCACCGCGTTTTTTCATCGCTTTCGATTCGGCCTCAAGCTTGCTGATACCGGCATCAAAGCGATGAACACGATGGGTCAGTGCATCAATATGTTTTTTGGTGAGAGAAAGAGACGGGGAAGCGTCGTCGCTTACAGAGCGATCGTCCGTTGCCATTTTGACCTCCGTGTCATGGCTGATATGTGCAGTGCGGCGATTCTGCCGTCACCGTTGCAGAAAAACGAAGCGGTTGCTTCGTCATTTCTGCCCTCGCATTGTGAACCTAACCAGGCCCTAATCTGCTACGTCCATCACGAATCCGGAACAAATTTGGAGCACTTTCGTTCCAAATAACCGCCCGGCACGGGCTTGCCCTTTTCCGGCCCATTTCGCCCCTGGCACAAAAGTGTTCTCTTTCTGATTAGGTCGCATAGGAATGCAGGACGCCGTCTGCGGCAAGCAGCCGCGATCTGGCAAGGGGAGATCAAGCAGAATCGGTCGTGGCGCGGGCCGGATGGATCCGGCTCACTTACTGGTAACGTTTTCCCTGGTGTTTCAACCAGCCATCCACATGACGGCCTTGTGGATCATGGTGGGTCCAGTGGACCACCCCACCCCGCTCATTCCACTCGTATTCGCCGTAGAAGCTGACGCTCTCGCCCTCACGCAAATCGGGGATGCGAGGCGCCAGATCGATGTTATGGGCGATCAGAAGGGTCTGGCCAGAGGCGAGCTCAAGAATGAATTTCTGGTGTCGGCTGCCTTCATTGTCGTCCGGCAGTACCTTGACCACCCGACCGGCGCCTTCCACCTGAACATCGCTTTGCCGGTTTTCATAAGCCGCCTGAATAACCTGATCACCGGCAACCGCGGCCGATGCCATTTGCGGGGCCTGAGAGGGAGACTGGCTGACGGCGCTGTCATCTCGAAGGTTATCCAGCCCATACAGTGCCAGCACTGTCACGGCTGCAGCGATAACCGGGACCATTTTTTTCATCGACTTCTCTCTGACCTGTTTATTCCCCCCTTTTTTACCACAAGCCATCCGCAATGCCAGACACCCCATACACAAAAAAAGGGGCAGCCCAGGCTGCCCCTTCCTTTTAGCCATCCACTCAACACACCGTCAGGCTTCCACGGTTTCCTCGGCATTCGCACACACAAACTCATAATCCGTGGAGCGCACGTTGCGGGTTTGCAGCCAGTAGCGCCAGGTGGAGCCCGGCCACAGGGCGAAGTTCTTGCCATCGTCCTGTTGGTACCAGCTGGTGCAACCGGAGGTCCAGGTGGTACCCTGCAGGCGACGCTGCACGTTGGTATTAAAGGCTTCCTGGGCTTTCGGTTTCACATCCAGATAATCCGCGCCTTCCTCGCGCAGCAGCGCCATGCATTGCAGGATGTATTTCACCTGGCACTCGATCATGAACAGAATCGAATTATGGCCCAGGCCCGTGTTCGGCCCCACCAGCATGTACAGGTTCGGATAGCCGCTGACGGTAACGCCGTAATGCGCTTCCGCGGACTTGGCCCAGTCCTTATGCAGATCATGGCCCGGCAAACCGGTGAGCGGAAAGTCTTTCATATAGATACGTGGGTCCACCACAAAGCCGGTGCCGAGGATGATGCAGTCCGCGTCATGCTCTACCCCGTCTTCCGTTACCACGCTGTTGACTTTCACCTCGCGGATACCGGCGGTAACCAGCTCCACATTGTCGCGGTTGAACATGGGGTTCCACTTGTTGGAAATCAGCACCCGCTTGCAGCCGAAGTTGTAGTCCGGCGTCAGCTTTTTCGCCAGGGCCTTGTCCTTCACTTGCAGGCGGATGAATTGCTTGCACAGGGTACCCAGCAGTTGCGCCGCCTTCGGGCTGGAAGCCGGGGCCACCCGGGATTCATTGCTCCAGTACAGTCTGGCCCGATGCAGTTTGCGTAGCGCCGGGAAGCGTTTGAACAGCCGCTGCTGGATTCCCCAATAGCCACGCTCATCCCGGGGAATCACCCAGGCCGCGCTGCGCTGGAACACGGACAATTTTTTCACCTTGGGCGCAATTTCCGGGCAGTACTGAATGGCGCTGCCACCGGTGCCGATGGACACCACCTTCTTGCCCACCAGATCATAGCCATGATCCCACTCGGCGGAATGCATCACCTTGCCCTTGAAGCGCTTGAGCCCCTTGATGTTGGGCACATTCGGCACATGCAACGGGCCGGAGGCCAGCACAAAGTGGCGGCAATCGATGGTCATGCCAGCAGCGGTGCGCACGGTCCAGCGGCCGGTAGTTTCATCAAAATGGGCTTCGTTCACTTCCTGGTTGAACTGGATAAAGGGCCGCAGCTGATACTGCTCCACGGTGTCGAGAATGTAGTTCTCGATTTCGTCCCGGGGCGCATAGCGCTTGCTCCAGTCCGCCTTGCCGGCGAACGAAAAGGAGTACAGATGCGACTGCACATCGCAGGCCGCCCCCGGATAGCCATTGAAGTACCAGGCCCCGCCCACTTCCGCCGCCTTTTCCAGGATCACAAAATCCTCGTTGCCCGCTTCACGCAATTTAATCGCCATGCAAAGCCCGCCGAAACCGGCGCCCACGATGGCCACATCCACGGAAATCGTCTTTGCTGAAATCTTCGCTTTACTGGTCATGTCCTTGCCCTCCTCAGGCGGCTTTCAGCCGGTTCACGTCAAAGGCCGCCACTTCGTCCATCAGTGCCTCGGCCTGGTCCAGGAATTCCCGGTTGTCATGCATCCAGGGGTGAAAGCCGGGGCGGAAGAAATCCAGCCAGTCCGGCAGGGCCCGGCGCAGCACGCCCGGGCGCCCCACCGTCAGGTTCAAAACTTTCCACCAGCCCTTCAGGTTCGGCAGGCCGCCGCTCTTGGCCACCATCACCGTGTAGAACGGCAGGTACAGGCTCCAGAACAATGCATTGGCCAACAGGAATGCCCCAACTCGCAGGCCATAGGCCTTGATGCCCTTGCCCACCACCTGCTCGAAGGCATCGAAGCACACCGCCTTGTGCTCAGTTTCCTCAATGGCATGCCAGCGCCAGATCGCTGAGTAATGCGGGTCCACCCCTTCCATCAGTTCGGTATTGCGCAGCAGCATGTCCCCCAGCACGGCGGTCAGGTGCTCCAGTGCCACCGTGGCGGCCAGTTGCACCGAACGCGGCGCCTTCTTCACCAGCTCCAGCAACCGCACCACCACCGCATCCATGGCCTCGATCGGCATCCCCTCAGCCACCAGTGCCTCGTTGTATTCCTCATGCTCGCGGGTGTGGAAACCCTCCTGGCCGATAAAGGCCGAGACCTGTTCTTTCAGGTGCGGGTCGGTAATTTCCTGGCGGTAGTTGCGCACGCTCTGGATAAAAAAGCGCTCCCCCGCCGGAAAGAAAATCGACAGGGTGTTATAGAACTGGGTGATATGCAGACCGCCCGGATTCCAGCTCAATGCCTTACCGGCGGGCAGACCGAATTTGAGATTCCGGCGTACCGGATCAACCTGAATTGTCATTGTCATGCCCCTTGAACAGATCGGATTGATCGGATGCTAGGGCCAGAACAACGACAGGCTCAATGGTTACATTGCCTAATGTCACGGTTTGTTGATATGGGTCAAATCAGGCGGGAAGAGGAATACATACAGACAAATATCGTTTACCAAAACAGAGGAATACGCAGGGCAGGACGACTAAATTCCAGGACAGCCTTCTGGCGCTAACGGCATACGTCAGCCAGATAAGACCACATACCCGTAGCGGATTGACCACTAGCTCCCGGGCTGCAAAGGTCGAAGCCACACCAAAACCCAGGAAAACCACACTATGCGTTTGATCGGATTACTGCTGGCCCTGCTGGCTGTGGGCTGGCTGGTCACAACTCAGCTGAAAAGCACCCCAACACCGAGCCTGGACGCCGAAAACGGTGCCGGCACCGCCGTTCAGGCCCCTCGTAATGCCGAAGAGCTGAAGGCCTTCGAAGACCAAGTGACTCGTTTGTCGGATCAGCAGAACGCCAAGACCCGAGAAGCGTTGGAGCAGATCCAGTAGACACCGCATTACGATTTAAAAAAAGCGGCGATCCGGACGGCGATCCCTGTAGGAGCGCCGCTTGAGGCGCGAACAAACGAGCCATCTGGCAACGTTTGAATCCGATCAGCCGTTGGACCGCTGCGAAAGAAACACCAAGCCAAAGAACAACATAAAGGCCAGATCATTGAGCCCGTAGATGCTGTAGAACACCCCGGCAAACAGATCCTGCTCATACACCGCGCCAAGACTATGGTTCGACATCCACAGCCCCCACACCACCACATATACCAGCTTCTCCACGGCAAACGCCGCCGCCAGCCAGCGGATATTGCCCTGGATAAACGCCGCCCCCAGATAGGCCAGCCCCCATACCACAATCATCAGCAGCCCGAAGTTGGACATGACCACCGGATCGGCCTGATTGATAGCGTCATTGGTGAAGACACGGGAGAAAAGGAGGACGCCGCCGATGTTCATCAAGGCGGCGGCGATGAAACCGTTTTTGATCAGGGTGGCGTTCATTGTTTCTCCAAAAGGTTTCAGGATTATTTTGATTTCATTCGGTCTGCCAGGGAACGACAAGATCACCATTTCTACGCTGGCCCGGAAGCCTGCTGTAGGAGCGCCGCTTGAGGCGCGAAGAGCCTAGCCATCAACACTCTCCAAGCACAGGGAAAGTCCTGACCCCAAATAACCTGCAAAATGAGAATCCTAGGCTTGTCCTCGAATAATCATTTTATAGATCGAGCTTTAAAGAAAGTTCCTCGATTGGCTGTTTCCAATGCTCCGGGAACGCATCCGAATTTCGCACCTCTGCATCCACAACAGAGAGAAGAAGGATAACGCGAGCATTACCCGAGTCAGCCTCAAGATCGACAACACTTAAGATCTGATCAAGATGAGGATACAAATGCTCAATTGCTGAGTGAATAGCCTCGAGAGTGGGGTAGCTCTTGCGGTTAACCATGCTGAGCCCCATGTTGAGCTGACCGTCAAATGCCTCAGAAGGTAGCTGAGGAAACTGTCGAGCTGCATATGCTGCAAAACTATCATGATTAAGTTCACTGGAAAGGAATGCATATTCATCCCCTGACGAGTCTTCAAGAGTCCGTAGATAGTCTTGTCTCTCTTCACGCACGCGGTCGAATTGGTCATCTGCCGTTTCCAGAAGTCCCGCCAAACCATTCAATTTTCTCTGAATCTGTGATGGGATGTCTGATTCTCTCTTATAAACAAGATGATGATCAATTATTGCCCATGCATCTTGCAAGACAGTGCGCACCTGAACTTCACATTTAAGGTCCTTGAGATCGTCGTAGCGCGCACCTAAGTTTTTCTTACCAAGCCGTACAATATAGTGGACAGCTCCATATCCGAATTGATCAGGTGCTTTGTCTGTAAATTTGTCTACTTTTTCGAGAATATCAAATTCAGCCTTGATGATGGCTTCGATCTCATCGAGATCACTTACGTACAAACAAACGACACGAACGCCCGCAAAATCTTCTATTTTTTCGAAAGGCGATTCGTATTTCTTTCGTTCAATTTTTTCTAAGAAACTGTTGAGTGTCTTGGCCCTTTGGGTAACTAATGCCACGTCAATACTCTGCGTAGCAATGCGCTTACGTAGAATATACGCGACTTCTATGCAAAGCTGCTCGTAATCAGGACGCTGATTGATAAATCGCTTTATCGTTTCGGGTTGGGATTGCCAAAGAGAATCAACTTCGCGCCCATCATCAACTTTTTCCCCTCTATATCTTCGCTTTGGCACTAAACGCTCCTTAGTATAAATAATACATCCTAGGCATTTCTTTTTTACTTTGTCTCCAACAGCAATATCTCATTTTTTTTGCAGAGAACACCAGGAAAAACCAAAGCGAGGGGTCCTGGGGTCAGGTCTCCCATTTCCCAGACTGTAGGATTAATGGGGATCGGGAGACCTGACCCTCATGGCTTCTCTCATGGCTTCTGGACTAGGTACTCCGCCCTACCTGATTTCGTTGCAAACTCTTTCGTGTATTCAAACAAAAAAGTGAATAACCCTTCATTCCCAAATGATTTAGCCCCATAACTGAATGCAATTAACCCTCGGTAGAAATAGTTGAACATATCATCAACGTGATCCTGATAAAGTGGAGAACCATGCGCTGCCCCTAAGCATACAATAGGAGGGTCTCCACTAAAGAGTTCCATGATTTGGGGCGCTGCGGCATGAACATAGCCAGAATATGTCTTCGATAGCGTCCTGCTTATTTCTGCACCCCTACCTGGATCTTCGCCAGCGCCCCGGTCTTTATTAATATACGACCTAATTTTTTTCCTCGGAACCATCGGTCGTTTTTGAGCTGATTCAATAGCACTTTTACCCCCTTCTATTTCCTCCTCAAAGAACGCCTCTAAGTATTTATTATGAAGCTCCGTAGCATCTGCAAAAATAACTGAAAATGTTAGAAAGGTAATATCTTCCGTAAGTTCATCGGCAACCCGATGTATTACTGCTTGTTCCTGAAGCAAGCCTGCAGAGTTTAGTTGGATTATTGCCTGTAAACCTGTGACAACTCGAGCCAGCTTCAGAAAAATAGCAACATAAATAGTCTTTTTTTCATAGCGATAGGCATATCCGCCATTTATGAAAACCCGCTTCGGCACCCCTAATTGTGACGCCATCTCATTAAAGGCAACCACCATTTTATTTATTGCTTCTTGATACAGTTGGATCATATTCATTTAACGCTTCAATAACTGGTGCAGCTTTGCTGCGTCCGGCGCCGAAGGAATGAACTACATTGACTTTTTTCGTGTGATGTTAGCGCCATGAAAACTCTGATACAAAGGGATCAAGCTGTCCTCCATTAATGGGGATGTAGTTTGTGCTTTGTTTTCCAAGTTCATGTCTTTTCAACAAACGGTGATTCCCATCTATCAACCATTCATACTCATCAATAACAGTGACTAGAACCGGTTGCTCCAAGCGTATTTCACTCATCTGCTTTAAAGTCTTCGAATTTATACCATCGGTCCGGTTTATGCTAAGCAACACTCCTGTATCACACTCTTTAATTTGGAACACACTGCTATTCCTGTTTATGTGGTCAATAAGACCTGCAATATTGATCTGAATACCAAATCTTTGAAGCACTAGAACTTCATCATCTGCTCCTTTTTCAACAATCATCGCCCAACCCTTTTTAACACATAACAGGTATTAGAAAGCCCGCTCGGCTATCCAATAAACGCGCCGGTTTCCTATCACATTTACCAAATTTATATACCGACCGATAAAAGCAGAAATCTCAACGGGTTACAACGGCGTCCGTTCCGGGCGGCTGTGATATGAGGAAGGCATCGTTTCTGGATAAGCGCCGGGCATAAGGTTCTCTTCTACCCGTTTGGGGACAGCTGTCTACGAGAGTACGCTTTTGGCGGGGTGTTCGCGGCTCAAGCGCCGCTCCTACAAGTACATTTCACCTTCAGAAGTAACAGGCAGGGCCGGACGGCCCTGCCCTGCTGGGGTTCAGCCTTTGTTCTTCCAATCCAGGCTATACAGATCGTGTCGACGATCGCGCAGGTTGGTCACCGAGCCTTCCCGGTGCAGCAGTTTCAGTTTTTCCAGGTCCACATCCGCGAACATCAGCATTTCGGTATTGGGTACCGATTCGCTGATGATGGCATCGTGGGGGAAGTAGAAGTCGCTGGGAGAAAACACCGAGGACTGGGCGTACTGGATATCCACGGCATCCACCCGTGGCAGGTTGCCCACGGAACCGGCGATGGCTACGTAGCATTCGTTTTCGATGGCGCGGGCCTGGGCGCAGTGGCGTACGCGCAGGTAGCCGTTTTTGGTGTCGGTCCAGAACGGCACGAAGAGGATATCCATCTTTTCGTCTGCCAGGACGCGACCCAGTTCGGGGAATTCCACGTCGTAGCAGATGAGGATGCCCACCCTGCCCGCGTCGGTATCGAATACCTGCAGCTTGTTGCCGCCTTGGATGACCCAGTCGCGGCGTTCGTGGGGGGTGATGTGGATCTTGTATTGGGCTTCCACGGAACCATCGCGGCGCATCAGGTAGGCTACGTTGTAGACTTTTTCGTCTTCGATGACGGGCATGGAGCCACCGACGATGTTGATGTTGTAGCTCACTGCCATGTCGGCCAGGGCATCGCGCACTTCGTCGGTGAAGCTGGCCAGGAAGCGCACTGCTTCCACGGAGTTCAGTTCCGGGCGCAGGCCCATGAGGGGGGCGCTGAAGAATTCCGGCAGCACGGCGAAGTCGGCCCGGTAGTCAGACAGGGCATCGATGAAGAATTCCACCTGGTTTAGCAGATCCTGCACGTCGCGGGCGGCGCGCATGCGGCGCTGCACCACGCCCACGCGCACCACGGTACGGCGCGGCCATTCGGCGTCGTCGTCTTCCGGCTCGTAGAGGATGTTGTCCCACTCCAACAGGGTGGCGTAGCCGTGGGAGTCTTCGTCTTCCGGCAGGTAGGCCTTCATCAGACGTTTCACGTCGAAGCCGTTGGACAGCTGGAACGACAGGATAGGATCGTAGATGGCGCGGGCTTCTACCTGCTCGATATATTCGGTGACCGGCATCTGGTCGGAATAGTTGGTATAGCCGGGCAGTCGGCCACCGGCAAGGATGGCGCGCAGGTTTTCCTCGCGGCACAGTTCCTTGCGGGCTTCATAGAGCCGGCGGCCCAGGCGGTAGCCCCGGTACTCCTTGTCCACGAACACATCCAGCCCGTAGAGCGCATCGCCCTTCTTGTCGTGGGACTGCACCTTGTCGTCGGTGATCAGGTCTTCGTAGCGATGCGGGTTGGAGAAACGGTCGTATTTCACCTTGATGGTCAGCGCGGTGGCCACCAGCTCGCCGTTGTCCTCGATCACCAGCTGCCCGTCCGGGAAAATGCGGATCAGGGTCTTGATGGTCTCTTCCGGCCAGGCACCGCCGATGTCGTGGTAGACCTGGTTCATGAGAAGCGCCAGCGCGGGGTAATCGTCCTCGGTGAGGGTGCGCAGACGCAGGCGAGTGGTTTCTTCTGCCATAACAGAACAGCTCCTTCAGAAGCCGGCTCCGGGATCACCGGTGCCGGGCAAATTACGCATTAAGCGGCGGAAAGGGAATCAGCCAGCTCATATCCCGATTCTGCAACGCATGCATGCCGCTGGGATAGAGCGCCACACCATCAGGGCGAATAAAAATCACGCCACCGCCGTTGAGACCCACATAGCCGGATTGATGCTCGTTCACAAAGCCGCAGTCATCCTGCCAGTCCGGTTGCAGGGAGGGTGGAATGGTTTCATAGCCGATGACACCATTGGCCAGGGGGTCGTCGATGGCCACGCGGTCGCGGTACAGGCCCACGGCATCCTCCCCCACCAGCAGTACCATGCCCTGGTGAAAATGCAGCAGTGTGACATTGCCGCGCCGGGGCAACGGGAGGTTTTCCTGTAGGTCGATAATGGTATCCATGGAACAAATAATCCTGACTAATCGGACGGATAAATGGCTGAAAACATTGTAATACTTACCGGCGCGGGAATCTCGGCGGAATCCGGTATCAAAACATTCCGCGCCGCAGACGGGCTGTGGGAGAACCACCGGGTGGAAGATGTGGCCACGCCAGAGGCGTTTTTGCGCGATGCCACCCTGGTGCAGACTTTCTACAACAAACGCCGTGAACAGCTGCTCAGCGGCGCGATCAAGCCCAATGCGGCCCATCAGGCGCTGGCGAAGCTGGAACAGGCCTTTCCCGCCGGCCAGGTGCTGCTGGTGACCCAGAACATCGACAACCTGCACGAACGGGCCGGCAGCCGCAACCTGATTCACATGCACGGCGAATTGCTCAAGGGCCGCTGCCAGGCCTCCGGCGGCTTGGTGGAGGTGACCGGCGAGCTGACCCCGACCCTGCCCTGCCCGCTCTGCGGCGCCAAGGGCTGCCTGCGGCCCCATGTGGTGTGGTTCGGGGAAATGCCCCTGGAGATGGAGCGGATCTACCAGGCCCTGGCGAGCTGCGACCGCTTTATCAGCATCGGCACCAGCGGCAATGTGTACCCGGCGGCAGGCTTTGTGGAAGAAGCCAACCGCCACGGAGCACATACGGTGGAGCTGAATCTGGAGCCCTCCCAGCGGCTCACCGCCTTTGCCGAGCACAAGCATGGGCTGGCCACGGAGCTGGTGCCGGCGTATGTGGAGGCGTTGATCACCAGCCTGTGACTCTAAAAAGGCCGTTGGAGCCTTGCTCGCAAGGCGAATGTCTGGAAATGCCCACCCCCTTCGCCTTGCGAGCAAGGCTCCAACGGGTTTGGGGGTGGCAGGAGGCTCCGAAAGCGCCCGGCCCCATATTTCTATAACCCGCTGTTTCCGCTAGACTGCTTCACCTCTACAAAAGGAGTGTCAGCCAGAGCCGCCCGCCATAGAACGGGGCCCGGGGCCTCCAGCAACGACAGGTAGTAAAGACCATCATGACCGATAAACAGGTAGACGATCTCAATATCGCTTCACAGGAAGTGTTGATCACCCCCAATGCGCTGAAGGCAGAGCTGCCGCTTTCCGACAATGCTCGCCAGACCGTGATTGAGGGCCGCGAAACGATCCGTAATATCCTCGACCGCAAGGACCACCGTCTGTTCGTGGTGATTGGCCCCTGCTCTATCCATGACACCAAGGCGGCCATGGAGTACGCGCAGAAGCTGAAGGCGCTGGCCGAGGAAGTGAAGGACACCATCTACCTGGTGCTGCGCGTCTATTTTGAAAAGCCCCGTACTACCGTGGGCTGGAAGGGGCTGATCAATGACCCCTACATGAACGATTCCTTCAAGGTGCAGGACGGCCTGCACATTGCCCGCAAGCTGCTGCTGGATGTGGCCGAGCTGGGTCTGCCTACTGCTACCGAGGCGCTGGACCCGACGACGCCGCAGTACGTGCAGGATCTGATTGCCTGGAACGCCATCGGCGCACGCACCACCGAAAGCCAGACTCACCGGGAAATGTCATCCGGTCTGTCCAGCCCGGTGGGCTTCAAGAACGGCACCGACGGCAGCCTGGATGTGGCGGTGAATGCCATGCTCAGCGTGAAGCACCCGCACCGTTTCCTGGGCATCGACCCGGAAGGCCGGGTGGCGCTGACCACCACCAAGGGCAACCAGTACGGCCACGTGGTACTGCGTGGCGGCGGTGGCAAGCCGAACTACGATTCCGTTTCTGTGGCGCTGGCCGAGCAAGCGCTGGAGAAAGCCGGTGTGTCCACCAACATCATGGTGGATTGCTCCCATTCCAATTCCAACAAGGACCCAAGCCTGCAGCCGCTGGTAATGGAGAACATTTCCAACCAGATTCTGGAAGGCAACCAATCCATTGTTGGCTTGATGGTGGAATCGCATCTGAAGTTCGGTGACCAGAAGCTCCCTGCGAATCTGGACGACCTGGAATACGGCGTGTCGATTACCGATGGCTGCATCGCCTGGGACACCACCGAGAAAGCCATTCGCGACATGGCCGACAAGCTGCGCGACGTATTGCCCAAGCGCAACGATTGATCGCTGACTGATACGAAAAAGCCGCCTTGATGGCGGCTTTTTTGTGTCCGGGTTTTTTATCCATTGTAGGAGCGCCTCTCGAGGCGCGAACACGTTCGCAAGCAGGTCCGCCCTCCACGCTACGCTCGGTTCGCGCCTCGAGAGGCGCTCCTACAAGGGAGTATCCATAAAAAAAAGCCCGGCGCGAAGGCCGGGCTTTTTTTGTTGCTGTTGCCAGTAAGCTTAGAGCAAACCACCCAGCAGGCTGTCGAACAGATCCGTCAGGGCGTTGCCGGATTCCAGAGAGATGCCCTCTCCAGTTTCCTGGTTCGCCAGACAGGCCAGACCCAGAGTCAGCGACAGATTACCTTCGTCATTAAAGGCACTCAGTAGCGGACAGCCGGGCAGCAGACCGATCTGCTCGGAGTTGAGCAGCTCCACGTTGTCCAGGGACTCGATGAAGCACTGGGTCGGATCCACGGTACCGGTTCCAGAGTTTTCCGGGCACACCTGATCGGTGAGCGGGTTCGGCTCGCTCAACGGGCCCAACAGCTCTTCCAGGGCAGCAAGGCCGGCGCCGGCTTCGGTCAGACAGTCAGTGGGCGTGGTGGGACCCACCGCACCAGCAGCGGTTTCCGGGCAGAACTGCTCCAGCAGCGGGGCTAGCGGGTTGTCGCCACCGCCACCACCGGGCAGACCACCACCGGCCGCTTCCATGAAGCAGGCAGCCGGATCGATCGGCGCGTTAGCCGCCGCTTCCGGGCACAGCGCCTCGGTCAATGGGTTGGGACCCAACAGCAGCTCTTCCACGTTGCCGAAGCTGTTACCGGCTTCAGTCAGGCAGTCAAACGGCGTGGTTGGACCCAGATCCGCATCAGACGTATTGGGGCAGAACTGCTCGAGCACTGGCGCCAGCGGGTTGCCATCGGCACCCGGCAGACCACCACCGCCCGGAGCAAAACCACCGGCCGCTTCCATGAAGCAGGCAGCGGGGTCGATCGGCGCGTTAGCAGCCGCTTCCGGGCACAGTTGCTCGGTCAGCGGATTGGAACCCAGCAGCAGGTCCTGCACGTCTCCGAAGTTACCACCGGCTTCGGTCAGACAGTCGATCGGTGTGGTCGGACCCAGATCTGCTTCAGAGGTAGCCGGGCAGAACTGCGCCAGTACTGGCTCCAGCGGGTTGCCGTCAGCACCTGGCAGACCACCACCGCCCGGGGCAAAGCCACCGGCTGCTTCTTCGAAGCAGGCTGCAGGATCAATCGGGCTGTTCGCCGCCGCTTCCGGGCACAGTTGCTCGGTCAGCGGGTTGGAGCCCAGCAGCAGGTCCTGCACGTCGCCGAAGTTACCACCGGCTTCGGTCAGACAGTCGATCGGTGTGGTCGGACCCAGATCTGCTTCAGAGGTAGCCGGGCAGAACTGCGCCAGTACTGGCTCCAGCGGGTTGCCGTCAGCACCTGGCAGACCACCGCCACCCGGGGCAAAGCCACCGGCTGCTTCTTCGAAGCAGGCAGCAGGATCAATCGGGCTGTTCGCCGCCGCTTCCGGGCACAGTTGCTCGGTCAGCGGGTTGGAGCCCAGCAGCAGGTCCTGCACGTCGCCGAAGTTACCACCGGCTTCGGTCAGGCAGTCGATCGGAGTGGTCGGACCCAGGTCGCCCATGGAGGTTTCCGGGCAGAACTGCGCCAGAACCGGCTCCAGCGGGTTACCGTCAGCACCTGGCAGACCACCGCCACCCGGGGCAAAGCCACCGGCTGCTTCTTCGAAGCAAGCTGCGGGATCAATCGGGCTGTTCGCCGCCGCTTCCGGGCACAGTTGCTCGGTCAGCGGGTTGGAGCCCAGCAGCAGGTCCTGCACGTCGCCGAAGTTACCACCGGCTTCGGTCAGGCAGTCGATCGGAGTGGTCGGACCCAGATCGGCCATGGAGGTTTCCGGGCAGAACTGCGCCAGTACCGGCTCCAGCGGGTTGCCGTCTGCACCTGGCAGACCACCGCCACCCG
>NZ_ARXU01000002.1 GCF_000756655.1 Alcanivorax jadensis T9
CCACTATCTTTATTTAGCCAACAGGGGCAGGCCACCCATTTTCCATGGCCGATGGGAATTGGGAGACCTGACCCCACTGCTTTTGTGACCCCACTGCTCTTTGGTTATATCCAGCCTGAATTCGGTCGCTTTGTAGCCAACGTTAAAAAGCGGCTGGCTAAACCCTCTTTTAAACTCTCCAAGCCTTCACCATTGTTCAAATATTTGGCAAAACGATGGTGCCTTAAGTCGAACGGTACATCCTGCTCTGATTGAGTAATTGGCACCACATGTTTTCCCAACGTATGTGCGATACCAGCTTCGTAAAATACGTTCGGATTCTTGCCTGTGAAGTCGCATACGACGATGTAAGACTTGAAAATGAGTGAAAACACATCTTGGATTACGGTCGAATGATCCCAAATATTATCCGCTCTTTGGCACTCGAAACCTGCTTGTTGGGCAGCCGATACAATAGCGTTATAGACTCCGGCCATTGACGCGTCGAACGGCATCATGACCGAGATCAGGTTTGTATCAACAGGATCGCTGGGAACATTGAAGATGGTCGGGGAGAAAACTATTTTCCGGCCTTGCGCTACCTCACTAGAAACGTTCTCCCCAGCATTGCCGCATGTTTTGTGAACATATTTCACGACAGTATCAAGATTCTCGTCTTCTTGACCTATCATCCTTCGCAGAAAGGTCAATGCCAAGCCGTCATAATCAGGATCGCCAAAAGAGAGGCTCCGCAGCAGTCGAGGGTGCCTCTCGACCTCATCAATCATATTTGTGAGGGCACCAAGCTCGCGCCAATTTGACGAATCGAAATCCTGGACAATAGCGTCCTTGAGCTGGATCAAATCTTGTCCAGAGATACGCGAGGGCATCCGAAAGTCTCCTTAGATTACTGCCGCTTGTCGGCAGCAGCGCCTTGTTATGAGCGTTTTAGCAGGGCTTTAACTGCATCGGAATATTCAAACCCTAGTTTTGCTGAAGGAGTCTCGGGTTCTGCATTTAGCTCACCTCCAGACAGAAGAAGATGTGCTTTCAAGGCTGCCAGTTCAATAGTTGCTTCTGGAGAGGGTTCGTCAAAAACTTCATCTATTAGGCGTTTCCGAATACGAAACAGCTCTTCCGACTCCTTAATTGTCAACTCAATTTTCTGAGCCCTGCCAATATAGTTTAATGCCCAGAAAATAATAGAAAAAATACCTAACACTCCAGCAGATACAGCAAATGGAGCAGCCTTAACCAATTCCAATATATCGATATTTTTTTCAGAAGCGGCTACCGACAATATTACTGTGTAGATAAGCAAGAACAGAATTAAAAATATCATTGCCGCAGGATTTCTAAATAAGTTCGCATAAATAGATAATGCAATGGGCTTTTTAATCTCACTCATTATTGAATCCTTTGAAATTTAATTTCCATACTCGCGGAACGGTTACTAAGCTCATAACGCCGCGCTCACCGGCTAGTCCGGCGCTATGCTTTGTTATAACACTTCTTTCACCATTATTTCTTCTGTAAAGGCAAGCCCAAAATGCGGATCATCATATTGCAAACCAGAACCATTCTCCGCATAAACCCTACTTAGATGCTCTTCATATAGATCTGCAATGATCCCAAATGGTTTAAACGAAATTAACTTACTTCTTTCAAGCATGAATTCTTTCAATATTTCCCATGAATGAGCTCCTTCTGGGGCTGGGTTGGCTATAGAATCGAGAAAATAACCTCCACTTCTCATTGATTCAATGGCTGTACCCGTCATGCCACTCGCCCCCCATTCACTTATACATCGATATAGTTTTTCAGAAAAATCGTTTTCAATCTCTATAGTTTGTCGATGAAATTTCTCAAAAGGGTTTATATCCACAAATGTGACACTATATCTAGCAAGAGTGCCGTTTCTAAGGTCTTTCCATAAAAATGCGAATCCATGAGAATTTTTTTGTTGAGATTTACGGATAATTCTTTCAAACGACGCCTTTACTTGAAGTATATGCTTGTCTAACTCTTCTATAGGGTCACCTTGATGTATACCTTTTCCGTATATGCAGTACTGCATTCCAGAAAAACTATTAGATCGGAATTTAGTCTGCAGCTTATTCGTAAACAATATATTTGGTGGCAAGCACTCCAGCCTTAAAAAATCACTCTCAATTAATATTGGCCGCAGGCACAAAATTTTTTTCTTATGCCAAAATATTTCATTAAACAAATAATTTTTAAGCAGTGTCGGCCACTCAGAAGAAATTACTATAAAAACCACATCTGTATCAGCAATCATTGGGAAGTGAGTTTTTATAGCATTTGCATAAGCACCTAACTCCGTCCCTGCTTGTCTTGTTGCATTTTTTTCATTCTTTAGCTCAACAATAACAAATTTTTCAAAACCCGGGTCAAATAGTAGAAAATCTGGTTTTAACTGTTCCTTTTTAAATAGCGAAATATTCTCTTCCTCGGTAATTAGCACCGTTTCATACAGAGACTCTAGACAATAATCGTATGCGTCGATAATCAAATCTTCCTCTAGGGAAGTCCCTTTGTAGAAGTCGTGATCTTCAACAATTTCACTAAAGCCTCCGAATTTTCTCGCATATTCTGACAATTTACGTTGCATCTCAGCTTCATTTACAAACATTCATCATCCTTTGTTAGAATATGCAAGTGCTATAACGCCCGCCATCATGTGCTTGTCGCATGCATGGCATTGTTAGGAATTTGCGCGACCTAAACATCTACTTCGCGAGGATTTTTCAAGTAGACTTTTACAACATCCCCACGGGAAAGCCCCCAATTACTATTGCCTAAATCTGCTCTAATAGCTTGCAAAACAGCATCAACTGCCAGCAATGTATCCTTGGCCGATCCAGTCCCAGAATTTTCTCTAAAGCCGCTCCAAGCCCTAATAACCTGGGGAGAAGCCCAGATAATCATACCTCTAGAGAGCTTCATGAACTGCTCCCTAAAGTCGTCAGGAAATTCATCTCCTTCTGGATCGAACTCCGCTGCTTTTTCCTCTGTCATAAAACGCTCAACAATATCGAAGAACGTTTCATAGACCTCGATTTTCGCAGGCCTGTGACTATCGGAAATTTCTTTAGCTTTTGAGTGCCATTGAGCATAAAGAATTCCGAAAAGACCAAAAAGTGCTGTTATTGATGCCGTTACAGCCTCCTTACCAAAACCCTTTATCAAGTCAAACAAGGCACCGACGCCGAACCATACAGCCGCACCAAAAGCAAGAAGCAGAAGAAATGCTAAAATTACTCGGATTACCTTTCTCAAAGCTGCTCCCCCTATCCAGATTCCTAACATCGTATTCAATTGCAGATGCGATATATCACTTTCCAATATATCCCCGACCCAACTCTTTGCTCAAATCACGCCAAAACCCCACGGGCTCAATGGATTACCACCAAAACAGCAACCACTCTCACCTGACTTTTCTTGCATTTTCGTGTTGAACGGGAAATTGAGTTCGGACTTTTCTTGCACCCCCAAACTCGAAAATTCACTTTATCTCAGCAACTTACAAAAATATGTAAGCCATATCCTACAAATTCAACTTGCGCGCGGATGAAAAACGGGCGGTGGAGTGGCCACATATCAGGCCGACAATAAGCGGGACGCTTCGGGTACAACGGATGGATTGCGGTTTGCGTAGGGTGCACTGAGCCTGGGGTGAACTGCACGGCATGGGCGGGGAATGGTGCAGTTCGCCTTAGGCTCAGTGCACCCTACTCGTTCGGTAGAGGGGTAGGTGCGGTAACGCTAGGCGCGCACGAGATGGAGTGCATTACAGGCCTGCCAGACGCCGTGCCTGCCAGTAACGCTGGCGCCAGTAGGGATTGCTCAGAGAGGAAGTCATCACGCCCTGGCTGGAGGACGCATGGAGGAAATCGCCGTTGCCCATGTAGATGCCCACATGGCGGTTGCCGGGGCCGGTGCGGAAGAACACCAGGTCGCCCACGCGGATGTCGTCGCGCTTTACCTTTTCCCCGCTTCTTAGCAGTTCGAGGGTGGTGCGCGGTACTTCCATGCCCAGGCGGGACAGGAAGGTGAGGTAGACGAAGCCGGAGCAATCCACGCCGCGGGGGCTCAGGCCGCCGTAGCGGTAGGGGACGCCTTTCCAGTCTTCGTGCTGGGCTTGCAGGGAAACGCGCAGGGGCGGCGCTTCGGACATTACCTCTGCCACCAGCGCATCCATTTCCTGCTGGGACTGGATATCCGGGGCCGTGTTGCCCGGGCTGGTTTTTTGCTTGGCACGGGTTGTTGCTGGGCCTTCAGGGGCCGATTCCGCGCCAGCGGGCATCCTGCCGGCACAGCCGGCCAGCAGGAGCAGCAAACAACTCAAAAGAGGAAGGGTGTGGCGCATGGAGGGATAAGGCAGTGGCAGGGCCATTCGGTTCCCTCCTGAGCGGTGTAGGCCCTCAGGCCTGCGCCAGCTCCTCGCGCATTTGCTGGATGACCGCGGCGTAGTCGTCCTTGCCGAAGATGGCAGAACCGGCCACGAAGGTGTCGGCGCCGGCGGCGGCCACTTCACGGATGTTCTTCTCGGAGACGCCGCCGTCCACTTCCAGGCGGATGTCGTAGCCGCTGGCGTCGATCATCTGGCGTACGACGCGGGTCTTGTCCAGGGTGGTGGGAATGAACTTCTGGCCGCCATAGCCCGGGTTCACGCTCATCAGCAGGATCATGTCCAGCTTGTCCATGACGTATTCCAGGCAGTCCGGGCGGGTGGCCGGGTTGAGGACCAGGCCGGCTTTGCAGCCGTGGCTCTTGATCAGCTGCAGGGAGCGGTCCACGTGCTGGCTGGCTTCCGGGTGAAAGGTGATGTAGCTGGCGCCGGCTTCGGCGAACGAGGTAATCAGGTCATCCACCGGGCTGACCATCAGGTGCACGTCGATGGGGGCGGTGATGCCGTGGTCGCGCAGGGCCTTGCAGACCATGGGGCCGATGGTCAGGTTGGGCACGTAGTGGTTGTCCATCACGTCGAAGTGGATCACGTCCGCCCCGGCGGCCAGCACGTTATCGCACTCTTCCCCGAGACGGGCGAAGTTGGCCGCGAGAATGGAGGGGGCGATCAGATAATCCTGCTTGGGCATGAGGGTTCCTTAAAATTCGTTTGTCGCGACAGCGTCACTGTAGGAGTGGTCGTTCGACCGCTCCCACACAAAAAATCGTTTCAGGGTCGGGCCAGCAATCGGTCCAGTTCGTCCAGGCGTTCCGGGGTGCCGATGTCCCACCATTGGCCGGGGTGGTGCTCACCGCTGACGGCATCGTCTGCCATGGCGGCGCGCAGCAGCGGCGCCAGTTTCGCTTCGCCATCGGGCATTTCGGCGAACAGGGCCGGGTCAAAACGGCCCATACCGGCATAGGTCAGCCTGGGTTCGCCATTATCGCGCACCCGGCCCCCTTCTGTCAGATGAAAATCGCCGCCCGGGTGGTGGTCCGGATTATCCGCCAGCACCAGATGCACCGGGTCGGGCCGGTCTGCCACCAGCCGGGACAGGTCGTAGTCGGTCCAGATATCGCCGTTGACCAGCACAAAGGGCGCATCGCCCAGCAGCGGTAGCGCCCGGCGAATGCCGCCGGCGGTTTCCAGCGGGGTGCCTTCGTGGGAATAGAGAATCGGGATACCAAAGCGCCGGCCGTCGCCCAGGGTGGCGGCCAGCCGGTCGCCCAGCCAGCCGGTGTTGATCACCAGGGAGTCGATGCCGGCATCGCGCAGTTTCTCTATATGGTATTCGATCAACGCCTTGCCCCCCGCCTGCAGCAGCGGTTTGGGGGTGTGGTCGGTGAGTGGCCGCATGCGCTTGCCGTAGCCGGCGGCCAGGATCATGGCCTTCACTCGTTGTCCTCGAGCTGATCCAGGATCCATTCCAGGTCCACCAGCTCCGGACGGCGGGCGATGGCGGTGCGCAGGTAGGCGAAGAATCGGGCTACATCGCCCAGGTATTTGGGTTTGCCGTCCCGGTGGCAGATGCGGGCAAAGATACCGATCACCTTTAGGTGGCGCTGGGCGCCCATCAGATCGCAATCGCGCAGGAAGGTGTCGAAGTCCGCCGGCACCGGCAGGCCCGCGACGGTGGCCTTGTCGAAATACTGGCGCAGCCAGCCCAGCACCCGCGCTTCCGGCCAGCTGATAAAGGCATCCTTGAACAGGCTGATCACGTCATAGCTGATGGGCCCGGCCACCGCATCCTGAAAGTCCAGCACCCCGGGGTTAGGATCGGACACCATCAGGTTGCGGGGCATGTAGTCCCGGTGCACGAACACCTGCGGTTGGGCCAGGGCCGATTCGATCAGCACAGTGAACACCCGGTCCAGGCGCTGGCGCAGTTCGCCGGTGACCACCTTTTCCCGGTGGCGAAACAGGTACCACTGGGGGAACAGCTCCAGCTCCCGCTGCAGCAGGGCTTCGTCATAGACTGGCAGGCCGCTCACATCGGTATGCAACTGCTGGGTAATCAGGGTATCGATGGCGGCGCTGTACCAGGCATCCGCATTGTTCTCGTTCAGGGCGGTCAGCCAGGTTTCATTGCCCATATCGGTGAGCAGCAAAAAGCCCTGGTCCAGATCCTGATGGACGATCTCGGGCACATGCAGGCCGGCACGCTGAAGACGCTGGGCCACGTCGATAAAGGGGCGACAATCTTCCTGGGCCGGCGGCGCATCCATGGCGATCAGGCTGCGGCCACAATGCTGATAGCGAAAATAACGACGGAAACTGGCATCCGCGGAAGCCGGCTCACCCGCCACACTGGCACCGAGGTAAGTACTTACCCACTGGTCCAGGGCGACCTTGCGGGGGTCGGCCTTATTGTCGGATTTACTTTTATCAGGCTGCATTGCCTTCCTTGTTCGATTACACTGCCGCTTTTACAGGGCGGAATTGCCGCCGCTGTACAAAACGGCCTTTTTACCTGTTCTGAGCAGCCGATGCCACTGCCCGTACCACGAATTCTTATCCCCGGCCTGCTGCTTCTGGCAGGCACCAGCACCGCGGACAACGACCTGAACTGGGTTGACCGCGAAGAAATGGCCACGTTCCCTGCCGTGCAACAGCGCAGCATCCCGGAATGGTGTGGCGGCATCTACTATAACCCGGCCGTGGGCATCCCCGTGGCAGGCAGCGACACCGTGGTCACCGCCGACCACTCCACCATGTCGCAGAACGGCCTGATCGAGCTGGACGGCGACGTGCTGATCGAACAGCCCGGCAGCCGCATTACCACTGACAGTGCGCAACTGGACCAGGCCACCGGCAAATTCCAGCTGGAAAACGGCATGCGCCTGGAAAGCGACCAGGCCACCTTTATTGCCTCCAGCATGAGCGGCCAGACCCGCCGCAAGGAAGGCAGCCTGCTGGGTGTGCGCTATTCCCTGTTCAATACCGCCGCCCGCGGCAGCGCCGACTATATCTTCCTCAACGAAACCTCCACCACCATTACCCGCGGCACCTACACCACCTGTGCGCCGGGCTCCAGCGGCTGGTCGCTGGAAGGGGAACGGATTTATCTGGACCGGGAAAAGGGCTGGGGCGAAGCCAACAATGTGGTGCTGAAGGTAAAGAGCATGCCGATTTTCTGGCTGCCCTGGATGACCTTCCCCATCGACGACCGCCGCAAGACCGGCCTGCTGTTCCCCACCATTGCTATCGGTGACAGCAGCGGCGGCCTGGACATTACCCAGCCGATCTACGTGAACATCCACCCACAGCTGGATGCCACCATCGGCCCCCGCTTTATTGATGGCCGTGGCCAGGGGGTGGACTCCGAATTCCGCTACCTGACGCCCTGGGGCCAGGGCGACATCAGCTATGGGGTGCTTTTCAACGACCGCAAATTCGATGACGAAGACAGGCAGGTGGCCCGCTGGACCCATAGCGGCAATATCAACCGCTGGAACCTGAAGACCGACTTCAATTACGTGTCCGATGACTTCTATTTCAAGGACCTGGACACCGGCCTGGAAATCAGCTCCCAGACCCACCTGCCCAGGCTGGCGGAGGCCCGCTATTACGGCCGTACCTGGCAGGTACTGGGGCGCATGCAGTCCTGGCAGACCATCGACCCGACCCTGGCGGATCAGGATCTGCCCTACCGCCGCCTGCCCCAGTTGCAGCTCACCGGCGACCCGACCCTGTATGGCCCTCTGAAAGGGCTGTGGCTGTCCGATATCACCGCCTTTGAACGCAGTGGCTCCGATGAAAGCGGCAAAGCTACTGGCCTGCGGGCTCACATGGCTCCAGCCCTGAACCTGCGCCTGCAGAATTCCTGGGCTTACCTGGAGCCCCGCGCCCGGCTTTACCACACTCGCTATGAGCTGAGCAGCGTGGAGGCCAACGAGAAAGACAACCCGGATGTCACCACCTGGGGCGCCAGCGTGGATTCCGGGTTGTTCTTCGAGCGCCCCAGCCGCTGGTTTGGAGAGGACTTCACCCAGACCCTGGAGCCTCGCCTGTTCGTTAACAAGGTGGAATTCAAGAATCAGGACTTCCTGCCCAACTTTGACAGTCGCGAGCTCACCTTTTCCTACAACTCGCTGTTCCGGGAAAACCGCTTTATCGGCTACGACCGCATTGGTGACGAGGAAAAATTGGCGCTGGGCCTGACCAGCCGTTTCCTCCATGATGCCACCGGCCGCGAACAACTTCGGCTGCGACTGGCCCAGGGCTTCTACTTCGATGACCGAAGGGTTATCACCGAGCAGACCGTGGAAGACCCCACCGATGACCAGACACCGCTGGTGGGTGACGCCCGATGGAACTTTGCCCGCGACTGGTACCTCTACACTGAAGCCCAATGGGATCTGGAAGAAAACGAGCGGGAACGCTCCAGCTTCCAGATTGGTTACAACGACCGGGAACGCCGGGTGGTCAATGTGGGCTATCACGACCGCCCCGAAGACGACATCCGCGAATCGGAACTCAGCGGCATCCTGCCAATTCATCGCCACTGGCGCATGGTAGGCCGCTGGATGTACGACCTGGAAAACAAGCGCACCCTGGAAACCATAGCCGGGGCCGAATACCGCAATTGCTGCTGGAAACTGCGCCTGCTGAGTCAGCGGGAACTGGTGGATGATGATGGCGATGGCGATCTCGAAGCCGACAGCACCCTCTGGATACAAATCCAGATGGTTGGCCTGGGTGGCTTCGGCGGCCAGGTGGATTCCCTGCTGGAGCGCAGTATTCCGGGATACAGGAGACAGTATGATTGAGAAAACGCTGCACGCTGCACGACGCACGCTGCACGCCAGACACACCCTGCTTGGCCTGCTGGCCATGGCCGTGCTGATGTTGCCGGCCTGGTCCCATGCCAAGGTGCAGATGCTTGACCGCATCGTGGCCGTGGTCAACGACGGCGCCATCATGGCCAGCGAGCTGGACGAGCGCATCAACACCATTGCCCTGCAATTTCAGGAAAAGGGCCAGCCACTACCGCCCCCGGCGGTGATGCGTGAGCAGGTGCTCGACCGCATGGTCCTTGAGCGCATGCAGCTGCAGCTGGCCGAACGGGGCGGCATCAAGGTAGACGACGCCACCCTCAATCAGGCCCTGGCCGGCATTGCCCGCCAGAACGGCATGACCCTGGAAGATTTCGCCGCCGCCCTGCGCCAGGACGGTTACGACTGGGCCCAGTTCCGCGAGCAGATCCGCCAGGACATGCTGATTTCCCGCCTGCAGCAGCGCAGCGTTGCCTCGCGCATCCGCATCACCGACCGGGAAGTGGACCGTTTCCTGAGCTCGGAAATGGGCAAGAAGATGTTCGAAGCCGACTTCCGCCTTGGCCATATTCTGGTGCGGCTCCCTGCCGGCGCCAGCCCGGAGCAAGTCCAGGCCGCCAAGCAGAAAGCCGAGAGCCTCGTGGAGCGCCTGAACCAGGGCAGTGACTTCCAGCAACTGGCCACGTCGGAATCCGACGGTCCCAAAGCGCTGGAAGGCGGCGACCTGGGTTGGCGCCCGGCGGCCCAATGGCCGAGCCTGTTCGCAGAAACCGCCATCGACATGAGCAAGGGCGAGATTTCCCAGCCGCTACGCTCCGGGGCCGGCTTCCATATCATCAAGATGATGGACCGCAAGGGCGGCATCGAAAAAGTGGTCACCCAGTACCAGGTCCGCCATGTACTGATCAAGGCCGATGCCCTGACCACTGCCCAGGAGGCGCGCTCAGAAGCCATGCGCCTGCACGACAGCATTGCCTCAGGCCAGCAAGAATTTACCGCCGTGGCAGCAGAGCATTCCGACGATCCGGGCAGTGCCCGTAACGGTGGCGAGCTGGGCTGGATCACCCAGGGCGAGATGGTGCCGGAATTCGAGGACATGATGCTCAATACTCCGGTGGGCGAGCTGTCGCCGGTGTTCGAGAGCCAGTTCGGCTTTCACTTCCTGCGCGTGGACGGCACCCGCGACGCGGACATGAGCGAAGAATTCCGTCGCATGCAGGCCACCCAGGCCCTGCAGAAACGCCGCTTCGAGGAAGAGCTGGAAACCTGGCTGCAGGAGCAGCGCAGCGAATCCTACGTGGATATTCGCTTATGAGTCTGACGTCTGACGTCGGACGTCTGACGCTAGAGCGTCCCATCGCCATCACCTGCGGGGACCCCGCAGGTATCGGCCCCGATCTGGTCCTGACACTGCCCGCCTCCTTCCCGGATGCCCCGCTTGTTGCCATCGGCGACCGTGAGGTGTTGTCCCAGCGGGCCACGCAGCTGGGCCTGGAGGCGCCGCTTTCCGACTGGCAGCCAGGGCAACCGCTGACACCGGGCACCCTGCCGGTCTGGCACACCCCGGCCGGGGCGCCGGTGACCGCCGGCCAGCCCGATCCGGCGACCGCCAACGGCACGATCACCATGCTGGCCCGTGCCGCTCAGGGCTGCCTGGATGGCACCTTCGCTGCCATGGTCACCGCTCCGGTGGCAAAGAATGTGATCTGCGACGGTGCCGATCCGGCCTTTACCGGCCATACCGAGTTTCTCGCCGCGCAGGCCGGGGTGGACCAGGTGGTGATGATGCTCACCGCCCGCGAACTGCGGGTGGCCCTGGTCACCACTCATCTGCCGCTCAGTCAGGTGTCCCGGGCAGTCACCGCAGATAGCCTGACCCGCACCCTGACCATTCTGCGCGACGACCTGATCGGCAAGTACCGTATTGAGGAGCCCCGCATTCTGGTGCTCGGGCTTAACCCCCATGCCGGTGAAGGCGGCCATCTGGGCCGCGAAGAACTGGATGTGATTATCCCCACTCTGGACGCCCTGCGCGCCCAGGGCATGGCGCTCACCGGCCCGCTGCCGGCGGATACCGCCTTTCAGCCCGACCTGTTGGCACAACACGATGCGGTGCTGGCCATGTACCACGACCAGGGCCTGCCCGTGCTCAAGTACGCCGGCTTTGGCGAAGCCATCAATATCACCCTGGGGCTGCCCTTTATCCGCACTTCCGTGGACCATGGCACCGCCTTCGATCTGGCCGGCACCGGCCAGGCCAAGGCCGGCAGCCTGATCGCCGCCACCCGACTCGCTCTGGAGCTTGCCGCCACATGACAGAACACCGCACCCGCAAACGTTTCGGCCAGCACTTTCTGCACGACCGCAATCTGGTGGACCTGATGGTGCGTACCCTGGGGCTGCAGAAAGACGACACCCTGGTGGAAATCGGCCCCGGCCGCGGCGCGCTCACCTACCCGCTGCTGGAAGATATCCCTCACCTGCATGTGGTCGAGCTGGACCGGGACCTGATCGCCCTGCTGCGCCAGGAAAACAGCCCGGAGCGGCTGACCATCCACGAAAGCGACGCCCTGCGCTTCGATTTCCGCACCCTGAAGCCGGCGGACAAGCCGCTGCGGGTGATCGGCAACCTGCCCTACAACATCTCCACCCCGCTGATCTTTCACCTGCTCAGCCAGGCGGACGCCATCAGCGACATGACCTTCATGTTGCAGAAAGAAGTGGTAGACCGCCTCACCGCCAGCCCCGGTACCCGTGACTGGGGGCGCCTGTCGATCATGGTGCAGTACCACTGCCAGGCGGATTACCTGTTCTTTGTGCCCCCGGAAGCCTTCAGCCCGCCGCCCCGGGTAGATTCCGCCGTGGTCCGGCTGATTCCCCATGCCAGCCCGCCCCACCCGGCGGACGACGAAGAGCACCTGCGCCGGCTGGTGGCCCAGGCCTTCACTCAACGACGCAAGGCGATCCGCAATAGTCTAAAATCACAGGTCACGCTGGATCAGTTCGAGCAGGCTGGCATTGACGCCGGCCTGCGTCCGGACCAGCTCTCCGTGGCAGACTATGTGGCCTTGGCCAATATCACCCGACCGGACAGCGCCAAGGCCTGACCGTTCTCTGCTACACCTAAGCCTGACAACATCGGCTCACAATCCATTCAGAGCGATTCACATCAACGGAGCAAACATGACCCCGCGCCACAATATCCAGGTTTCGGTAGATACCGAGTTTCTCGCCGATCAGAGCGATCCGGACAGCCTGCGCTGGGTGTTTGCCTACCACATCACCATTCGCAACGAGGGTAGCGTCAGCGCCCGTCTGCTGACCCGCCACTGGGTGATCACCGATGGCGAAGAGCGCGTTCAGGAAGTCCACGGCGAAGGCGTCATCGGCGAACAGCCACACATCGCACCGGGGCAGACCTTTTCCTACACCAGCGGTGCCATTCTGGAAACCGAAGTGGGCAGTATGCGCGGCAGTTACCAGATGATTGGAGAAGATGGCACACACTTCGACGCACACGTTCCCATGTTCACCCTGGCGGTACCGCATGCGTTGCATTGACCCGGGACGCCAGACTCAAAACGCCAGACGCCTTATCCTGCCAAGACCCTGTCCATCTTGCCGGGGAGAGTTAAGCGCGTCAGGCGTCCCGCGTTATGCCGGAGGCGCCCTGTGAGCGATTACGCCATCGGTGATTTGCAGGGTTGCCTGGAGCCTTTCAACTGTCTGCTTGAGCGTATCGGTTTCAATGCGGATCGCGACCGGCTGTTCCTGGCAGGCGACCTGGTCAACCGGGGCCCGGATTCCCTGGGGACCCTGCGCCGGGTTTATGAGCTGCGCGAGAATGTGCACGCCGTACTGGGCAACCACGACCTGCACCTGCTGGCGGTAGCCCAGGGCAGCACCGACAGCCGCCGCAAGGACACCCTCACGGATATCCTCGAGGCACCGGACCGCGATGCGCTACTGGGCTGGCTGCAGAACTGCCCGCTAATGGTGGATATACCGGAACATCAGGCGGTGATGACCCATGCCGGCATTCCACCACTATGGACACTGGCACAGGCCCGAGGCCGGGCCAGAGAAGTGGAACAGGTACTTCGCAGTTCACAGGCCAACGAGTTTTTTGCCAATATGTACGGCAACCAACCGGCGGGCTGGGACGACGGCCTGGCAGGATCAGAGCGCTGGCGGGTAATCACCAATCATTTTACCCGCATGCGTTTTGTCAACGAGGCTGGCGAGCTGGACCTGACCAGCAAGGGCGAACCCGATGCCCCCCCGGAAGGCTTCATGCCCTGGTTCCACCATCCCCGTCGTCTCAGCGGCGACACGCGCATCCTGTTCGGGCACTGGGCCGCCCTTGAAGGCCACGCAGACATGTTGCAGGTAGAAGCGCTGGACACCGGTTGCGTCTGGGGCGGCAGCCTCACCGCCCTGCGCCTGGATGACCTGACGCGGATTGCGTGCCACTGCTGACGCCTCACACTACTGAAGACAACCTGCCATCAGCGGCCGCCATCCCCAGAGACCGCTATT
Source organism: Alcanivorax jadensis T9 (assembly GCF_000756655.1). Lineage (GTDB taxonomy): Bacteria > Pseudomonadota > Gammaproteobacteria > Pseudomonadales > Alcanivoracaceae > Alcanivorax > Alcanivorax jadensis. Next base: position 13,765 of record NZ_ARXU01000002.1, read on the forward strand.
CACATCAGCCAGCCGGAACCAGTCGCAGACAATTCCTTGTAACGCCTACCGATTTCGAAACCGCCACAGCAATAGTTAAACCGAACACAACCAAAAGCCCTTCCCGGCTGGCAATAGTCCTGGACCCCATTGCAACGCTCAACTGTCAATTTGCAGCTGCCTGAGCGACCGTCGTACCCGATGATCCCCCAGAACAAACAGAGACAACGCCAATACAATCACAGCCGCACCGATCAGCACCATACCGCCCAGACTTTCCCCATTAAGCAAACTCCCCAGCGTCAGGGCCAACACCGGGGTGATCAACGTCACCAGAGCCACGGTGGCCGCAGGCAGCCGCGACAAAATCTGGAAATAACAATAGAAGCCCAGCAGTGACCCAAACAGCGCCAGATAGACAATGGCGGACAGCCCGCGCAGATCACCGCTGTAGGCAAAGGACTGGCCGGCAATCAGCATGGCCAATGCGTAGCACGGCAATGACAATATCAGGCCGCCAACGGTCTGCTGCATGGGCTGCAGACCGGCACCCACCCGCTGCACGGCAATGCCGCCACCGGCAAACAGGGTCACCGCAGACAACATCCACAACAGCCCCGTACCACGCTCGCCCAGGTCAGCGCCGGCCAACAGGCCCGCCAGGCTTTCATCAAACACCAGTGCCAGCCCGAGCAAACCCAGCAAGCAGGCGCTCCAGTGCCAGCCATTCAGCCGCACACTGCCCGGCAAAGATTGCATCATCAGCCCGGAAAGCAATGGCGCCAAACCGAAAATTACCGAAATTAGACCGGAGGGCAGGTGTGTGGCCGCCATGTAGCTACACGCCATGGCACCGAAAATACCGGGCAAGGCAACGGTATAACTGAGCACAGCGCGACCATGCAGGGGCAGACGCTGACGCTTCCAGCACAACCACAGCAAACCCAGCAGCGCAGCAATCGCCATACGCACGCCGGCTGCCGCCAGCGGTGCCATGGCATCACCACTCCATTTAATCCCCAGCGGCGTGGTTGCCCACACCGCCACTACGATCAAATACGCTGCCAGGGTTGGCATGTCGTTCTCCTTGGTTGAGGAGCAAGTTGAAAGTTCAAAGTTGAAAGACGCGGTGGATACTGGTGCCAACCGACAACCTCCTCAGCCACGCCGCAAAGCGAGAAAACCATGTTTCACACTCTTTACCTTTGCGGCGAGGTGGTCGCGATCAATGATTGGCAGCTGCCTTGCACGCGCTTTTCAACTTTGAACTTTCAACTTGCAACTGATTAACGACCTGCCACCTTTCCAAAAACACAAAAAAGGCCGCAGGTCAGGGACACTGCGGCCTTTTTGCAGAACTGAAATTATCAGTCACACAGCCGCAATCCCTGCGCACGCCATTTGCGTGCACAGCGGTCTGCGACCAGCCTGTGTAGTTTCAGTACGATAGAAAGCATGCGACCATTCTGTCCAAGATAACGAGAGCGCACAAGATGAAAATTTATCTGGTGGGTGGTGCCGTGCGGGATGCGTTGCTGGGACTGCCGGTGACAGAAAGAGACTGGGTCGTCGTCGGTGCCACGCCGGACGAGATGCAAGCCAAGGGGTTTCGCCCGGTGGGGCAGGATTTTCCCGTCTTTCTGCACCCGAAAACCCAGGAGGAATACGCTCTGGCCCGCACGGAACGTAAATCCGGCCATGGCTATGGCGGCTTTACCTTCCATGCCTCCCCCGATGTCAGCCTGGACGACGATCTGGTGCGCCGTGACCTGACCATCAACGCCATGGCCCAGGAAGAAGGCGGCCAGGTGTTTGATCCCTTCAACGGCCGCATGGACCTGAAGGCCCGCCTGCTCCGCCATGTCTCCCCTGCCTTTGCAGAAGACCCCTTGCGGGTATTGCGGGTAGCGCGGTTTGCTGCCCGCTACCACTGGCTGGGTTTTCGGATAGCCGATGACACCCTAGCACTGATGCGGCAGCTGGCTGACAGCGGCGAGCTGGATTATCTGGTGCCGGAACGGGTCTGGAAGGAAACCAGCCGGGCGCTGATGGAGCGGGACCCGCAGGTGTTCTTTCAGGTGTTGCATGCCTGTGGCGCCCTGAAAGTACTGTTACCGGAACTGGCCGCGCTGGATGGGGTTCCGCAACCGGAGCAGCACCATCCGGAAGTGGATACGCTGGTGCATCAATGGCTGTGTCTGCAACAGTCCAGTCGACTGAACCTGCCGTTGACGGCCCGTTACGCTGTGCTTTGTCATGATCTGGGTAAGGGCAAAACGCCCGAGGAAGAATGGCCCCGGCATATCGCCCACGAAATTCGTAGCGCCCGGCTGGCAAAAACCGTGTCCAAGCGCTGGCGCGTCCCCAAGGACGCCGCCACCCTGGCGGCCCTGGTGGCGGAATACCATACCCACTGCCACCGGGCCCTGGAGCTGAAACCCGCCACGGTCTGGAAGCTGCTGAAAACGTTGGACGTAATACGCCGACCGGAACGGCTGGAGGGTTTTCTGCTCGCCTGCGAAGCCGATGCTCGCGGTCGTACCGGCCTGGAAAATCGCCCCTACCCCCAGGTGGATTACCTGCGTGGTGCGGCGCAGGCAGCCAGCAATATTGATGTTGCCGCACTGCGCCAGAGCGGTATCGAAGGGCCCGAACTGGGCGAGGCCATTGAAAAAGCTCGCATTCATGCAATCTCGGAGTTTAAAAAAACATGGCAGACCCCGTTGCCCTGATTACCGGTAGCGCCCGTCGCATCGGCGCAGAAATCGTTCGTACCCTGCATGCCAATGGCATGCGGGTCATCATTCATTATCGCAACAGCGGACAAGAGGCTCAGGCCCTGGCGGACAGCCTGAATACCTCGCGCCCGGATAGCGCAGCCATTCTTCAGGCGGATCTGGATCAGCCCGACCAGGTGCGGCAACTGGCCCAGGATGCCCTGGCCTGCTTCGGTCGCATGGATCTGCTGGTCAACAATGCCTCCAGCTTCTATCCGACCCCCGTCGATCAGGCCGATGATGCCGACTGGGACAGACTGGTTCACAGCAACCTGCGCGCCCCCTTTATTCTCAGCCAGAAACTGGCCGGCGCACTGCGCCAGCAGCAAGGCAGTATTATCAATATTGTGGATGTCTACGCGGAAAAACCGCTACAAACCCATACCCTGTATTGCATGGCCAAGGCCGGACTGGCGATGATGACCCGCAGCCTGGCCCGCGAACTGGGTCCGGATATCCGCGTCAACGGCGTATCACCGGGTCCCATACTGTGGCCGGAGGCCGGGCAGATGAATCAGCAAGAGATTCAGGATGCCACTGCACTGAAACGCTGCGGCACACCGCAGGATATTGCCCAAACCGTCTTGTGGCTGGGTACACAGGCGCCGTTTGTGACCGGCCAGATTCTGGCTGTAGACGGGGGACGCTCACTCACATTACAGGGAAGTTAAACGTTTTCAGGGGGAGCAGAATGAAAGGACTCATTACACTACTGGCATTGCTGCCACTGCTCGCCAGTGCAGAGGTGTACCGCTGGCAGGATGCCGACGGTAACTGGCACTTTGGCGATCAGCCGCCGCAGGAACAGCACGAGACACTGGACATCAAGGCGCCGCCCAAGATCGGCCAGGGCGAGCGAGTCCGCGAAATCAATGAACGCGCCTTAAGACTTCGACAAAGCGAAAAGGCACAGCAAAAAGAGCAAGCCTCAGAACAGCAAAAACAACAGAACGCCATAGCCAGGCAATGCCGGGAGGCCAAAGCACGGCTGAAACGCTTGCACGGCCGTTTCGTCTATCATGATGAGGATGGCTCCGTGAGCCATCCCACGCTGGACCAGGTGGAAATCGACAAGCAAGAGGTCCGCCAGTGGATTCAACAAAACTGCACATCCTGATGCGGCTCTTTCTCTGCATGGTGACGCTGGCAACGTCACTGGTTGCCTATGGGGATATTTACCAGTGGCGCGACGACAACGGCAAGCTGCACTTTGGTGACCGCCCACCGGAGCAGTCGACCAGCGAAAAAATCACACCGAAAACATCACCTGCCATACAGGAACTGGACATTACGGTTCTGCACCAAGACTTCACCCTGCCCGATGCCGATGGTCTTCATGACGGCACCTTGCAGGCAATCCGCAGCATCTACCGGCGTTATCGCAGCGATTTCGGTCTGGACCTGCATGGCACCGCTGAAGTGAACCTGTACCTGTTCAAACGACAAGCAGATTTCCGACAGTGGATGGTCGATCGCATCGGTACCAGCAACCCCAACTATGCGGGCGTCTTTATTCCCGCCAGCAATGAAGTGGCCGTGTGGCGCTGGGGAAACGATCAGCAAGTGGCACAAACTATCCTCCATGAAAGCAGCCATGTGCTTCTGTATCAGTTATCCCCGGCCTCCCCGGTCTGGCTGCATGAAGGACTGGCCCAGTATTTCCAGACCCTGGAAGTGCAGCCCGATGGCCGTCTGAAAGTGGGTACTCTGCCCGACGCTCAAGCCCGCATCCAGCAATGGATAGATGAGGGGCGGCTGATCACCCTCCGCCAATACCTTTCTTTGGATGATGCCCAGTGGCGGCGCATGGCCCACCAACTCGATGCCATCCCCTACACGGTCGCCTGGGCAACTACGGCTTTTCTGATGTCAAAGCCTGTCGGTCGCAGCACATTGCGCAAGCTGCTTCAGGAACTGGAAAAAACCGACCGCCGCCCCACGCTGAGAAGGATCGACCAGATCTATCCGGGTGGGCTGACACGGCTGGAGTATGATTTTTTCCGCTGGGCGCAGAGTGACATGGCACCGCATTGGTATTGAACACAGCGGTAGGCTGCAACGCGAGAAAGGTTCAGTAAAACGATCACCGTCCTGCCAGCGAACACAGGTTCAGCGCCCTATAAAGCTGGCTACAAAGCCGCTGTAGGAACGGAGCGTAGCGGAGTAACGCACGAAGTTCCGTGCGGCCCGAAGGGTGAGCGCAGCGAATAACACCTCTTGAGGGACGAATCCGAGCCTGGGCGAGGCGACAGAGATCGAGGTGCCGGCCATTCTTTCTGAAACCTGTCGAGTCCTGAGATTCCTGATCGCCCTCCGGGCGATTTCCACGCAAGCGTGGTTCGCCATGCAAGCATAGCTCCTACAGAGGCTTTGTAGAGAACAGGGGGCGGATCAATTTCTGGCCATTCCTTATCCCAAAAGCCTAGCTCGTAGCTACGCCTCCAGCTCCACCACCCACAATGCCTGTCCGGAAAAATCTGTCTCTTCCAGCAACTGCCGGTAGGATTTGCCGATTTCCGGGTGGATGGCGTCGGGAGCCAGATCCACCAGGGGCTTGAGAACAAAGGCGTGCTTGAGGATTTCGTCACGGGGAAGTTGCACCCCGTCGATATCGCCGGTGAGGTCGTTGTAAGTGAGAATGTCGATATCCAGGGTCCGGCTGGAAAATTTCTTTTCCCCACGCACCCTGCCATGGTCTTTTTCCATATCGCGCAAGACGGCGGCCAGCTCACCCACGGACAAGGCAGTGTCGATTCCGACCACCAGGTTGTAGAAGGCATCGCCAGAAAAACCCACCGCTTCGCTTTCGTACACCGGGCTGACCGCCAACTCACCGAAGGCGGCAGCCAGTGCCTGCAGACCGGAACGGATATTGTGCTCCCGGTCGATATTGGAGCCCAGGCTAAGGTACACCCGGGCGGATTGATCCGTATTACCCATTGGGTTTTTGACCCCTTTCGATGATCACGCCCACATCCCGCGACCCACGCAGGGCGCCGGGCTTACTCAGCCGCAGTTTCAGCCAGGGCACATTGAATTCACCAATCACCAGCTGAGCCACGTTTTCCGCCAGGGTTTCCACCAGCTGGAATTCGCTGCCTTCGATAAACGCAATCACACGCTTGCCGATGGCCTTGTAGTCCAGCGCATCGTCGATATGGTCCGACGCCGCGCCTTTGCGGATATCCGCTGCCATTTCCAGATCCAGGCTGACAGTCTGACGAATACGCCGCTCCCAGTCGAAAATCCCGATCACGGTATCCACTTTCAAATCATTGATATAAACAATGTCCATACTCGCCCTCTTGGCGCAGATTTCACGGGGAAGCGACTTTCCATCTTCATGAATCCCACTTTGGGCAATCAGATGTTACGCTTGCAACGCAGGCAGGCGTGTCGCCATGTGTACAATTAACGCCTGCCAAGCATGCAGAATTCGCCACCCCGGCGATGTGAAGGGAGATTATAGCCGGTGCAAGCAGGGACATTACAGGATGTGTGGTATTGGTTGCTGCCATTGTGCGTGGCCGGCTATCTGATGGGCTCCATTTCCAGTGCGATTCTGGTGTGCCGACTGTTCGGCTACCCGGACCCGCGCACCGAGGGCTCCAACAACCCCGGCGCCACCAATGTGCTGCGTATCGGCGGCAAGCCCGCCGCAGCGCTGACACTGCTGGGGGACGTACTCAAAGGGGTGGTCCCGGTGGTGCTGGCCCACTACCTGGGCATGGGCCCGTTCGTGGCCGCACTGGTGGGTACCTTTGCCTTTCTCGGCCATCTGTTTCCGGTGTTTTTCCACTTCCAGGGCGGCAAGGGTGTGGCCACAGCCTTCGGCCTATTGTTTGCCCTGCACTGGCCCAGCGGCCTGGTGGCGGGTGTCGTCTGGCTGCTGGTCTTCGCCCTCACCCGCATTTCGTCCCTGGCCTCATTAAGCGCCTTCGTGGTTGCCCCGGCCTGCATCTTCGCCTGGCTGCCCCAGGCCTTCTGGCCGATGCTGGCACTGTCACTGGTCATGATCCTGCGCCATCGCAGCAACCTGCAAAAACTCCTGCGCGGGGAAGAACTGGGGTTCAGGAAGAAGGATTGAGTTGCAAGTTTCAAGTTGAAAGTTACAAGGCGCGGATCACGGCAGCAGCCAACCGTTAACCAGTATCGCCGCGCCTCTGGGGAAGGAAAGCGCTCCCTCGTATCTTTGTGCTCGTTTCTTTAGTGCCTGGCGGCGCGGATCAGAAGTTGCCGAATAGCACCGGAATTGGCTCGCGCCTTGCGGCTTTCAACTTTCAACTTGCAACTTCTCCAGCTCCGTCAGCGGCCAGCGCGGCCGGACCTTGATGGGTAACTCCGCACTTTCCCCCGCCTGCAGGCGCAGGGCGCCGGCAAAGGCGATCATGGCGCCATTGTCGGTGCAGTACTGAGGCGCGGGGTAGAACACCTGCACTCCACGCTTCTTCATCTGCTCGGCCAGCTTGGCCCGCAACGCCCGATTGGCACTGACGCCGCCAGCCATTACCAGCCGCTTGTCGCCAGTCTGCTCCACCGCCCGGCGACACTTGATTACCAGGGTATCCACTGACGCTTCTTCGAACGCCAGGGCAATATCTGCCCTGTCCTGCTCGCTGAGCGCATCCTTGCCGCCCAGGTCGTTGATGGTATTGAGTGTGAACGTCTTCAGGCCAGAAAAGCTCATATCCAGGCCAGGGCGGTCCGTCATCGGTCGAGGGAAGCGGAACCGCCCCGGTGTCCCTTTTTCCGCCAGCGCGGCAATGCGCGGGCCACCGGGATAGCCCAACCCCATCATCTTGGCCGCCTTGTCAAAGGCCTCACCGGCGGCATCATCCACGGATTCACCGAGAATGGCGTAATCACCCAGTGAGCGGGCCTCGAGCAACAGGGTATGGCCACCACTGACCAGCAGGGCGACAAAGGGAAAGGCCGGCGCATCGGGCTCCAGCAATGGCGCCAGCAGGTGGCCTTCCATATGGTGCACTTCCACGGCGGGGATCCCCCAGCCAAAGGCCAGTGAACGGGCCACGCCGGCGCCCACCAGCAACGCTCCCGCCAAACCCGGACCCGCAGTATAGGCAATACCATCAAGCTGATCCGCAGTGGTATCGGCGTCCGCCATCACCTGTTTCACTAGGGGCAGTACCCGCTGCACATGGTCGCGGCTGGCCAGCTCCGGCACCACGCCGCCAAAGCGGGCATGCATCTCCACCTGGCTGTACAGGGCCTGTCCCAGCAGACCGGCATCGGTGTCATAAATGGCCACCCCGGTCTCGTCACAGCTTGATTCAATACCCAATACACGCATGATGCTCACCCCTTGAAATACGGGCGCCATGATAGCGCCGGACGACCGGATTTGCATTTATTCCTAACTCAGGTAGAATCCCCGCCTTCGCCGCACCCGGGACCACCTGAGCCCGCGGCGAATCCATATAACCCAAAGACTTTTAGGAAGGTGATTCTTCATGCCTCAGGTGAAGGTGAAAGAAGGCGAACCGTTTGATGTGGCCCTGCGCCGTTTCAAGCGTGGCTGTGAAAAAGCGGGTGTTCTCTCTGAAGTGCGTCGTCGCGAGCAATATGAGAAGCCCACCCAAGAGCGTAAGCGCAAACGTGCCGCAGCCGTCAAGCGTCACCTTAAGAAACTGCAGCGTGAGCAGCTTGCACGCAAACGTCTCTACTAAGGTAGACGTCTGAATGAGTGCGCTCAAAGAGCAGCTCACTGCAGCCATGAAAGACGCCATGCGTGCTAAAGAAAAGGCACGTCTTGGCGTTTTTCGTATGGCGCTGTCAGCGATCAAGCAAATCGAAGTAGATGAGCGCATCGAGCCCGATGACGCCCGTGTACTGGCGTTGCTCGACAAGCTGATCAAGCAGCGCAAGGATTCTGCGACTCAATACCGCGATGCGGGCCGTCCGGAACTGGCGGAAACCGAAGAAGCGGAAATCGTAGTACTCCAGGAATTCCTCCCCACCCAACTGAGCGACGCAGAAGTGGACGCTCTAATTGATGATGCCATCTCCCAGACCGGTGCCGCTGGCATGCAGGACATGGGCAAGGTAATGGGCATCCTCAAGCCGCAACTGCAGGGCCGTGCCGACATGGGCGCCGCCAGTGGCAAGGTTCGCGCCAAGCTGAACTGATCCCCACGGTCACCCAGCCTGACCGGTTTTATTCGACTCTTTTCCTCTCAATCCATACTGACTTCGTACGGCGAACGGAACTACCGCCAGTTACCGCTTTCTGTTTGAATAGCCTCCCATCTGGCAGAATCTGACCCATGGCACGCATTCCGGAAAATTTCGTACAGGACCTGTTAGCCCGCACCGACCTGGTGGAGCTGATCGACTCCCGCGTGCCCCTGAAAAAAACCGGCCGCAACTACAGCGCCTGCTGCCCCTTCCATCAGGAAAAGACCCCGTCGTTCACGGTCGCCCCGGACAAGCAGTTCTACTACTGCTTTGGCTGCGGCGCTTCCGGCAATGCGGTGGGCTTCCTGATGGAATACGAACATCAGAGCTTCCCGGAAGCAGTGAAACAGCTTGCTGGCCGCGCCGGCATGGAAGTGCCGGAAAGCCGCCCGGAAACCCCCGCCGACCGTCAGAAAAAAGACCGCCTGCAGTCCCTCTACGACCTGCTCAGCCGGGCCGAAAAGTTTTATTGCCAGCAACTGCGCCAGGCGCCGGAAAAGCAGAAAGCGGTCACCTATCTGAAGGGGCGGGGACTCAGCGGGGAAATCGCCAAACGCTTCGGGGTCGGCTTTGCGCCACCGGGTTACGACAATCTGATTGGCGGTTTGTCGCTTACCGAAGCCGGTCTGGAGCAGGCCCTGACCGCCGGTTTGCTGGTGCGCCGGGACGACACCGGGCGCACCTATGACAAGTTTCGCGACCGCATTATCTTTCCGATCCGTGACTCCCGTGGGCGTACCATCGGCTTTGGTGGACGGGTACTCGGCGACGGCAAACCCAAATACCTGAACAGCCCGGAAACCCCGGTCTTTCACAAGGGCCAGGAGCTCTACGGTCTGTGGGAATGGCGTCAGAGCCGCGATCGCAGCGACCGGCTCTACGTGGTGGAAGGCTACATGGACGTGATCGCCCTGGCCCAGCACGGAGTGCCCAATGTGGTCGCCACCCTGGGCACTTCCACCAGCGAAGATCACGCCCGCAAGCTGTTCCGCCAGGTCAACGAAGTCGTGCTCTGCTTTGACGGCGACAAGGCCGGGGTCAGTGCCGCCTGGCGCGCCCTGGAATCCCTGCTGCCGGCACTGGACGACGGCAAACAGGTGCGCTTCCTGTTCCTGCCGGACGGCGAGGACCCGGATACTCTGGTCCGACAACAGGGCCCGGAAGCCCTGCGGGCGCTCACGGATAAGGCCGACGCGCTCTCCACCTACCTGTTCCGGCATTTGTCCGAAGGCCTGGATCTGGCCACGGTGGACGGTCGCGCCCGTCTGGCCCGACTGGCCCTGCCCTACCTGGACAAGCCCGCCGGACCGGTCTACCGGGCACTGCTTACCCAGGAACTGTCGCAGCTGACTCGTCTGGACAAGGAGTCGCTGACGCAATTGAAGCCGGCCCCCAAAACGGGGCCTGCTCCAGCCCCGCGCCCCAGGCCCGAGCCGGCACCGCATGACGACTTCATGCCCATGGATGGCGGTGAATCGATGCCGCCACCGGACGACTACTACCCGGCAGATAACCACTACTCGCCACGACCTCCCAGCCGCCCCGCCCGCTACCAGGATGGCAGCCGCAAGGGCCCCATGACCCTGCCGGAACGGCTGGTATTGGTACTGCTGGATTACCCGGAGCTGGTGGAAGCGCACCCTCTTCCCGACGGTGTAGAGCTACTCCCCATGCCCCACATCGACCTGCTGATACAGGTGGCCGGCCTGTGCCGGCAGAATCATGGGCCCGCCGCCCTGCTGGGCGCCCTGATGGCACTGGAACAGGGCGAAACCCTGTCCCGTCTGCTCAAGGCCAGCCTCAAACCGCCCATGCAGAAAGAGATGGCCGCACGACTGTGGCAGGATGCCCTATCCCAGCTGGAAGTCGCCCGCCTGGAAGCCGCCCTTCACGAAATGGAGCAGGCCGGCATCCCCGACACCGCCCAGTGGCAGGAGCTGCACAGAGCCCTGGCCGAAGCTCGCCAGCACGCTCGCCAGCCTCTCAACTAGGAAAAACACATAAATATATGATTTTCTTAGAAAAACAAACTGACAATAATTCAGCACCATCAGGCCGGTAGTCTTGCAATTACTGGCCGAGATCCCCATATACCGGTATAATACGCCGTTTTCCCACGCCACAATCCGCTAGTCAGCCACGGCAAGCTAGCACGACGTTACGGGCTTTATTGCATGACGACTCAAAAGCAGCAGCAACAATCCCAGCTGAAGCAGTTGATCGCGCTCGGCAAGGAACAGGGTTACCTGACCTACGCCGAAGTGAATGACCACTTGCCGGAGTCCATTACCGACACCGATCAGGTGGAAGACATCATTCAGATGATCAACGACATGGGCATCACCGTGGTGGAAAAAGCCGCCGATGCCGATCAGTTGATGATCGAGGAAAGTGCTGACAGCACCGACGAAGTTGCCGCCGAAGAAGCTGCCGCTGTTCTCGCCTCTGTAGAGAGCGAGCCCGGCCGCACCACCGACCCGGTGCGCATGTACATGCGCGAAATGGGCACGGTGGAACTGCTGACCCGTGAAGGCGAAATTGAAATCGCCAAACGTATTGAGGAAGGCACACGGGAAGTCCTGCACGCCCTGGCTTTCTGGCCCGGCGCTGTGGACATGCTGATTACCGAATATGCCCGCGTGGAAAACGAGGAGCGCAAGCTCACCGACATTATCGCCGGTTACCTTGATCCCAATGATGACGGCGCCGCCGCCACCAATGCCAACAAGGAACCGACTTTCGCAGAAAAAGCCAAGAAAGCCGCTGAAGCGAAAGAGAAAGCCAAAGAGAACGGCGATGACGACGACGCTGACAAAAAAGACAGCGACGACGATGATGACGATGAAGATGAAGGCGGTCTGGATCCGGTACTGGCGGCAGAGCGTTTTGCCGAGCTGAAAAAACTGCACGAGAAAGCCGAACGCGCCCTCAAGCGCAACGGCCGTGATCATGCCAGCTCCGCCAAAGCCCTGGAAGCCCTGGCCGAGCACTTCACCCTGTTCAAGTTGGTCCCGCGCATCTATGACGAAATGCTGGTCGGCGCGCGCAACAACCTGGACCTGGTGCGCAAGTTCGAGCGTCAGATCATGACCTCCGCCATCCGCCGCGGCGGCATGGATCGTCGGGACTTCATCAAACTGTTCCCCGGCAATGAAACCAACATGGGCTGGGTCGATCAGCAACTGAAAACCAAAAAAGGCAAGAGCATTGCCGACAAGCTGAGTGTCGTCAAAGAAGACATTCAGCGTGCGCAGCGCAAGATCACCACCGTCGAGGAAATCATTGGCCTGCCGGTAGGTGACATCAAGGAAATCAACCGCCGCATTTCCATCGGTGAAGCCAAGGCTCGCCGTGCCAAGAAGGAAATGGTGGAAGCCAACCTGCGTCTGGTAATTTCCATCGCCAAGAAATACACCAACCGCGGCCTGCAGTTCCTCGACCTGATTCAGGAAGGCAACATCGGCCTGATGAAAGCCGTGGACAAGTTCGAATACCGTCGCGGTTACAAGTTCTCCACCTATGCCACTTGGTGGATTCGCCAGGCCATTACCCGCTCTATCGCCGACCAGGCGCGCACCATCCGGATTCCGGTGCACATGATAGAGACGATCAACAAGATCAACCGGGTACAGCGTCAGATGCTCCAGGAAATGGGCCGCGAACCGACTCCGGAAGAACTGGGCGTGCGCCTGGAAATGCCGGAAGACAAGGTCCGCAAGGTACTGAAGATCGCCAAAGAGCCGATCTCCATGGAAACCCCCATCGGTGACGATGAAGATTCCAGCCTCGGAGACTTTATCGAGGACGGCAACATGGAATCCCCGGTGGATTCCGCCACGTCCCTGGGCCTGGAAGAAGCCACCCGCGACGTGCTGGCCAACCTGACTGCTCGGGAAGCCAAGGTCCTGCGCATGCGTTTCGGTATCGACATGAACACTGACCACACCCTTGAGGAAGTGGGCAAGCAGTTCGATGTCACCCGGGAGCGTATCCGTCAGATAGAGGCCAAGGCGCTGCGCAAGCTGCGTCACCCCAGCCGCAGCGAACACCTGCGCAGCTTCCTGGATGGCGACCTTTAACGCTTGAAAAAAATTGCCGGCCCCCGAATAATCGGCGGCCGGCATTTTATTGTCCTTCCGTTTTTTTCGGGCCTATAGCTCAGCTGGTTAGAGCAGTCGACTCATAATCGATTGGTCCCAGGTTCAAGTCCTGGTGGGCCCACCAATTCCCTTGTTATCTCGCACATTTGTGGCGTAAAGCATAAGTTGCCCGAAACTGGCGACTTGTACTTCGCAGGCCGCATAAAGTGACCGCCACACCTTTATTTTTAACAGGTTATCGCCGCCCTTTAGAAAAAAGCGGCCCCATCTGGACCGCTTGCATACCACTCACTGATTACCTTATCGGCTGGAAGCGCATCAGGTCATCAATACTGGGCGGTGTCCGGAACTCGGAGAACAGGGGAACGGGTGAAAACAGTTCGGGCCAGTTTTCTTCGCTGGGCGCAAACTCCATGACAATACGCGTCTGCAATTCATAACCCTCATTCTCGTCACCTTTACGCTTCTGCACGGTGATCTTTGCTGGCGCGCCCTGTCTGTAGGAGACCAGCGTTCGCTCCCAGGGGACGTTGGAGTCACTAGCAACACGGTCAACCTGCTTCAATTTCCCATCGTTGTAGTAACTGTACCTGCGCATTATCGAGCCGAAGTAGCCGACTTCAGAGAGCCTGCCGTTGCTGTCATAGTGATAACTCTCACGCGTTTCATGCCGGTCGTCTTCTGTGTCCCAAATCCCGTCTTTACTGTAGGAACTCCGCACCATGGACGTCACTTGCTCTGACGCATTGAAGAGATAAGAATCGTAATAGTGTCCCGACTCAGGACCGGCATCGGCGGTGCCGGGATGGACGATCACGCGATCGGCCAGGCGAGTGGCGGTGTAGTTGTACAAGTCTGCGGTCGTTGAGCCGTTGTAGCGTTGAACATCCTGTTCGACGCTATCGCCCAGATAGCGATAGGACCGTGTTTGGCGAGCGGAAGAGCATCCCCTCAGCAGCTTGAGGGAGACGGCAATGGGAGCCACCTCCATGCAGTACTCATCCAACACAGCCGTCCAGGTGCTATCGGCAGCGAGGTCAATGCTCAAAGGGCGCTGCTCGGCATCGAAGATGACGGTATTAGTTTGCGTATGGTCGACGATGGCTGGCAGATCAGGCTCATCCACAGTCGCAAGGTCGATATCAGAGGTAAATTCTGACAACGCCAATATCTCCGCAACCGTCGTGTCCAGGCCGACAAATTCGTAGTCGATCACCTCCGTTGCGGTCCCGCCAAAATGCTCAAGGTCGGCATTGATGGAGTAACTGAAAATAAAGTCCGAGCTAGGCGTGAACAGGCCGGTGACGTATCCGGACTCTTGCTGTAGCCGTCGTCCGCTACGCACCGGGCACTTCATCGGGCCATTATTCGAAAGACCTAGTACCGCCAGTGCTGTAGCGCCCGTAGCCGAACCTGACATACCGAGAAAATACAGATCCGGATAGCGCAGCAACGGGGTCGACGCCGACATGTACTGGCACTGAAGATAGGGATGAGACGTATCATCCCCGGTAGCCCAGGCCATATCTGGCCCGACAGATTGCAGCTGCACGTTAATCGTCAGTTCGTCGGGGTATTGGAACTGCATACGCGCCACCGGCTCGCCGTCAGCGTCATAAAAATAGGCGCGGCTTGGTGCGCTGCTTGTGGTTTCCGTGACGGCGCCGCCACTGGATGAAGAGCCTCCTCCACAGCCGGTCGCCATCAGGGCGACCAGGCATGCCAGGCTGTAGCGCAGTGTTGTTGTCATAATGCTGTCCGAGAGATGTCAGGCTGAATAGCAGCCTACTGATGGTGATGGCCGCGAGCAGCGATGTCACTTTTAATGGCAGCGCCGCCTTATCAATCCGGTGACGCGCATCTTCGTTTATTTTTCCCCGGGTGCATAATAATCCACTTTCCCGAAACGATCATGCTCACACCCAACAGAGTCTGACGGGGCATGTAAACGCACGAACACGCTCAGCGCTCGCAATCATTTGATACTCAACGCTTTGACAGCTTATTTATCGAGGAGCTTGCTGATTCCGGAAACCGCCATCAGCACGATAGTTCCTGCCAGTACGCCGCCCACCAGGTTGATCAGCAACGGCACCAGCCATGACACGGCTCCCGCCATTTCCTGCAAAGCGTGAATCCAGTCATGGGAGCCGGGGATACCGTGCACCAGAATCCCGCCACCCACCAGGAACATGGCGGCGGTACCAACCACGGACAGGGTCTTCATCAGCCACGGCGCCACCGTCAGAATGGCTTGCCCGAAGGCAATACGGGCCCCTGCAGCGGTCCTGTCCGCGGGCGTCTGCATCAGATGCTGGCCGGCATCGTCCAGCTTCACGATGCCCGCTACCAGCGAGTACACGCCCACCGTCATCAATACTGCAATGGCGCAGATAGCCGCCACCTGTACGCCAAAAGTGGCGCTTTGCACTGCCCCCAGAGAAATCACGATGATTTCCGCCGAGAGAATAAAGTCTGTGCGGATTGCCCCCTTGATCTTGGACTTCTCGAAGGCCACCAGATCCACGCTTTCATCGCTCAGCGCCTGCAGGCGATGCTGATGCTCTGCCTCTTTCTCATCTCGACCATGCAGAAACTTGTGGAGCAGTTTTTCACAGCCCTCATAACAGAGGTAAGCGCCCCCTACCATGAGCAGCGGTGTAATCAGCCAGGGCAGGAACACACTGATCAGCAACGCGGCCGGCACCAGAATCAGTTTGTTGACGAAAGATCCCTTGGCCACCGCCCAAACCACAGGCAGTTCCCGGTCTGCTTTCACACCGGACACCTGCTGCGCATTCAGCGCCAGATCATCCCCCAGCACACCGGCGGTTTTCTTTGCTGCCACCTTGGTCATTACCGATACGTCATCGAGAATGGTGGCAATATCATCAAGCAATGCCAGCAAGCTGGTTCCGGCCATGAGACTCTCCTTTCAATAATCAGTACGTCTGTGCGCAGATACCGCACCGAGTCTACCGGCACTTACTTCTCAACGCACCGCGCCCCCTCTTTACGCCGCGAGTTTGCTATAGTGCAGCAAAGCCATCGACAGCCCATAAATCATGCCGGAATATCAGCGCCCACAATGCCTATCCAATATTCATCGCGAGGAAATTGCCGATGGACTGGTCCGTGTTGGCTGCCACTATGAAATCGAAAAATTGCGTGATGACAGCTTCCTGCGGACGGATATTCCTTTACCGGCCTCGCTGACATCTTCGGTCGACAAGCGCAAAACCGAATACCTGGCCGGGCGCTGGTGCGCCCGGGAGGCGCTTCGGATTCTGGGCTTCGAGGGGATTCCGGGCATGGGCGCCGATAGAGCCCCCGTCTGGCCTGGCGGTACCGTAGGCAGTATTACCCACAGCAAGGGCACGGCCGAGGTCATGGTGGCAGATGCCCGGCACTGGCTGGCAGTGGGAGTGGATACCGAGCAATGGCTAACTGCAGAACGCGCAGACCGCCTGTGCCGTGAATTGCTGACCAGCGAGGAAAGGGACAACCTGAAAGGGCTCACCCCGATACAACGGGCGAACCGGATCACCCTGATCTTTTCCGCCAAGGAATGTCTGTTCAAGGCGCTCTACCCCCTGACCGGTAAACGCTTTCACTTCCATGACGCCGCCCGCCGCAACCCGCGCTCACTCACCCTGCTGACAACGCTGACATCGCAATGGAAGCACGGTACCGAGGTGCCCTTTCGCTGGCGAGAACGTCAACAGGGCGTACTCAGCTGGATTGCCTTGCCACGTTAGCCATTCAGCCACTCTTTACCGCGAGCCTTGCGGGATCGATATCACCGACATCACCTTAGCGGCTGCCGACACTCAGCCAAGGCCGGCAAAGCACAATAGACAGGGTTTATTGCTAACACACCGCATGCTCAGTACCATTTCTCAAAATTAACTCTTCGGCCTTTTAATGCAGCAGCAGCCCCTTAGCCAACGCGGCCAGAAACGCCGAGAAGCTATTCTTGAAGCCGCCACCGATGCTTTTCTTCAGCACGGATATGAAGGCACCACTCTGGATATGATCATCACCCAGGCCGGCGGCTCCCGGCGCAGTCTCTATGACTATTTTGGTGACAAGCAAGGACTATTCGGCGCGGTGATTCGTTATCACGCCGACAAGTTGGTCGAAGAAATCCGCTCTATCGATGTCACTGGCATGTCTGCCCGCGAGGGGCTGACGATGCTGGCAAATAACTTTGTGTTCGCCCTGCTGGAGCCGCTCAATCTGGAGTTATACCGCCTACTGATCACCCAGGCCCCGACCTTTCCGGATCTCGGACGCACGGTCTACCAGGCCGGGCCGGAATTACTACTGAGTGAGCTGGAACAATATTTGAAACACCTGCAGCGAGAGGGACAACTGCCTGCCAAGCTGCCTACCCCACACACCGCCCGTCAGTTCCTGGGCATGGTCAAGGCGGAGTTCCAACTATGCGCCCTGCTGGCCCCGGAGCAACTACCACCAAAGAGTGCGATCAGCGCACATGTTCAGGACTGCGTAACATTCTTGTTAGACAACCGTTAGTCCTGCCATTGGCACCTTTCATCACCCCGGTATACATTATAATTAGATGTCACTCTGGCTTTGGGGGCTAAGATGGCAAGAGCAGACATGTGACGGGGCTCACAATATGAATAAGTTTTCACTGGTGCTGCTGGCATTCTTCTTGCCTGTAGCTACCAGCTTTGGCGACACACCTGAGAAGATGTTTCTCGAGCAGGTATACGCCAACGGCGGCAAAACGCTGTATTGCCAGGAAGCGTTCCAGGCCGATGATCGGGTTTCTTTAGAACACATCTATGACGAGCGCCGGCTTGCGCAACATTTCGGCTGCCGAACCAGCCGGTTGTGCCAGAGCAGTCACCAGTTTGTCGAGGTCTCACGGGACCGCCACAGCCTATTTCCGGTAACTCGACATGCAGAGCTTGACCGTCGCAGAACCCTCTTGGGCGATCTGCCAGCCACCACAGCCACGGATCCGCAGTGTGGTTACAAGCAAGCCTTTCAGGTATTCGAGCCACCAAAGTCCGCCAAGGGAGATGTGGCCAGGGCCATGCTGTATCTGTATGACAGATATGACATCCCCTTGCTTGGCACCCTGGAGATGTACCAACGCTGGCACCGGGATGACCCGGTGGACGACGAGGAACGTCGCCGCAACAACGTGATCGAGCAGGTGCAGGGTAACCGTAACCCTTTCATAGATGATCCGAATCGGGCGGATTCACTACAGGGCAGTTCGCCGCTGAATATGCAGTTTCCGTAAGGGCAGCTACGAGCAGCTAGCTTCTAGCTTCAGGAAAGCATCCAGCTAACGATCAGCCTTTTGGCCCCGCGCCACCCCAAAAAAAACCGCGCCCGTGAGGGTGCGGTTTTTTTGTAGCTCGTAGCTCGTAGCTATTTAGAACAACTCGCCGTCCAGACCCATCATGGTATCCGCGCCACTCTTGATCTGAGCATACAAGGCATGGGCCTTGGGCAGAATGCGCTGGAAGTAGTACTGGCAGGTGATGCGCTTGGCCTTGGCGAAGTCATCATCACGACCATCGGTGGCCGCCAGCATCTGCGCCCAGAGCCAGGCGTAGAGCACATAGCCGAACAGGTCCAGATATTCCACCGCGGCAGCGCTGATCGCGTCCGGGTTATTGCCTGCCTGGGACAGCAGTTCGTGGGTGGCGTCCTTAAGCAGGGCCAGTGCCGCCTGCAGCTCGCTGCTGATGGCAGCCAGTTGGCCATTACCGCTGTTTTCTTCAACCCAGGCCTGGGCATCGGCCAGGAACGCATCCACGGATTTACCGCCGTTACGGGCGACTTTACGGCCCGCCAGGTCCAGCGCCTGAATACCGTTGGTGCCTTCATAGATCTGGGAAATCCGGCAATCGCGCACGAACTGCTCCATGCCCCACTCACGAATATAACCGTGGCCACCGAAGACCTGCTGCCCGGTGATAGTGGTATCCAGACCGCGATCGGTGAAGAAGGCCTTGGCTACCGGTGTCAGCAGGGCCACCCGGTCTTCCGCCTTTTTCTTGGCGTCCGCGTCTTCGCTGAACTTGGCAGTGTCCAGCTGCATGCCCACGTAGGCAGCCAGCGCACGGCCACCCTCATTGATGGCACGCATGTTCATCAGCATGCGCCGTACGTCACCGTGAACAATGATCGGGTCCGCCGGGCCATTGGGATTTTTTGCGCCGGTGGCGCTGCGGCCCTGCAGGCGCTCGCGGGCATAGTCCACCGCGCTCTGGTAGCTCACTTCACCCAGGCCCAGGCCCTGCAGGCCGATGGAAAGGCGCTCGTAGTTCATCATGGTGAACATGCAGGCCAACCCCTGGTTCGGTTCGCCGATGATCCAGCCCTTGGCGTCGTCGAAGTTCATCACGCAGGTAGCCGAGCCCTTGATGCCCATCTTGTGTTCGATGGAGCCACAGGTCGCACCGTTGCCCTCACCCGCGTTGTTGTCCGCGTCGGGCAGGAATTTGGGTACCAGGAACAGGGAAATCCCCTTGGAGCCAGCCGGGGCATCCGGCAGCTTCGCCAGCACCAGGTGAATGTGGTTGCTGGTCATGTCGTGCTCACCACCGGTGATGAAGATCTTGGTGCCGGTGATGTTGAAGGAACCGTCGTCGTTGGGCTCGGCCTTGGTGCGCAGAATACCCAGATCGGTACCGGAGTGAGGCTCGGTCAGGCACATGGTGCCGCTCCACTCACCACTGTAGAGCTTGGGCAGGTACTGCTCTTTCAGTTCCTGGCTGGCGTGGGCATCGATGGCCAGGCAAGCGCCGCTGGTGAGCGCTGGGTAGAGGGCGAAGGAGGAACAGGCGCTGTGCATCATTTCCTCGAACAGCACCGCCAGGGACTTGGGCATGCCCTGGCCACCGAATTCCGGATTACCGGAAAACGCGCTCCAGCCATTTTCCGCAAAGGTCTTGAAGGCATCCTTGAAACCGTCCGGGGTGGTCACTTCACCGTCGTTCCAGGTGCAGCCCTGCTCGTCACCGTTACGGTTCAGCGGGAACAGCAGGCCTTCGGTCATCTTGCCCGCTTCTTCCAGAATGGCGTCGGACAGGTCGCGGGTAACCTCGGCGGTGGCAGGCATGGAGGCCCACAGCTGATCCGCTTTGAACACATCGTTGAGAACAAAACGCATGTCCTCGAGGGGCGCTTTATAGGTCGCCATTTGCACATCTCCCGAAAGTTGGCAGGGCGCAAATTTTAGGCAGGCAGGGCCTCAGGTAACAGGGTTATTTGTGACCCGCCGTTCATGGGCGCCGCCGCTAACGCAAGAATCACGCTTTGTGGGTGAAATTGGGAACATTGAGGGCTGTTTACGCACTTTTGCCTTCATTTGCGCCGTATTCAAATAAAGCCTTATGCCTATTCCAGCGGCTCCGGTCGGCGCCACATCCACAGCAATACCGCGCAGAGAAACAGCGGAACAGCGATTTTCACGTAATCCGGCGCCGTAGACAGGCTGATCAGGCCGATACTGATTAACATCATGGTGGAGGCGGCGCACTTGGCGCGGCGGGGAATGGCACGCTGTTCGCGCCACTGACGGATGTGGCCACCGTGGCGGGGATGGTGCAACAACCAGTGTTCAAGCTGTGGCCAGCCATGGCTGCCCGCCCAGGCGGCCAGCAACAGAAAGACCACGGTCGGCATACCCGGGACCACCACACCGATCATGCCCAGCAGAACGAACAGGATCGCCGTTGAGCGCCAACAAAGCACCCTGACTGTCTCCATGTCTCCCCTCCTTAGAACAGGCAATCGCCCCGCGAGAGAGTCATTACAGCATGCCCGATTTTCGGGGAATAAAAAAACCCGCCAAACGGCGGGTTTTGCGGATCAATCGACTTGGTAAGCCAACGGATCGTCCAGGGCCGTCTCCGCTTCAGCCGCCTCCGGAGTGCCAGCAGGCCCGGAAACCGCTTTCATGCGCTCCTGCAGCTCTTCAGCGCTCACTAGCTGGCCATTGAGGCTCAGGGCGCCGCCATTGGCGCTGATCACACTGCTCCAGCGCTCGCCCTGCCTTTCCACCACGCCCTGCTCGGCCAGGGCTGTCAGCCTGGCGACGTAGGACGCCGGCACCAGTGACTCGTGCATATCCACGCGCACCTGCACATCCAGCATCTGCTGAATCTGCGCCTCACTGAGTGCCATCAGCTCGTCAGCCGGCAGGTTGTTGCCATCCAGCCCCAGGTAACGGGCCTTGCTGTCGACGGTGAGCTGTCGCTCGCCCTGGTGGTCCACCAGCATCTGCAGTGACAACTCACTGTCACCCGGATGCAGCAGTTGTTCCGCAGCCACCTGGGTCATTTCTGCCAGCAAGGTCTGGATACGAGCCATCTGCTGTTCCATATCCTGCTCGCCATTGCCGGTCAGGGCGCCCATCAGTGCCCGGGTCTGGATTTCATCCATCTCCCGGTTGAGTGCGTGCACCTTGACCAGTGCCTGCCGGTCCAGACCGGCGTAGTCCATGCCCAGGTAAGCGCTGTCCATGGGCAGCGGCACCATTGGCCCGCTGATATTCTCCAACCATAAGCGGCTGTCGCCGCTAAGCGTATCACCGTGATCCTTACTGTTGCCCTGCAGGGTCAGATCAAACGCCAGCATCGGCTGCTCCCCCTGGGACCAGCGCAACTGCTTGCCGGCCAGGTTAATATCCGCCAGCGGTAACTCACCGCCCAGCATGGCAACGATATCCACGGCGCCAGTGAGTGAATCCACCGCGAAACCCATTTTCGGGGAGGACACATCCAGCCCCTGCAGGGACAGGTAAGTGTTGACCGGATAGGTATCAGCGGTTGGCCGCAACACGTCCAGCTGCAACTCTTCGAGCACCACCTTGCCCATGGGTGCCTCCAGATTTACCGGCGACACCGCCACCTTCATGGTCAGGCTGCCATCAAAGCCATAGCGGCTGTAACCGGTCACCGGCGGCTTGCCCTGAAAGATCTCATTGACCATGGCCGCCATTTCCGGGGGCAGCTCACTCAGATCCAGGACTTCCTCACTGGCGGCAATCCCCACAAACAGGCCCTCATCGGTCCAGGCGAAGGGACCGTGGTGAATGGTGCTCAGGGAGCAGATTTGCCCGGACAACATCGCCATGTTCGGATTGGATGCCAGCTCGCCCTGGGCGATCAGGCAGGTCACCGCCTCGGACCGAAACAGCCCGCGATCATAACGAAGCACGTCAAAGACAATATCGCTCTGCCCCGGAATCACTTCCAGGCCGGCCACTTCGTCGCGAACCAGCGTCTCGGCGCGCATGCCCACATAAAACGTGGCCCCCAGCCACGCCACAACCAGCACCACAATCAGTGCAACAACCTTCTTCATGGATATATCCCCCTCATCCCTGTGACGTCTTTTTTGTGTCGACACTATAACGAAAAACCACCGTTTACGTAGCCTGGGCGGTTTTCAGGCAAAAAAAAGCCCGCCGAACAAGGGCGGGCTTTTTTTCTGGCACTGACGCCGGATCAGAACGCGAAGTGTTCTGCGTCCAGTTCCATCAGGCAGTCCAGGCCGCCTTCGATGGCGCCCTTGTGACCGGCCGCACGCGGCAGGATGCGCTTGAAGTAGAACTTGGCCGTGCTGATCTTGGCCTTGTAGAAGTCCTCATCACCAGCACCGGATTCCAGCGCAGCGTGTGCCACGGCTGCCATGCGGGCCCACAGGTAGGCCAGGGTCACGTAGCCGGAATACATCAGGTAATCCACGGAAGCGGCACCCACATAATCCGGATTCTGCATGGCCTGCATGCCGATGGCCTGGGTCAGCTCGCCCCATTCCTTGTTGTAAGCGGCCAGCGGCTCCAGCAGTTCCTTCAGGTCCGCATTGTCCGCGTTGGTTTCGCCGAACTTGTGCACGACCTTGGTGAAGTTACGCAGGGCCTGACCCTGGGTCATCATGACTTTACGACCCAGCAGATCCAGCGCCTGAATGCCGGTGGTGCCTTCGTACAGGGTGGAGATACGCGCATCACGCACGTTCTGTTCCATGCCCCATTCACGGATAAAGCCGTGGCCACCGTAGATCTGCACACCGTGGTTGGCCGCTTCCAGACCGGCTTCGGTCACGAACGCCTTGGCGATTGGCGTCAACAGGGCCATCAGATCGTCGGCTTCCTTGCGGGCCGCCTCATCTTTCTCCAGCTTCACCTTGTCACCCAGCTGGGCGCACAGGTACACCAGTGCACGACCACCTTCGGCGAACGCCTTGGAAGTCAGCAGCATACGACGCACGTCCGGGTGAACGATGATCGGGTCGGCGGGGCCTTCCGGGTTTTTCGGGCCGGACAGGCTGCGCATGGCCAGACGATCCTTGGCGTAGGTCAGGCCACCCTGGAAACCCAGCTCGGCATGGGCAACACCCTGAATGGCGGTACCCAGACGGGCAAAGTTCATAAAGGTGAACATGCAGTTCAGGCCTTTGTTTTCCGGGCCGATCAGGTAACCGGTGGCGCCGTCGAAGTTCATTACGCAGGTGGCGGATGCCTTGATGCCCATCTTGTGTTCGATGGAACCACAGGTCACCGCATTGCGCTCGCCCACACCGCCGTTGCCGTCGGTGAGAAACTTGGGAACGATGAACAGGGAAATACCCTTGGTGCCTTTGGGCGCATCAGGCAGGCGAGCCAGTACGATATGGACGATGTTCTCGGCCATGTCATGCTCACCAGCAGAGATAAAGATCTTGGTGCCGGTGATGCTGTAGGAGCCGTCTGCGTTGGGCTCGGCCTTGGATTTCAGAATACCCAGGTCAGAACCACAGTGGGGTTCGGTCAGGCACATGGTGCCGGTCCACTCACCGCTGGTCAGCTTCGGCAGGTAGCCATTTTTCTGCTCGTCGGTACCGTGCTCTTCAATGGTCGCCACCGCACCGTGGGACAGGCCCGGGTACATGCTCCAGGACCAGTTGGCGGTACCGGTCATTTCAGAGATAGCGATGCCAGCGGAGCCGGGCAGGCCCTGACCGCCGAATTCCGGATCGCCGCCCATGGCCGGCCAACCACCTTCCACATACTTGGCGTAGGCTTCCTTGAAACCTTTCGGCGTGGTTACCACACCGTTGTCGAAACCACAGCCTTCCTCATCACCGGAACGGTTCAGGGGAGCCAGCTCGTTTTCGGAAAACTTGGCGCCTTCTTCCAGAAAGGCATTCAGCAGTTCGCTGTTGATCTCTTCCAGACCCAGACCCTGGTAGTGGCCGTCCATGTCCAGGACTTCATTCAGTACAAAGCGCATATCGCGCAGGGGAGCCTTGTAATCCGGCATCTCAAATCTCCCTAAAGAAACGGTGACAATGAGGCGGGCCATGGGCCCGCCATAATTTGGGACGCTAATCTTAGGTCAGGGCTCCTGCACCGCTCTACCCCTATTTGTGACCCGTGAGTCAAACAAGCGTTTGAAACTACCGTTTGCCTCTCTAGTTAACTGTTTTAACAGCTTTTTCGTAAAAAAAGGCCGGAGTTGCGGCGGCATCCTCTCCCCTGCCGTGGACATTGGGTATACTCGCCAAAGACTGCTGAATGACTGCTTAGGAATCCGCCAATGATTGATACCAACCTGCTAGACATCCTGGTTTGCCCGGTCAGCAAGGCACCCCTGATCTATGACGACAAGGCCGGCGAACTCAAGTGCAAGGCCAGTGGTCTGGCCTATCCGGTGCGTGACGGTATTCCCGTCATGCTGGAGGATCAGGCTCGCTCAATGAGCAACGAGGAAGTCAGCAACCTGTAACTGGATGCTGGCCGTGCCAGACGGAAATATCGGCAACGTAAAGGATCACTGCATGTACAAGTCCCTGGTGCTGGCCCTGACATTGATCAGCGCCTCTCTCTGTGTCGCCACCCTCCATGCCGAAGAAAGCCCGCAAGCATCCGAACGTGAGAAAGAGGAAAATGCCCAGGCATCAGACAGTGATAGTGCCCCGGTGCCGGATGAATCAACGGAGGCCATGAGCAAAACCCAGCAGCAGAACGATTGCCTGTTGCGAAGTGCTCAGACTGCCAATGAGCAGGTCACCCTGAAAGAGCTGCGCGGCTGGTGCCAGAACGGCGAAGAACTGCCCGGGGATCGCACCAACGAGGATGCCCTGCGCGCCCGCCTGGCGCTGGAAAACACCACCCGAGGCAACCCCTTTGTGATTACCCCGCACCGCCGCAATTACCTGCTGCCGTACAGCTACTGGTCCAACCGCCAGTGGAATGACCCCGACAAGGATGACCGGGACCTGCAGCCCAACGAGGTGAAGTTCCAGCTCTCACTCAAGGCGCCCCTGAAGGAAAACATCGTCGACGATGTGACCTTGTGGATGGCGTTCACCGGTACCTTCTTCTGGCAGGCCTACAACAGCGAGATCTCCGCGCCGTTTCGGGAAACCAATTACGAGCCGGAAATCTTTATTTCCAAGCCTATCGACTGGCAGATTGGCCCACTGGATTCCGAACTGCTGGTGGCCGGCTTCAACCACCAATCCAATGGCCGCGATGTGCCGGTGTCGAGAAGCTGGAACCGGGTGTTCATGAATTACGTCTTCAAGACCGGCGACTACTACTGGTCCGTGAAACCCTGGTACCGGATTCCCGAAGAAGAGAAAGACGACCCCCTGGAGACCTCCGGTGACGATAACCCGGACATCGAAAAGTTCATGGGCAATTTCGAGCTGGAAGTAGCCTACCCATTCCGCAACCACGTACTGGAACTGATGGTGCGTAACAACTTGCGCTCCGACAACAAGGGCGCCGGCCGCATCAACTATTCTTTCCCGCTCAGCAAGCGTTTCAAGGGGCTGGTTCAGGTGTTCAGTGGCTATGGGGATTCGCTGATCAACTACGACGATTACGAAAACCGTTTCAGCTTCGGGATTTTGCTGACCGACTCGTTGTAAGAGACAACGCCGGAAAAATTTTGCAGGAGCGCCGCTCGCGGCGCGATTCAGGCGAAAGAACCGGGCTTCGCTGTAGGAGCCATGCTTGCATGGCGAACCGAGCGTAGCGAGGCGGCACAGATCAACCTAGCCGCCATTCTTTTCTGAAACCTGTCGAGCTCTGAGACTCCTGATCTCCCTCCGGCCGATTTCCGCGCAAGCGCGGTTCGCCATGCAAGCATGGGCTCCTACCGCGGCTTCGTAGAAATACCGAGGTCCGAGGAACTTTCCATCCTTTCCCTATCCAACCAGCGTAGCTCGTAGCTAATACCACAACGTAAACAGCAGTCGGGTTACCGTGGCATCAAAGCTGTACAGCGGTTCGGTGCCCGGGGTGGAAGCGACGCGAATGTCGCGGAAATTCTCGTAGTCAAAGCTGAAGCGATCCACCCACAGATTCAGCCCCGCCCGGTCGAAGGTGTCCCAGTTTGATTTGCTGAATTCGAAGCCAATCCCCACCCCCACCACGGTAGAGCTGAATTCGCTGAGTTCCTTGTCTCTGGCAAGAAAATTCTGGGCATTCTGGAATGGAAATAGATCCGCATAAAAATCCGCCTGGCCTTGCTGGTAGGCCCGGTAACGCCCTTCCAGAGTCCACTTTCCTCCCAGCGGCTGTATCAGCTTCAATTGCCAGCTATTGGCATCAATACCCCAGGAATCGTTATACAGCCGGTACTCGCCATGCAGGCCGGCCCGCCAGGGCAAGTAGTAGGACAGCCGTAACGAGGTAGCTTCACTGGTACGGGTTTCTGGATAGCGCTCCGGCTCAAAGCTGTAATTGCCACCACCCGTCAAATAACGCACGGAGCGGTAGGGATTGTTCAGGTAGCCTTCATCGGTGATCAGCTCATGGCCCAGGCTAGCCCTCAGATTGCGGGTCAGAATCTGCGATATATTGATCCGAAAATGCTGCCGATCGGCTTCTTCAGCGAAGGTATTATCATCACTTCGAAACACTTCATCCCAGCCTTTCGAATAGCCAAAGCTCAGGGTTGTCAGATCGCCAAAGAAATCCTGGCTCATGTCAAAGTGTACCGAGTTCGCCTCGAAATCATTTTCTTCGCTGTTGGCGTAACTTAACGAATAGATGGCCTTGCCATGCAGGTAATCCACGCCAACACTTTTCTCGGTGCGCTCTTCTGAGTAAGGACTGGCACTGACCAGCACATCAATGGAAGCAGCGGAGACTTCATCCACATAATAATTGGCATGCACCGCTACCTTGTCGGCCACCGACTTTCTTACCAGCACCGACGGGCCATTGATTTTCATACCGCCCCCCTCGTACTGGTGGTACAGCACATCAAGCCGATCCTCCGGCAATACCGAGGCTTGCAACAACGCGCTTGAACAGATCAGCACTCCCACCAGCAACGTACGCATCAGTTGCATCCGCAGCCTCCACCGGCACTGCCTTCCGCCCCACGCATGCTTTCCCGCGCCTGATGCACATGGCCCATGTAGCTTTCCGCCACCGGATGGGCAGACACGTTCATCACCGGGTCCGCCAGGCGGGCACGCTCGTAGGGCTTTAGCCAGGGTTTTACGGCACAGCCGCTGGCGGTGAACGCCAGCAATAGCACAAGACCGGAGAGACGCATCATTCCCACTCCATTCATTCCAGCACCAGCGCCTTCACCTGGTCTTCGTATTTATCCATATAGCCGTCCTTGTAACCACGATGGTGATGACGGACCACACCATTACGGTCAATCAGTACGGTGGTGGGCATGGCATCCACGCCATAGGTTTCACTGGTACTGTTCTGCGGATCAAACAACACCGGGAAGGTCACCGGAATCTTGTCCAAAAGACGATCCGCCTGGTCACGATTCTCATCCAGGTTAACGCCCAGCACGGTGAAGCCGTAGTCGCGATACTCCTGATAAAGATCGTCCAGCAACGGCATTTCGGTACGGCAGGGTCCGCACCAGGAGGCCCAGAAATTCAGCAGAATCACGGTTCCCCGCTGCTCGCTTAGCTTCAGGTTGCTGCCATCCAGGGTCTTGAGCGTAAAGTCCGGTGCTGGCGCACCTTCCTCTGCGGCAAGCGCATTGCTGGAAAAAATCAGCGCCAACGCGCCTATCACTAGCATCAGTGTCTTTTTCATTATTGCTCCCCCCATTTCTTATTTTCAGAAAAACAGACTGACACCCGCGGTCAGCTCCAGATTGTGCGTGGTCTTATCCTCGCCAAGCACATCCAGATTAAAGATATGGTCTTTCATATCCACCCGCACGGCGATCAAATCATTGACCAGCAGGCGGTAACCCACACCGACCCCCAGGGTGAAATGCTCTTCGCCGGCGAAATCGGTAATCCCGGCTCCACCAAGCAGATAAAGGGCGTTATTGAACGTTCGTCCGCCAGACAGAAAGGCCTCGCCGGGTAGCAGGTTGTACCCCACCGACGCCTGGTAATAAGTGAACTCACGCTCATCATCATTCAGCAGACGCACCCCCGCATTAAGGGTTTCGAAACTGGTTTCTCCAGCCTCGGCGCGGCCCAGCACTGCCTCGAAGAACACATCCTCGGACAAGTGATAGTCCAGCCGCACGCCCACCACTGGCTGAGCACCAAAATCTTCAATCGAGAGAATGCCTGCGTACACACCCGCCTCGAAGTTTTCGCTATCGATATCCGCTTCCTTGATACGACGCCGCTCGATTTGCGGATCCAGTACCGATTCCGGGTCTGCGTCGCGCACAGCGGATGTATCGTCTGCCGTTTCAGCTATTGCTCCTGCCGGGAGTAATAGAGGCAGGATCAGAAAAGCAGGGAGAAACCGAGTTTCCATTCTTCCAGATTCCGGTTGTCGTTTTCTTCGGTGAACAGCACATAACTTCGGTATTCACCCCGTAATACAAAACCGCGAGCCAGGTAGGCCTTCAGCCCGGCGCCGGCAAAAGCCAGCGTTTCGTCACGATTTTCCGGGCGCACCAATGTCGCCCGGGGTTCAATACTGGCGCGGCCGGTTCCCAGCATCGTATAGGGAGAGATTCTCCAGCGCGGAAACAGCTGATGCTGAAGGTTGAAATCAATCAGCTTGGTATTGGAAAAATTCCCACTGGCCTGGGTAAACATCGCCTCGGCAGTGAGGTTTTCTGTGAACCGGTAGCCAAGCCCCACCGCCAGCGAGGTGACACCTTCAAGTTCTCCCGCCAGCACCGATGCCTGCCAGTGCCCACCAGTAAAATCCTCGTGACCCAGATTCTGCAGTTCCGGTGTCTCACCGCTGCCGTCCAGGGTAGACAGTAACGCCTTGCGAGGCACCCAGCCGATGCGGCCACGGGCGGTTTCAACCTTGATCCAGCCGGCGCGCTGGAACAGCAGGGTCAGCGGCGCATGGCGCTCTACCACATGGAAAACCGGGTAACCGCGACCGGGCCCGGTATGGATATCCACATAGGGCTCCGCAACCTTGACTTGCAAGGGAGGTGACGGTTCGGATGAAACCGCTTTTACCGGTAACAGCACCAGCATGGATAACAACACAACTACAAGGCGCAACGGGTGCGTCTCCCCTTTCAATCGGACATCAAATAAGCCCGGCATGTCGATTCCGGGCTTGTTTTCATGGCAAGAATTTTACGCCATTCGCCTTGCGAACAAGGCTCCAACGGCACCAGTCAGGTTATCCAGACTTGGCGCTTTATCAGTTTTCGGGCACCCGGAACGGGTCGTTATAGAGCTGCGCCCCAAGATCGGCCCATTCCGCCAGCAACCGCAATTCTTCCACCTTCAGCCAGTCGTCATGGGCACCGCCCTGTACAAAGATATCAAAGAATGCGTCGGAATTGCGCGCCTGGCCAGCCCGAATGAGTGCCGAGACCGGCACGGTTTCCGTCACCGGAACAGGATTACCCATGTTATCCAGAATCAGCTCCCCGTCTTCATCAGTTTGGTAAACCACATTGCCTTCACCGTCAGTGACGATCTCCAGCCGGTCGACCAAGGCGCCGTCTTCCAGCACCAGCTCGTTGTCATTGAACAGCAGTTCCCGGTAGCTGGTGGGCTGTAACGGCTGATCTGCAGACGCCTCACCAGTGAGCTCCAGCTGCGCCGGCGGCACCTGCAACGCATTCATGGCATCCCGGCGATTATGGCAAGAAGAACAGGTAACATCCTGCAGGCTGCCACCCACGTCCGCCTGGCGTGGCAGATCCCAAAGCGGCTGAATGTGGTCCTGATAATGAATCACCGTGCGGCATTCCGCCTGCCATTGCTGCTGACAGGGCACCGGGGCAGGCGCCAGTGTCTGCAGGTCCGCATAGGCCAGCAACAGGTCTTCAGCCGGAGCCGGATCGCTCCAGGCATCAAAGCCGCGCATATCAATGGCCGGGATTTCCCGTTCCGGATAGAGCCGGGTGAGCGCCTGAGCCATGGTTTCGCCGGCATCGGCAAACCCGACCACATCGGTGCGGGTATTTGGGAAGGGCTGCCCGGTCAGGGGAGCACCCGCATTGATCGAAGGTGCCATGCCATCAGTACGGCCATGGGGCAACGGCGAATTGTTGGCGTGGCAGCCCTGGCATTGCAGGGTTTCGCCCGGGCGCAGATTGATCCATGCACCATGACGGCTGTACACCGCCTTGCCCGTGGCATCGACCAATTGCAGGCCCAGCGGCGCGTCAGCGGGTACCCGCGCTCGCACCGAGCCGTCCGGCTCTACCGGCACATAGCCGACAATTTCGCGCATGCCGAAATTAGCCGCCCGCCCGAACTGGGCTCCGGCGATATCCCGGACATCCTCGTCGGGGATCAACACGCCCTTGGTAATCCGCAGAAAACGCACCTGCCGCTCTTCCGGGGCCACCAGGGAAGGATCCCGGAACTGCTCGAGCGTGGAAATACCGGGAAGCCGAGGGTTATTGAAACTGACAAACCGGCTATCCATGTCGTAGACACTGCGAATATCCAGTCGCGCCAGGTTGTCTTCAGCGAGGGCATCGTCCCGCTCATTGGCCACGGCCTGCGTTGGCAGGGTTCGCGACGTTGCCACAGCCAGTTCTGTGACCCAGAGATTCGCCTGCGGGGTGACCACTGGCCGCTGAGTTCCCTCGGCCGGGTCCAGAATCCATAGACCGAAGGCAGGCGGTGCTTCCGGCAGTCCCTGATTTAGATACTCGGCGGTACAGGGCCGCAGGGTTTGCCCCTCCCGCAAGCGACAGGGAGACCAGGCGATCAAAAAACGACCGGAGCCATCATCCATGCTCACCAAATCCGCCAGTCGCCCTTCCACCGCCACGGCATCACCCAAAGAGCTGGCCGGGCCCGGCAACGCCTGCTCTGCCTGACTACCAACCCGACCAAACAGCGGGCCCTCACGATTCACGAAGTTGCCAATATCGATGGCCAGCGGCTGCATCTGCCCGGCTCCGGCCTCGCGCAAACGTGCAGCGGTGAGCAGACGACCATCGCCCATGAGCGAGAGGGGCAGGAATTCCCGAGTGCGATTATTACCGGCGTCATGGCTATCGGCACCGTATAGGGGGGTAAGCCCGGTTCCGTCCGGGTTAACCCGGTACAGATCAAAGCGGTTTTCATTATCCTTGTTATCCCAGCGCAGGAAGATCACCCGCCCATCGCGGCCCACCAGGGGCGCCACATCATGGCTCATATTGAATGTGATCTGCTCAATCTCCACGCCGTCCGCACTCATCACGTGCAGGGCGAAGGCATAAGTATCACGGCCTTCTTCCAGCGGGGTGAACTGGGGCTTGCCCTCATCCAGCAACCTGGCCCGGGCCTGGCGCTGGCGGGTTGAGGCAAACACGATACGGCCATCGGGCAAATAGGCCGGATAGCGATCCTGGCCTTCTTCTGCGCGCAGGTCGCTGCTGATCAGCCGTCGCGCGACGCCCGTTTGAAAATCATATTCCCACAGGTTCCAGGTAGGCTGCTCATCCTCATCTGCATCGACAATTTCCGGCGCCCGAGCGGAAAATAGCAGACGACTGCCGTCGTAGCTCATGGTGAGATCACGGACGTCGTGGCCGGAACCGAAGATCGTCGTGGAGACATCACGAGTAACAGCACGGGAGGAAGCGCTATCACGCACCATCAGCCTGGCCCCGGCCTGGAACGCTGCCGGTTCTTCCAGGGACTCAACCACAATCTCACCGTCGTCATCCCTGGGCAGCGAACGCTGCACATACGCCACCGGGATATCGGTTACCGTGGGGTCCTTCTGCTGATCCCCCCCGTCCATGCCTCCGCAGCCGCTTATCCCCACAAGCAGACCCAGCAGGACAGGTACCCTCATTATTTTCACCGTTCGTCCGTTTTTTTCTGGTTTGTGTCAGTATCGCGAATCTGTTGTTGATTTTCTGGGCCCCAATTCACAGAGCCTGATGCAGAATGTCATGGACAATGATTGCGGGAAACGGGAAATCTGTTAAACGGTCGATCTGTACTGCCAATCAATGACAGACGGACGACAGCGTATCAAAGAAAAAGGATACAGCCATGAAAGGCTATCGGGGGATATTTCTGGTGACGCTGGCTCTCAGCTTGCCTGTGACAGGCATGGCCAACAGTCGCGACCAGGCACAACGCATTCACAATCGTCTGGCGGGTGTACCGGCGGATGCTGCCACGCTCACTACCATGGCCAACCTGATCCAGGGCAACCCTACCAGCGGCCCCCGTGACGCGGCGGAACTGGCCATGGACCACCCGGCGTTCTATAACGTCACTGTCAAGCAGTTCGCCACACCGTGGACCAATGAGGCCCAGGATGTGTTCGCGCCATTGAATGACTATACCGCCACGGTAATCGGTGCCATTCGCGATGATCTGGACTTTCGGCGAATCCTCTACGATGACCTGCTTTACGTGGGCAACGTCACCCCAGCGGCGTCTGCGGACAGCAATGCCCATTACCGCAACCTGGAGATTCAGCACGCCAATCTGGCCGATGTGCTTTCCGCCAGCAGCCAGGCCAGCCAGTACGGCACGCCGTCACAGGCCGTTGCCGGGGTGCTGACCACCCGTGCCGCTGCCAACGCCTTTTTCTATGCCGGCACCAACCGGGCCATGCTGCGCTTCACCCTGATGAACCATCTCTGTCGTGACCTGGAACAGGTGCAGGACACCACTCGCCCCTCCGACCGCATCCGTCAGGATGTCAGCCGCAGCCCCGGCGGCGACAGCCGTATTTTCCGCAACAACTGCATCAGCTGTCACAGCGGCATGGACCCGCTGGCCCAGGGCTTTGCCTACTACGACTGGGAAGGCCCGCAGGAAGGCGATGGTGGCCGCATGGTCTACAACACCAGCGCCGATCCGGATACCGGCACCCGGGTGCAGGGCAAATATCTGATCAACAGCAACAACTTCCCCTGGGGGTACATCACCCCGGACGACAACTGGGACAACTACTGGCGAAAAGGCCCCAATGCCAACCTGGGCTGGGACCCGAATCTGAACGGCAGTGGCAGCGGCGCCGCCAGCCTGGGCCGGGAACTGGCCCACAGCGATGTTTTCGCCACTTGCCAGGCGGAGAAGGTTTTTCAGGCGGTGTGCCTGCGCAAACCCGCAGACAGTGCCGACACCTCTCAGCTTGAGAACATGACGAGCCAGTTCAAAAACGATAACTACCGCATGAAGACGCTGTTTGCCGATGCGGCCACCTACTGCATGGGGGACTGAGGCGATGCGATACTTACCACTTGCCAGCGCTCTCCTGGCCGCGTTGATCAGCGGCTGTGGCGGCAGCAGCAGCGGCTCCGACACCACCCCGAACGTTAACAATGGGGGCGGCAACAACAACGTCAACTACGACGGCCCTGCACCACGCAATGCTGACGTCTCCGCTTTCAAGATCTATATCTGGAACAATATGGTCAGCGAGCAGCGCTGCGGCGCCTGTCACCGCGATCAGCAGCCTGCCTTCCTGCAGACCGGCGATATCAACCAGGCCTATGCAGCAGCCAACCCGCTGATCAACCTTAACCAGCCAGCGTCCTCGCAGATGGTGCAGAAAGTCGCCGGTGGGCATAACTGCTGGGAATCTGATTCGCAATTCTGCGCCGATCAGATCAGTACCTGGATCAGCGCCTGGGCTGGCGAAAGTCTGGGGCTGGGGGGCGGCACCACGGAACTGGAAGAACCGCCGATCAAGGACCCGGGCAACAGCAAGAATTTCCCCCAGGACCCGAGCCTGTTCCAGACCCATGTCTATCCGTTGCTGGACGACCATTGCAGCGACTGTCACCAGAGTGATGCCAACACCCCCCAGGGCCCCTATCTGGCTGCAGATGATGTGAACGAGGCATACACGGCCGTGCGCAGCAAGATCGACCTGAACAGCCCGGAATTGAGCCGTCTGGTAGAGCGTCTCGGTGAAGACAGCCACAACTGCTGGAGCGATAACTGCGACAGTGATGCCCTGGCCATGGAAAATGCCATTCGCGCCATGGCGAACGCCATTGTCCCTACCGCCCCCGATAACGATCTGGTGCTGAGCAAATCACTCAATGTGGACGATGGCACCCTGGCCGCCGGCGGCGGCCGTTACGAGAGCAACATCATCGCCCGCTATGAATTCAAGACCGGGGAAGGCCTCACCGCCTTCGACAGCTCCGGAGTAGACCCGTCCATCCACCTGCAATTCAATGGCGACGTCACCTGGGAAGGCGGCTGGGGCATTCGTCTCAACAACGGCAAAGCCCAGGGCAGCACCGCCACCAGCAAGAAGCTCAGTGACATGATCCGCACCACCGGCGAACTGACCCTGGAAGCCTGGCTGGTGCCCGCCAGCACCGGCCAGGATGATGCCCATATCATCAGTTACTCCGCCGGCCCGGATGCCCGCAACCTGACACTGGCGCAAAGCGGCAGCAATTATCAGCTGTTCCAGCGTATCGGCGAAGCCACTGACGGCAACGGCGAACCGGTGCTGGAAACGGCTGACGATCCGCTGCAGGCCAGCCTGCAGCACGTGGCGGTGACCTTCGACCCGGTAAACGGCCGACAGATCTATATCAATGGTGCCCGCAACGGCGCCACCGATCCGGTCATCCCCGCCCTGCTCAACACCTGGGATGACACCTTCGCTTTAGTCCTGGGCAACGAAGCCTCCAGTGACCGCCCCTGGGAAGGGGTAATCCGTTTCGCCGCCATCCATAACCGGGCACTCACTGAAGAACAGATTCGCACCAACTTCGACGCCGGCGTCGGCGAGCGTTATTTCCTGCCCTTCTACATCGGTCATCTGATCGACCAGCCCGGCGCCTATGTGGTGTTCGAAGTGTCCCGCTTCGATAACTTCAGCTACCTGTTCGCCGCGCCCTACTTCATCAACCTGGAGCAGGACATCGTCAGCGAAGAAGTCCCCCTGGCCGGCCTACGTCTGGGCATCAATGGACAGGTACCGGATGTGGCACAAGCCTTCGCCACCCTGGACACAGAGATCGGCGGCGACGGCTACAGCGAACAGGGAGAAACCCTGTCCCGCCTGGGCACCTTGCTGCCGGTGGAGCAGGGCCAGGACAACGATGAATTCTTCCTGACCTTCGAGCGGCTGGGTAGCCATACCCATGTGCACACTGAACCGCAGCCCTTGCCGTTGACCCCTAACGAATACGGCGAACAACCACTGGCAGGGCTACGCAACTTTGCCGAAATCAACGCCACCATGAGTGTGCTTACCGGAGTACCAGAGGGTTATGGAGACGTGCCGGACACCTATCAGCGCCTGCGCACCCAGCTTCCCAGCGAGGAAAACATTGAAGCCTTCCTCACTGCTCATCAGGTCGGCGTGGCGCAGCTGTCGATCGAGTACTGCAACGCCCTGGTGGAAGCCGAGCGCACCAATGATGGCAGCATCACACCCCTGTTCTCAGGGCTGAACTACAACGTTGGTGCCGACACCATTACCCAGCAACAATGGCGGGACTGGGTCATTTCACCATTGTTTGAACGCATGGTCGGCAACGGCCAGGCGGATCAGCCAGCCCGGGCCGATGTGGAGGGGGAACTGGAAAGCCTGCTGTTCAACACCAATCTGACACAGTGCAGCAGTGACTGCGTGGAACGCACCGCCACCGCGGCAAAGGCGGCCTGTGCCGCCATGCTGGGCAGTGCCACCATGCTGATGCAATAAGGGGAAAATCATGAAACGTCACTTTCTAAAAAAACGTACCCAGCCCCTGCATCCGGATGCACCCTTGTTGAATCTGGGCCACGGCAAACCGGTCAGCCGCCGGGACATGCTGGGCCGCGGCTTGCTCACCGGCGCAGCGTTCGGCAGCGTCGGCATGTTCGGCCTGTTCAGTAACCCTCGCGAAGCCATGGCGGCATTGTCCAGTGATCTGGAAGGCATGAAAACCGACTGCGGCATCGCCGCCGCCGGGGCCGGCAAGATCCCCTTCATCTGTTTTGATCTCGCCGGTGGCGCTAACATTGCCGGCTCCAACGTGCTGGTTGGTGGCGAGGGAGGACAACAGGACCTTCTCAGC
Organism: Alcanivorax jadensis T9; assembly: GCF_000756655.1. GTDB lineage: Bacteria > Pseudomonadota > Gammaproteobacteria > Pseudomonadales > Alcanivoracaceae > Alcanivorax > Alcanivorax jadensis. The sequence continues at coordinate 50,233 of NZ_ARXU01000002.1, forward strand.
AGTGCGGGTTATTCCAAGCTTGGGCTACCGGGCAACCTGGCACCCAATAATGACCCGGGCACCATCAATACCGAGCTGGGGCTGGCATTCCATAGTGACTCCCCTTTTCTGCTTGGCATTCTCGACAAGGCACCAAACGCCACCGCCAATGTGAATGGCTGCGTGATCCCGGCACGCTCGGAAAACGATACCGCCAATAATCCCCACAACCCCATGTACGGTATTTTCAATGCCGGTGCGGACGGCGAACTACTGTCGTTGATAGGCTCTCGCAGCTCCATATCCGGTGGCAACTCCATGTCCCCGGATGCGTCCATCATCGCCTCAGCCCGTCCCACCAAGGTAGACCGGCGCTCCGATGTAACCGGCCTGGTAGACACCGGCAAACTGGTCGGACTGCTCGATCAGGCCGATGCCGTGTCGGTAATGGAATCCATCGCCCGCATCAGCCACAAACGCATCGACCGCATCGACAGTGGTCTTACCAATACCAACCGCCGCGACAACCTGCGCAACCTGCTGCGTTGTGGTTATGTGGAAGCGGCAGATATCACCGACCGCTACGGCGACCCTTCCACCCTGGATATCCGCCAGGACATGGACATTCTCGGCATCTTCTCGGACGCCGAGTTGAACGATCGGGAGTTTGAGAAAACGGCCTCGGTGATGAAGCTGGTGGTCAACGGCTACGCCGGTGCCGGTTGTATCAGCATGGGTGGTTTCGACTATCACACCGGCGAACGGGGAACCGGTGAAATCCGCGACCGCCGTGCCGGGCGGTGCATGGGAGCCTGCCTGGAGTACGCTCGCCGCAAGGGAGTGCCACTGATGATTTATGTGTTCAGTGATGGCTCCGTGGCCAGCAACGGGCGCATCGATGACTCTGCCGAAGGACGTGGCAAGGGCGAATGGACTGGCGATAATTCATCGACCGCGGCGTCCTTCTTTCTCGTTTACGACCCCAATGGCCGCCCCACCCTCAATACGGCGGGCAGCACGGCGGAACAACATCAGCAGCTGGGCTGGATGCGCCCGGATGCCTCGGTGGAAACCGCTGGCACCCCGGCCGCCAACAACGTCAACCTGTTAGCGGAAACCGTGTGGCTGAACTACATGGCGCTTCATGGTGAGCAGGGCTTGTTCTCGGAGAAGTTCCCCAATCACAGTCTGGGCAACAGCGACTCCATGGACCGGCTTACCGCCTTCGAGCCCATCGTTAGTGGTACCATTACCTGACGGCAACCGTTGGAGCTTTGCGAGCAAAGCTCCAATATCTACACACTGGTCCCGGATACACCGATGCATCGCCCTCGCCCGCTTCGCTCCCTGCTTGCCAGCCTGCTACTGCTGCTGGCGCTCCCCGTGCACGCCGACTGGCAACAACACGATTGGGATGTGATGGGCACCCGCGCCAGTGTTTCCCTGTGGTCAGAGAGCAATGCCGCTCCCCTTTTCCAGCAACTGGAAGCGGAAATGGAGCGGCTCAACCAGTTACTGTCGCCCTGGGTGGAAGACAGTGAACTGGCTCGGCTTAACCAGCGTGGCCATGAAAAACCGCAAACCATCAGCCCCGAGTTCTATCGGTTACTGGAACGGTCCCTGCATTTCTATCAGCTCACCGACGGCGCCTTCGACATTACCTTTGCCAGTGCCGGCCATCTCTATGACTACCGGGAAGGTAAGGCGCCAAACGCTTCCCAGCTAGCCGATGCGGCCGAGCACATCGGCGCCGACCGCATTGAGTTACTGCCGAATCACCGGGTGCGCTATCGCACACCCGGCACCCGCATCGATCTGGGCGGCATCGCCAAGGGCTATGCCATCGACCGGGGTATCGCGCTGTTGAAAGAGGCGGGTATTAAGCATGCCTGGCTGTCCCTGGGCGGTGACAGTTATGTGCTCGGTGACCACCGGGGTCGCCCCTGGGAAGTGGGCATCCAGCACCCTCGTAACCAGGAGAAGGTGGCCATGCGCCTGCCCATCAGCGACCTGGCCATGTCCACCTCCGGCGATTACCAACGCTACTTCATCCGTGATGGCCGCCGCATCCACCACATCCTGTCACCGCAGACCGGCAAGAGTATCGATGGTCTGGCCAGCGTTACCGTGCTCGCGGACAACAGCCTGGATGCGGATGCTCTCTCCACAAGTGTCTTTGTGCTGGGAGTAGAAAAAGGCCTGGCGCTGATCAACCGGCTAGCGGATACCTCGGCCATCATCATCGACCGCAACGGCAATGTTTTTTATTCCGACGATTTAACGACACCGGAGTAACGGTGGATGACGCCTACGGCTAATCCATCCTACGGGTCTACGGGCGGGTGACCAGCCAGGTGCCGGCGCCGATCATGGTGCCGCCAGCGACGATGCTCAGAGGTTGTTGCAAACCGGGATTGCGATGGCGGGTAATCCGTTGGGCCAGTAATGCGTACACAGCCTTAATCCCGCCCACACTGAAAACCGTAATCAGCAGCACCGCGACAAGATCCATCGCATCCGGCGAGTGCATATCCACAAACAGGGGAAACAGGCTGGCATAGAAAACGATGGCCTTGATGTCGCCCAGGGTCACCGCCAGGCCGGCGAGAAAACTGACGGTCCTGCTACCACCGGCAAACGGTTCGACTTGCAATGCAGCCCCACGATGCCGGATCAGGTTGATGCCGAACCACACCAGCCAGAGCCCGGCGGCAATACGGACCAGGGCAAACAAACCACCCAGTTGCTGGGCCAGCTCGCTCATTCCCCACAGGGCAAGCGCAGCGAACAACAGATCCGCCACCACAATACCCGCGGCCACCCACAGGCCCTGCGACAATCCCAGCCGGGCAGAACGCACCACTACCAGGGCCACACTGGTGCTGGGCAGTGCCGCCAGCACCATCATCACCGGCATCAGTAACAGTAACCCGTATCCATCCATGGCCATGCCCTGCGATAAAACCCGTTGCCTTGCGAACAAGACCCCCACTAAATCGTTGGTCTCGACACAAACAACACCGTTGGCGCCTTGCTGGCAAGGCGAAGAGGCCGATTCCCTCTTACTCTATGGGCGCCTCGGAACCACCAGCCGGCGGCTCACGCCGGGTCCGCAACGCCTTGTTGTACAGATCGGCCAGTCCTTCATGGGCTGCCGCACTGAAACGCTTCAACCGCTTGCGGGTCACTGTGACCTGCTCAAACGCGGACGCCTGCAGGGAATATTGCTGACGCCGCATCAGCCGCTCACCGCGCTTTTGCAAGCTGGCCAGCTCCTGCTCCAGAGCGGGCAGTTCCTGGCGGAAAAAATCCAGCCGCTGGACCCGGTTACTCGCCACCATGACCCGGCTACGCAATTCACGGGTCTGGTCGAGCATGGCGCTGATGTCGTTCAGTTCCTGCTGGCGCTGCCACTGGCGAGGCACGATATCCTGCTGCATTTCCCACAAAAGAACCCCCTTGTAGAAATCCAGCTTGGCGGTCATATCCGGCCGTTTACGCTTGCCCCAACTCCGGGTTTTGCGTTCGGCCTCCTGCTGAGCCTGCCAAAGACGCTGCTCATCGTCAGTGGCAAAAGGCAGCGGCTCCTGATCAGATACAGCAGTCCGGTAATCACCCTGCAGGCGGGTAAGGCGACCCTGAAAATCTTGCTGTGACAATTCCCGCAGCAGGGCCTGAGCCTGGGGCCTGACTTCCTGATGCTTGCGCTCATGGGCGTCGAGCATGGTCTGCATGGAGGGCAAGGTATTCTGCCATTGAGTCAGCAGATTCCGTTGGCGCATCAGCTCATGGTAGTTGTGCCAGCCATGCTGGAACTCCCTGGTGGCAAACCATTCGTAGAAAGTCGGAAAACTCTTCACCCGCTTTGGTAAAAACGGCGGCACCGGGTCCATGGCGGTGGACCAGCGTGGCTCACCGACCATTTCCGTAAACCAGTCACCATTGGCAATCCGCGCCTCCACTTCCAGCAGGTACTCTTCCAGCCCGTCGAAGCGTTCCAGCGCAGTCTGGAAAGCCTGACGAGCAGAACGCTGATCGCCCATCTGTTCGTACAGATAGGGGATCGCCAGCTGCGCTTCCTGCACGGTGGAACGCTGGATCGATTTACGGTCCAGTTTCTGCAGCACCGGCAACGCCCTGGCCGGCTGATTCTCGATCAACAGGGCACGGGCGTAGAGCAGCAGGGAGACATCAGCGAACGGCCCTTCCAGGCGGGCATCGCGCAGCAGCTGCAAAGCACGGTCCTCCTGATCGCTGCGCAGCATGTAAATCGCCAGCGCCAGCATGGCCTTGTCCTTGATCGCGTTTACCTCCTGCGCACCGGGCGGCAGGTTGGCTAGTTCCCACAACCATTCCTGGCCCAGACCAGGGTGCTTGCCGTTGATCCAGCTGATCGCCAGGTTATAGCGCAGGTAGGCATTGAGCGGGTGATTAGCGGCAAAGGCATCCAGGGATTCCGCCGCCTCTTCATAGCGGCCCAGACGCATCAGCACCCGCGCCCGCAGGCTGTGGTAAACCTCTTGCAGGTCCTCAGGCTGCGTACCGGCCTGCTGCTCAAGAGTTTCCAAAGCGCGAGCGTATTTCTGTTGTCGGTAGTAAAGCCCGGCCAGATGAATCCAGGCCCGCTGGGCCACCTCGCCACTGACCTGCTGGTCCAGCAACGCACTGAACACCCGCTCGGCATCCTCCGGCATACCGTAGGCGCTGTACATGGCGCCCAGCAGCACTTCCAGATCTGCCCGGTGCACATCCACCTCGCCGCGCTCAAGGGCCATCTGTGCCCGCGTCAGGGCAGCGAAGTAATCCCCCTGCAGATAGAGATATGCCACCTCCCCATAGGCCAACTCCTGCACCTGATGCGGTTTGTCCAGCCGCCCCCAGGCCAGTGAGCTGATCAGCAACAACACCACGCCAGACCACTTCAGCATGTTCGCCTCAGCGCCAGTCACGGAACAGGAGACGAGGCTGCTGTTTGGCCTTGTCATCCTCAATATGCAGCTGAACGAAATGGCGGCCATGGCGCTTTTCAAACTGCCCGGTGACACCCCGTCGAATTTCCCTGTCCTCTGGCCCCATGCCGGTCACAAAGGCGGTGATTTCGTGCTCGCCGTTTTTCACGTTGGCCAGCGCCAGTCGCTGCACCGCACCATTTTTCAGGGCCCGGATTTCCCGCTCGGTGTACAGATGGCTGGCCAGGACTTCGCCATCCAGCTCCAGAGTAATGCTGTCCGGCTGGAAGTAATGGCCCACATCCAGGGACACATAGATGCCCACCTGGGTATCGGCAGGAAACAGCAGTTCCTCCTCCAGCAATAGCAGACGCTTATTGACTTCCAGTACGTCGCGCTTGAAGTCCGCCAGCTCCTGATCCAGCTCGGCCCCCTGAATCTGGCTGGCAACCAGCATCAATAGCAACACTACTACTTGGCGCATTGCGCTCCCCCAATCCCGATGGTTTTTTGGCAATCTACCATAGCCATGCGACTTTGACTGTTGCGATCGTCACACCTGATCGGTTCTTCACGTTAACTTGTCCGATCAACGGCGATTCTTCGTCCATGACACCCCCATCGCTTCCCTATCCAGTACTGATTACCGGTGCCAGCTCTGGCATCGGTCTGGCACTCACTCGCCTTCATCTGGCGCGAGGAGATCAGGTTATCGCCAGCAGCCGCGACCCTGACAGCTCGCCGCTGGCGGCACTGACCGCCCGGCATGACACGTTGACGCTGGTGGCGGCGGATCTGACCGACCCACAGGGGCCTGCAGGGCTCGCCGAGGAAGTCAAAACACACACAGAGCATCTGTCGCGAGTGATTCATTGTGCCGGGGTGCTACACGATACCCGCCGGAATCTGTCACCGGAAAAGCGACTGGAAGATCTGTCGCTAGAGAGCCTGGAATACAGTTTCCGACTGAACGCCTGGGCCCCGATGCTGCTGGCCCGCAGCCTGCTGCCACAGCTACGCCGCCAGCCGGCAACCTTCGCCGCCATCTCTGCCCGGGTCGGCAGTATTACCGACAACCATCTCGGCGGCTGGTACAGCTATCGCAGCAGCAAGGCAGCGCTGAACCAACTGATGCGCACCTTTGCCGTGGAGGCTCGACGCCGGGCTCCTCAGCTCACCCTGCTGGCATTGCATCCTGGCACCACTGACACCCCACTATCCGCTCCCTTCCAGTCCCGGGTCCCGGAAGAAAAGCTGTTTTCTGCAGACTGGGTGGCAGAGCAATTGACAGTTCAGCTGGACCAGGCAACACCGGAACAGAGCGGCAGTTTTATTAACTGGCGGGGCGATCCGCTACCCTGGTAGCAGATACAAATTTTCCACACTTGTCGCTTGCCATACCCTGCCTGCTCGCGCCACTATCAACGGGCTGATACACAATGTGTATCAGCACTCATGCCGGCGGCCCGGTCAGGATGCCGCGCCATGCGCGCCCCATCAGGGGCGCGGTGGCGTGGCGGGAGATCGGGCCGTTCGGCATGCACCTATCCCGCTTCACCCCCGCGACGAATCATCTGCCCTTCATTGATGCAACTTTCCCGCTATGCTTGCCTCTAACAGAGCCAATGCCAAGGAGTTCGGGAATGAAAAAAGTACTTTCGCTATGGCTGATCACGGCCACCATCGTGCTGGCGGGCTGTCAACGACTGGGGTCGCTGGAGGCGCCGGAAGTCAGCGTATCCGGCATTGCCCTCAACAGTATCAGCCTGTTTGAACAGGAATGGGGGCTCACTTTGCGTGCCCGCAATCCCAATGACCGGGAACTGACGCTGAAGAGCCTGGACTATGAGATCTTTATCAACGGCGAAAAGTTTGCCCGCGGCCTCACCGGCGACAGCGTCACCCTGCCCGCCATGGGCGATGCCCAAGTGACCACCACGATTACCACCAGCCTGCTGAGCAGCCTCAAACAGTTGCAGAAAATCCAGCAGCAACAGGACAAGCCGCTGCAGTATCGCCTGGTCGGCAAAGCCAGAGTCGCCGGGGTACCCTTGCCCCTGTCCTTCGACAAGGAAGGCGAAATGAAACTGCCGGCGATGCCTTGACCCTTCTTTGAAAAGCATTTTTTTACCACAGAGGGCACAGAGCACACCGAGATAGAACAGTGGTGTTACCTGTGCCCTTAGTGGTTAACCAGACAGCTTCTCGTTTGCTTGATAGTTCCCAACCCAAACCGATTTTTCCCTCAGTGTCCTCTGTGCCCTCTGTGGTAAAAAATCACTTCCCCTGACGCTCGCGTCGAAACCGGGCCGGAGTCTGCCCGGTCCAGCGGCGGAAAGCATGATTGAAGTTGGAGAGTTCGGAGAAACCCAGTCGATCGCTGATCTCTTCCATGCCCAGCCCGCCCAGAATCAACCACTGCTCCGCCAGCATCCGTCGCACTTCATCGAGCAACTCCCGGTAACCGGTGCCCTCAGTGCGCAGCTGCCGACGCAGTGTGCGACTGGTCACACCCAACTCTGATGCCATGGCTTCCATATCCGGAAAGCGGCCCGGCTGGCTAAGCAGGCGGCGGCGCACCCGTAACGCCACCCCACCCTGTCGATAGCGCTGCACCAGCAGTTGCTGGCATTGCTCCTCGCAGAGCCGGGCGGTAACCGGGTTGGCCTGAGGCAAGGGCATATCCAGAAGACCAGCGACAAACCGGGCCTGACTGTGAGACTGATCGAAACAGGGCGGCAACCCGAAAATAGCGGTAAACGGCGCAGGATCCTGCTCAGGCAATCGCAGGGCCAGGGAGGACAGCGGAATACGGCTGGCGAACAATTCTTCCTGGACCATCATCACCGCGCTGGCATCCCGTGCCAGCAGGTAGGGGCGAATGGTTTCCGGTAACCCGCTGTCATCCAGGATCAACACCGCCTCCCCCTGCTCCTCCTCAAGGCGGATATCCAGGAAGGCAAAGGTCAGATCCAGATAGCGCACCCCCAGCTCCACCGCCTGCCGAAAGGTAGGGCTACTGAGCAGGGCAAAGCCCCACACCCCGTAACTGCTCAGGTGATAACGCTGCCCCATGGCCAGGCCATGTCTGACCGGATCATCCAGCTGCGCACAAAGGTTCTCCACCACCCGGCGCTCCTGGGCCCGCTCAATGGTCGCCTCCGGCCGATGCAGCATTGCCGGGTCAATATCGCTGCCTGCCAGACAGGCCTGCGCGTCCAGCCCCTGTTCGGCGGCGTAGGCCATTTGCAGGCGCACACTGGTGATGGCACGACGTACATCCATGAAATGTCCGCTTCCCACAATTTTCTGTCCCAGAATGCCATAAACAAGACGTATCCGTCCCGTTAGAGTAACCATCAATAAAAGACTATTGGGATGTTTACCATGCAAGTGACCCACAACGTGGTGATTATCGGTGCCGGCTTCGGCGGACTCGGCATGGCCATTCGCCTGAAAGCCCAGGGCGAAGAGAATATTTTGATGATCGAGAAAGGCCACGACGTGGGTGGCTGCTGGCGCGACAACACCTACCCTGGCGCCGCCTGCGATGTGCCTTCCCATCTGTATTCGTTTTCCTTCGAGCGCCATTACCCGTGGAGCCGCCGCTTCGCGCCGCAACAGGAAATCTTTTCCTACCAGCAATACTGTGCGCGCAAGTACGACCTGTACCGGCATATCCGCTTCAACACGGAAGTCGCCGACGCCCGCTACCAGGATGAAGACGGCATCTGGGAATTGACCCTGACCAACGGTGACACCCTCACTACCCGGGTACTGATCACCGCCACCGGCCAGCTCAACCAGCCCGCCTACCCGCCGCTGTCCGGTATCGAGGATTTCGCTGGTGCGCATTTCCACAGCGCCCGCTGGGACCACGACGTGGACCTGACCGGCAAAACCGTGGCCGTGGTGGGCACTGGCGCCAGCGCCATCCAGTTCGTGCCGGAAGTGGCCAAGGTGGCCGGCAAAGTAAAACTGTTCCAGCGCTCCGCTGCCCATGTGATTGCCAAACCGGATCGCGCCTACAGCAAACTGGAACACCAGGTACTGAGCAAGGCACCCATTACCCAGACCCTGGACCGGCTACGCATTTATGCCACCAACGAATCACGGGCCCTGGGCTTTACCACTTTCCAGAAGGCCATGAAGGTGTACGAGTGGCTGTTCAGTCGGCACCTGAAGCAGCAGATCAAGGATCCCGCCCTGCGCGAGAAACTGACCCCGGATTACCCCATGGGCTGCAAGCGCATTCTGATGTCCAACGATTACTACCCGGCCCTGGCACAGGACCATGTGGAGGTGATCAACCACGGCATCAGTTCGGTGGACCAGCGCGGCCTCACCGACAGCACCGGCACACATCACGACGCCGATGTGATCATCTACGGCACCGGCTTCAAAGCCACCGACTTTCTCACCCCCATGACCATTACCGGCCGTGACGGGGCAGACCTGAACGCGGTGTGGAAAGATGGCGCCGAAGCCTACCTGGGTATCACCGTGCGCGGCTTTCCCAACCTGTTCATGCTCTATGGCCCCAACACCAATCTAGGCCACAACTCCATCATCTACATGCTGGAAAGCCAGATTCACTACATCCTGCAATGTGTAGCGGAGATGGACGAACAGGGCATCAAGGCACTGGAAGTCCGCGACCGGGTTCAGGAAGACTTCAACAAGAAGGTGCAGGACAAAATCAGCAATACCGTCTGGGACAAGGGTTGTCATAGCTGGTACAAAACCGAAAGCGGCAAGAACACCAACAACTGGCCCGGCTTCACCTTCGACTACCGCCGCCAGACACGGACCCTGGATTTGAATGACTATGAGCTCCTTCGTTGAACGAATCAGCCGGGCCCAGTCCGGCACCCAGCAATTGCTGGCCGGCGCCCTGCGCCAGTCCCTGGCAATGCTGTTCAAACCGGTGGCCAACCCCCGCTTCAGCGTCAAGACACAGCGGCGCTGGCTGGACATCATGGCCAAAACCACGCTGGTCGCCCGGGATGTACCCTGCCATGAGGCTCCCCTGGGGGACGTACCCTGCCGGCACTATGCGCCGCTGAATGCCCAAGGCACCGTGCTTTATCTGCACGGTGGTGGTTATGTGGCTGGCAGCCCGGAAAGCCACCGCTCGGTTACCTCGCACCTGGCAAAATTCGCCAATGCCCGCGTGGTCGTACCGGACTACCGGCTGGCTCCGGAGCATGCCTGCCCCGCCGCCATCGAGGATGCCGTGGCTGTGTATCAAGCCCTGCTGGCAGAGGGCGTGGACCCGGCTACCCTGACCATCGCCGGCGATTCCGCTGGCGGCGGTCTTGCCCTGGCCGCCCTGCAAGCCCTGAAAGCGGAAAAGATCGCCTTGCCCAGCAGCACCATCCTGATTTCTCCCTGGGTGGACCTGAGCCTCAACGACCTGTTCGACACTGACCGGGACATCATGCTCAGCCACGCCTGGCTGGCCAGTGCCGCTGGCGCCTATGGCGGTGATGATCCGACTCGCCCGGCCTGCTCCCCGCTCAATGGCGACCTGACGGGCCTGCCTCCGGTATTGATCCAGTCCGGTAGCGACGAGATCCTGCTCAACGACAGCCACCGCCTGTGCGCCGCCCTGAACGACGCCGGCACCCCGGCCCGTCTGCAGGTACACCCGCAACGCTGGCATGATTTCCAGCTCCACGCCGGTGTACTGGCCGATGCGGATCAGGCGCTGATGACCTGCGCCCGCTTTATCCACCAACACTGGAACCCCGCAGCATGAAACGCATCCTGATCACCGGCGCCGCCAGTGGCATCGGCCTGACCACCGCCAAACACTTCCACGAGAAAGGCTGGCGAGTGGGCCTGACCGACGTCAACGACACCGCCCTGGTGCGGCTGGCGAAGGAACTGGACAACAGCTGGTATCGGCCCCTGGACGTGACCGACAGCATTGCCTGTCAGCATGCCTGCAGAGACTTTGCTGAAGACGGCGGTATCGACGTGCTGTTCAACTGTGCCGGTATTCTGCGCATGGGACCCTTTGAGTCCATCAGCGCGGAACAACACAAGCAGATCATCGACATCAACGTGACCGGCCTGATCAACATGAGCCTGGCTGCCCACCCCTTCCTGCAAGATAGCAAGGCCGCCGCGGTGATCAACATGAGTTCCGCCTCGGCCCTGTACGGGGTGCCGCATCTAGCCTCCTATTCCGCCAGCAAGTTCGCGGTGCGTTCGCTCACCGAATCGCTGAATATCGAATGGGGTCGGCAGGGCATCCGCGTGGTCGATATCATGCCGCCGTTCGTGAAGACCCCCATGGTGGAAAAGGCCAGCTTCCGGGCACCGGTGGTGGACCGCATGGGCGTCAACCTGAGCGCCGACGATGTGGCCAAAAAGGTCTGGCAGGCCGCCAATGAAAAAGTCCCGGTACACAACCCGGTGGGCCTCACCTTCAAACTGATCAAGCTCCTCGACAAAGCCCTGCCCAGCGCCTCGACACGGTTGTTCATGAGCTTTCTGAGTCGGGACTGACCCTCCCACCTCTGTAGGAGCGGCGCTCTCTGTGCCCCGCGGGTATGAGCCGCGAATGGGGCGTGGCGGCCCCCTTCCGGGTTATCGGTGCTCTACTCGGAGAAACCTGCCGAGCCCTGCAATCCCTGATCGCCCATGGCCGATTCCCTCGCAAGCGAGGGTTCGCGGCTCGAGCGCCGCTCCTACGACGGAGGTGATAGCAAGCTACTCCCCGGCCTGAGGAGCCTGAAAAGTAATCTTCACCTTCCTCCGCCCCCATTCCCGGGCCGCCTGCACATCCTCGCCCATGTAGATATCGATCTTCTTTTTCCAGCGCCAGTGCATCTTGTCCTTCACCACCCAGGTACCGGGCAGGCCTTCGATCTGCAGCTGCGCGTTATGACCCAGCCCCATGGGAATCAGATCCCGCGACACCGCAATGGACTTCATTCCTGGTTTGAGGCGATCCCCCCAGGCAGCCAGGGCATGGTCCGCTCCCGCCCCCTGGCCGTGCAGGGAATTGTAGGCCGTGGCAGTGACCATCATGGTCACCGTGTTCGGTGCGGGCTCGGCAGGCTTGCGCTGATCCGCTTCGCACCGCGCCACCAGCCAGGTCAGTGCCACCAGCACCAGGGTAAAATCGGCGGCATTCACTCGCCGTTGCGGGCTGACTGCTAGGCTCATGGCATGATTCTCCGTCTGGTCACTCTTATTATGCTTCACGGTCTGCTGTCGGCCTGCAACCTGGTTTCCGACAAGAGGGCGGAGGACACGGCTGCGCCCGCAGCCCTCACCGACACCCTGCGCCACTGGCAACCCGCCGACAATCCCGATGCGGTGATCCTTGGCCTGCACAGCTTTGGCGATTACGGCGCTGCCTTCGACGCGCTGGGCCCCTACTTTGCCGACAACGGACACCTGCTGGTCAGTTATGACCAGGCCGGGTTCGGCGAACGCGCCCAGCAAGGGCAGTGGGCCGGGGAAGACCAGCTGGTGTCAGAAGCGGTCTATCAGATCGAGCAACTCTATGAACGCTATCAGCGCCCGGTGTTCCTGGTGGGTGAAAGTCTGGGAGGCGCCGTGGCGATGCTGGCAGCGCTGGAGGTGCCTGACAAAGTGGCCGGAATAGTGCTCGCCGGGCCTGCTGTGCGCGAGGGCATCCGCCTGCGCTACGGCTGGAATGCCGCCATCGCCAGCGCCGCCTTTCTGGCTCCCGGATACCAGCTGACGGTAAACCGCGACCCCGATGACCCCAACCTGGCGGCTGACAGCGCCCAACGTCTGGCAAACGACCCTCGGGTGATCCGCGAAGTCCGCATGGATGCCTACTGGGGGCTGATCCAGCTGGCCGACAGTGCCAGCGACCAGGCGCCATCATTACAGGTGCCCTCGCTGCTGCTCTATGGCGGCAAGGATAACTCCGTGCCGGCAGCCGGCATCAACCATCTGCACGACCACCTTGCCGACCGAGGCGAGTACCGCTTCTACCCCCAGGGCCCGCACCTGCTGCTGCAGGGGCCACAGTGGCAAAACGTCGCCGACCATATTCTCGACTGGGTCGCCCGCACTTCCCCCTGAGATTGGCCTCACAGGACACAGCCATGCTGTTAAGCTGGCGCAAACCCTAGCGGAGCAAACCATGAGCAAGCGTGTTCTGATTACCGGCGGCAATTCCGGCATCGGCTACTGTACCGCCGAACAACTGGCCGGCCACGGCGCGGAAGTGTCCCTGGCCTGTCGCGACCAGACCAAGGGCCAGGCCGCCATCGCTCGCATCAAGAACCGCCATCCGGACGCCAAAGTGCGACTGTTTCCGCTGGACCTTTCCGATCTGGAAAATGTGCGCGACAACGCGGCTCTGATCTACCGCGAACTCGGTGAACTGGACGTGCTGATCAACAACGCCGGCGTGGTGCCGACCCAGCAGGAATTCACCCGCGACGGCTACGAAATGCAGTTCGGCGTCAATTACCTGGCCCCGGTGCTGTTCACCCACCTGATGTTGCCGTTGCTGAAGAAAGGCAACCAGCCGCGCATTCTGCACGTGGCGTCCGTAGCCCACTGGCTCGGGCGCATCAACAAGAAAACCTGGCGTGGGCGCAAGCCCTACCTGGTAATGGATGCCTACGGCCAATCGAAACTGGGCAACATCCTGTTCAGCAATGTGCTCGCCGAGCACCTGCAGGAGCTCGGCATCACCAGCAACGCCCTGCACCCGGGAGGCGTGGACACACCGATATTCCGCCATGTCCCCAAGGCCGCCATGGCCCTGATCCGCCCGACCCTCACCACCCCGGAAAAAGCCGCCACCCTGCCCGTCAGCCTGGCCCTGGATCCGCAGTACGACGGGGTAACCGGTGAATACTTCGCCAACCACAAACCGGCCCTGCGCTCACCCCGGGCACGCAATGCAAAGCTGGCGGAAGAGCTGTATTACGACACCATGGCGGAGCTGGATCTGCCCACGCTGTGAAAAACCCACCACAGTGGTAACAGCGACAACGCTTTTCCCGTAGGAGCTATGCTTGCATGGCGAAAAGGGCCCTCTGCTTGCAAGGCAACCTGAAACCTTTTTCGCCATGCAGGCATAGCTCCTACAAAGAATGCTATTCCTCCACCCGTGCGGCTTTTACCACGCCCTGAAGCTCGGGATAGAAATCCAGAAACCCCCGCTCCAGCTCCTGATAGCGGGGCTCGATTTCCTCGACGATGCCGGCAAAATCATTGGCAAAACGAATACGCCCGGCGATCACATCCAGCGCCTGCCCCACCCGCTCCAGCTCACGGTACTGATTGAGCAGGTCGTGCTCAATCAGCCGTTCCACTCTTGCCCGCATGGGCGCATGCATCAGCCCCAGGCCGGACTGTAGATGCTGGTAGTGGCGGGTAATGGCCGCCTCGCGGTCATGGTCATAAAACGCCGACCAGTGCTGCCACAGAAAATGGTCAAACAGCACGTCCAGGGCCACACCGGCAAAGCGGCGCCGTGTTGACGAGAAGCTGCGCCGCTGAGCCTGCACCCAGGGGTGGTTATCGGTGAAACGGTCCACCAGACGGTGATTGTCCAGGCCCCGTCGCACCGGCTCACTGAGCCGGGATCGTTCCACCCCATGCATGAAATCCCCCAGCACATTGCCGACCTTGGATGGCACAGACGGCCGAGCCAGGGAGAGGTGTGCCAGATAATTCATGGTCGCTCCTGGAGGCGGCGCACAATCAGCGCCAGGCCTTGACCACCTTCAGCCCGGCGGCCAGCTAAACGAGCGGCCACCCAGAACGTGTACATGCAGGTGGAAAACGGTCTGGCTGGCGCCGGCGCCGTTGTTCACGTTAAGGCGGAAATCTTCCAGCCCTTCCTGTTCGGCAACACGGCTTGCCACCAGCAGCAGGTGCCCAAGCAGGGCCTGATCCGCCTCTTCGGCATCAGACAACTTGGGAATGGGCTTCTTGGGGATCACCAGGAAGTGGGTGGGCGCCTGGGGGCTGATATCCCGGAAGGCCAGGCACTGGTCGTCTTCGAAGATGATATCGGCGGGAATCTCGCGGTCGATGATTTTGGAAAAAAGGGTTTCAGCCATGGTTCGAATCGCTCCGGATAGGCAAGGGCGAGCAGTTTTCAGGGCCGAAGGGTGTGCCCCGGTTCACAGCTCGCACGGTAACTGCGCGTAAAATGTTCGGTGTGTGTGGCGCACACCTTAGCGGCAGCCCAGAATAATGGCATTATAGCACCTGAATCCATGACTTCAGCGTGGATGCATGGCGCGAGAATTTGTTGTCACAGGAGGTTTTCTGAGGAAGTGTCGTATCAGGGAATACGATCGACCGAAGAAAACCTACTGTGGCAGCAAAGGCTTGCGTCAGGCGCCGCGATGAAGTCATGGATTCAGGTGAAAGTCTGTCGAAACCCAACCTTATTCCACCGGAACCGCATGGCCACTCTTTTTGTCGAAAATTTAACCGTCGCCGATTTCTCCTACCTGCACCCCAAGCGCGGCATGGTCGGCGAGTCATGGCTGGTCGATCTGGAATTGACCGGCGACCTGGATCATCAGGGCATGGTGTTCGACTTCGGCCATATCAAGAAGCGCATCAAGCAGATCATCGATGACAATGTGGACCACAGGCTGCTGGTGCCGGTGGACAGCGAGCACGCCACGGTGAGCGAGCGGGACAACAACACCAGCCTGGAATGGCTCTACCGGGGCGGCACCATCCGCATGGTAGCGCCCAGCGAAAGCCTGCTGCTGATGAGCGGCCCGGAAGTCTCCAAGGCCAATCTGACCCTGTTCCTGATGGACCTGGTACAACAGGTGGTGCCGGACAATGTGGCCGAGGTGCGCATCGTGCTGCGCGAGGAAGATACTGGGACCGCGCCTTTCTATCATTATTCCCATGGTCTGAAGAAACACGACGGCAATTGCCAGCGCATTGCCCACGGCCACCGCTCCGGCATCCATATCTTCGAGAATGGCCGGCGCAGCCGCTACTGGGAAAAGCTCTGGGCGGACCGCTGGGAAGATATCTACCTGGGTACCGAAGAAGACCTGGAAGGGACCTACTACATCGAGGAAATCCCCCACCACCGCTTCCGCTACGATGCCCCCCAGGGGCACTTCGAACTGGTGATCCCGGAAGATCATTGCTACCTGGTCGACACAGACACCACCGTGGAGCAACTGGCCGGGCACATCGCCGAGCAACTGGCCACCGAAGCCCCCGGCAAGCACTTCCGCGTGCGTGCCTTTGAAGGCATCGGCAAGGGCGCCATCGCCGAAGCCGGCGAAAACATGCCCGGCAAGACCCACAGCGGCTGGCTCAGCGGCGCGACGGTGATTTGAGAAGTAGCGGCTACCTAAGAGCTGTAACGCGGGAAGGACTGCACCCCATTAACAGGGCCGTACCCGCGACCCAAAGGCTGTAGGAGCGGCACTGGCGGCGCTATTAAATGTAGGAGCACCTCTTGCAGGTGCGAACCGAGCGTAGCGAGGCAACAGAGGGTTATCTGTCCGCGGTTCTTTCTGAAACCTGTCGAGCTCTGAGATTCCTGATCGCCCTGCGGGCGATTTCCGCGCAAGCGCGGTTCGCCGTGCAAGCATAGCTCCTACAAGCGGTTTCGTAGAAATGCCGAGGTCTGAGGGACTTTCCACCCTTTCCCTATCCAACCAGCGTAGCTCGTAGCTACTCCTCCGCCAGAATGCTTTCCGCCTCTTCCTGAATCAGTCTTCTCAACCAGCGATGGGCCACGTTGTGGTGTAGTAACGACGACCAGGCCATTTTCAGTTCGAACTGGGGAATGTCGAAGGGCGGCTCCTTGATCAGCAAACGTTCGTTCTGTGCCTGCATGCGCGCCACGCGGCTGGGCAGGGTGGCGACCAGGTCGTTGTTCATGGCGAGCAACGCGGGCATCTGGTAGTGACGGGTAAAGATACTGATCTTGCGGCTCTTGCCCAACTGCTCCAGGGCATGATCAATCCAGCCCAGCCCGCCGAGTTTTTCCGGATTCATGCCGAAGCCCACCCCGAAACCGGTTTTCGATACCCAGATATGCTGTGCCGACAGGTAGCTGTCCAGGTTGAAATCGCTGGCAATGGGGTTATCCCGATTTAACAGACAGGAAAAGGAGTCCTTCCACAGGCTCACCTGATGAAAGGAGCCGGGAATCTCGTTGAAGCGGTTCACCGCCATGTCCACCCGGCCCTGCTCCATGTCCTGGTAACTGACATCCGACGGCGTCAGAAAATCCAGCACCACGTTGGGGGCTTCGGCACGCAGGCGGCGCACGATATGAGGCACCAGGGTGGCTTCCGCATAGTCGCTGGTCATGATGCGAAACACCCTACGACTATCCGAGGGCTTGAATACATCTTCCGGGGTAAACAACTGCTCCGCCTGAGACAGAATCTGGCGAACCAGCGGGCGTAATTCCTGAGCACGCTCGGTTGCGGTCATGCCGTCACTGGTGCGAATCAGCAGCGGATCGCCAAACAGTTCGCGCAGTCGCTTGAGTGAATTGCTCATGGCAGGCTGGGTGATGCCCAGTTGCTCCGCCGCCCGGGTCACATTCTGCTCGCGCAACAGCACGTCCAGGTACTTGAGCAGGTTCAGGTCAGCCGCGCCAATATTCATGGTGTGAATCATCACTCAAGGAAGCATCATTGAAATGGATTCTAGCGCCCGGCAGCGAGACTGTCACATGAGAACAGCACATGTTTTATGCATCACGCAACATTCGACATCCCATCCAGCAGCATCCGTGGCGCATGTCGCATGGAGCGTTATTCAATGTAAAAGCAATTTTTACCGTTTTCAGTGTTAACCGGGTCGCTGTTTGAGGCTTAATGGCAAGCTGCCAGTATCGCCTAAAGGCAAAAAAATGCGTAAGGTCTGAAGCATTGTTAACACTACACCCTGTCGTGTTGTCTAAGCCGGCACTCTGCCATCAGAGTGCTGAATATTGTTCGCGGGTGTGATTCAGACCTGAATCTGTGACTTCAGCGTGGATGCATGGCGCAAGAGTTAGTTGTCACAGGGCCTTTTCTGAAGAAGCACCATATCAGGGGATACGGTCGACTGAAGAAAATGTTCTGTGGCGGCAAAGGCTTACGTCAGGCGCCGCGGTGAAGTCACGGATTCAGGTCAGAGGTTACTATGACAAGCAGCGCAACCACGCGAGCCGAGAAGTTCGTGGTTCGATTTCCCAATGGCATGCGTGGCGAAGTGGCGCAAGCCGCCGGCCTGAGCCATCGCAGCATGAATGCGGAGATCATTGCCCGCTTGCAGCACAGTCTCAGCAATTGGCCAGCTACTTTGCCCCATGGCGAAACAGCAATTCCTGACGGCAACGAGGAAGCGTACCTGCTGGAACGCTTCCGGCGCCTGCCAGCGGGGAAACAACAGGCACTTCTGGCCCTGCTGGACTGAGCACTAACGACCTTCTGTCCATACAATATGCCGTTGGCGGCCTGTGATTTTTTTCAATAACGGGCATACTCTATGATGAAACATGGCCGCCATCGACTCACGGACAGAAAGGAGCCTTACCGGCCGTGACAGCTCCCCAGAACCAAAATCCACTTCCCACTGGCAATGACATCAGCTTGCCGTGGCATCTGCGTCTGCCCAAGCCGCTGGAAAAAGATTTTCGCCTGTATTTTCTGGCCAGCGTGTCGAAGGTGGCACCCTGGGCGCTGGGACTGGTCTCCATTCTGATCGCCACCGCCATGCTGATCGAATCCTGGATCGGCACGGATGTGATCACCAATTCCTGGCGTCCCCGGCTGTTCACCCTGATGCTGGCCGGCGGCTGCGTTATCCTCGCCCGCACACTCCAGTGGCGGGAGTGGCTTCACCCGGCCACGCTGGCACTGGCCTTCGCCATCGCCCTGACCGGCAATTATCTGGGCGTGCATGTTGAACACCCGCTCTCCTATACCTTTTTCCTGCACACCCCGATGTCGATCATCATGATCTGCATTCTGGTTCGTGTGCCGTTCTATTCCGCACTGCTCAGCTCCACGGTGATGATCGGCGCCATGGTCGCCACGCTGATCGCCAACCCGGAACGAACCCCCTTCGAGGCCACCACCCTGACCATGGTGACTCTGGCCTTTGCCAGCATGAGCCTGTTTGGCCAGTACGTGTATGAGCGGTTGTTGCGCCAGCACTTCCTTTCCGAGCACGTGCTTTACCAACACCGCAACGAGCTGCACTCCGCCAACCTGGTGCTGGAAAACCAGGCCACCGTGGATGGCCTCACCGGCTGCATCAACCGGCGCGGCATGGAGTCCCGGCTCAATCACCTGTTCCATCTGCACAAGCAGGGAAACCCGGATGCACCGGAACGTATCAGCCTGCTGCTGTTCGATATCGATTTTTTCAAACAGTACAACGATACCTACGGCCACCCGGCCGGGGATGAATGCCTCAAGAAAATATCCAACGTCCCCCTTTCCATGGTGCAGGCGGACACCGATTTTGTGGCGCGCTATGGCGGCGAGGAATTTGTCATCGTTCTCACTGACTCCAGCTTCAACGATGCCCTGGTGTTTGCCGAACGGATGCGTAACCGGGTAGAGCAACTGGGTCTGCCCCACAGCGGCTCCCGGGTCAGCCAGGTGGTCACCATCAGCGTCGGAGTCTCCTGCTCCGACCACGGCGCCAGCAACAGTGCCGAATTGCTCAAACAGGCCGACGAAGCCCTCTATCAGGCCAAGGGTGCCGGGCGTAATCGGGTGGCGCTGATGAACAGTCAGGGGTTGGTGGAGATGTTGAGTTAGTTGATAATTGAGAATGGATAATTGATAACTGCGCGATCGGTGTTACTGCAATTTTAAACGCAAGAGGCCGCGCCCATATTCCGGGCGCGGCCTCTTGCGTTTAAAAACGAACCGGTCTTGTCCGCGGCGTTATCAATTATCCATTCTCAATTATCAATTCATCGGCGGCACCACCGTCACCGGATCCAGCTTCACCTCAAACCAGTTCAATCGCCAATCCAGGTGCGGACCGGTAGCGCGGCCGGAGGCGCCGACTTTGGCCACCGGCTCGCCCTGCTTCACGGTCTGCCCTTTTTCCACCAGTACCTCGCTGAGGTGAATCATGGTGGAGGACACGCCATAGCCGTGATCCATGATCAGGGTGCCACCGGAATAATAGTTATCCCCCTGCACCAGTCTCACCACCGCATCTGCCGGCGCTACAACAACCGTGCCGGTAGGCCGGGCCACATCCACGCCGAAGTGCGGACGGCCGGGTTTCCCGTTATAGACCCGCTGGCTGCCATAAACACCACTGATGCGCCCGGTAAGCGGCCACTGAAAATCACTGAGGAAGGCCAGCAGGGCAGAGTCGGTATCCCGCGCCGTTTTAATCTCGGCCACCTCGCGACGAATCCGCTTGAGCACCGCTTCCGGCGGCGGCTCCACGGTACGCTTGGGCACCCCTTCAATCCGCTGGATGTCATAGTCCCGCTTGCTGAGGGTCACGGGTACCTGTTGGGTTTCGCCCTGCTTTTCCAGCACCAGGCTCTGCTGCAGCGCCGCATCACGGCCAAACCCGACAGCAAAAAAACCGTCACCGGTAACTCGCACCACCCTGTCATCCAGTTTGACGGCCACCCCCGGCGCCACCTGGCCACGCAGCAAGGCCCCCTGGGTACGCTCCCCTTCCAGGGACAATAGCCAGTCGCTGGCCATCACATTATCCGCCAGCAGCACGAGCAAACCTACAACAATTCGCAACATCGAATACCTCGAAACGGTTACAGGGATCAGAGGAAACCGGCACTGAATATATACGGAGAACCTGTCTGGGGATTCATTGGAAGGATCTGTCGAGTGCTGAAATCCCTGATCGCCCTGCGGTCGATTTCCGCGCAAGCGCGGTTCGCCATGCAAGCATAGCTCCTACAGCGGCTTCGTAGAAACACCGGGCCCGGGAACTTTCCAACCTACCAGTATCCAGCGAGCGCGGCTCGTAGCTCAGAGAAAAGCGCTGCCATCCTCCACATCCAGCTGCACCGGATCCAGATGTTTCTCGGCGTACTGGCGCCACACCCGGGAGCGGATGAACAGACGATAAAGATCCGGGTCTAGGTGATCGTTGTCGCGCATGCGTTGCAAGATGCCAAGGGCTTCGCTGAGTTTCAGTGGCGTCTTGTAGGGGCGCTCCTTGGCGGTAAGGGCCTCGAACACATCAGCGATGGCCATGATCCGCGCCGGAATCGACATCTGGTCGCGGGTCAGCCCCAGCGGAAAGCCGGTGCCATCCATTTTTTCATGATGGCCGCCAGCATATTCCGGCACCTGGCGCAGCTTGGGCGGGAACGGCAACGAGCCAAGCATGTCCAGGGTCACATCCATGTGGCCGTTGATGATTTGCCGTTCTTCTGGAGTCAGGGTGCCGCGAGGAATGCACAGGTTGTAGACCTCGTCGTCGGTGAGCAGGGGCTTTTTCTGACCCCAGGCATCGGTCCAGCGCCGCGCGGCGATATCACGCACCCGTTGCTGATCCACCTCAGCCATGGCCTCACCGCCCCGGTTGATCCGCTCCAGAAACGCCAGCTCTTCCTTCAGCTGGCCGATTTCCGCTTCCATGCGTTCCCGGCTGGCAGGCTCGTCAGCGGGATCAAGCAGACAGGCCTTTTCGTAACGAAACTGGATCTCTGCACGCAGGGCGGCAAAGCGGCTGGCCACCTCATCGATGCGATCATGGAGGGTGTGCAGTTTGGTGGACTTGTCCAGTACCGAGTCCGGGGTAGCCAGCTTGCCGCAATCGTGCAGCCAGGCCGCCACGTGCAACTCGTACCAGCCATCCTCATCCAGGGAAAAATCCGCAAAGTCCGAATCATCCTCACAGGCCGCCTGGGCCAGCATCTCGGTGATCACCGGCACCCGCTGACAGTGGGCACTGGTGTGCGGGCTCTTCGCATCAATGGCCTGGGCCAGCACCTTGATAAAGGCATCCAGCAGTTCCTTGAGTTCCTGCACCTGGCTCAGGTTGCTGAGGGCAATGCCCGCATAGGTGAGCAGGGACTGGAAGATCAGGTCGCTGTGCTTGCCCAGCCGGTGCAAACGGGCCGGTAGCGCGCGGTTATAGGCCAGCTGCAGCACACCGATGACCACCCCTTCGTGGTTCCGCAGGGGCCACAGCCGCAACCCGCCGGCATCCGGGGCCAGCGCATCCAGTAAGTGCCGATCCTCCTCGCTGAGGCCGTTCTCCGACAGGTCCACCGCCAGCGGCTTACCGTCTTCGTAACACTGCTCGGGCAACCCTCGTTTGCGCGCCATGGGGCAGAACAGGCTGGCCTCCTCGTGCAGGAAAGCATCACCGGAACGGCGGCACAGGCAGCTCAGCCCCGGTTCGGGCTTACCATCCGCATACAGCCACACCCAGCCGGTATCGGCCTCACACAGATACAGGGCCTCATCCAGCAACACCTGCAGCAGGCGCGGTACGTCCCGCTGCTCGCTGAGATGCTGCGCCACCCGCAGCAACCGCGGCATCAGGTTTTCATCCGTCACCGGTGTGGTATCGGGCAAAGAGGAATTCATGAGCAATCCAGCTCCCAATGATCATCCGTAACAAAATCGTGTATTTACCCAGCAAGCATAGGCTGAGCCAGGATTTCAGGCAAAACAGGCCGCCATACGTCTATTTCCCTCCGACCGGCGCATATACCGCCGGTTCCGGTTGAAGCTCTGGTCTGGATTGCCTACCATCTGCCGGTTCCGAGCCAATCTGGATTCCTACCTCTCATGAGTGTCAGCTATCAACTGCCCGACGGGGCAACCATGGCGTTTGATCAGCCGGCGTCCGCCCTGGACATCGCCGAGCGTATCAGCAAAAAACTCGCCAAACAGGCACTTGCCGCCAAAGTGGACGGCAAGTTGATCGATGTTTACCTGCCCATCGACGATGGCGCCACGGTGGAAATCATCACCCGCGACACTGATGACGGCCTCGATCTGATCCGCCACGATGCTGCCCATGTGATGGCAGAAGCCGTGCAGGAGCTGTTTCCGGGAACCCAGGTCACCATTGGCCCGACCATCGAAAACGGCTTTTACTACGACTTCTATCGGGAGGATTCTTTCACCCCGGAAGACCTCAAATCCATCGAAAAACGCATGATGGAAATCGTACGTCGCAACGAGTCTATACGGCGTGAAATCTGGGATCGGGACGAAGCCGTCAGCTTCTTCCTCAAAGAAGGCGAGGAATTCAAGGCGGAGATCATCCGTGACCTGCCCGCCGACCAGGAAGTGAGCCTCTACCGCCAGGGCGATTTCATCGACCTGTGCCGTGGCCCCCACCTGCCCAGCACCAGCAAGCTGGGCGACGGCTTCAAGTTGATGAAGGTGGCCGGCGCCTACTGGCGCGGCGATGCCAGCAAGGCTCAGCTTCAGCGTATCTACGGCACCGCCTGGCGCGACAAGAAAGAACTCAACGCCTACCTCAAACAGCTTGAGGAAGCGGAAAAGCGCGACCACCGCAAACTGGCCAAGGAAATGGGCCTGTTCCATATCCAGCAGGAAGCGGTGGGCAGCATGTTCTGGCACCCGAAAGGCTGGCGCATGCGCAAGAACCTGGAAAACTACATCCGCGGCAAGATGGAAAAAGGCGGCTACCAGGAAGTGGCCACCCCGCAGATGATGGACCGCATCCTCTGGGAAAAGTCCGGTCACTGGGACAAGTACGGCGACGACATGTTCACCGTCTGCACCCACGATCACCGGGAAATGGCGGTCAAGCCCATGAACTGCCCGGGCCACGTGCAGATCTTCAATCAGGGCATCAAGAGCTACCGGGACCTGCCCATTCGCCTGGGCGAGTTCACCACCCTGTTCCGTAACGAAGCCCACGGCGCCCTGCACGGCCTGATGCGCGCCCGCTCCTTCAGTCAGGATGATGCCCACATCTTCTGTACCGAAGGGCAGATCAACGAAGAAACCGCCGCTTTCATCACCATGCTGCGTGAGGTCTACAAGGACTTCGGCTTCGAAAGCTTCCGCATCAAGTTCTCTGACCGCCCGGAAAAACGCGCCGGTGCCGACGAGACCTGGGACAAGGCCGAAGGCGCTTTGCGCGAAGCGGTGGAATCCCTGGGGCTGGAATGCGAATTGAACCCGGGTGAAGGGGCCTTCTACGGACCGAAACTGGAATTTGTCCTGCGCGACGCCATTGGCCGTGACTGGCAGTGCGGCACCCTGCAGGTGGACTTCGTGCTGCCCGAGCGCCTGGATGCGGAATACGTGGCCGAAGACGGCTCTCGCCAGCGTCCGGTGATGCTGCACCGTGCGGTGCTGGGTTCTCTGGAGCGCTTCCTGGGCATCCTGATCGAATCCACCGCCGGCCACCTGCCCCTGTGGCTGGCACCGGTGCCGGTGGCCGTTTGCACCATCACCAATGCGGCGGATGACTACGCCCGCAGCGTGAAGGAAAGACTGGAAGCGGCCGGCATCCCGGCGGAGCTGGACCTGCGTAACGAAAAGATCGGCTTCAAGGTGCGCGAGCATTCCCGCGCCAAGGTGCCGCAGATCTGGGTCATTGGTGAAAAGGAAGCGGAAGAGCAACAGGTCGCCCTGCGCCGCCTGGGTTCCCAGGCCACCGACACGGTAAGCCTGGACGCCGCCGTCACCGCCCTGGCCAACGCCACCCGCCTGCCGATCTGAAGCCACGAAACACCGTTGGAGCCTTGCTCGCAAGGCGAATAGAGGGTTACCCCTTCGCTTTGCAAGCAAAGCTCCAACGGCAGCATTCAGCCCCCGGAGGCGTTCATGTTCAAAGACAACGAACAACAGCCCGAAGGCTTTCAGGTGCCACTACAAGAGGCCCTGGACAACCTGAAGCTCACCGACGACGGCCTGATCGCCGCCATCGCCCAGCAGCATGACACCGGCGAAGTGCTGATGATGGCGTGGATGAACCGGGAAGCCCTTGAGGAAACCCTTGCCACCGGCCGGGTCTGCTACTTTTCCCGCTCCCGGAAAAAACTCTGGCGCAAAGGCGAGTCCTCCGGCCAGGTGCAGATGCTGAAAGAACTGCGCATCGACTGCGACGCCGACACCGTGCTGGTAAAAGTGGACCAGACCGGCCCCGCCTGCCACACCGGCCGCCGCGACTGCTTCTACTGGAAAGCCGACGCCAACAACGTGACCATCGACAAGACGCCGATCATCGATCCGAAAGAGCTTTATAAAAAATGACTCTCAAGCTGCACAACACCCTCACCGGGCAGAAGGACGACTTCATTCCGCTGGATCCCAACCGCATCACCCTCTACGTGTGCGGCCCCACGGTCTATAACTTCGTCCATATCGGCAACGCCCGCCCGGTGGTGGTCTTTGATGTGCTGTACCGGCTGCTGCAACGGCTCTACCCGGAAGTGGTCTACGCCCGCAACATCACCGATATTGATGACAAGATCATCAAGGCTGCGGCGGAAAACAGCGAAGACATCGGCGTGCTCACTGAGCGCTTCACCGCCGCCTTCGCCGAGGACATGGCGTCTCTGAACGCGAAAACCCCGAACATCATTCCCAAGGCCACCGACCATATCAACGAGATGATCGCCATGATCGAGACCCTGGTGGAAAAGGGCCACGCCTACGAGGCCGACGGCCAGGTGCTGTTCGCGGTGGAATCCATGCCCGACTACGGCAAGCTTTCCGGTCGCAAACTGGAAGACATGCTCGCCGGTGCCCGGGTGGAAGTGGCCGACTACAAGCGCCACCCCGGCGATTTCATCCTCTGGAAGCCGTCCACCGACGAGCAACCGGGCTGGGAGTCTCCCTGGGGCCGTGGCCGCCCAGGCTGGCACATCGAGTGCTCCGCCATGATTCACAAACACCTGGGTGACGTGATCGACATCCACGGCGGCGGCCAGGACCTGATTTTCCCGCACCACGAGAACGAGATTGCTCAGGGCTGCTGCGCCCACGGCACCGATTACGTGCGCTACTGGATGCACAACGGCTACATCAATATCGACGGCGAGAAGATGTCCAAGTCCCTGGGCAACTTCCGTCTGGTCCGCGATCTGCTTACCCAGTACCACGGCGAAATCCTGCGCTTTGCCCTGCTTTCCAGCCACTACCGCTCGCCACTGAACTTCTCCGCCGACGTACTGGATAACGCCGAAAAAGGCCTGGATACCCTCTACTACGCCCTGCTCGGTCGCGGTGAAACGGTGGAACCGGAACCCGGCTACCAGCTGCCGGACAACCACCCGGTGCTGGACGCCCTCAAGGATGACCTGAACACCTCCGAAGCGGTCAGCGCCCTGCACGCCATCGCCGGTGAACTGAACAAGGCCGAGCTGGCCGACAAACCAGCCCTGAAAGCCGAACTGCTGGCCGCCGCCGACCTGCTCGGCCTGCTGACGGTCGAGCCCACCGACTGGTTCCAGAACAAGAACGTGAGCGAAGACGGCCTCAGCAACGAAGAGATCGACACCCTGGTCGCCGAGCGCACCCAGGCCAAGAAAGACAAGAACTTCGCCCGCGCCGACGAGATCCGCCAGCAACTCACCGACGCCGGCATCCAGCTGGAAGACACCCGCGAAGGCACCCGCTGGAGTCGCTAACCCCCTGTAGGAGCCATGCTCGCATGGCGAACCTGCTAGCGATAACGGCCAATAACCAAAAGGCCATAGCGGCAAGCTTCAAGCTGCAACGCGATAGAAAGTTGTCATGACCTGAAACGCAAGAGGCCGCACCCAAACCCTGGGCGCGGCCTCTTGCGTTCAACAACCCATAATCCTGCATCGCCTCTAGCAGCTAGAGGCTAGAAGCTCAAAGCTTCAATCCCTCCATCCCCGGCAGTTCCGGCAAATCCCCCCGCGTCGCTTGCGCAAACCGCGGCTTCTCCAACTGCTCCTTCAACCCCTCCAGGGTCACCAGTGGCGCCCTGGTGGACACCAGGTTGGCCAGCCACACCGGCACATTGCCGCCCGGGTCCACGAAGGTCTCGAACTTCACCCGCACCCAGCCGTCCGCCAGGGGGGTGATCACGAACTGGTTATCCAGAGCGGGAATACGCACGAAACCCTGCTGCTTGTCCTTGAAGCCTTCGGCGTTCTCACTGTGCAGGTGAATCTCGCCATCGGCTTTCTGGGTCAGCGTATTGACCAGCACCACGTCCCGGTCCGCCACCGGCCAGATACCATTGAAACGCATGTGGATACGCTCTTTTTCCTTGATGCTGAGCCGGTCCGCCCCCTGGCTCTGGAAGATCCATTCCTCAAAGGTATCCACCGCCGTAATCACCGCCAGTACCGAGGTAGCACTGGTCTGCAACTCCACAACGCCCTTGAAGGCCTTCACCGAGCTGTCAGACACCTCGCGCACATAGGTCGTAACCTCACCCCGCTGCGCGCCCTCGTGGTTCAGTTCCCAATCCGCAGCCCAGGCAGGGGCCGCCAGCATTAACAACGCCACAACAACAGCTTTCACAACAACACTCCTCAATCATGTCCGTGGCGCAGTATGCACCGCGCTTGCCGCCAGACAAGGCCCCTCCCGCAGATTGGCACAACCGGCCAGACCTCTTCTTTTTTGTAGGAGCTTGCTTGCAAGCGAACCACAGCGGCTGCCGAATCGGTTCGCTTGCAAGCAAGCTCCTACAGGCAAAGGCGAGCCTTGCCTCGGTGAACTCTGTGCCCTCTGTGGTAAAAATCGATTTTGATCAGGCTGGCATCCGCCACCGGATTGGCCGTATCATGCCCCGTTGAGTTGACACCACACAGGTCTTGATACCGTGAAATCGTTTCTGCTCGGCATGCTCTGGTTGTACCAGAAGCTGCTGAGCCCCTGGATCGGCAACCAGTGCCGCTTCTATCCCACCTGCTCGGAATACGCCCGACAGGCGGTGGAAGTCCATGGCAGCCTGCGCGGCAGCGCGCTGGCGGCGAAGCGTTTGTGCAAGTGTCACCCTTGGCATGCCGGCGGGTTCGACTATGTGCCGGGCACCGAGCCCGGTCAGGAACAGCACCGCTGCAGCGACCACACCGCCCCGGGGGAGAACGCACAATGATGCGCGCCCGCAACGGCCTGTCGCTGTCATTGATTCTGGCGCTGTTCTGCGCCCAGTTGCTGCTTGCCTGGCATGCGCCCGCGCACATCGACGCCCAGCCCCATGATCCTCACAAGGAACTGCTGGCCGCTGCCGATTGCCAGGTCTGTACCCACGGCCAGGGCATGCTGGCCCTGCCCAGCCACTACGTTCACGTAGTCTCGCAGCATGCCGAGCCAGCGCCACTCGCCGTGGCGACACCGGTGCGGCGCGCCCCTGAACGACTTTCCTACCCCCCGCGCGGCCCACCCGCCTCCGTCTGACACCGCCTACAACACCCGACAGCTGCCGCCCGGCGAACCCTAACGGTCCCCGTGCCATGCACTGTCACCCCCGTTGTCATAAACGTGAAGACAGAGGTTAGTATGAATTCTCGACGCCATACCCTGGCCGGGTGCGTCGCCGTGGCGCTGGCTGCATCGCTAGCTCCCATGGTCGTTCAGGCCGAGGGCACTGCAACATCCAATAGCAATGAACTGGAAGCGGTGAACGTGTCCGCCCTGCCCCTGGGCAGCGGCAGCCCCAGCACCCCCTACTCGGTGATGGACCAGCAAACCCTCACCCAGAAAAACGCTGCCACCCTGGGCGAGACCCTGAACAACCAGCCCGGCGTGCACAGCGATACCTTCGGTGGCGGCGCCAGCCGGCCGGTCATTCGTGGCCAGAGCGGCCCGCGCGTGGGTGTACTCAACGACGGCTCCGCAGTGCTGGATGCCTCCAGCATTTCCCCGGACCACACCGTCACTGTGGACCCCATGCTGGCCCGCCAGATCGAGGTCCTGCGCGGCCCGTCTACCCTGCTTTATGGCAGCGGCGCCAGTGGCGGCGTGGTCAATGTACTGGACAGCCGCATCCCCACCGAACGCCCCCGTGAGGAGGTGGAAGGCTTCGTCGGCGCACGCGCCAACACCGTGGCCGATGCAAACGCCACCGCCGCCGGCATCACCTTCTCTGCCACAGACCATCTGGTGTTCCGCGTGGAGGGCAGCCGCCGCGACGCCGATGACTACGAAGTGGACGGTTTCGACCGCCTAACCGTGCCCGGCACCTTCGCCGAAAGCGACAACAGCAGCATCGGTGCCTCCTGGATCGGTGATCAGGGCTTCTTCGGCATGGCCTACAGCTACCGCCGCGATAACTACGGCCTCCCTGGGCACAACCATGAATTCGAAGAATGCGGTGTCAGCCGCGGTAGACTGGACTGCCCGGACGAAGAGCACGACCACGAGCACGGCGAAGAAGTGACTCCCTTCGTGGACCTGGCCAGCCGTCGGGTGGACGCCCGCGGTGAATACCGCAACCCCATGGACGGCATCACCGCCATCCGCTTTCGTGGCAACCACACCGAATACCGCCACCATGAAATCGAGGAAGGCGAAATCGGCACCACCTTTCGCAACCGCGGCGGCGATGCCCGGCTGGAAGTGGAGCACGCTCCCATCGGCAACTGGCGGGGTGTGGTCGGCATGCAGTACACCGACTTTGACTTCAGCTCCATGGGGGGTGAAGCCTTCGTGCCAAAAACCGAAAGCCGCTCCATGGCGTTGTTCGCCGTGGAAGAGTACCGGCTCAACGATCAATGGCGTTTCGAGCTGGGGGCCCGCCAGGAGCACCAGCGACTGCGCCCCGAAGATCGTCCCGGTGAAGCGCTACCGGATCTGAAGCAGGACAGCACCTCCCTGTCCGCCGCCGCCAACTGGGCCTTTGTGCCGGGCTATGAACTGGTGCTGTCCGTGGGCCACTCCGAGCGCGCTCCCAGCGCCCAGGAGCTGTATGCCGAAGGCGTCCACCTAGCCACCAACACCTACGAGTGCGGCCTGTTCAGCGCCTGCGGTGGCGGCCAGCGGGATCTGGACGACGAAATCAGCCTCAACGCCAACCTGAACCTGCGCAAGACGCAGGGCGACTGGCTGTTTGACCTGGGCGTGTTCGAGAACCGCATCAACAACTATCTCTATGCCCGCACCCTGGACCAGATCGAAGACTTTCGCCTGATCAAGTACAGCCAGCGCGACGCCACCTTCACCGGTGCCGAAGCCTCGGTGAGCTACTACGGCATCGACCCCATCGGCATTACCGTGTTCGGCGACATGGTGCGCGCCACCTTCGATGACGGCGGCTACCTGCCACGCATCCCCGCCAAGCGACTGGGTACCCGGCTCAACACCTACGTGGGGCATTTCGATGCCGAGCTGGAGTATTACCGCAGCTTCGCCCAGGACCAGATCGCCGGTTTCGAGGACCGTACCGCAGCCTATGACATGGCCAACGTCACCGTCAGCTACCGACTACGCGGCGACCAGCGCTACACCTTCTACGTGCGCGGCAACAACCTGCTCGGCGAGGAAGTATTCAACCACTCCTCCTTCCTGGCCAGCACCGTGCCGGAACCGGGTCGCAATCTGACCGTGGGTACCCGTATCGAGTTTTAACGCCTTGATCGTTCAGTGAAAACGACTCACCCCGGCGCCTTTACTCCGCCGGGGTCGCGAACCGAATTGGAGAACACCATGCAACGCTTCAAACACGCAGCCAAGCGGGGCCCGGCCCTGCTTATCTGGATGCTGGCCGCCCTGCTACTGGCCGGCTGTGAAAACGAAACCGGCAGCACCCCGCTGGGCGGCGGCGAAGACGACGCCCATGACCACGAAGAACATGGCGATCATCCGGGCCGTCTGGCCATCCTGTCCCGCGACGGGGCCGGCGATCAGCTGTACGCCTACGACCTGGAAGAACAGGCCCAGCTACCCGGCAGCCTGGCTCTGAACCACGCCCCCAGCGCCCTCTACACCAGCCCAGGCAAACGCTTCGTGTTGGCCATGCAGCGCAACGCCAACCAGGTGCAGATCATCGACGGCGGCCTCTACCGCCACGACGACCACGTGGATGAAGTGGCCCCCGGCCTGGTCGGCACCCTCACCGGCCCGCGCCCGACCCACTACCGGGTTCACGGTGAGCAAGCCGCCCTGTTCTACGACGGCGACGCCGGCAGCGCACTGATGGCGCAGGTGCAAGTACTCACTGACCACTCCCTGGAAAGCGCCAGCATGGAGGCCGACCATACCTTCGCCAGCGTCCACCACGGTGTGGCCGAACCCCGTGGGGAAATCGTGCTGGCCACCCATCGCACCGCCGCCAGCGGCCTGCCGGAAAAAGTGGACATCCTCCACCAGCACGGCGACCACTACCACGGCGAAGGCACCATCAGCCTGGATTGCCCGGACCTGCACGGTGCTGGCTCCAACGAGGAATACTCCGTATTCGGCTGCAGTGACGGCATCCTCATCGTCCACCAGGATGGTGAAACCTTCACCGCCCAGCACGTGGATAACGCCACCCTGGGCCTGGCCGCCGGCGAGCGGGTCGGCAGCTTCGACAGCCAACACGAACTGCCCCAGTTCGTGGCCTACGCAGACGACCGCATCCTCATCATCCACCCGGACCATGGCGACGCGGAAGAACTGGACTGGACCGAAGGCGCCGCCGTCAGCCTGGACAACCATGCCCTGGACAGCCACGGCGAGCATCTGATCCTGCTGGATGACAGCGGCGACCTGCGCATCGTCGACACCGCCGACTGGAGCGAACACGCCCACGTGGAAAACGCCATCAACCCGGAAACCGCCGCCCCGCCGGCCAGCGGCCACGGCAGCCGCGTCTCCATGACCGTCGGCGGCGAACCCGCCCAGGTGTTCCTGTCCCACGCCGACAGCCAGTCCATCATTGTCGTCGACGTGGAAACCGGCGCCCTCGCCACCCCGCTCAACCTCACCTTCACCCCGGGCCAACTCACCTGGGTAGGCCTGAGCAGCGAAGAGGGCGACCATGAACACGAGGAAGACGACCACGATCATGACGAAGAGCACGATCACGACCACTAACCGCTAGACCTGCCTGCCCCTCTCTCGAATCCGACGAGGGGCAGACTTCCCACACCCCTTCCTGATCCCCCGGTCGCCGTACCGCCTTCTTTTCACTACAATCCGTTTCATTACTTCGTCATACACATGACTCAAGCGGGAGACACCATGAAAAAAGTACTGCTAGCCGCCACCCTGGCTCTGCCCATGTTCGCCCAGGCAAGTGGCTACGCCGGTCTGGAAATTGTCAGCAGCAAGATCGAGCCGGACAACACCAGCTCCTCCGCCAAGCCGAACGCCCTGCAATTCAAATTCGGCACCTGGATCAACAAGGATGAAACCCTCGGCGGCGAACTGCGCCTGGGCCTGGGTGTCGGCGATGACGAACTGAGCAACAACGTGGACCTGGAAATTGACCGCATGTACGGCGCCTACTTCCGTGGCCAGTTCCCCAACACCCTGCCGGTACGCCCCTACGGCCTGATCGGTGTCTCTTACATCGAAACCACCGCCAACTTCCCCGGCGGCGGCTCCGACGGCGAAAACTACAAGGATCTGTCCCTGGGCCTGGGCGCCGACATCACCATCACCAACCAGATCTTCCTCAGCGTGGAATACCTGCGCGCGGTAGATCGCAGCGGCGATGAAGTATCGAACCTTGGCTTCGGGATCAACGGGCGGTTCTAAGCCCTGTTTATAGCTGAAGGCTGAACGAGAAACGCCCACCGGAAGGTGGGCGTTTTTGGTTTGGGCCTGTACATCACCCTGCGCTAGTGAGCTAGCAAGAGGTCAACAGACTAAAACGAGGCAGGGCCCAGCTCTGACTTTTCAGGCTGAAACTATCTGAATCGCTCATTCCATTTCCCATCATTTTCATTCTCGCAGCTCTCTTCCGTATCAAAGCGAATCTGCTGGCGACAATCTTTCATTTTGATTTCAATAGACGCCAGTTTTTCTTTGATAAGCGCACGCATGCCTTCCTTATCCGTCTTGGCGAGATGGGCATTTGTGTCATACACACAGACAATCGACAGTGACGCGGGGAAATCGCTGTAGTTCACAAAGTGCGTGAGCCACTGGAATCCTTCGTATTTTTCCAATGCTGCCTCGCAAGCTTCGGTCAGCGCCTGCCTCAGGGAGTTTTCTGTTTTCTTGTCAGTCTTTCTCATTTTTAACGCCGAAAGTTGCGGCTGCGAAGCAGTCCAGCCACGAAGTGGCGTTGCAACCTTTCCTTGTTAGCTGGCGTGCTCATAATAAATTATGTTTTTGAATGTATTTAAGATGTACATCCCTTAATAAATTGAGGAAATCTGCAAGTTTACTTAACGGTAAACTGAAGCTGATTTCCTCAACGTTGATTACGTTGCCTTTACGCCTTGCCTCTCTTTTATCTGAGAAAATAATGGATACATCGTCTATAAAAGATATCTTGGCATGGGCGATAGCGTTTCGTACGTGCCGGATAAAATCAATCGAGGATAGATCATTTGCATCCTCGTTTTTGTATGTTGTTTGATGCAGATCCCCCTCTTTGCGAAGAAATGTATTTATAGCTTCATACTCGTCACTATATTCATCGGAAATTATTTCTCTAGGAACGACTAATAGTGCGTAAAGCGCCATTAGGGCACTTCCTTGATTTAATATCCCAATCTCTTGAAAAGCTCTTTTTACTGGGCTGGGAAAATTTAAACTATCAAAAGACTTCGACCCTTTAGTGTAAACAGAACCAAGCTCATTAAGAAGAATAACTGTGTAGTAGCTTTGCAAAATCAAATTATGTTCTTGTACTGCAGATTTATCCAATCTCATCTCTCCAGCTAACGCTGCGCACAACGGCGCCCTTGTAATGGAGGCGCAGCCGTAATGTAAAGGGCGTCCGGCGGCCGCAGGCCGCGAATTGATGCGCCTTGTTATAAGCCTTGCACCTTATTCGTGAGTTCAATTGTTTGTTTGCTGTCCTTTGTGACCACTAACCAATCAAATAGGACTTCGCTGTATTGGCCCGTGACGGCATAGAACTTTGAAACATGGGCTTCTTCGCCAAAGAACTCTTCCTTTTTTGCAGAACTCACAGCTTGAATTATGCTCTCCGCAAATTCGAGCAGCTCTTGCTCAGTCCCGATGAGGAAAGCTTCTTCCCAGCCGGTTTGAGCGGTAATTACAGGACCTGGATTTCGTGTTTTGCTAATTATTCACCCGAAGCCGCTAAAGGCTTATAACAGCGTATTCAGTCGAACGATTCGACATATCTTTTTTCGACATAATTCCAACCGGGGTACAACATATAGTGCCGAAGAATCCACTATCTTCAGTACCTTACCGAAAAAATGGCAACCATTCCCATTTAACAAAACTCGAACGAGCGGCCTATTCCCTGGATTCTCCCGGTATAGCCTCTTTCTGAAAAATACCTTATATCAACCGTTTAGCTTTTTCTGTAAGCCATATCCTACAAGCCGGGATGGCCTATCTGTTGAGCACGGGAGGGTTTGGGTCTGTGGATTGAGGGTTCGCCATGCAAGCATAGTTATTCGCTACGCTCACCCTTCGGGCCGCACGGAACTACGTGCGTTACTCCGCTGCGCTACATTCCTGAGGGGATATTCAGGGGTCGAGTGTTTGCGGGAATGCTGGATGGGCACAGCGAAGTGGTTTTCGCGGTCGAACGACCGCTCCCACGGGGTGTGGTGATGCGACGGGCATAAAAAAGCCCGGGTAGCTTGTGGCTGCCCGGGCCGGTGGTGGCGGTGTTAGCGCCGCTCTCCCTTAACGGTCTTCGTAACGCTGGTGCTTGAAGAAGATGCCGGTATCACCGAATTGAGACAGGGTGAACTCGGACTGGGTGACCAGTTCGCCGATTTTGACGGCGCTGTTGCGACGCTCGCGGGCGTAGCGTTCGGTGACCCAGGGCCAGATGGATTTACGGATCTGCCTATCGGTGCCGTAGACGTCGTACACCTTGGTGCCCGCCGGGATGGCCGTGAGGTCGTCACGGAAATCGTGAGGGGCGGTGCTGATGGTGTTTCTCAGATCCGGGTTGGGCACGAAGTAGACCTGCGTCGGCGTTTTGACGCTGCCTGCGGCGCTACCGTCCTGGTTCACTTTGGCCATGTCGCTCATCACCAACAACGTCGGCTTGGTGGAGACCAGCGAGAACAGCGCGGTGGTGCCCAGTGTTTCGTTCACTTCCGCTTGCACATAGTTGGACAGTTCGTTGGCGAAAATGTTGTGGTTGTCGCCCTGCCCGCTGAGGGTATAGAGCGCAGACACGTTTTCGGAGCGTTTGCCGTCCACCAGCAATTTCAGGGCCAGGCCGGGGGCGAAGCCACGGTCGGACGGGTCGCCGGTGACGGACAGGCGCAGCAGGCCGTGGTCGGCGCCCTGGAACAGGCCGCTGTAATCATGGCCGGCGACAGACTGGAACTGCACCTTGGCCAGGGCACCGCGCGGATGAATCGGCTTGCTGTATCCCGGGGGCGCCACGTCGGTGACATCCTGGACTTTCTTCCACAGTACCGAGTTGATCAGGCCGCCGATGTCGATGGGCTCAATGGCAGGCACGTCACTTTCTTCGTAGCTGGTGCGCAGGGCGCCGTTGACCCACAGGTGATCCTGCTTGGCCTGGGCGGACCAGTCCTGATAGTCATCAGGCATGTTCAGGCCCCAGGGTTTGAAGGCGTTGTTCATGCCCACCAGGCTGGTGGCCAGCGCCGGGAAGTGACGACGGATCACGTCCACCATGGTGTGATCTTCCACCCAGTCGATGCCGCCGGCGGTGTAGACCTCGTCGGTGTAGTCGGTGGTGAAGAAGCGGTCGGTCATCAGACGACGGGACGCATTGAGGATGAAGATCTGGAATGAAGTCTCGCCGAAGCCGAAGCCTTCCGGACGGGTTTCTTCCGCCAGCTGCCCCACCAGGGTATCGATCATTTCGATGTCGTTGTTGTAGAGCGACTTCAGGTCCGCCAGCAGCTGGGGATCGCTGGTGAGATCCTCGAAACTGGTGATTGGCTTGAGGCCGATCTGGCGACGGAATTCGTTGTAGCGCGGCACACCGCGTTCGCGATCACGCAGTACGTCGATAGCAGCCATGTCGATGTCGCCGATCAGCGGCATGGACAGGTTACGCAGGAAGTCCGGGTAGTTGTTCAGGGTCAGCGAGCCCGGGTGGGTGATGCCGAAGGAATACCACAGGCGATCCTGGCCCACGTCGCCGAGCAGGTCTTCCGCGTCGCCGTTACGGGTGTCCTCAATAGGAATTTCCTGATCGACGATGTTGGAACCGATGTCGTACACCTTGATCTCGTCGCGCAGCAGCGGGTGCATGCGGTACACGGAGACAAATTCTTCGGTCAGGGTGTAAGGCACGCCGTAGTTGTTCGGGGTACGCGAGCCGACCAGGCCGGCCAGGGCGTGTTCGATGGAACTGGTGGGGCTGTCGCCCAGACCGGTGTCGATGCCGACCAGATCAAACAGGCTGCCCAGTTGACCCAGGTTGTTGTTGAGCACGTCCAGGTCTTCCTGGAATTTATCACGGGTGTCGCGATCGCCGCCCAGGCCCCACCAGTTGGCGTACATGGCCCGCTCCAATACCGGGTTGGCCAGAATCGCCGGGGTCCATTCCACGGTGTGGATCTTGGCCATCAGCGCGGAGTTGATCAGGCGCGCCTTGTCGAACAGCCACTGATCAGACTTGCCCGGATTGTTGGCCTTGAGCATATCGGCGATAGCGTTGTGCTCCAGGGTGAACAGATGATGCATCATGCTCAGCCCCACCCACCAGTTTTCATTGAAGCCGGTGATGGGTTTGCCGCTGAGAAATTCCGTGGGCAGGCGGCCATTGCCGTCCACTTTCAGCTTGCCGTCCACGAACGAGCGTACTTCGTCGTTGGTGTCCTTGTCGCTACCGTAGAGCTGGGAGCCATCCCACCAGTGGGTGTTGATGTTCTCGTAGGTGACGATGGATTCATCGCCACTGACATCCGGGTCCGGGCGGGTACGCTGCACGGACATGGTGCCATCGCCCAGCACATCGCCCGGCGGCAGCGGGAATTCAATCGGGTTGGCCTCGGTGCGCGGACCATGGTCGAACCAGTCGTGCACCATGAACTGAATCCAGGAGGTGGCGATAAAATTCAGGGTGGTGGCAGGCTTGAAATCACCGCCACGGGACATGATCAGGTTACTGACTTCCCGGGGGTTGGGGGTCAGCAGGTTGCCACTGGCGTTTTCCGCATACACCGACGCCGGGTCTACGTTACGGCCGAAGTTGGCGTGGGCGGAGCCTTCCGCCGGATTGTCGAGAATATTACAGGTGCCGTCTTCGGTACGGGCGGTGAGACTGCGTTCGTCGCAGACAATGCTGGCGTTCTTTTCGTCCCAACTTTCCATGTCGAACATGTTGTTTTCGAGCAGGTCTTCCCGCTGCCCGGCCAGTACCAGCAACGCACCCATAACGCCCAGGGTGCCGAATTTGGTGAGGGCCGGCCAGGTAACCCAGGGGGTCATAGCCATGATAAGCCTCCGTCTTTTGTTCTCGGGTATGTCGGATGACAACGCCCGGACTCTAGCAACGGGGTCGACCCCTCCACCCCCTCCTGCGGGAGGGGGTGAGCGGAAATCGCGAACCGGGTCATGGTTTGCAACGATAGGATTAAGGAGCCTCTGTAGGAGCGGCGCTCTCTGTGCCCTGCGGGTATGAGCCGCGAACCGAGCGTAGCGAGGAAATGTTTTCCCGAGTACGGTTCGCGGCTCAAACGCCGCTCCTACAGGTGGGGTTTAGAAAGGCTATCGTGGTGCGGCGCGCAGGACGGCTTCGGTGCGGCTGGAGACGCCGAGTTTGCTGTAGATGTTTTTCAGGTGCCACTTGGTGGTGGTGACGGAGGTGCCGGTCTTTTCGCTGATATGGGCATTGCTCAGGCCGCTCTGCAGCAGCTCGAAGATCTCCAGCTCTTTCGGCGTCAGTACCGAGTCCGGATCTACCGCCAGGGGATCGTTGGCGGGCGCCGCATCGAAGACAGAAGGGAACAGCTCGGTATAGAAATCCGGCAGCATCAGGGCTCCACTGCCCCATAGCCGCTGCATCAGGCTGGCCAGCCCCGGCGCTTCGTCAAACACGGAGCGGTTGATGTTGAGCAAGCCGTAACGGGTAATCAGTTCATCCACCCGCTTGGCTTGCTCGCTGGCAGAAAGCCCCTTGCCGGTGATCACCAGCAGGTTGGCCTCGATGATGGAGGCCCGGGTCATGATGCCCGCCGCCTTCACCACCGCCAGCAACCGCTGCAACACGGCTTCCGCTTCGGCAAGACGGCCATTGGCGATCAGCCAGTAGGCCGCGGCCAGCCCTTTGCGCTCCCAACTCTGGCTGTAGGTGGGCGGGGTGCGCGCGGCGTTTTCAGCGACCCAGCCGGCCAGATCAAACCGTTCCGCCACCGCATCCAGTCGGGCCCAGTGGCCGGTCGTAAACGCCTGGCGCATCATTTCCAGCACCGCCATATTGACGAAGCGTTGGTAATTTCCCAGCTGCAGGATGCCGAGCAGTTTTTCCAGCATGCGCTCGGAGGGTTTCTGCTTGCCCTGCAAGTGTTGCAACCGCGACAGCGTCAGGTAGACAGTGGAAATCACTTCCGTGGCCGAGGCGGATGACACCATGGGCAACAGGTCTTCGCACAGTTGCTGGGCTTCTTCCAGCCGGTTCTGGTCGTACAGCACTACCACCATGCCCGTCGCCCACAGGGACCAGGTGGGGCAATCCCGCGAGGTGCCGTGAAAGTGTTCATTGATAAAGGCCACCGCTTCACCGATATGGCCAAGCTGGTGATTGGCCAGGGCGGTAATCAACCCGGCGTAACCGGCGGTGAAATGATGCCCCAGCCGCAGCAGCACGTCCCGGGCCTGACAGGAAAACGCCAGTGCGGATTCCAGACGGCCATGCTGCAAATGGTAATAAGCCACCATGGCCAGGGAGAAGGCGCGGATATCCCGGTGCCCGCTACTTTCCATCAGCAGCGACAGATTGGCGCCTTCCATGAAGTCGGTGTCGTGTTGAAACAGTTGCAGGTGCATTTCCAGAAAATCGATCACCCGGGCATGGTTTCCCCAGGCAGCTTCGCCAGTGCGTGTCGCCTCCTTCAAGGCATCCAGGTAATAGCGGGCGCGAAAGAAACGGCGTGACAGGGTCAGGGTGCTGATCAGGGGCGCGGACAGCTCGTCGCGACTGAGAATCACGCTATCGGGCAGAGTTTCCGCCCAGTCGAGAATATGGGCGGTGTAGCCTTCGCGCAGCCAGTAATCGAACGCCTGCTCCAGGCAGTGAATGAACAGGCTGTCGTCCCCGGCCCGCTTGGCATGCCACACCGCCTGACGAAAATTCTGCTGACGCACGAAATAGCGGGTGGCCCGGCGATGAATCGGCGCGATGCAGTCGGGCATGTCGATGGCCACTCGGGCGCGCAAGAAGTCCTTTAGCAGCGCATGGTAACGGTACCAGCCGGGCTTGCCGGGCACCGGGATCAGAAACAGCTCCCGGGAGGTGAGCTCTTCGATCAGGCGGGCGGCGCGATCGCTCTGCAACACCTGGTCGCACAGCTCGGCGCTGAAGCTGTCCAGCAGAGAGCTCTGCATGAACAGGGTACGGGCGGTATCGGGCAGGCCCTTCAAGACCGCATGGCCGAAGTACTCCATCAACTCCGGCTGGCTGGCATCAAAGTCCTGCAGGGTCTGCATCCCTGAGCGCATGGCCGCCAGCAGGGCAATCTTGACCCCGGCCATCCAGCCTTCGGTGATGGTAAGCAGGTGGGCCAGCTCGCCCTCGTCCAGGGCCGTGCCACCCAGGCCTTCATTGAGCGCGGTAACTTCCTCGCGACGGATCTTCAGGTCGGCAGCGCCGATCTCCACCACCGCATCGTCCAGCCGCAGGCGACTGACATCAAAGGACGGCTGGGTACGACTGGCAATAATCAGATGGACGTCTGCCGGTGGCTGATTCAGCAGGGTGCTGATGACGCTGAGGGTTTCCGGGCTGCGGATATGCTGAAAGTCATCAAAGACAATAAACAGGGGCTCGCGGACCTGCTCCAGCGCATCAAACAGGGCATCGGCAATGGAAGATGGTGGCAACTCAGCCACGTCAAAAGGCATGAACCAGGAGGTATCAAAGGCCGGCACCACTGCCCGGGTGCGTTCGGCAAAACGGCGCAGGAAGCGCACCGGATCATCATCCGCCGGGCGCAGGTTCAGGGACACAACCGCACGGGACTCGCCCCCGCTCTGCCACTGGCTGAGCAGCGTGGATTTGCCCGCCCCGGCCGGGGCCAGCAACAGGGTCAGCGGAACCCGGACACAATGATCCAGCAATGCCACCAGTTCCTTCCGGTAGAACCGACCCGCAGCGGGCCGGGACGCATCAGTCGTACTCATTTCTGGTCTGCCTAGCGTGTTTTTATTGTTGTCGGCCTGGATGGGACGTCAGTACCGATATGCAAACTAGCGGATATCGATACGACCGGCCCGGCATTTGATCACAACTTGAGCAACCGGGTAGCACCGTGGCCGCAAATCACAAAAGGGGGTCGCAACGAAGGGGACGGGGAAAAATCGAAATGGTGGAGCCATCAATACGCTAACGGTGCCAGCCCTTCGCGATGCAAGCATCGCTTCCCACAAGGACCTGAATGCCCCGGCAGCCACAAAAAAGCCCCCTTCCCGTTAAGGAAGGAGGCTTTAAAGAACTCCCTGAGAGGATCAGGGAATCGGCAGGTAGCCACCGTCCACTTCTTTGGTGACGATCGCCACCGCGTTGTGGGCATGCAGGCTTTCCAGGTGGTTCACACGCAGCCAGAAGTCCTTGTAGCACCCCTGCGGGTTCAAGGCCTGCTTGAGACGGCGCGCCGCATCCTCGCAGAACATCAGGTTCTGACCGTTAAGCAGGGCAAATTCCTGCTCGTCCACCCGTTTCACGGCGGTCTGCACCGGCGTTTTCAGGGAACCCTCGATGGAATCGATCAAGGCGGTGATCGGGAAGGCATCCCCTTCGGTGTGGTCCAGCAACACCCGCACCTGGGCCACGGAGCGCTGGCTGTGTGGGGTCGCCAGGATGCCCTCTTCGGTACCAAGCCATTCGAACACCGCATCCGCATCCACTTTGCCTTCGGCAAAATCGCGGCGGAACTGTTCCTGAATCAGCTGGCGGGACAGCGCTGCAGAACAGGGGCAGGTAGAGGAATATGGCACTTCCACGTACATCTCGATACGCATGCCTTCTTCACACAGGGTGCCCTTGATGCTCACCGGATAGCTCTTCCAGCCGGAGTAGCTGCTTTTCAGGGCCGGGCGACGCATGGAGTATTCAAAGTCCAGCTGCACAAAGCCACGCGTACTGAGGCCTTCATGGGTCTGCAGGAAATTACGCAGCAGCTGCTCGATGGACGCGGCACTGACCGAATGGTCGCCGAAGGTCTCTTCCAGCATCAGGAACAGCCGGGACATATGAATGCCCTTGGCGTCCGGATTGGCCAGGTTCACATAGGCCTGAATGGACGTGCTCACCGGGCGCTCGCCGGCCAGGGTGTCACTGACCCGGGCTGGCAGATGAATTTCGCTCATGCCGACCCAATCCAGGGTGCTATGGATGTGATCCACCATGGAATTGGACGCAACGTCCGGCATCTGTTTGGTGCCACCGGCACCCGTTTCACGTGTCATGGGATTCTCCATAGGGGCGTGCAAGGGGCCATGATAGGACCCTCCGGGTGAACAAAACGGTAACCCGGCCGTCATCGCCCTGACTGACAAGGGGGGCAAGTCTAGCAGAAAGTATCCCGCAAATTGACCATTTGCGGGCGCGGCTTTGTCTATGGGATTGACAGAAGCGGGCTATCAGTCAGCCAGGCCGCTATCGTCAGTAACTCCAACCAGTTCCTGAAAGCGGGCCAACTCGTGCAGCGGCCGGAACATTTCTTCGCTACGGGCGTGGCGACGCAGGGTTTCCGAGGTCTGGATGGCAGCCTCCAGATCGGTAAAGGCATTATCGATTTCGCCCAGCCCGGCCCAGGCGCAGGCGCGCTGGTATAGGGCATGGGAGTTCTCTTCATCCACTTCCAGTACCCGGTCGCACAGGCTCAGGGCCCAGCGCTGCTCCCCCAGCTCCAGGGCCGCATCCGCCTTCCAGGCCAAGGCTTCCGGATCGTCCGGGCGCAGTTCCAGAATCCGGTCGTAGAGCTCGATCTTGGCCTGGGCACTGGGCTCTTTGGTGGCCTTCAGCCACAGGCTGTGGATCTCGTTGGTACGCTCGATCTCTTCCTGGTTTTCGGCGATGGTCAGGGACTTCTTGCGCAGCTCCCGTTCCAGGTCCGCCAGGCGAGCCTCGTACTCACTGGTGAGGCGGGCCATTTCCTTTTCCGCGTAGACCCGCACGTTGTCCTTCAGGTCACGGATGGTGGACCAGCCCACCAGGGCCAGAATGGAGGCGGCGCCGGCAATCAGATAGAAGAAGTAGGTCACCGTATTGGTGGCGTAGCCCATGGCCTTGTCCGCCACTTCCAGCTCCCGGTCGGTGACCAGCAGGTTCATCTGGTTACGGTACTCCATCATGTCCTGACGGAGGTTACGCAGCTCGCCAAGGATCCAGTTTTCCCGAAACTGGGAAATCACCGGCCCCTTTTCGATTTCGCTTTCAGCTTCCTGGCGGGGAGCCTCATCGGGTTCCGCCATTACCGTGGGCGCCAGGCCCATAAACAACACCCCCAGCAAAGCCAGGCGCGCAAGTCGCATTGTCTGCAAGACTCTATCCTCAATCTGTCGACTTACGTTCAAAAACGGCCCACGAAGCGGTCGCTTCAGGCCCAGGGTATGGTCGCATTAAGCCCTGCCATGCGCCACCACTGTGGCCACATTGGCCAGGACAGCTCAACCCCGGGAACGGTTTTGCCCAGCGCGCAATATTGATTCAACTAAGGGAGGGGTTTCGGCCCATGACAGGGCTTGAGGCAAATCCCGCGCAGGCCAGAGAAGACGTAGAGTGGCGCGGTTTTGGCGGGTTCCCGTCGGCAGTTACTTTGACTTCTAAATGTTTTATCTCTAAAATAGCTTATCACTTTTAGCAAGGAATTACTTGGCGTTGCCCTGAACGGTGCGAGGTCAAGGAGCCTCTGAATAACTCCTTGCATGCTCAGTCTTTCAGGCTGGTTCGCAATCTAGGCGCAATGTTGAAGGTGTGTGTCAACCCATCGAGACATTGTAACAAAGAGTGCGGGCCAGCCTGGAAGACCCGGAGGGCGCGGCCTGAAGGGCACATCTGCTGCGCTTTGTCGCTAGGAAAGGGAACCACCCTGACCGTCGCAACAAAACACAACAGCTGCACCCTTCAGGCCACGCTGAGTACGCAAGGAGTTACTCAGAGGCTCCTTAAATCCTTACATCTCAAAGGTGATTGCAGACATCCTATGTCTAATAACGGTCACATTACTTTGTTATCAAGAGAACTCACGGCAATGGCCAGACACGAAGACGTGCTGATCGCTTTACGACAGATTATCCGCGCCACCGACCTGTACTCACGGAAATTGAGCAAGGTCTCCGGCCTGACATCGCCGCAACTGCTTATCATGCAGGCGATCTCTGCCCACGGTGAAATCACCATGGGAGATCTGGCCAATGAGGTTTCCCTCAGCCAGGCCACCATTACCACGATTCTGGATCGCCTGGAAAAGCGGGAGCTGGTCGAGCGCAAGCGCGGCGAGCAGGACAAACGCCGGGTGTATGCCCACCTTACCCGGGCCGGCGATGAAATTATCGACAAGGCCCCTACCCCGCTTCAGGACGAATTCATCGAGCGTTTTGACCGCCTGGAAGATTGGGAGCAGTCCTTGATACTGAGCTCCCTGCAACGGGTGGCCGCCATGATGAATGCCGGAGACATCGATGCGTCTCCAGTACTGGACCTGGGCGCTATTGACCGCGCCCAACCAGCGGTGGACTTAAGCAGCCGCCGCGAACGCGAAGCCAACTCTTTCTCTAAAACGGACCAAAAGTGAAACCATGGTTGCAGACAGTGCAAAGAAAACGGACTCATCCACCGACAATCAGGATGACATTACTTTCCGTAAACCGGAAAGCCAGGACGGCAGCCGGGTGCACAAGCTGATCAGTGAGTGCAAGCCGCTGGACGAGAACTCCGTCTACTGCAATTTGCTGCAATGCACGCACTTTGCAGACACCTCCGTCGCCGCAGAAATGGATGGCGACCTGGTGGGCTTCATCTCCGGCTACATTCCGCCCAAGCAGCAAAACACGTTGTTTGTCTGGCAGGTGGCCGTGCATGAGAAAGCCCGCGGCAAGGGTCTGGCCAAGCGCATGCTGGCCGAGCTGATAGAGCGCGAAGAAAGCGCCGACGTTCAGTTTATCGAGACCACCATTACTCCGGACAATGAAGCGTCCTGGGGAATGTTCCGCAGCTTCGCCTACCAGCGCAGCATACCCACGGAAGAATTTATTCTGTTCGATTCGCGCATTCATTTTGCCGGCGAACACAATGACGAATACCTGCTGCGTATCGGGCCGTTCAATAGAGACGAAGCCTGAAACCCAGACCAGAACGAACAAGCACCGAATTCACGCGAGGAACAGGAATCATGGATACCGACATTTTTGACAGTCACGAATCGGAAGTAATGAGCTACGCGCGCAGCTTCCCGGTAGTGTTCGACCAGGCCAAAGGCAGCTACCTGTACGACGAAAACGGCAAGGAATACATCGACTTCCTGGCCGGCGCAGGCACCCTGAACTACGGCCACAACAACCCGATTCTGAAAGAGAAGCTGCTCGAGTACATTCAGCGTGACGGCATTGTTCATGGCCTGGACATGCACACCACCGCCAAGCGGGAATTCATGGACGCTTTCTATGAAGTGATCCTGAAGCCCCGCGACATGGACTATGTCATGCAGTTCACCGGCCCCACCGGTACCAA
Source organism: Alcanivorax jadensis T9 (assembly GCF_000756655.1). Lineage (GTDB taxonomy): Bacteria > Pseudomonadota > Gammaproteobacteria > Pseudomonadales > Alcanivoracaceae > Alcanivorax > Alcanivorax jadensis. The sequence continues at coordinate 95,058 of NZ_ARXU01000002.1, forward strand.
TGCGGTAGAAGCGGCACTGAAGGTTGCCCGTAACATCAAGGGTCGCGAGAACATCATCAGCTTTACCAACGGCTTCCATGGCGTGAGCCTGGGCGCCCTGGCCACTACTGGTAACAGCCACCACCGTGGTGTTGCAGGTGTCACCATGGGTGGTGTCACACCGATGCCGTACGACGGCTATCTGGGCGATGCCTTCGACACTACCGAGTACCTGGACAAGGTACTGGGCGATTCTTCCAGCGGCGTGGACCACCCGGCTGCTGTGATTGTAGAAACCGTGCAGGGCGAAGGCGGCATCAACGCAGCCAGCTTTGACTGGTTGCGCAATCTGGAAAAAGTGTGCCGCAAACACGACATGCTGCTGATTCTGGATGACATCCAGGCTGGCTGTGGCCGTACCGGCACCTTCTTCAGCTTCGATGATATCGGCATCACCCCGGACATTATCACTCTGTCCAAGTCCCTGAGTGGCTACGGTCTGCCGTTTGCCATGGTGCTGCTGAAGCCGGAACTGGACATGTGGAAACCCGGCGAGCATAACGGTACTTTCCGTGGCCACAACCTGGCGTTCGTGACTGCTGCCGCTGCGCTGAACCACTACTGGCGCGACGACAAGTTCGCCAAGGAAGTACAGCGCAAGGCGGACATCATCACCGACCGTTTCCGCGAGATCGCCAACACCTATGACGACCACTGGTTCTACCTGAACGGTCGCGGCATGATGCAGGGCCTGGTAGCTCGCGATGGCGAAGTGGCCGGCGAAATCACCAAGGCCTGCTTCAAGCGCCAGCTGGTGATCGAGACCTCCGGTGCCGATGATCAGGTGATCAAGACCCTGTGCCCGCTGACCATTGATGAAGAAGACCTGACCCGGGCTCTGGATATCGTCAAGGAAAGCGTTGCCGAAGTGATGACTGACCGCATCAAGCGCGGTGAAGCGCACTCTGTTGCCAGCATCTCTGCCTAACAGGCTGCCCGCTCCCCCTCCCCGGGGGAGCCTTTCCTCTCTCCCTTTTTGCTCAGGAGTCATATTCATGATCGTTCGTACTCTGGCTGAAGCCGAAAAATCAGAGCGTTGTGTCAAAGCCGAAAACGGCAACTGGCAGTCTGTGCGCCTGTCTCTGAAAGATGACAAGATGGGTCACTCCTTCAACATCACCACCATCTTCAAGGGCACCAAGACCCACATCCATTACAAGAACCACTGGGAATCCGTGTACGTGATTTCCGGCAACGGCAAGATCGAAACCATCGCCGACGGCAAGGTCTATGATCTCACCCCCGGCACTATCTACCTGCTCGACGAACACGACGAGCACTGGCTCTACGGTGGCGACGAAGACATGGTGGTGGCCTGCGCTTTCACCCCGCCCCTGAGCGGCAAGGAAGTGCACGACGAGCACGGCGTGTACCCGGCGGATCTTGATTAAGAGACGCAGCTACACGAATGCACGTAAAAAAACGGGGCGCTTTTCAGCGCCCCGTTTTTTATGTGAAACAAACATCTTTTCACCACAGAGAGCATAGAGGGCCCAGAGTGCAACCCTTTTCTCTATGCGCTCCGCGACCTCTGAGGTGAAATGTTTTCTTTAGAATGCGTACTTGGCCGTAAGCTGTACGCGCTTCAGGTTACCGTCATCACCGGCCTCGGTTTCCCGCTCGGCATAGATCAACTCGCCCCCCAGAGACAGCGGCTTGGCCACCTGCCAGATCAGGTTGGCATGGGCGCTCTGCACGCTTTCATTACTGGTGCCCGCCACAGTGTCCGGGTTGTCCGCTTCGCTCATGGATACCGCAAAATTGGACCGCCAAGTATCATTCCAGTGGTGACGCAGGGCCAGAACCGCACTCCACTGATCAATCAGATCGATATCACCGTCCGCTTCAATCTGCCCGGAGCGGAACGCATTCAGCGTGTGGTAACGGCCAATGGCGTTGCCGTAATTGAGCTGGAAGCGCACGTCGTCCATCTCGCCCAACATCATCTTGCCCGCCAGAGCCAGACCATAACCGTATTCGCTTTCGTCACGGTCCTGCCCACCAATATTGTCCTGATAGGCCAGCTCACGCCCCATGCCGGAAAGGCTCACATTGCCCCAGTCGCCGGTCAGGTTGTAGCGCAACACCACATCAGGCACACCGTTATCGTCGTAGGGATTTTCCGCACCGCCGTAGAGGGTGGTGGACGGGTTTTCCAGGGCCAGCATGATTGGGCCAGTGGTGTAGCGAATCTGCGCTTGCCGCTGGAACACGGTGCCGGCAGCCCCGACAAAGTCCAGGGTTTCCGGTAGCGCGCTCACATTGAAGAAGGTGGACCAGGTTTGCCCGAACAACCATTTGTCCCAGCTCAGATAGGCATGGCGAATCCGCGGCGCATAGCTGTTGGTAATACGCTCATTACCCAGGCCGTTGGTCTGAAAATCGATCTCGATGTGGCCTTTCACATCCCCCACCGGGGTATGCGTCACGCTCTTTAGCCAGAAACGGCTTTGTTTGGCGATCATGTGCAGCTTGCCGGAACCCTCTTCACCGGCGACGGGAATGGTAGAGGGCACCATAAAGTCTTCCCCGATTGCCGACGATGCTTCTTCCCCATCACTGTATTTGCTGAAAATGGTATCGGCTTTGATAAAACCGCCGAAGGTGATCTGACTATTGCCACCGCTGTGCTGCAGCTTGTTCTCCAGATCGGCAACGCGCTCCTCCAGCGTTGCGGCACCTGCGATACCCGCGTGGGCAAACAAAACGGCGGCACACAGGTACGTGGGTTTTATTGCTGTCATGGCCCTGTCCTCTTGTTTTCATCAACACGTAAGTCACTCCACGAACAGCTTGCTCGGACCCTGTGTGCTCAACTATTAGCCATAGGTCGAAGTCCGTGACATCCCAGAAGCCCGGAGCAGCAGGCCCACTACGATGCCTTGCCGGTTTTGCCTTGTTGCCTGAAGCCTGCCGCCTGTTGCGCTACTAAGACCAAGGTCTAATTCAGACCCCCGTCGTGCTTTCGCACACTGGCAATACTCCTATAACAACTGCATCACATCAGTGAGGAAGCCCCATGGAAACGGGTAAACGCGTGCCGGTAAAAGCCGCACTGAAATCCCATTGCTGGATAGACGCCAACGACTACCAGTCTCTCTATCAGCAAAGTCTGCAGGACAGTGTCGGTTTCTGGCGCAGCCAGGCTCAGCGAATCGACTGGCTACGCGAGCCGCAGCAAATTCGCGATACCCGCTTCCACCCGGATGATGTCCATATTCGCTGGTTTTATGACGGCGAGCTGAACGCCAGCAGCAATTGCATCGACCGTCACCTGGCCGGCAATGGCGATGCGGTCGCCCTGTACTGGGAAGCGGATGAACCCGGCCAACCGAGCCGAGAGATCACCTACCAGGCTCTGCACCTGCATGTCTGCCAGCTCGCCAATACGCTCAAGCGACAAGGTGTCAGCAAGGGCGACCGGGTGATGATCTATATGCCGATGATCCCGGAAGCCGTTTTCGCCATGCTGGCCTGCGCCCGCATTGGCGCCATCCATTCCGTGGTGTTTGCCGGCTTTTCCCCGGATGCGCTGGCCGGTCGTATTGCCGACTGCGGCGCCAAAATGGTGATCACCGCCGATGCCGGTCGCCGCGGCGGCAAGCCGGTTCCACTCAAGGGCAATGTGGATGAGGCCCTGCTCCAGGACGGCACCGATGTGGTGGAAAAAGTGCTGGTCGTTCGCCACGTGGGCAATGACATCCACTGGCAGCCCGGTCGCGATCTGGACTACACAGAGGAACAGGCGCAGAGCGACAGCCACTGCCCGGCGGAAGCCATGAACGCGGAAGACCCGCTGTTCATCCTGTATACCTCCGGCTCCACCGGCAAACCCAAAGGCGTACTGCATACCACCGGCGGCTACATGGTCTACGCCTCATTGACTCATCAGCTGGCATTCGATTACCAGCCCGGCCAGGTGTACTGGTGCACGGCCGATGTGGGCTGGATCACCGGGCACACCTATCTGGTCTACGGTCCTCTGGCCAACGGTGCCACCTGCGTCATGTTTGAAGGGGTGCCCAACTACCCTAACGATCAGCGGGTGGGCGATATCATCGACCGCTACGAGGTGGAAATTCTCTATACCGCCCCCACCGCGATCCGAGCCCTGATGGCCGGCGGCGATCACTGCTGCCAGAGCAGTCGCCGTGACAAACTGCGTGTGCTCGCCACCGCCGGCGAGCCGATCAATCCGGCGGCCTGGCAGTGGTTCCATGATGTGGTCGGTAACGGCCAGGCGGCCGTGGTGGATACCTGGTGGCAGACAGAGACCGGCGGCATCATGATCTGTCCGCTACCGGCAGCTATTGAAGCCAAACCCGGTGCTGCCACCCTGCCCTTCTTCGGCGTACAACCGGCCCTGGTGGACAACGATGGCAACCTGCTGGACGGCCCCGCCGAGGGCAATCTGGTGATCACCGACAGCTGGCCGGGCCAGGCCCGCACCCTGTGGGGCGACCATGAGCGCTTTGTGCAGACCTACTTCAGCAGCTTTCCCGGCTACTACACCACCGGCGACGGCGCCCGTCGCGACGAAGACGGTTACTACTGGATCACCGGGCGAGTCGATGATGTGCTCAACGTGTCCGGCCACCGCATGGGTACCGCCGAAGTGGAAAGCGCCTTGGTCGCCCACCCGCAGGTGTGCGAAGCCGCCGTGGTCGGCTACCCCCACGACATCAAGGGCCAGGGCATCTATGTCTATGTGACCCTCAATGACGGCGAAGCCGCCAGCGATGCCCTTCTCCAGGAACTGCGCCAGTGGGTACGCCGGGAGATCGGCCCCATCGCCACACCGGATCTGATCCATTTCACTGCCGGGCTACCGAAAACCCGCTCCGGCAAAATCATGCGCCGCATCCTCAGGAAGGTTGCCGCCAACGAGCACGACAGCCTGGGAGATATTTCCACCCTGGCAGACCCGGCCGTGGTGGCCAGCCTGGTGGAGACCCGGGTGAACCGGTAATTTCATGTCAGCACAGGGAGCCCTGAGCGTGCACAACCCGACTCTCAGGGCTCCATGCATCAAGAGCCAGAGAATTTACGCTGAAGGGAGTCTGTTGTTTTATTGTTTTTCCACCTTCAATGCTGCCCGCCAGGGCAGCATCTTTTTTTCTTTCATGATTAAATCGAGGTCATGACAACAATACTGATAGCCGATGACCATCCCCTTTTCCGCGCTGCCCTGAAACAGGCGGTGGAGGCCAGCTTTGTCGATGCCACCATCCACGAAGCGGACTCCCTGGCCACCCTGGAAACCCTGGGCCAACAGGCCATTCCCTTTGATGTGATTCTGCTCGACCTGCACATGCCGGGTACCCATGGCTTTTCCGGCCTGGTCTATCTGCGCGAGCAGTATCGCAAGGTGCCCCTGGTGGTCATTTCCGCCACCGAAAGTGTCGACGTGATTCAACGCGCCATTCACTTTGGTGCCGATGGGTTTATTCCCAAGTCGGCCTCCATCGATACCATGACCGATGCCATGCGCAAGATCATGGAGGGTGAGCGCTGGCTCCCCGAACATGCCCGCCGGGCCATGCCCCCCACCCTGCCCGACCATTCCGCCATGAGCGAACGCATCGCCAGCCTCACCCCCCAGCAATTCCGGGTGATGGGAATGTTGATGGAAGGTATGCAGAACAAGGTCATCGCCTACGAGCTGGATGTCTCGGAAGCCACCATCAAGGCCCACATGACCGCTATCTTCCGAAAACTGGGCGTACGCAACCGCACCCAGGCTGTATTGGCCTTGAAGGATTTGGCGATTGAACCGCAAGGGATGGAAGGGAGTTAACAGTGAACAGTTAATAGTGCGCGCCGAGCGCATGTGTTTCTAATACGCATGAGGCCGCGACCATGGTTTGGTCGCGGCCTCATGCCTTGAAGAAAAATAAACACCAAACCGCGAGCTGTTAACTGTTCACTGTTCACTGTTAACTATTCACTGCTTCTAACGTTCGCCGCAACATCCCCTCCGTCAACGGCTTCTGCAAAAAACCTATCCCCTTTTCTTCCGCTCGTTCGCGTACGGCCGGGTTGCGGTCGGCGGTCATCAGGATGGCGGGGACCACGTCTTCCCAGCCGCTGTCCAGGCCGTCGATAACAGTAAAGCCGTCTTCATTATCCAGCTGATAATCCACCAACAGCATATCCGGGACCGGGCAGGTGGCGGCTTTTTTCAGGGCGTCATCAAGGCCGCTGGCGGCGATCACCTCACAGTCGAGCATCTCCAGGGCAGCCACCAGGCTGGCGAGCAACGCCGGATCGTTATCCACGCAGAAAACCCGCATGCCTTGAATGCCCTGGCTGACGGTTTCTGTTTCCTGCAGCACCGGCGGCACCTCACCCTTGGCCAACGGCACGGTGACACTGAATACGGTGCCCTTGCCCGGCCAGGAGCGAACCGTTAAACGATGTCCCAGAAGACGACAGATGCGATCGGCAATGGCCAGGCCCAGCCCCAGGCCCTTTATCGATTTACGGCTTTGTTGCGGCAGGCGCTGGAATTCCCGGAAGATCGCCTCGTGCTGATCATCGGGAATCCCCGGGCCTGTATCCCACACGTCAATGCGGATGGCATTGTGCTGGCGACGACAGCCAAACAGGATACGCCCCTGCTCGGTATAGCGAATGGCATTGGAGAGCAGATTCTGCAACACACGGCGCAACAGGCCTTCATCCGTTTCCACCACGGCGTTACAAATGACAGCCCGCAGACTGAGGTCATTGGCGGCGGCCAGCGCAGAAAACTCCTGGCTTAACGGTTCCATCAGACTACCCAGGCGCAGCGGGTGCACGTGGGCGGGCATGGTGCCGGTATCCAGTTTGCTGATTTCCATCAGCGCGCTAATGATCTGCTCGGCGGCCTGCAAGGAGGTATCCACATGCCCGAGCACAGCCACCTCATGGGCAAAGCCACCACCATCACGCTTGATCAACTGCTGGCGCAGTGACGAAGTAAACAGCTGGGCCGCATTGAGTGGCTGCATCAGGTCATGCCCGGCGGCAGCCAGGAAACGGGTCTTGCCATCGTTGGCGCGGGCCAGTTTTTCATTGACCTCGGTAAGCTTGCGGGTGCGCTCGGAGACCATGTTTTCCAGGTTTTCGTTGATCTGACGCAGGGCCTGTTCGTCGCGTTTTCGTTCGGTGATATCCATGTAGGTACTGACAAAGCCACCCCCGATCATCGGCGTGCCGCGCACTTCCACGACGATGCCGTTGGGCAGCTCCCGCTCGAACTGGTGGGAGTGACCTTCGCGCAGCAACTGCACCCGCTTGCTCACATCCTCTTCCAGGTTGTCACCCTCGTAGTAGCCGCGCTCCGCGTTATAGCGATACACATCCTCAATGGACCGCCCCAGCCGGATCAGCCCCTCCGGATAATCGAACAGCTTCACGTAGGCCTGATTCCAGGCCACCACCTGCATCTCTCGGTCCACCACACAGATACCCTGGCTGATGGTTTCGATGGTGGTGCGCAGCAACTGGTGATTGAACTGGATGAGCTCGGAGGCCTCATCCATCATCCGCACCACATCGTCATGACGGCTGTTCTGCTTGCGCAGCAGGGTGCTCATCACGATCCGTGCGGTAGACGCCCCCATGGTGCCCGCCAGCAACCGCTCCACGTAGCGCACCAGATGCAAAGGCGCCGGTAATGCCAGCTCCTCGGACACACTGCGCCGACGCATGTAATCGAAGAACAGCGGCTCGGCTCGGGGATGGCCAAGCCCGCGTTTGCACACTTCCAGCAGCTCTGCGGTAGTAATGGACGGGTGGCCAATCCCTTCGCGCCACCAGTCCATGGGCATGTCCACAAACCGGGCCGCCTGAGCCTCGTCGAGGGCATCGTGGGTCGCACGTCGGGAAAAATAGATAAACGCTGCCAGGTTCCCCAATAGAGACCAGAACACGCCATGGGTGAGCGGCTCCAGCCCCTCGATGCCAAACAGGGCATGGGGCCGCAACAAGCCCAGTCCGAGCAGGCCCCGTTCGTTTAGCACCTGCACCCATTCCATGGGCAATATCACCGGCACCAGCAAACAGTAAAACCACAGCAGAAAGCCGACACCCAACCCGGCAAAAGCGCCCTGCTTGTGACCGGTGCGCCAATACAGCGCCCCTACCAGCGCCGGGGCAAACTGGGCCACCGCCGCAAAGGACAGCAGGCCAATACTGGCCAGCCCATCAAAACGGTCAATCAGGGTATGGAAGGCAAAGGCCAAGCCCAGCAATACCAGAATGCTGGCCCGGCGCAGGAATCGCAGCTGCCGGCTCAAGCCGGCCAGTTGATCCTTTTCATGGAGCCGGGACTGCAACCACAAGGGCAACAGCACCTCGTTGGTGAGCATGATGGCCAGCGAGATGGTGGACACAATCACCATGCCGGTTGCCGCCGCGATGCCGCCAATAAAGGACACCATCAGCATGGCGGAATTGTCCTGGGCTATGGGCAACGACAGCATATAGGTGTCTGCCTGACCAATCAGATAAGGCTGGGTGATGACCCCGGCCACCACGATGGGCAGCACAAAGATGGCAAACATCAATAGATACAGCGGAAACAGCCAACGGGTGGTGCGCAGGTGTCGCAGGTCATTGTTCTCCACTACCCCCGCATGGAACTGACGAGGCAAACAGAGGATCGCGACCATGGACAGCAACAGGGCGGTGACAAAACTCTGCGAGAACAGGGTGGGCTCGAAAATCTGCAGCACGTCACCTTGCAACTCCAGTTGCTGCCACATATCCATGGGGCCATCGAAAATGGCATACAGGCAGTAAAGCCCCAGCAACACAAAGGCCACTACCTTGATAAAGGACTCGAAGCTTACCGCCAGCATCAGGCCGGACTGGTGTTCGGTGGTATCGATATGGCGGGTACCGAACAGCAGGGTAAAGACCGCCATCAGTGCCGCCACCACCAGGGCGGTATCCACCCCGTACTGGGCGGAATCCTTGAGCACATAATCAAACGACAGGGTGACGGCTTTCAGCTGCAGGGCGATATAGGGGAGCACACCGATGATCGCCACCAGGGTGACCAGGACCGCCAGCCGGCGGGACTTGCCGTAACGGGCAGCAAGGAAATCGGCGATGGAGGTAATATGATGCTGCTGGGCCACCGTCACCATCTTGTAGATCAGGGCACCGCCCAGCAGTACCGTGAGAATCGGGCCGAGGTAGATGGGCAGGTAGTTCCAGCCGTTCTGTGCGGCTTCCCCCACCGCCCCGTAGAACGTCCAGGAAGTGCAATAGACACCCAGACCCAGGCTGTAGACCCAGGCATTCTGAAAGGTTTTGCGACCCTTGCGTGCCGCCCGGTCGCCCCACCAGGCGATCACGAACAGCACCAGCACATACCCCAGTGCCAGGCCACTCAGCTGCCACAATGAAAACACCGCCGCTCCCGGTTAACGGATACAGATTTCAGCTTATAGCAACGCCTGAACGAAACGTAGCGCCACCGCTACCAGCAATAGGGCGACGCCTGCCCGCTGCCATTTGAATTCACTCACAGTGAGTGTCATTTCCCGTCGCCAGAACATCAGCAGGCCACGGGTGTCCCGGGTCCGTTGCCAGTAACGCAGGTAGGCATACAGCACGATACAGAGACCGGCGATCAAAGCCATTTTTTCTGCGTAGAGCATTTTCCTCTCCACCATCGGTGTGTTGGAGCCTTGCTTGCAAGGCGAAAGGCCAAGCACTTATGACCGGTCGGAGTTATTCGCTTTGCAAGCAGAGCCCCAACGGTCAAGACGTCCTGACCACGGCGTGATCCATCACCTAATTCATCGTCGACTTCTGCAGCTGCAGATACATCAGTGCCGCGGTCACTGCATCGCCACGGGCGGTATGCCGCTCCATGACAGGAACCTGCAGGGCGGCGGCCATGGCATCAAAGTGCAGATCCGGTTCCAGCTCCGGCTTCCAGTGGCGCATTTTTTTCTGGTACAGGGACGACAGCTCGATAGTAGTGTTGGGCAGATCAAACCCCATCAGCGGGCGCAGATAGCGGTTGACCATGGCCACATCGAAATCCACGCACCAGCCCACCAGGGGACGATTGCCGATAAATTCCAGCAGCTGCTCCAGTGTAGCGACTACGGACTCCCCCTCATCCAGGTCCACCGGCCGCAAACGGTGAATACGAATGGAACTGCCTTCCAGGCTATCCGGGGCTTCCAGTTTGATATCCAGCGCCTGGCTGGTCAGCACCCGCCCCTGCTTCACAGGCACCGCAGCAATGGATACCAGTTCAGCATGGCGGCTATCCAGACCCGTGGTTTCACAATCGATGGCGATCACATCGCTGCCTTCATAGGGCATGAACAGATGTGCGAAAGGCCCATGAGCGTGGCGGTGTCTATCACTAAAACGTCGCAGTTGTCTCAGCATGGCTTGTATCCTCGCACCCATGGGCCGCCCTCAGTATTCCAGATGGAAACGACGGGACAGGCGCTGCTTGAACTCACTGACCAGATGCAGGGCATCACGGAGCAGATCCCGCTCCAGGGATGACAGCCGTTGCACCACAATATGGTTGTCGGGAATATTCATGGCATCGCCATGAAGGTGCTCCAGTTGATGATTCAGACGCAGCTCACTGAACAGCTCCATGGCTTCGCCCAGGTCTTCCGCAATGCCTGGCTCCAGCACCTTCGCTGCCACCAGCTTTTCCAGCCGTGACAGTGTTGAGGTTTCACGAATACGTTGCTGCAACGCCAGAGCGCGCACGCCATGAACCACAGGAAACAAGGCACCCTTCTTGATATCGATACCATGCTGCGGTTTTTTCAAGGAGCCGAACAGGTTCAGTGGCGTGGCAAACTGAAGAACAGGACGGGCAAAATGCGCCATGAACAAATCGTCATTACTGCAGCGATCAAACAAGGCCGAACGAACGGTTTCCAGCAACCGGTTGTCTCCTGCCACACAATGGGCATCCATCAGCGTTGTGATGCGTATCAACCCTTCTCCACCGACATCCCCCGCCCAGTCATGAATGCGTTGCTGCCACTGGCTCAGACTGCCCACCCATTCCGGGTTGGACACCATGAACTTGCCGGGGCAAGGCGGGTAGCCCAGGATCAGTAGTGTTTCGGTAAAACGACGGGCGTCGATTTCACAGGAGGGCCAGTGCTGACCATCCGCCAGGATCAGGCCATTATCCTGATCGGTTTTCAGTATCTGCTCCCCGCGCCCCTCACTGCCCATGATGATCAAACAGGCCTGCTGTTGTTCCTCAGGCATAACCATGCCGAAGGTCTTGGCCATGATGCGCCCATTCAGTGCGGCCAGCAGATCCATGGCGAAGCGCATCTTTACGCCCTGGGCCATCAAGGCTTCCACCAGTTCCGGCAGACGCTCGCTGGCCTGCCGTAACTCATCCAGGGATTCTGCCTTCTCGATTTCCAGACCCACCACATAGGAACGGCTGGAAAAGAAGCTGAGTACATCGGTGAGTTCCACCACACCCACCGCCTGCTCGCCGGCCATCACCACTACCCGGGCCACCTTGTGGCGAGTCATGCGGGTCAGCGCGGTAAACAGATAGTCGTCCGGGCGGGTGGTCACCAGCTGCCGCTCTGCCGCCGCTTCCAGCGGCGTGTCGGCAGTTTGTTCATTGACTACCAGGGCTGTCAGCAGATCGGTCTTGGTGACAATGGCAAAGCCCTCATCACTGTGAATCAGCACGCTGTCCACACCGTGCTGTTTGAGCGCCGTCACTGCATCGCGCAGGGTCGCCTTGGGGGCCATGACAAGGGGCTCGCGCATGCACTGATCCACCCGTGCCAGCATGAATCCGGCCAGGGTGACGCCCCCCTCCCGCCGCTCTGCCAGACGCTGGCTTTTTTCCGCCAGCGTCTGGCGAAAGAACCGTCCAAATTCCGGCTCACTGTCGCACAGCTCCAGAAACAGGGCGGCGGGAATCAGGTGGCACAGGGTCTGTTGCTCGGCACGGAAGCGGTAACGGCTTTTGCCGTTGAGTACACTGATGGCCCCGAAAAGATCCCCGGCGGCATACACTCCCACCTGGCTGCGCCCATCCGGGGCATTCACGTCCAGCTCCGCCACGCTGCCCTTGTGAACCACGTAGACGTAATCACTGGGGCTGGCCGCCTCCAGAATAATATCGCCGGGCTCGTAATAGGCCAGATCAGTGCCCTGATTCAGACGATGCCGACCCGCTGTTCCCAGCAGGCTGAACGGATACTGGTCGAGTTCCTTTTCAATCATGGCCACGGACCGATCAATTAAAAGTGGAAAGTTCAACGCCTAAAAGCGCGAGAAGCAAAGCAACTGGCAGGCGTCTGCCTAGCCCTCGTTTCAACTTTGAACTTTCAACTTTTAACTCTCCTCCCTTATTCCGGAAAGCGCAAAACCGGTGCGGACTGACTGCTTCCACACCGGCTTCGCTCATCTCCTACCTTTAGTGCGCCACAGCTTCCCCGGCACCTCGCGGAACACGGATATCTTCCACGATATGCTGGATATGATCCGGTGGCGGGGCGGTAAACCGGGATACGGTGAAGGCCACGGCGAAGTTGAGCAGCATGCCAACGGTACCGATACCTTCAGGAGACACGCCCAGCAGCCAGTGCTCGGCGCTGTTCAGCTCCGGAGACACGAACTTGAAGAAGACGATGTAGCAGAAGGTAAAGGCCAACCCGGTGAGCATGCCAGCGATGGCCCCTTCCTTGTTCATGCGCTTGTAGAAGATGCCCATGAGGATGACCGGGAAGAAGCTCGCCGCTGCCAGACCGAAGGCGAACGCCACCACCTGCGCCACAAAGCCAGGCGGGTTGATACCGAAGTAGCCAGCGATACAGATCGCCACCACTGCCGCCCCCCGAGCCGCCAGCAATTCCTGCTTCTCGGTGATATCCGGCTTCAGGGTCTTCTTCAACAAGTCGTGGGAAATGGCACTGGAAATCACCAGCAACAGCCCTGCCGCCGTGGACAATGCTGCCGCTACCCCACCGGCCGCGACCAGCGCGATCACCCAGGCCGGCAGATTGCCGATTTCCGGGTTGGCCAGCACGATGATGTCACGGTCGATATATACCTCGGCATCGTTGTCGGTGGGCGTATTGGTCAGAACCCGCTCGCCATAGCTGCCCTGGACTTCGGCACGGGTGCCCGCAAAGGTAGGCTTGCCTTCGAAGGGAGCGCCGGCACTCATTTGCACCGCACCGTCACCATTCTTGTCCACCCAACCGATCAGACCGGAGTTTTCCCAGTTATAGAACCAGTCAGGCAGTTTTTCATACTGGGTCTGGTGAACCGTATCGATCAGGTTGAGTCGGGCAAAGGCACCCACCGCAGGAGCGGAGGTGTACAGCAGGGCAATAAAGAACAGCGCCCAGCCAGCACTGATGCGAGCATCCTTCACGCGCGGCACGGTGAAGAAACGAACGATCACGTGGGGTAGACCGGCAGTACCACACATCAGCGCAGCGGCGATAAAGAACACATCAATGGTGGATTTTGAGCCATCGGTATATTCAGTAAAGCCCAGGTCCGTCACCACCTGATCCAGTTTATTGAGCAGATAGACCCCGGAATCATTACCTGCCGCATCCAGCACGGTGGCACCGAAACCGGTTTGCGGCAGCACATGACCGGTCATCATGATGGACAGGAAGACTGCCGGCACCAGGAAGGCAAAGATAAGCACGCAATACTGAGCCACCTGGGTATAGGTAATCCCTTTCATGCCGCCAAGTACCGCATAGAAGAACACGATGCCCATACCGATAACCACACCGGTATTCACATTCACTTCCAGGAAACGGGCAAACACAATACCGGTGCCACGCATCTGCCCGGCCACGTAGGTAAAGGACACAAAGATCACGCAGATCACGGCCACGGTCCTCGCTACGTTCGAGTAGTAACGGTCACCGATAAAATCGGGCACCGTAAACTTGCCAAACTTGCGAAGATAGGGTGCCAGCAACATCGCCAGCAACACATAGCCCCCCGTCCACCCCATCAGGTAAACCGAGGCATCGTAACCGGAGTAGGCAATAATCCCCGCCATGGAAATAAAAGAGGCTGCGGACATCCAGTCCGCCGCCGTCGCCGCGCCGTTGGCGATGGGAGACACACCGCCACCAGCCACGTAAAAGTCTTTGGTCGACCCGGCTCGTGACCAGATCGCAATCCCGATGTAGAGCGCAAAGGAACCGCCCACAAAGAGATAGGTGAGTGTTTGAACATCCATAATCTTACCCCTCTCAGTCTTCGTGGACGTCGAATTTACGATCCAGCTTGTTCATGGATCGCGCATACATGATGATCAGCACCAGGAACACATAGATGGCCCCTTGCTGCGCAAACCAGAAACCCAGTTTGAATCCGAAAAACTGAATATGATTGAGTTCATCCACCAGCAGGATTCCGCAGCCATAGGAAACCGCGAACCAGATAGCCAGGTAGGTCAGAATCAATCGCAGGTTGGCAGCCCAATAGGCGCGGGCATTTTCTTCTTTCATTACTCGTCCCTCTGCGTCCTCGTTGTAACGGGCTATCCACAAATCGGGATAGGCTCGCTATCAAGACTAGCCAAAGGGCACCGGCGGCACAGTATGACTTTAGTCGAAGCCCCGGCAGAGAGGGCGGACGGGATGGGCAACGATATGACTGACAGAAAACCCGCCAGCATCGTGTCGACTTTGCGAAAGAGCACAGTCTATTGCAGTAGATTCCCTGTCAGAATGCAGGTTTTCCGTTAAAATGCGTCCCCAGGCCCGGAACGGCCTGCCCACAGAACAACATTGGATGTCCCATGAAAATTGCGCGATGGATGATCGGCGCCCTTTTGGTAGCGGCTGTTGCTATCACTGTGTCATTCCAGTTATCCCCCTCACGGGATCACTGGCCCGTTGCCCAGGCTCAGCCTCAGGCCCAACCCGGCGAGGTTACCCTTACCTTTCTTGGCACCAGCACCGTGCTGGTCAGCGACGGCACCACCCACTTGCTCACCGACGGCTACTTTTCCCGGGTCAGCATCCCCCAGCTTTTTGGTACGATCGAGCCCAATCAGCAGCGTATCGATAATGCCCTGAAACAGGCCAACATCAGCGAGCTGGATGCCATCCCGGTACTGCATTCCCATTTCGACCATGCCATGGATTCGCCCATGGTGGCGCAGCGTACTGGCGCTCAGCTGCTAGGGTCCGCGTCCACTGCCATGGTGGGCCGCGGTGGCGGCTTGCCGGAAGCACGCATCACCACGGTACAGACTCACCACCCCTACCGGTTCGGCGATTTCACGCTCTACTTTGTACCCGCCGGCCACGTGCCCTTACCGGCAGCCATCGAAAACTGGACCGGCAAGGGGGAAATTACCGAACCGGTAACGCCACCAGCGCCACTGGGCGCCTGGGAAGAAGGCACTAGCTACGGGCTGGTGATCAGCCACCCGGCCGGCAGCCTGCTTATTCAGGGTAGCGCCGGCATGCAGCCCGGCGAACTGGACCGTTACCAGGCCGATTATGCATTGCTGGCCAGCGCCAGCCTTGGCAAGCAAAGCGAGGCCTATCAGCAAGCCTTCATGGAGGAAACCGCCCAGGCGGTGGGGGCGCACACGGTGATACCGGTGCATTGGGATGATTTTTTCGCAGAACTTCGTGACGACGTGGCGCCATTGCCATGGGCACTGGACAATCTGGATGCCTCATTCCGGGCCATGGCCGACCGTCACGACGGTGATTTTTTTGTGTTGCCGCCGTTCCAGCGCTTTACTCTGACGCCGCCTGGCCCGACATCGGCGCCGCCAGAAACGGCGCCATAGCCTGAGGATCAGATTCACGCTTGATCTGCTCCAACAGCACACCGGCCTGGGGCCATTGACGACGCAGATAGCTGAGCCACTGCTTGACCCGCCCCGCTACCTGGGCATCGGTGCCGGTGCCGATCACATCGGCCAGAAACCGGCTCAGCACTGGCGGGATATCCTCCCAGCGAGTGGCGCGACCTTCATCACGTAGCGCATTGACCAACCAGGGATCAGCCACCGCACCGCGACCCAGCATCAAATCCTGGCATCCACTTTCATGCTGGCAACGGCGGGCGTCTTCCGGGGTCCAGATTTCCCCGTTGGCAATCACCGGCAGCGATATGGCCTCACGGATATGGCTGATGCGGTCCCAGTAGGCCGGCGGCCGGTAACCCTGCCGCTTGGTGCGACCATGAACCGTCAGCCAGGCAGCCCCCGCCGCTTCCACCGCCCGGGCATTATCCACCGCCAGCGCATCCTCTTCATTACCCAGCCGCATCTTCACCGACACGGTAATGGATGACGGCACCGCGCGGCGCACTGCCGCCGTGACCGCATGCACCACGTCCGGCTCATCAAGCAGCACAGCCCCGCCACGATGGCGATTGACGGTTTTTGCCGGGCAACCGAAATTCAGATCGATGGCCGGCGCGCCCAGTTCCACCGCCCGGGCCGCATTCTCCGCCATGCAGGCAGGGTCCGAGCCCAACAATTGAACGTGCACAGGAATTCCCGCCCGGGTACGGGAGCCCTGTTTCAGCTCCGGACACCAGCGATAGAAGACACGGGGCGGCAACAGCTGGCCGCTGACACGGACAAACTCGCTGACACACCAGTCATAACGGCCCACGTCGGTGAGGGCCTGGCGAACCCAGAAGTCCGCCAGGCCCTCCATGGGGGCAAGGATCAGTTTCATGGCGCGGATTCTAACAGAAAGCGTCACCAGCTCCCCTGGTGTTTTACCGTAGAAACCCGCAGCGCATCAGCACTCCTCGACAGCCCGACTACACCAGAAACCGCAAAAAGACGCACTTCGGCACACTCCGCACCGGTCCACAAAACAGGTGATATTCCTGACACAAACGGGACCCGGTTTCTTGCACTTCCGGTTTTCCTTTGCCAAGGTGAACCTCAATGTTCGTGAAAAATGGAAGATTTTGCGGGCATTGTTTCACCGTCAACCAGACATGAGGGTACACAATGACCATTCGATCACTAGCAGGCGCCGCCGCGGCCACAGTGATGATGGCGTCACTGGCAGCATGTAGCGATAACGCTGAAGAGCCCGCCGCCAGCGCCGAAGCACAGGGACAGAACTGGCGCTATGCCCACGAAGAATACGAAGGTGATGTGCAGGATGTTTTCGCACACAAATTCAAGGAATACATCGAAGACAACTCGGCACACACGTTACAGATTCACCGCTTTGGTGAGCTGGGTGAATCCGATGACATCATGGAACTGACCCAGGCCGGCGTGCTGCAGTTCGTCAACCAGTCACCGGGCTTTACCGGTTCCCTGATCCCCGAGGCACAGATTTTCTTCATTCCTTACCTGCTGCCGGTGGAATCCGAAAAAGTGGTTACCTTCTTTGAGGAAAGCAAAGCCATCAACGAGATGTTCCCCAAGCTCTACGCTGAACAGGGCCTGGAACTGCTGACCATGTACCCGGAAGGGGAAGTGGTGATAACCGCCGATGAACCGGTGACGTCACCGGAAGGTTTCCAGGGCAAAAATATTCGCACCATGACCAATCCGCTGCTTTCCGAAACCTACCAGGCATTCGGTGCCACCCCGACTCCCCTGCCCTGGGGCGAAGTGTACGGTGCCCTGCAGACCAATATCATTCAGGGGCAGGAAAATCCCATTTTCTGGATCCAGTCCGGCGGACTCTACGAAGTATCGCCAAACCTGATTTTCACCGGCCATAACCAGTTCACCACGGCCATGATGGCCAACCAGGAATTCTTCAACGGCTTGTCTGAAGAAGATAAAGAACTGGTTCGCAATGCCACTGATCACGCCTTTGAACATATTGCAGGCTACGTGCCCGGTCTTGGTGAAAAAATGCTCGACAAGATTCTTGAGGACAGTGACGAGGTGACCGTGACCCGCCTGACCAAAGAACAGCGTCAGGCATTCCGGGAGCGGGCTCCGCAGGTGGAAAACCGTTTCGTGGAAATGACCGGCGAAAGCGGCGCCGAACTGCTTGAGCAGTTCAAGGCTGACCTTGAAGCCATCGAAAACGAATAACAGGCAATACCACGCCGGGGCCGAACAGCTCTGCGGTCGGTTCCCGGCGACTAATCAATTCCGGAACCCTGAATAGCAGCACAGGATTCCACGGGGTTCCCCGGCAACACCAGAATCACCACAAGCCGGGGGCGCGGATCAGGATGATCCGCTCAACCGGCAATCGCAGAAGGACGCTATCATGAACGATGGGGCGCCATCACCGCAGAAGTCCACCCTGCCAGGCTTTCTCGGCACCCTCGACAACGGCATCGCCAAAGTCGAAGCCGTTATTCTCGCTACCGGCGTCCTACTCATGGCCATCAACACGGTGGCAAACGTGGTAGGCCGTTTCATTCTTGGCGAAAGTCTGCACTTCTCCGAAGAACTCAACCGCATCCTGATCGTCATGATCACCTTTGCCGGGCTGGGCTATGCCGCCCGACATGGCCGACATATACGCATGTCCGCCATCTATGATGTGTTCCCGACTTCGGTCCGAAGGTGGATGATGATTCTGATCAGTTTCGTCACCTCCGTGATCATGTTTTTCCTTTGCTGGTATTCGATCAGCTATATCTACTCGGTGTACAGCAGCGGCCGGGTACTGCCCACTCTGGGCTTCCCGATTTATCTGATTTATCTATGGGTGCCGGTGGGGCTCACCGTCACAGGCATTCAGTACTTCATGGCCGGGATAAAGAATATTTTCTCCCGGGACGTGTATCTGTCCACCACTGTGCTCGATGGTTACGACGAACAGGAAACGGAGATCTGACGGATGATGGCCTGGATCATGTTTCTCGTCATGTTGGTGCTTTTGCTGTTCGGGTTTCCGATGATGGTACCGCTGATTGTCGGCGCCGTGGTCGGCTTCGTGATGATGTTCGACGGTTTCGACCGCATGGACTTCTTTATTCAGCAAATGCTCGCCGGCATTCGCCCTACCGCCCTGATAGCGGTTCCCATGTTTATTCTAGCTGCAGATATCATGACTCGTGGCCAGTCTGCCAATCGGCTGGTCAACATGGTGATGGCCTTTATCGGCCATATCAAAGGTGGCCTGGCGGTCAGTACCGCTGCCTCCTGCACCCTGTTCGGGGCGGTGTCCGGCTCCACCCAGGCCACCGTGGTGGCCGTTGGCTCGCCGCTGCGCCCGCGCATGCTGGAATCCGGTTACAAGGATTCCTTTACTCTGGCGCTGATCATTAACGCCAGCGATATCGCTTTTCTGATTCCGCCCAGCATCGGCATGATTATTTACGGGGTGATTACCGGCACCTCCATTGCCGAACTGTTTATTGCTGGCATCGGCCCCGGCTTACTTATCCTGCTGATGTTTTCCGCCTACTGTGTCGCCTACGCCCATATCCAGAAGGTGCCCACCGAACCCAAGGCCAGCTGGAATGAGCGTTTTTCCTCGGTGCGAAAAGCACTCTGGCCACTGGGCTTTCCCGTCATCATTGTCGGCGGCATCTACGGCGGCATTTTCAGCCCGACGGAAGCGGCCGCAGCTTGTGTGCTGTATGCGGTCATTCTGGAGTTCGTGATTTTCCGGTCACTCAAGGCCATGGATATCTATGCCATTGCCAAGTCCACCGGCCTGATCACCGCGGTGGTATTTATTCTGGTGGCAGTCGGCAACGGCTTCTCCTGGATTATCTCCTTTGCCCAGATTCCGCAGACCTTGCTCGGAGCGATCGGTATCAATGAAGCGGGGCCTTTCGGCGTACTGATGGCCATTGCCGTAGCCTTCTTTATTGCCTGCATGTTTGTGGATCCCATCGTGGTGATCCTGGTGCTCACCCCCATTTTCGCTCCGGCGGTGGCCTCTGCCGGTCTTGACCCGGTGCATGTGGGGATACTGATTACCATGATGGTGGCGGTCGGCTCGGCAACGCCGCCCTTTGGTTGTGACATCTTTACTGCCATCGCCATTTTTAAACGCCCGTACTGGGAGGTGATACGAGGCACCCCACCTTTCGTCATCATGCTTCTGCTAGCCACGCTGCTGGTTATCGTGTTTCCACAGATCGCCTTGTCCCTGCGAGATCTGGTCTTCAACTAACTGGAGCGAGGAATAACTCCCCGCAAGGAGGCAGTTATGTACCAAAGGATTCTGGTTCCCGTGGATGGCTCCCAGGGCTCGCTCAAAGCCCTGGACCATGCCGCCAAGCTTCAGCAGGACAACGATGCCGAGCTGTATCTGCTCTGCGTTTTCAAACATCACAGTCTGTTCGAGGCGTCCCTGTCCATGGTTCGCCCCAACGATGTGCAGCTACCGGATGAAGCATTGAAGGAATATGCCTCTTCCGTTGCAGAGCAGGCAAAACAGTTGGCCTCCGACGCCGGCGCCGAACAGGTGCGGGCCTTCGTCAAGGGAGGCAGACCTTCCCGGGCCATTATCCGTTTTGCCAAGGACAACAACGTGGACCTGATCGTGATGGGTTCACGGGGCACCAGTGGCGATGTGGACGGCTACTTTCTGGGCAGTGTCTCCCAGCGGGTCGCCAGCCTGTCGCACTGCCCGGTACTGATTGTCTGAATTTAAAACGAAAGAAGGGAGCTCAAGGATGAAATACCCATACACTCTGCCGCTCAGCGCGGCGCTAATCAGCGGCATGGCTGCCCTGCCTGCCAATGCGGAACTGACCGTGACCCCCTACGGTTCATTACGCATCCAGGCGGAAGCGGTTTCCGTGGATGAAGCTCAACCCGGAGAGGACGACTCCTACACCGGCCTGCGCGACGCCTATTCGCGGCTCGGCGTCAACGCCAGCTATAACGATTTTGACAACGTAGATATCGCTGGAACGCTGGAATTTCCGATCAACTCTGCCCGACTGCGCGCCGAGGACCCGACCTTCTTTCATGAACTCTATAAAGAAGACAACAACAGCATGCCCCGGGTGGCGACGATTTCTGCGGCCCATGATCAGTTCGGCAGCGTGACGGTGGGCACCCAGTGGCTGGCTTACTACAACAACGTGGCCTACCCGGTGGATTTTTTCAGTTCGTTCTACTCCGGTTATGCCACCCAGGCCGCCTTCCGCCGCGACGCCCTGACCTATACCTCGCCGAGTATGGCCGGGATCACCGCCACGGTATCCGGGGTGGACATGACTGACGAAGCCGGCACCAGCTATCTGGATACCATGCAATATGCCTTGTCCTGGTCAGTGGACAACCTGACCCTGGCGGCGGGCTACCAGGACACCGAACAGGACTCCGGTGACCGCCCGGATCAGGTCGGCGCCTCAGCCACCTACACCACCGGGCCTTGGCGTTTTGCGGCCAAGGTGGAACAACTGCTTTCCCACAGCAGCGTCACCGTGGATGAGGATCCCGTCACCTACAACCTGTATGGCTCCTACACTTGGAACAAGTACACCTTCAAGGCCATGTACGCCCAGGGGGAAGAGAGCGACGGAGAAGCCGAAGCTTTTTTTCAGGGGGATTCCGCCCATGTGGGCGTGGACTACCAGCATACCGAGGCGCTCAAGTTCTTCGCCGAATACTTCTATGAGGAGCTGGGCTACGCCATCTACACCCCCAACTCGGACAGCTTCAACCCGCTGGCTGGCTACCAGGTACAAAGTGACGGACAGGTCTTCACTGTGGGGCTGCGCTACGATTTCTGAAGGCGACAGTACGGCTTAGTGCAGCTTGAAACGAAACAGGCCGCGCCCAGCCAGGGCGCGGCCTGTTTCGTTATTTAACCCTTGAGCCTTTCGCGTTGTTGCCGCGTCGATAGGATCCCCGCCGGGGACGCAGACTAAACGCCATAGCTTAGGAGATCAGAGGAAGAAGCTGCCTGCGACCCCCGGTGGGCCTTTCACTATAAGCAGGCCACCGCCAGCACCGGAACCCCCTGTTTAGAACCATTTGGAATCAATTCTCCCCGGCTTCTAAAAGCCCATTTTTACCCTTTCATTATCAGCCACTTGCGACCCATCAAAAAAATCGAACAATGGCGCCTCAAGGCCCCACAGACGGTCAGATAGCAATTGATTCACCACCGCCTGTGCATTACTGTTCCCGCCAAATACACCGGCCCAGACCGCCCAAATCGCCTTTCCGACTGCTATCATCACACCTGTGCATGGTTTAGCGCGTTTTGGTGACATACTCAGGCTAGGAGAAACACATGGCAAAGCAGGCAGCCCCCGCGCTGGAAACCTCACTGGACAATCTGGAATCCCTGGTGGAACGGATGGAATCTGGTGACCTGACCCTGGAAGAGTCCCTGAAAGCCTTTGAAGAAGGGGTTCGCCTTTCCCGGGAGTGCCAACAGGCCCTGCAACAGGCCGAGCAGAAGGTACGTATTCTGCTGGAGCAGAACACTGACGCCGAGCCGGCTCCTTTTGCCGGTGAAGACAATGGCCAGTAACTTCCCCGCCCTGGACCAGCTCGGCGAGACCAGCCGGGCCCGTCTGGAGCAGGCACTGGCCACCTTCGTGCCCGCCGCCAGTGCCGCACCACGACTGAGCCAGGCCATGCGCTATGCGGCCCTCAGCGGCGGCAAGCGTATCCGCCCACTGCTGGTTTACGGTGCCGCCCAGCTGGCCGGGGCCGAACCGGCCAAAGCCGATGTGCCCGCCGCCGCCGTGGAACTGATTCATGCCTATTCGCTGGTCCACGACGACCTGCCCGCCATGGATGATGACGACCTGCGCCGGGGCCAGCCCACCTGCCACAAGGCTTTCGACGAGGCCACCGCCATCCTGGCCGGCGACACCCTGCATACCCGTGCTTTCGAATTGCTCGCCAACAGCGGCCATTACCGCGCAGAAACCCGCATCGCCATGATCCAGCACCTTTGCCTGGCCGCCGGCGTGGACGGCATGGCCGCCGGGCAGATGCAGGACATGCTCGCCCAGGGCCAGCAGCAGACTGTCGCGGCACTGGAAGAAATGCATTATCTGAAGACCGGCCGGCTGATCACTGCCAGCCTGCAACTGGGCTATTTCGCCGCGGAAGTGGATGCCACTGCGCTGATCAACGACCTGAACCGGTTTGGCGATGCCATCGGCCTGGCCTTCCAGATACAGGACGATATTCTCGATATCACCGCCGGCACCGAACAGCTGGGCAAACCCTCCGGCTCCGACCAGAAACTGCAGAAAAGCACCTTCCCTTCCTTGCTAGGCCTGGAGCAGAGCCAACAGCGGGCCCGGGAGCTCTGCCAACAGGCCCAACAGACCCTGGCGGACTACGGAGAACGCGCCCAACCACTGCAACAATTGGCGCAATACATCATCTCCCGCGATCACTGACGCCTGACGCCTGCTGAAGGTATACTAGGGTCTCATTTCGCCGTGCATTTCAGGCTGCATACCTCTATGCCCAAGACATTTACGCAAATCCCGCTGACTCGCCCGGCCACTCCGCTGCTGGACATGCTGACCAGTCCCGCCGAGTTACGAAGGCTGCCAGCCACCCGGCTGGAACAGGTGGTGGACGAACTGCGTGAATACCTGCTCTACGCAGTGGGCCAATGCGGTGGCCACTTCGGCGCCGGTCTGGGCGTGGTGGAGCTGACCGTAGCCCTCCACTATCTGTACAACACCCCCGACGACCGGCTGGTGTGGGATGTGGGCCACCAGTGCTACCCGCACAAGATTCTCACCGGCCGCCGTGAAGGCATCACCAGTATCCGCCAGCAGGATGGCCTGTCCGGTTTTCCCAAGCGCAGCGAGTCCGAGTACGACACCTTCGGTGTGGGCCACTCGTCCACGTCCATCAGCGCGGCCCTGGGCATGGCCCTGGGCGCGGAAATGGCAGGCAGTGACCGGCGTGCGGTGGCCATCATCGGCGACGGCGCCATGACCGCCGGCCAGGCCTTCGAGGCCATGAGCCACGCCGCCCACACCCGCTCCAACCTGCTGGTGATTCTCAACGACAACAACATGTCGATTTCCCACAACGTGGGGGGCCTGTCCAACTACTTCGCTCGCATCTGGGCCAGCAAGAGCTATATCGCCCTGCGCGAAGGCGGCAAGAAGGTTCTCTCCACCATGCCGGCGGCCTGGGATTTTATCCGCCGCACGGAAGAAAGCATGAAGAACATGGTGAGCCCGGACATGCTGTTCGAGGCCATCGGCTTCAACTACATCGGCCCCATCGACGGCCACAATGTGGACGAACTGGTGCGCACCCTGGGCAACATGCGTGCCCTGGAAGGCCCGCAGTTACTGCATGTCTACACCACCAAGGGCAAAGGCTTCGCCCCCGCCGAAGCGGACCCGGTGGGCTACCACGCCATCAACAAAATCGAGCCCAAACCCAAGGTACAGGTGGCCGTCCCCAGCCAGCCTAAGAAACCCAAGTATCAGGACATCTTTGGCCAGTGGCTGTGCGACATGGCCGAGCAGGATAAGCGCCTGGTGGGCATTACCCCGGCCATGTGCGAAGGCTCCGGCATGGTGGAGTTCAGCCAGCGCTTCCCGGATCGCTTCCATGACGTGGCCATCTGTGAACAGCACGCGGTGACCCTGGCCGGTGGCCTGGCCTGTGAAAACCAGAAACCGGTGGTGGCGATCTACTCCACCTTCCTGCAGCGCGGCTACGACCAGCTGATTCATGACGTGGCCCTGCAGGATCTGGATGTGACCTTCGGCCTGGACCGGGCCGGCCTGGTCGGCGAAGACGGCGCCACCCATGGCGGCGTGTTTGATCTGGCTTACCTGCGCACCGTGCCCAACATGATCATCGCCGCCCCCTCCGACGAGAACGAGTGTCGGCAGTTACTATACAGCGCCTACCAGCACGAAGGTCCGGCGGCGGTGCGCTACCCGCGCGGCACCGGGCCCGGCGTAGCAATTGAAAAGGCCATGGAAGCCCTGCCCATCGGCCAGGCGCGTACTCTCCGTGACGGTCAGCAGGTGGCGATCCTGGCTTTCGGCGCCCTCACCCCGGCAGCGCAGGAAGCGGGCAAGGCCCTCAATGCCACCGTGCTGGATATGCGCTGGGTGAAGCCGCTGGATCGTGACGCCATCCTCCAGGCTGTCGCCAGTCACACCCTGCTGGTGACCGTGGAAGACCACCAGCGTATGGGCGGCGCCGGCTCGGCGGTGAACGAACTGCTTCACGAGGAAGGCCTGCTGGTGGATGTGCTCAACCTGGCTCTACCGGACCACTTCATCCACCACGGCAAACGGGATGTGCTGCTGGCCGAGGCCGGACTGGATGCCCAGGGTATCGAGGCGCAAATCCGCACCCGCCTCAGCGAACAACAACGCCTGCGCGAAGCACGCTGAACAGCGAACCGTTTTTACCACAGAGGACACAGGGCTCACTGAGGAAAAACTTTTCGGGATTTTCTCTGAAAGCTCTGTGTCCTCTGTGGTGAAAATCGGGTTTGAGATCTTGTGGGTGGACCTGCCCCACCCAGCAGGCATTCTGCGTGAGCCCTACAACCCCTTGTCATCCTTGACCAGCCGCACTCTGGGTGGCGGCTCATACAGTCGCCAGGTGTCCCGGCCACTTTGTTTCGCCTGGTACAGGGCACGGTCCGCCGCATCCAGCAAGGCCCTTGCGGTCTGTTTCGGGCCGGGGGTCAATACGGCTACGCCCACACTGACGGTGACTTCGCCGGTGTCGGGATTGCAGGAATGCGGCATTGCCAGAGCGCGTATCGAGCGACATATCCGGGAAGCCAGTTGTTGTGCCTCGGTGTCCGCAATGCCGGGATAGAGCAACACGAATTCTTCACCACCGAAGCGCGCCACCACGTCGCCGCCCCGCCGCCCGTAACGCCGTAACTCACTGGATAGCTGCTGCAGACAGCGGTCACCCTGCAGGTGTCCGTAATGGTCGTTGTAGGCTTTGAAGCAGTCCACATCCACCAGCATGATAGTCAGCGGCTGCTGCTCACGCTGGCAGCGCCGCCATTCCCGATCCAGGGCCTCATCAAAGGAACGCCGGTTGGCAAGCCCGGTAAGACTGTCTTCGCGACTGAGCCGATGCAGCCGTTCCGCCAGAGCCTGGGTGCGTTGCTGCTGGCGCAGCAATTGCCGCTGGTTGAAAAACAGCTGGCGATCTCGCACTTCTGAGGTATAGCACAGGAACATGCCCAGCAGACTCACCCCGGTATAGGTACGGTGAGCCACCTGCCAGTCCACCCCGTGACCGAAGCGCTCAGACAGCCACCAGCCCAGCAACCCGCCACCCCAACAGGCCGCTACCGCCACCGGGAAGCGCAGCCCCACCATGGCGTAGACAATCACCAACGCATAGATCACCGACACATGGGCCAACTGGACGGAAACCGACCCATCGATAAAACCGGGAATGGCCATGGACACCGCCACCGCCAGAAAGCTACCCAGCCCCGCGTACCAGGGAAAATAACGATTCAGGGCGGACACCTGGGCCAGGCCGCCGGCCACCAGCACGATAACCCCCACCCAGATATAGGTGGCCAGCCAGCGGCCACGTACCGCTTCCGGCGCCAACGCATAGATACCGGTGATCAGGAGGAGATAAAGCAGAAGAATATAGAAGGCATTGACCCGGAAACCTTCCACGGCTTCCCGGCACTGATATTCACGGTATTCGGTTTCCAGGCGCCGGGGAAAGCGTAACCAGCGCACCCCCGGCACCACCACCCGCCTGGAACGGGGATCGGTATCCGACATGGCAAATCCCTGCCTGCGGTTGATCAGTTATTATCCATTCAGGCTAAGGGCTAACCCGGCGTGGCGCCATCCTTTTCGTGCCAGCGGTAGTGACAAAACGATATTAGGGCAATTCAGATCAATGCAACAAACCTCTTGGACAGCCCTGTGGCCACAGCCCTTAGTGGCGACGCTTCCTGGCGATTACTCAGGTAAACCACTGCGGCAGAAAAATAATCAGCAACTGTACCACCACTGCCGCATACACCCCGGCCAGCAGGTCATCTACCATGATCCCCAGCCCGCCTTCCACGCGACGGTCCAGCCAGCCGATGGGCCAGGGCTTGATAATGTCGAACACCCGGAAAGCCACAAACCCGGCCAGCGCCCCCCACCAGGTCACCGGCACCGCAATCATGGTGATCAACAGACCGGCGATTTCATCCCAGACAATGCCAGGGTGATCGTGCACATTCATGTCGTGGGAGGTTTTCCCACACAGGAACGGGCCCACCGCGATCACCAGCGCCGTCACCAGCAGATAGCCCCACATCGGCAACTGGGCACACAACCACCAGATCGGCATGGCCGCCACCGTGCCGAAAGTCCCTGGCGCAATGGGCGCCAGGCCTGAGCCAAAGCCGAAGGCAAGAAAGTGGACCGGGTTTGTCATCTTCGGGCGTTTCAGTTCCATCGACATCTCTCGCTTGTACGCAACACGCAACATGCTTCACCCATCATGCCGACAAGCCCGTGTGCGTTACTCAAAAATGTTGCCAGCCAGTGGCGTGCAACGTCGTTATTGTTCCGTCCTGGCCTGCCAGTCGCAGGCCCGTCCACCGTGCCCAGACAATAGCAGCCCGGCGGCAGGCTTTCCTGCGCTGGCAGGGTAAAAAGCAGCAGGTAATCATCGCCGCCCTGGAGCTGCAGCCTACGTTGCTCTGCATCGCTGCAACCGGCAAGCACAGCATTGCCCAGCGGCAAGGCGTCTTCCTGCAAACAGGCCCCCAGACTACCGGATGCGGCCAGAATATGGCCCAGGTCCGCCAGCACCCCGTCGGAGATATCGATGCAGGCCGTGGCACGTCCCCGCAGCGCCTGCCCCAGGCTGAGTTGTGGAGACGGACGTCGGAAGTGATCGATGGCGGCACCGCTGCGCATCCCTTGCTGCCATTGCTGTAAACCCAGCAGGCCTGCGCCGGTGACACCGCCCACACAGATTTGATCGCCTGCCTGCGCGCCATCACGGCGCAGGGCCTGCCCCGGCGGCACTGCCCCGGTGGCCTGAATGGAGACGGACAGCGGGCCCCGGGTCACGTCGCCCCCCACCAGGGAGATGCCGGCCTGGTCGGCCAGGGTAAACATGCCATCGGCAAAGCCTGACAGCCAGGCTTCATCCACGTTGGGCAGGGTCAGCGAGAGCAGAAACCAGAGGGGGTCGGCGCCCATGGCCGCCAGGTCGGACAGATTCACCGCCAGGCAGCGGTAGCCCACATCAGCGGCATCCATGTCGTCAGGGAAATGGCGCCCGGCCAGGCTTGTGTCCTGGGTCATCACCAGTTGCTGACCGGCGGGGGGAGTCAGAATCGCCGCATCGTCACCGGGGCCAAGCACCACGCCGGCATCCGGACCGTGGTGACCATGGCGATGAAAGTAACGCCGAATCAGGGAAAATTCATCCAGGCTCTGCGGCTTTGGGGTGTCTGTCATGGGAGAAGCATAGCGCGCAGGGAGCCCTGCGCGCATCCGCTCAATCGCGGAAAGGACGTTCTGACGCTTCCTGGTAGCGCAGCTTGCGCGCCAGCTTGTCGAGCACGCCGTTGACGTACTTGAAGGAATCGTCGGCACCGAACACCTTGGCCAGTTCGATGCCTTCGTTGATCACCACCCGATAGGGTACATCCAGGCGCTCTTTCAGCTCGTAGGCGCCGAGTCGCAGGATCGCTTTCTCGATCTGGGACAGCTCCTCTACCCGACGATCCAGATAGGGCGTCAGCAGCTCGTCGAGCTCTTTCACCTGGGCCGGCACCCCGTGCAGCAGGTCATGGAAATACTCGCGATCTGCCTTGGCAAAATCCTGGTTAGCCAGGAACTGGGCTTCGATGTCGCTTACGGCGGCACCGGCCAGCTGCCATTGATACAGGGCCTGCATGGTGAATCGGCGCGCCTTGCGGCGGGCACTGGGTGTGGAAGGATTGTTCATGCTGCCTCAACGTCAGGAAGTGGTGCGGGACGCCTGCGCCCCGCGCCGCGTCCCGAATAATTACAGTGCCTTAAACAGGGAGACCATTTCCAGCGCGCTCATAGCCGCTTCGGCACCCTTGTTGCCAGCCTTGGTGCCGGAACGTTCGATGGCCTGTTCAATGGTGTCCACGGTCAACACACCGAAGACCACCGGTACGCCTGTGGCGTTCTGGACAGCGGCAATGCCTTTGGCTGCTTCGCCGGCCACATATTCGAAGTGGGCGGTGCCACCGCGAATCACCGCACCCAGGGTGATCACTGCATCGTAATCGCGCTTTTCGATGACCTTCTTCACTGCCACCGGCATCTCCCAGGCACCGGGGACACGGATGATCTCGATATCATCAGGGCTGACACCGTGACGGACCAGCGCATCCACCGCGCCTTCCAGCAGGGCTTCCACCACAAAGCTGTTGAAACGTGCAACGACGATACCGTAACGACCGCCCACATTGTTCAGAGTGCCTTCCAGGGTTTTGATGTTTTGCATGCTTGCCTTCCTGTCAGTGCCGGTGGCTCACGGCGACCGACTCAGTATTTAACTTGCAGTCGGACGTCGAAAGTCGGACGTCTGACGCTCTTGAAATTGTCGTCCGACGCCAAACTTCAGACGTCCGACGTATCTCAACTATCTGCTTCAACATACTCGGTGATTTCCAGATCGAAACCACTGAGCGCATTGAACTTCATCGGCGAGCTGAGCAGGCGCATCTTGCGCACCCCCAGGGCCTTGAGAATCTGGGAGCCGGTACCGATGTTGCGGTAGGCACGGGATTCCCCTTTGGGTTTGCTGGCAGTGCCGCCGAAGAAGGCTTCCAGCCGCTCCACGGTATCCTGGGATTCATAATCCTGACCCAGAATAATCACCACGCCGGCATCCGCCTGGGAGACAGATTCCAGAACGCGATGCATGTTCCAGCCGGTGCGGCCATTCATCTTGGCGCTC
The DNA here is from genome assembly GCF_000756655.1 of Alcanivorax jadensis T9. Lineage (GTDB taxonomy): Bacteria > Pseudomonadota > Gammaproteobacteria > Pseudomonadales > Alcanivoracaceae > Alcanivorax > Alcanivorax jadensis. The sequence goes on from NZ_ARXU01000002.1 coordinate 124,927, forward strand.
ATCAGATCTCGCAGCGGATCCACCTGATGCACCCGAACGGTCACTTCCTTGTCTTCGCTGATCTCACCTTTGACCAGGGCCACATGGGTCAGGCCATCCACGGTGTCGCGGAAGGCGACCAGACGGAAATCACCGTACCAGGTATCCAGGGTGTTATCGGACATCAGCTCGATGGTTTTCTCGTTGAGCGCACGATACTGAATCAGATCGGCAATGGTGCCAATCTTCAGCTCGTGCTCCTTGGCGAACACTTCCAGGTCTTCGCGGCGGGCCATGGAGCCATCGTCGTTCATCACCTCACAGATCACCCCGGCGGACTCGCAACCGGCCAGCATGGCCAGATCACAGGATGCCTCGGTATGACCGGCACGCCGCAGCACGCCACCGGGCTCGGCCATTAACGGGAAAATGTGGCCAGGCTGGACGATGTCATAGGCGCGGGCATTGCGGGCCACGGCGGCCTGCACCGTGCGGGCACGATCGGCAGCGGAAATCCCGGTGGTCACCCCTTCACGGGCCTCGATGGAGACAGTGAACTTGGTACCAAAACCACTGCCGTTGCTCTGTACCATCAACGGCAGTTCCAGCAGCTCACAGCGCTCGCGAGACATGGGCATACAGATCAGGCCACGGCCGTAGCGGGCCATGAAATTGATTGCCTCGGCGGTGACATGCTCGGCGGCCATCACCAGATCGCCCTCGTTTTCCCGGTCTTCATCATCCATCAGGACAACCATCTTGCCCTGGCGAATATCTTCGATCAGTTCTTCAATACTGTTGAGCTGCATAGTGGTACTCGACCTATTTAGCGTGGAAGCAAACGGCACTTCCTCTGCATTTTTCACCGGTGATGAGCTGCAAGCTACAAGCCGCAAGCTACAAGGAAAACCAGTGCGAACCCTGTCTTTCCGGTACGCCGCGATGTTGGCGCACTCCAGCCTGCAATTGATGGCAACCCGCTTTTATCGCGTTGAAGCTTGTCACTTGCGGCTTGTTACTGGCGGCTTCAGCCGCCTTTCAAAAACCCGTTTTCGGCCAGAAATGCCATAGAGATACCTTCCGCATTCGGCTCGGCGGCCTTGTCGCCCAGCAACAGGCGCTCCAGATAGCGGGCGATTATATCAACTTCCAAGTTCACTGGCGTCCCCACCTTCCATTGACCAATGGTGGTGACATCCTGGGTATGGGGGATGATGTTCAGGGAAAAGACCGCACCGTCCACGCTGTTCACCGTCAGGCTGATGCCATCCACGGTGATCGAGCCCTTGTGGGCGATGTAGCGGGCCAGCTCCGCCGGCGCTTCGATATCGATGCGTACCGAGCGGGCATCCTGCTTCATCTGCACGATCTTGCCCAGGCCATCCACGTGACCACTGACCAGATGACCGCCCAGCCGGGTGGTCGGCGTCAGGGCCTTTTCCAGGTTTACCTGGCTGCCCACGGCAATCTGCTTGAGTGACGTCAGCGACAGGGTTTCCCCGGATACATCCGCCTCGAAGGCACCACCGGGCAGGGCCGTGGCCGTCAGGCAGACGCCGTTGACGGCGATGGAATCACCCAGCTGCACATCGGAAAAGTCCAGCGCGTCGCTCTTGATCAACAAGGTCACGTCGCCCCCCTTCGGGGTCATGGCCGCGACCTGGCCCATGGCTTCAATAATGCCGGTAAACATGGAAAACCTCGTTATTTCAGGCTGTAGGAGCGGCGCTTGAGCCGCGAAGCCAACTGCGGGAACCTTGCCGAAGCGCTTCGCGGCTCAAGCGCCGCTCCTACGGCGAAATTCCATCACGCCGGAACCAGCGTCAGCCGCAGGTCATTACCCACCTGCCGCACGTCCTGCCACTGCAGCGACACCTTCTCGCTCATGCTGGCCAGTTGCGGCAACCCCAGCAATGGACGGGCCGATGAGCCCAGCAGGGCCGGCGCCATATAGACGATCAACTCGTCGAACAGCCCCTCGCGAACGAAGGCCCCGGCCAGCGTGGCGCCACATTCTACCAGTACTTCGTTGCATTCGCGCCGGTTCAGTTCGATCAGTAACTGTTGCAGGTCGATCCCGGACCCGGAGGCGGGCAGCAGCATCACCTCGGCACCGGCGGACTCCAGCGCATTCTGCCGCCCCGGGTGCTGCTCCCCGGCTACCAGCAGGCAATGCCCCGGGGCGCTGACTACCGGCACACCCGGCGGGGTTTGCAGGGTACGATCGAGGATCACCCGCAAGGGCTGGCGCACGCGGTCACTGCCCCCAGAGTGTTGCTGATAGTCAGTCAGGGCCCACTGCTGCGGGCGAACCGTGTAGGAAGGCCGGTCCGCCAGCACGGTGCCGACACCGGTAATCACCGCAGAGCTGCGGGCACGCAGGCGCTGCACATCCTCGCGAGCCGCAGGGCCGGTAATCCACTGGGATTCGCCGCTGGCCATGGCCGTGCGACCATCCACACTGGCGGCAATCTTGATGCGCAGGTAGGGCCGCTGGCGTGTCATACGCGAGATAAAGCCGGGATTCAGCGCCCGCGCGTCGGCTTCCAGCAAGCCGGACGCGGTTTCAATACCCGCTGCCGCCAGCGTTTGCATGCCATTACCGGCTACCTGGGGATTCGGGTCTTCCATGGCCACCACTACCCTGGCCACCCCGGCGGCCACCAGCGCATCCGCGCAGGGCCCGGTACGGCCGGTGTGGGAACAGGGCTCCAGAGTCACATAGGCAGTGGCCCCGCGAGCCCGATCACCCGCTTCCGCCATGGCATGACGCTCCGCATGGGGCTCGCCGGCACGGGCATGAAACCCTTCCCCGACAATCTCGCCATCGCGCACCAGCACGCACCCCACCCGCGGGTTGGGGTCGGTGGTGTAGAGCCCCTGCTCTGCCAGCTGCAGGGCACGGGCCATATATTGATGATCCAGACGCGTAAACATGGCTGGCATTCTACTGGATGCCGGCGTCCGGTGCCGCAACAAAGCGATCTGCATCCTCGACAAAATCCGCCAGCACCGCTTTGCCCTCGTTCGCCATGAACTGCTGGAACGCCTGCGCCACGATAGAGAGTTTTTTCCCGGAAGGCCGCACCAGGTACCACTGGGTCACAATGGGAAGGCCGACCACCTTCAGCGGCGCCAGCCCCACCCAACCGCCCAGATTGAGGGTATGGGCGGAGAGAATGGAAATACCCAGCCCGGCCATCACCGAATGGCGGATGGCTTCATTGCTTTCCACGGTCATCTTCACATTCAGCTGTTTGCCCTGCTGCTGCAGATAATGCTCGATGGCGTGACGGGTACCGGAACCAGGTTCGCGCATCAGAAAGGGCTCGCTGGCGATGTCATCCAGGGTCAGATGGTTACGGCGAGCCAGCGGATGGTTTTCCGCGGCAATGGCCACCAGCGGATTATCCAGGAAGGCGCTGGAGATCAGCGGGCGCCCACCGGGAACATGACTGAAGACACAGAAATCATCCAGCCCCTGCTCCAGCCGCTCGATAATCTGCTCACGGTTGCCCACATGGAAAGACACTTCCACGCCGGGATAGAGGGCACAGAAGGGCCCGAGTAGATGGGGCACGAAATACTTGGCCGTGGTGACCACCGCCAGGCGCAGTGTCCCGGCCTTGAGTCCGCGCAGGTCCGCTAGGGTCATGTCCAGATGCTCGAACTCCTCCATAACCCGACGGGCACTGGCCACTGCCGCCAGCCCCGCATCGGTAAAGCGTAATTTGCGACCCTGTTGCTGGTAGAGCGGCATGCCCATGGCATCAACCAGTTTGCGCAACTGCATGGATACTGTGGGCTGCGTCAGATGCAGCGTTTCCGCCGCCCCGGTCACGGTACCCGCCTCATGCACTGCCAGCAGGATTTCCAGTTGTCTGAGGGTACCCACGCGGGCATGTAACCGGCTCATGATTAGACCTTCATCTATATCAAACCTAGATAGTATCTATTTTTATCTAATCTTTGTCTCTCTGATAATGGCCTCCGATTTCACCCGGAGGTCCCATGCCACAACACACCCGACAGCGTTTTTTCATTCTCTTCGTTGCCCTGATCAACCTTGGCCTGGCCACGGCCCTCATCGCCAACGGGCACGCCGGCATTCCACTGGGGGTAATCGGCATCGCCTTGCTGCCCCTGGCATGGCTGACAGGGCGCAACCCGGCCGTCGCCACCGGTGATCAGCAAGGCGGGGATAGCTATGCAGCTTGATGCGGTAGTGCTTTTCTTCGTGCTGGGGCTGGCCGCCGGCATATTGAAGGTTCGTCTTCCCTTTCCCGGCGGCCTTTATCAGACCCTGACCCTGTTTCTGCTACTGGCCATCGGCCTGAAGGGCGGCGCCGCCCTGGCGGAACATGCCAGCCTGCGAATCGTCCAGGAATCGTTACTGGTGGTGGGGTTCGGCGTGGTTCTGCCATTACTGGCCTTCCCGCTGCTACGCTATGTGGGCGGCCTGAACAGGGTCAACGCGGCCGCCATTGCCGCCCATTACGGCAGCGTCAGTGTGGCCACCTACGCTGTCGCCGTGGCAGTGCTGGATGCCGCTGGCGTGGCCTACGAGCCCTACTTCCCGCTGTTTGTGGTACTGCTGGAGATTCCCGCCATCATCGTCGGCCTGGTGCTGGCAAAGGGGCTGTCTGCCGGCCTGGCCAGCCGCCAGCTTGCCCATGAAACCCTGCTCAGCCCGGGGATCGTGTTGATGGTGGGCGGCCTGCTGATCGGTGCCTTCGCCGGCGATAGCCTGACCAAGATTTCCCCCTTCTTCATGGACCTGTTCCAGGGCGCCCTGGCGCTGTTCCTGCTTAAGATGGGGCTGATTACCACGGAACAGCTGGGCGCCCTCAAGCAAGACGGCCCGTTCCTGACCGCCTTCGGCATCTTCATGCCGCTGCTGGCCGGCGGACTTGGCGCCCTGCTGGGCCACGGTCTGGGGCTGTCGGTGGGCGGCATCACCCTGCTCGCCGTCCTGGGCGCCAGCGCGTCCTACATCGCGGTGCCCGCAGCCATGCGCGTCGCCCTGCCCCAGGCGAACGCCACCCTGTCCATGGCCGCGTCACTGGGCATTACCTTTCCGTTCAATGTGCTGGCAGGTATCCCGCTGTATCTGCTGCTTGCTCAATGGCTGCATGGCAGCTGAGCTTCGCTCGCAACACAACGAAAAAAGCCACCGGTCACGCCCTGTGACCGGTGGCTTTTCGATGCTCAACCTGACGAAAAGACTAGTCGTCTTTCTTGTCACTTCTTCCGCGCAGGCGATCTACTTCTGCGGAAAACTCGGAGATATCCTGGAAGCTGCGATACACGGACGCGAAACGCACATAGGCCACATCGTCCAGTTGCTGCAACTCTTCCATCACGAACTCACCCAGCTCCCGGGCCGGCAACTCACGTTCCCCAGTGGCGCGCAAGCGGTGACAGACACGACTGATCGCCGCCTCCAGATCCTCCATGCTCACCGGCCGCTTCTCCAGCGCCCGCAACATCCCGGCCCGCAACTTGGCTTCGTCAAACGGCTGACGGGTGCCATCGGACTTCACCAGCCGCGGCATCACCAGCTCCGCCGTTTCAAAGGTGGTAAAGCGTTCGTTACAGCTAAGACACTCACGCCGACGACGCACCTGCCCGCCATCCGCGACCAGACGCGAGTCGATCACTTTGGTGTCTTGGGCGCTACAGAACGGGCAATACATGGAAACCCCAGTTGACAGTTGATAGTTGACAATTGACAGCTAAAACCTTGAAACCCGTTTATCGGCGCGTTTTGGTGGTTTTGATAATTGCCGTCAATATCTTTACTAGCTCTTTGGCGTCAGCCATAACTGACTGACCAGACGAAGGCTCCAAATAGCCGGACTCCGTCAATAACTCCAGCCAATATTCCGTTTCATTAGCCTCTTTGAGAGCGATAGACAGCTTATGCACGAAGTCTGCACGACTCTCAGCCTGCTCAGCTTCCCTGACCAAGGCTCCAATTGCTGTTCCACTGCGCAGCAATTGCTTACTTAATATGAATTCTCGCTTCTGCTCTTGTAGATACTGATAAACCTTTATCATCCGCAAAGCAAAAGCGCGGGATTTCTCCCGCGCTGCATACCTCGTCGTCATCCGTGACCCTACGTATTTGTTCGCTTTTCGCTGTCAACTATCCACTGTCAACTGTCAACTCATCTTCTAGCGCTCATACACCGGCAACCGCGCACAAATCTCCTTCACCTTGCCCTTCACGGTCTCGATCACAGACTCATCGCCCATGTTATCGAGGATGTCGCAAATCCAGCCGGCCAGTTCCTTGGCGTCGGCTTCATCGAAACCACGACGAGTGATGGACGGGGAGCCGATGCGCAGGCCGGAGGTAACGAACGGGGAACGCGGGTCGTTGGGGACGGCGTTCTTGTTCACTGTGATGTTGGCGCTACCCAGGGCGGCATCCGCATCTTTACCGGTGATGTCCTGCTTGATCAGGCTGAGCAGGAACAGGTGGTTTTCGGTGCCGTTGGAAACCACATCAAAGCCACGCTCGATGAACACGCTGGCCATGGCCTGGGCGTTCTTCACTACCTGCTGCTGGTAGCCTTTGAAATCAGCCTGCATGGCTTCCTTGAAGCAGATCGCCTTGGCGGCAATCACGTGCTCCAGCGGGCCACCCTGGCCACCGGGGAATACCGCGGAGTTGATCTTCTTCTGAATCGCTTCGTTGGCCTTACCCATGATCAGACCGCCACGGGGACCACCCAGCGTCTTGTGGGTAGTGGTGGTGGTGATGTCAGCAATGCCCACCGGGCTCGGGTAGACACCCGCAGCAACCAGGCCGGCCACGTGGGCCATGTCCACCAGCAGGATGGCACCCACTTCGTCGGCGATGTCGCGGAAACGCTGCCAATCCACCACTTGGGAATAGGCAGAGAAGCCGGCCACAATCATTTTCGGCTTGTGCTCACGAGCCAGGGCTTCCACCTGCTCGTAGTCGATCAGACCGGTGTCGTTGTTCAGGCCGTACTGCACCGCGTTGTAGGTCTTGCCAGAGAAGTTGGGCTTGGCACCGTGAGTCAGGTGACCGCCGGCGTCCAGGCTCATGCCCAGCACGGTGTCGCCCGGCTGCAGCATGGCCATGTAGACCGCACCGTTGGCCTGGGAACCGGAATGCGGCTGTACGTTGGCCCAATCGGCGCCAAACAGTTCACAGGCCCGGTCGATGGCCAGCTGCTCGACCACATCCACATTCTCGCAACCGCCGTAATAGCGCTTGCCCGGGTAGCCTTCCGCGTATTTGTTGGTCAGCACGGACCCCTGGGCTTCCATGACCCGTGGAGACGCGTAGTTTTCAGAGGCAATCAGCTCGATATGCTCTTCCTGGCGAACTTCCTCGGCCTCAATGGCCGCCTGGATTTCCGGATCGAACTCGGCGATGGACATGGATTTCGGGAACATGGGCTACCCTACGGAGTCATTGGTGGATTCGGGGGCGCATATTCTAACCAAAACCGACCGCAAAGACACATGAAGTCGACTCATGGGAACCTGCCGGTCATCTCATCCGCCGTTCGGCTCCACCCGCCTCCCCGGGAAGACCCGGCGGCCTTTCACTCAGAGGCGCTTTCCGTTAGCTTAGGCGCCATTCCGACGGGGCCCGCCGGGCCCCGTACACTCAATGACACTGCGGTCGGAGTTTATGAGCCAGTACATCTTCACCATGGACAAGGTGGGCAAGGTTGTCCCGCCGAAAAAGCACATTCTCAAAGACATCTCCCTGTCCTTCTTTCCCGGCGCCAAGATCGGCGTGCTGGGCCTGAACGGGTCGGGTAAATCCACCCTCCTGCGCATCATGGCCGGGGTGGACAAGGATTATCTGGGTGAAGCACGGCCGCAGCCGGGCACCAATATCGGCTACCTGCCCCAGGAGCCGGAGCTGGACCCAAGCAAGAATGTCCGCGAAATCGTCGAAGAAGCCCTGTCCGAGATTCTCAGCGCCCAGCAGCGGCTGGACGAAGTCTATGCTGCCTATGCGGAAGAAGATGCGGATTTCGACAAGCTGGCCGCCGAGCAGGCCAAGCTGGAAGCCATCATCGAAACCAGCGATGCCCATAATCTGGAGCGCAAGCTGGAAATCGCCGCCGATGCCCTGCGTCTGCCACCCTGGGACGCCAGCGTCGAGCATCTGTCCGGTGGTGAGCGCCGCCGGGTGGCCCTGTGCCGCCTGATCATGAGCGCCCCTGACATGCTGCTGCTGGATGAGCCCACCAACCATCTGGACGCAGAGTCCGTGGCCTGGCTGGAGCGTTTCCTGCACGAGTTTCCCGGTACCGTGGTGGCGGTGACTCACGACCGTTACTTCCTGGACAACTCCTGCGAATGGATTCTGGAACTGGACCGCGGCGAAGGCATCCCCTGGAAAGGCAACTACTCCTCCTGGCTGGAACAGAAAGAAAAACGCCTGGAGCAGGAAGCCAAATCCGAATCGGCCCACCGCAAGACCGTGGAGAAGGAGCTGGAATGGGTGCGCCAGAACCCGAAGGGCCGGCGCAGCAAGAACAAGGCCCGGGTGAGCGCGTTCGAAGAGCTGGCCAGCCAGGAATTCCAGAAACGCAACGAAACCCAGGAACTCTATATCCCACCGGGTGACCGTCTCGGCGAGCAGGTTTTCGAGTTGCACGGCGTGGGCAAGCAGTTCGACCACAAACTGCTCTACGAAGATCTGAGCTTCCAGATTCCCCGTGGTGCTATCGTCGGCATTATCGGCCCCAACGGTGCCGGTAAAACCACCCTGTTCCGCATGCTGGCGGGCCAGGAAACCCCGGATAGCGGTGAAATCGTTACCGGCGACACCGTACAGATGGCCTATGTGGACCAGAGCCGCGAGGACCTGGACAGCAAGAAAACCGTCTGGGAAGAAGTGTCCGAGGGCAACGACATTCTCAAGATCGGCAACTACGAAGTTCCCAGCCGCGCCTACCTGGGCCGGTTCAACTTCAAGGGTGGCGACCAACAGAAACGGGTCGGCGATCTGTCTGGCGGGGAACGAAACCGTCTGCACCTTGCCAAACTCCTCAAGCAGGGCGCCAACGTGCTACTGCTCGATGAGCCCACCAACGATCTGGATGTGGAAACTCTGCGGGCCCTGGAAGAAGCCCTGCTGGCCTTCCCCGGCTGTGCCATCGTGATTTCGCACGATCGCTGGTTCCTGGATCGGGTGGCTACCCATATTCTCTCCTTTGAGGGGGATGCACGGGTAGAATGGTTTGAAGGCTCCTATACCGAGTACGAGGAGTTCAAGCGCAAGCAACTGGGTGATGACGCCCTGCAGCCCAAGCGCATGAAATACAAACGTATCGAGGTGTAAGACGAGAGAGGGTCACCCCGGCAGCAGGAGCGTCGCCGGGGTGCGGGGATTAACAAGGACATAACAACATGAATGAACGGCGCCGGGCCAACCGCGTTGCCTTTGATGGCGAAGCCACACTGATCTTTCAGCAGGATACCGTTGCGGTAGAACTGGCGGACCTGTCCGTCATGGGCGCCCAGGTGCACAGCAGCCAGCCGTTGGCCCTGCCCGATGCCTCGCCGGTCACCCTGACCATTATCCTGGAAGATTCGGACATTCACCTGACCCTGCCCGGCACCGTGAAACGTCAGCAGGGCCTGGAAATCGGCATCATGTTCAGCCGTCCTTCCGTGGACGACATGCAGCACCTGCGCCGTCTGGTCATGCTGCACCAGGGGGATGAGGGTGAAGACAACCCCAGCGACCTGCTCCCACGTTAGCTAACCGGAATCGCCAATGGCCGATATTCAGCTGGAAGATCCCCAATTCATCGAACAGCTCCGCCAGGGAGACCGGGCCGCCTTTGGCAAACTCGTCAAAGGCCATCACAACATGCTGCTGGCCACCGCCCGCACCTTACTCAGCCCGGCAGATGCCGAAGAGGCCGTACAGGATGCCTGGATAGCCGCCCATAGAGCGATCGCAAAATTCGAGGGCCGCAGCCTGTTGCGCACCTGGCTGACGCGCATCGTGATCAACCAGGCGAAAATGATGATCAGAAAACGCGGCCGGGAAGTTCAGTTTGATCCCACCAACGACCCTGACGCACTGGCGCATCGCTTTCACGGTGATGGCCACTGGCAGCACCCACCGCAACACTGGGAACTATCCAGCCCTGACAACCTGCTGACCCGCGAAGAACTGCGCCACTGTATGGAAAAGCACCTGCACTTCATGCCTGACAGTCAGCGCCTGGTGCTGGAGCTGCGTGATATGCAAGGCCTGCCCGCAGAGGATGTCTGTAACATGCTGGAAATCAGTGCATCGAATGTGCGGGTATTGCTTCACCGAGCAAGGGCCCGTTTATTCGAAATGGTGGATCACTTCCAGGAGACAGGCGAATGCTGAAATGCCAACACCTCGTTGAAAAAGCGGACGCACTGGTAGATGGCAGTCCGATCAGCCTTCGCGAGCGCCTTGCTCTGCGCTTGCATCTGATGATGTGCCACCATTGCCGGCGCTATGTGCGCCAGCTTCGCGCCCTGCTTGGCTTTTTGCCACGGGACAAGCAACCTCTGGAAGAGGCAGCGATTGAGGACATTCTGAAAAAGCTGGATACACCACAAGATCAGCCCTGATCCCCCTGCTGTTTTACTTAGTCAAAGCCTCACCGTTATGTTAGCCCCGGTGTTGCCCGGTCTCCTGCCACCCACTTGGCACTGTCCATCACATCAAAGGCCAGGCTGATGCCATTGACCACCAGCAGCAGCACCGCCAACCCCAACTCCAGGGCTCCCGCTTCGGCACGGAAGCCGCTATCAGCCAGCAGCATCAACAGATAGATTTGTAGCGGCCCCCAGGCAATCAAGTGCGGGATCGACAACACCTTGTTCATGCCTTTGTAAATCCACATCAGCGGCACATTGGTCACTACTACGAACAGCGCCGCCAGACTGGCAGCTAACCCTACCCGGGTATCGAGCAGAAAAAATGGCAAACCATTCACCGGCACAAGAATCCCTACCACCCAGATTTGCACCCACAGCGGCAAGCTACGCAACGAACGCCAGATGTCATTGATACGATTCATAATGGTCCCCGGTACATTGTTATTGAACAAGAGAGACGCCCGGCAACCTGGGTTGTTACACCCTGGCAATAGGAAGATGTATCAGCCAGACAACACCGATGCCGACCAGGCACGCAAGAACCTGACGATATCAGACGATTCATACAGCCACTGGACTTGCTCGCCCTCGCTAATACGCAGACAGGGCACGGTGGTGCGCCCACCTCCCGCCTTCAGGGCATCACGGGCACCTACATCCTGCCGAATATTGCGACACTCGATGGTCAGCTGCATGTGCTCAATCTCACGCAATACCTTTCGACAAAATGGGCAGGAGGGAAAAAAGAACAATGTCAGGTTTTCACCGGCCTGATCCAGTGTTCGCTGCTGTGCGGGAGAGCGCCCTAGCGCCGGCGAATCCGAGCCCTGAAACCAGCGCTTCCACTTTGTCACCAGTCTTTTCATTCCCTTTTCCTCCTTTTAATTACCGCCCCCCCCCTTGGCGCAAAAACGACACAGGCTGATTCACATCAATGATCGATGCTGAGCAGAAGATGGAGCAAGTTGTCCTGAAAATTCACATTGCCGGTGAGACCATCATGTTGCTCACAAAGAAAAAAAGCACTGCGTGGAGGAAAGTGAATATGGGGGTGACGCGGCAAGGCCGGGTTCAATACATTACGCGCCAACAACGAGGACTTGGTGACCACACCATCCCCCGGCTCCAACATCCAGCGCTGATAGTCCCGGCCCGGCTTTCGGTCCGCAATGTCCTCAGGCCACAGCCGCAGATGTGACGTCCCGTTAACCTCCTCCACCAGAAAACGGCTGTGAGAGGGATGGCAATCGCCGCCAAGCTGGTAAATGTCTGCCTCACCCGCCGGCACCGGCACCGTCAAAGACCAGGAGAACCGACGGGCTCTTTCCAGGTAACGTTGACTGGCCTGCTGCAGGGACTCAAGGTGCTGCGGCTCTATCCGCTTCGCCAACGCCGGATCCCAGGGTCCGATCTGAAAACGTTTCCAGATATAGGCATCAAACTGGTCACGGGATAAAGACTGACCGGTTTCCGTCACCAACCAGGGCGTCAGAGCATGGGGCATCAGTTGATAGACGGAAGGAAACGACAACATCACCTCCGCCGGCACCCGACGCAACCCTACTCTCTGCCCTTCCAGCAACGAGGTCATGGCGGTAATCGAGCCAAGATTCGGGGTACCCAACAGGATCAGCCGATGAATCCGCTCGGCGCCCACGCCGTTGACAGGAAAATCGTTGCTTTCCAGCACATCCACGGTGCCATAACGCAGGTAATAACGTAGCGCCAGGCCACCCATGGAGTGGGCAATCACATCTACTTTCAGGGCGGGATCATCATGGTCTCGACGAATCTGTTCGATCAGAGCATGCAGGTGACGGGCAGTGGCCACGTTGTCCTGTCGCCAGTCGTAATCAAACTCGTAGTAGCGAGCCACAGGTTCATCAATCGGGCTTCCGGGTTCGGTACGCTGGTAACCCGCCGCCTCTTCCAGGGTGCGCACAATGCGACCATAGAAATCCTGACCTGCTACACCATCAAAGAACCCGGCCACCTGCCACTCTGACTCCTGAGGGTCACCCGACAATGGCAAGGCCAGATCCGCATAGTCAGAAAACAACAGCCGCCCGAGCCCACCCGGCCAGACCTCTTTGCCGCTGTCCGTCGCCACCAGCCGGCTGCCCATGACCCCCGGCACCACAATCAGCGGTGGAGGCACCCGGGCTTCCAGTGCCTCACCGTAAAGCCAGTGCAGATCCGGTTGCGGCTCTGAGCAACCAGCCATGATGAGCCCGACCAACAACCCTAGCCGCCACATGTCACTAACCCGCCTCCCCGGCACAATAGGCGGCGGTGATCGGGTGGCTGGGGTGTTCGAACACCTGACGGCAGCCGTTGGATTCCACCACGCAACCACACCCCGCTTCGACCCAACACACCGTTACGCTGTCAGCAATACGCCGGGCTTGCGCCAGATTATGGGTGACCATCAGCAGGGTATAACGGCCTTTCAGAGAGACAATCAGCTCCTCCACCACCTTTGAGGACACCGGGTCCAGTGCGGAACAGGGCTCGTCCAGCAACAGCACCTGCGGCTCCAGCACCAACGCCCGGGCAATACAAAGGCGCTGCTGCTGACCGCCGGACAGCCCCAGGGCCGACTGATTCAACCGCCCTTTCACCTCCTCCCACAGCCCCACTGCCCGCAGGGCCTGTTCAGCAAGGGCATCACGATCGCGACGAGGCACGCCGTGTTCAGAGAGGGGGAAACGCAGATTATCGATGATCGACAACGGGAAGGGATTGGGCTGCTGAAACACCATACCGATCTGGCGGCGCAACGTTGCCGGATCGCGGCGGGCAGAAATAACCTCATCTCCCAGCAATACACGTCCACTGACCCGACATCCGGGAATGCTGTCGGTCATGCGGTTGATACTGCCCAGCAGGCTGCTTTTGCCACAGCCACTGGGGCCGACCAGTGCCATCAACTCACCACCACCCACGGTCAGGCTGGCATGTTCAATCGCTGCCTGGTTGCCGTAATGCACACACACGCCTTGTAGTTCCAACGAAGGGGGCATCATCAGTACAACACTCCTTGAGCCGGACGCAGCCAGCGCCGCACCAGCAGATTCAGTATCACCAATATGGCCACCAGCACCAGGCCGGTGGCCGCGGCCCGGGGCATACCACCGGGCACGTTCATGGCCAGATCGTAGATATGCACGCTCAGGGCACGACCGGAATCCATAACCGAATCCGGCCGCCGCAACACATAGCCGGCGGTGAACAACAGCACGGCGGTTTCAGCCAGTGCCCGACCGATGCTGAGAATAATCCCCACCGCAATCCCCGGCGCGGCCTGCGGTACAAGGATGCGTCTTACCCAGCCCCAACGACTGATCGAGAGCGCCTCACCGGCCTGCCGATAGGACAGCGGCACCGCCCGCAGGGCCTGCTCTGCACTACGAATCATCAGCGGCAACACCATCAGCGCCAATGCCAGACCGCCACTGAGAATGGAAAACCCCAGCCCCAGACTGATGGCAAAAAACTGGTAGCCGAACAGGCCGTAAACAATGGAGGGCACTGCCGCCAGCATATCCAGCACGCCACCCAGCCATTGGGCGCGGCGGGTGCCCGCTGGCACCTGTTCACTCAGATACAGTGCGCAGCCAAGCCCCAGCGGCACGGCCACCAGCAGACACACCGCCAGAATCCAGCCAGTGCTGATCATCAACGACGCGATACCACCGGCACGGCCAGCCTGACTCGGATCCTCAAACAGAAAATCGACGGATAACACACTGCTGCCTTGCGCCATCAGCGACCACAGCATCAGGCCCATGGGCACAAGCACCGCCAGCAGCAGTAATGCACCGGTCACTGCCGCCAGACGATCAGGCCAGCGCATGCTTTTCTCCCCGCAACCGCCAGCTCAGCAACAACAGCAGCGCGGTAACCAGTAACAGCAACAGCCCGCTGGCAAACAGTGCCACTCGATGGTCGCCAGTAGCATAGGCCATTTCCAGGGCGATATTGGCGGTCAACGTCCGTACCGGGTCGAACAGGGAGGTTGGCCACTGCACCACATTACCCGCCACCATCAATACCGCCATGGTTTCCCCGAGGGCACGACCGAATTGCAGCACCAACCCACTGACTATGGATGGCCCGGCCTGGGGCAACAGGATCCGGCGGAGCATGCCCACCCGGGACAGGGACAACGCCTGCCCGGCCTGCAGGTAGCGAGCGGGCAACTGGTCCAGGGCCGTATCGGTGACCAGCAATGCCAGCGGCAAAATCATCAGGGCCAATACCAGCGATGCCGCCAGCCAGGAGGCCCCCGGCGGTGCCCACTGGTTAATCCAGGGCACCAGAACCAGCATCCCCCACAGGCCATAAACCACCGAGGGAATCCCAGCCATCAACTCCACCAGCGCCAGCGTCGGCCGGCGCAGTACAGGGGCGAAATATCGTAACCAGGCGGCCAACAATACCGCCAACGGCCCGGCCATCAGCAGCGCCAGCACACTCACCACGATGGAGCCGGCCACCATGGCCGCCATGCCATAACGGGCCTGACCGGGTTGCCAGTCGTTGCGCCACAGGCCACTACCATGATCAAACAGAAACGGCGCGGACTGGATCAGCAGTACCAGCACGATACCGCCGAGCACCAGCACGGCCATCGCGCCGGCCAGTCTGAGCGCCCAGCTCAGCAGCCGGTCAGCGCGTGGCGAGGAGAAAGTAGTAAGCATGGTATATCTCGGCCTGCGCCGGGTCGGAGATGAAATCCAGCAGCGCCTGTGCCTGGGCCTGTAGCTCTCCCTGGCTGACCAGGTTCAGTTCGCGGCTTAACGGGTAATCGCCTTGATCCAGCGTCGCCAGGCTGGCCGGCACACCCTGCAGCGGCAACAACCGCAGCGGTACACCATGGTCCGCCTCATAAACCGCCGTACCGATGGAGACATAGCCAATGGCATACGGGTCACCGGCGACCGCCTTGATCCCCTGCTGGTTTTCACCAATCACCAGGTCCGCCCGGATCTGATCGCCATCCAGGCCAAAGTGCTCAAGAAAAAGCTCCTGCGTCGATCGCCCGTCGGCCTTGTGCACCACAGTAATGGGCCGATCTGCGCCACCCAGCAGCGACCAGCTGTCCAGCTTTCCGGTGTAGATATCGATCACCTGGTCCCGGGTAAGCGGCGCCACCGGATTCTCTGCGTGCACAATCAGCGCGATGCCATCACGGGCGATCACATGACCGGTCAGGTCCTGCTCGTCCTGCTTCAGCGCACGGCTGACCATGCCCAGATCCGCCAGCCCCTGGCGCACATCGCTGATGCCGCGACCGGAACCGCCGCTCTGCACATCCACCTGCACCCCGGTTTGTGCCTCATAACGTTCAGCCAGCTCCGCCATCAGCGGCGCGATGGTGCTGGAACCGGTAATCACCAACTTGTCCGTTGCCGGCTGACAGCCCGCCATTGCCAGCGCGAGAAATAATGCGCTCCATCTTTTCCGTTGCATCTGTTGTCCTTGTTTTCACTTTTTACTGCCGTCTTGGATGCCATCTTGACGCAATAATTACAGTAACGGCCGCTCACCGGTGTAACCTGAACACAAAGATGGCATCTTTACTTCATTGCGCTAAACCGTACGCAGTGAAACCACGTTACACCGAAGCCACCACCAGAGGATCAACAATGCGTGAAGAGGTACAGAACTACTACGGCCAACAGCTGCACTCCAGTGACGATCTGCAGACCAACGCCTGCTGTGACCAGGAGCCGCCGGCCTATCTGAAACCCCTCCTTGCGCAGCTCCATGATGAAGTGGTCATGCGCTACTACGGCTGTGGTCTGGTGGCCCCCCAGCAATTGAAGGGCATGCGTATTCTCGACCTGGGCTCCGGCTCCGGGCGCGACGTCTATCTGTTGTCCGCCCTGGTCGGCGAACAGGGCGAAGTGGTAGGCGTGGACATGACCGACGAGCAGCTGGAGGTAGCCAGACGTCATCAGGACTACCACCGGGACGTGTTCGGCTACGCGAAAAGCAATGTGCGCTTTCTGAAAGGGTATATCGAAGAGCTGGATCAGCTGGATCTGCAAGAGGGCTATTTCGACATTGTTATTTCCAACTGCGTGATCAATCTCAGCACCGACAAGCCCAAGGTAATACGTGACGTGAAACGCCTGCTGAAACCCGGTGGCGAATTCTTTTTCTCCGATGTATATGCCGATCGTCGCGTACCCCAACCGCTCCTCAACGACCCGGTGCTGTACGGTGAATGTCTGGCTGGTGCCCTGTACTGGAATGATTTTATCAACCTGGCCAAGCAGAACGGCTTTGCCGATCCCCGCCTGGTGGAATCCCGCCGGCTGACCATCGAAAACCCGGATATCGAAGCACGACTCGGCCAACAACGTTTTTATTCCGCCACCTACCGTTTGTTCAATATCGAAGGCCTGGAACCGGCCTGCGAAGACTACGGCCAGGCGGTGATCTATCAGGGCACCGTGGACCAGCATCCCCATGCGTTCATGCTGGATGATCACCATGTGATTGAAACCGGCAAGGTGTTTCCGGTCTGCGGTAACACCTGGCTGATGCTGGAGAAAAGCCGCTTCGCCGAGCATTTCACCTTTATCGGGAACTTCGATACTCATTACGGCATCTTTGAAGGGTGCGGACTGAACGTCCCCTTTGAAGAGAACGATGCCAGCAACGGCGCCGCTCCCTGCTGCTGAGACGCCGACGTAACGCCTGCTGTTATCGACTCGCGGTGTAACACCGGTTCTCGACACGCATCCTATTGCTGCATCCGGTCACCAGGAGAAGATAATGCAACGGGCCATGATCGTGCTGGCATTACTGGCATTTAGCAGCCTTACCCTGGCGGGCACGGCTTATTCTCCTGGCGAGCAGGAGCAGTGCTCGCTTTGGACCCTGATCGACCAACCCTGGATTTTCCAGGGTTAATCCGGCAAGGACTTTTCCATGAATGTTCGCAAACTCATCCTGCTGGCGGTCTTTGCCACTCTGATCGCCAGCTACTTCTTCTTCGATCTTGGCCAGTACCTGAGCCTGGATTACATCAAGAATCAACAAGCCTCTTTTGATGCCCTGTATCAGGAAAATCCGGCACTGATTCTGGGCGGCTTCTTTCTCATGTATGTGGTGGTTACCGCCCTGAGCCTGCCCGGCGCTGCCATCATGACACTGGCCGCCGGCGCTCTTTTCGGTTTCTGGGTGGCCTTGCTGCTGGTGTCTTTTGCCTCATCCATGGGGGCCACCCTGGCCTTTCTCGCTTCCCGGTTTCTGTTCCACGATACGGTGCAGCAACGCTTCGGCGACCGCCTGAAAAAGCTCAACGAAGGTGTCAGGAAAGACGGGGCGTTCTATCTCTTTACCCTGCGTCTGGTGCCGGCTTTTCCGTTTTTTGTCATCAATCTGGTCATGGGTCTGACCCCCATCAAGGTCCGCACTTTTTACTTTGTCAGCCAGGTGGGCATGCTGGCGGGCACCGCCGTCTATGTACTGGCGGGCACGCAACTGGGGCAGATAGAGAGCGCCAGCGGGTTGCTGTCACCGGAACTGATCGGCGCCTTTGTATTGCTGGGCATCTTCCCCTGGATTGCCAAATTCATCATGGCCAGACTCCAGGCCCGCAAGGTATATCGCGGCTGGCAGAAACCCGATCACTTTGACCGCAACCTGATCGTCATTGGCGCTGGTTCCGCCGGACTGGTCAGCGCCTATATCGCTGCCACTGTCAAAGCCAAGGTTACCCTGATTGAAAAGCACAAGATGGGCGGTGATTGCCTGAACACCGGTTGCGTGCCGTCCAAGGCATTAATCAAAAGCGCACGTCTGGCCTGGCACGACAAGGAAGCAGACAAGTACGGCTTCGATGCCATCCGTAGCGATTTCCGTTTCAGCAACCTGATGGCCCGGGTGCACCGGGTGATCGAAAAAATCGAACCCCATGACTCCGTGGAACGCTACTCGGAACTGGGGGTGGATTGCCGCCAGGGAGAAGCGCGCATGGTCTCACCCTGGGAAGTGGAAATTCGCAACGGTGACAACATCGAGACACTCACCGCCCGCAGCATCATCATCGCCACCGGCGCGCGCCCCTTTGTGCCACCCATTCCCGGCATCGAGGACATGGATATCCTTACTTCCGATAATTTGTGGGAGCTGCAGGATCAACCCAAACGGCTGGTGGTACTCGGCGGCGGCCCGATTGGCTGCGAGCTGGCCCAGACCTTCGCTCGCTTGGGCAGCCAAGTGATGCAGGTGGAAATGCTGCCACGGATCATGCCCCGCGAAGATGACGACGCCGCCGCCCTGGTCACCGCCTCACTCCGCGACAATGGCGTGGACGTGCTCACCGAACACAAGGCCGTGCGTTTTGCCCGGGAAGGCGACGACAAGGTGCTCTATGTCGAACACAACGGCGAAGAAAAACGCCTGGTGTTCGATGCGGTACTGGTGGCAGTGGGTCGCCGCGCCAATACCGATGGCCTGGGTCTGGATGAGCTCAACCTGCCCACCAACGGCAATGGCACCGTCACCGTCAATGAGCGACTGCAAAGCCGCTACCCGAACATCTACGCCTGTGGCGACGTAGCCGGGCCCTACCAGTTCACCCACACCGCCGCCCATCAGGCCTGGTATGCGTCAGTGAACGCGCTGTTCGGTTCCTTGAAAAGCTTCGCCGTGGATTACCGTGTGATCCCCTGGTGTACATTCACTGACCCGGAAGTGGCTCGCGTTGGTCTAAACGAACAGGAGGCCGAAGAGCAGGGAGTGGATTACGAAGTGACCCGCTATGGTATCGACGACCTAGATCGGGCCATTGCCGACAGCAATGATCACGGCTTCGTGAAAGTGATTACCGCCAAGAGCAGCGACAAGATTCTCGGCGTTACCATCGTCGGCGCCGGTGCCGGCGACCTGATCGCCGAATATGTGTTGGCCATGAAACACGGCCTGGGTCTGAACAAAATTCTCGGCACCATCCACATTTACCCGACCATGGCGGAAGCCAACAAGTTTGCCGCCGGTGAATGGAAGAAGGCCCACAAGCCGGAAGGCGTGCTGCGGTGGGTGGAGCGCTTCCATAACTGGCGACGATAGACTGCCATTTTCATCCGGCGCTCTCGTCTTGCAGACCGGGCGCCAACAGATTTTCACATCGATTTCTCTGGAGGCCCCATGGCTGCTCGGCTACTGCTACCACTACTGTTATTACTTGCCAGCCCGCTGATGGCCTTTGATCACCAGCGCTGGGATGCATTGCTGGACAACCATGTGCAATGGCAACGGGGCGGAGTCACCACCAGTGTTGATTACCCTGGCTTGCGCAAGGATCGGGCAGCACTCGACGAATATCTGGGCGCTCTCTCGCAGGTATCAAAAGATGACTTCGAAAGCTGGCCTCGGGATAAGAAGCTTGCCTTTCTGATCAATGCCTACAATGCCTTCACCATCGACCTGGTCCTGCGCCAGGACACCCTGCCCGACTCCATCCGTGATATCGGCTCCTTCTTCTCCGGCCCCTGGGATCAGCGCTTTTTTACCCTGCTGGGTGAAGCACGCACCCTGGACGAAGTTGAGCACGACATGATTCGCGGCAACCCCGCACTGATGGATCCGCGCATTCATTTTGCTGTGAACTGCGCCTCCGTGGGCTGCCCCGCCCTGCGCCCGGAAGCCTATCGGGCCAAGGAGCTGGAACAGCAACTGGCCGACAGCACCCGCCGCTTTCTGGCCGACCGGCAGCGCAATCGCTTCAATGAAAAACCGCCCCATCTGGCAGTCTCAAAGATCTTCGACTGGTATGAAGACGATTTCATCGATGCCGCCGGCAGCCTGTCTCATTACCTTCTGCAGTATGCGGATACGCTGGAGATACCCGCCAACCACCGAAAATCACTGGACGCAGAACGGCTGAAGATTCAATTTCTGGATTATGACTGGTCACTGAATAGTGAAACCAACGGGAGCTGAGTCATGGAAGGCAACTCCACCTCACATCGCCTGCTGGGCACCTGGCATTCCTTTCGCAACCTGCCCCTGTGGCTGCAAGGCTGGGTACTACTGATCCTGATGCCCCTGAACGGCGCCAGCCTGTTACTGCTGAGCAGCTTCAGCGGCCAGGCCACCGCCCTGGCCCTGTTGCTGGTTCTGGCAGTCAACCTGTCACTGATGTGGCACCACGGCGGCATGAACAAGGACATGTCCCTGGTTCACCTGCTCGCCTGGATCCCCCTGGAGCTGGGCCTGCTCGGCCAACTCGCCGGCCTCTGGGGCGACGACTTCATGACCGCCAGCCAATGGGCCTTCACCGTGGCCATCGTGATGACCAACGCCGTCAGTCTGTTCTTCGACATCGTCGATGCCTGGTGCTGGGCGCAGGGAGATCGGGTGACGCTCCACCCGTGAAATGCAATTGATAGTTGAGAATGGATAATTGATAACTCGCGATGCGGCATTACCCTTTCTGAAATTTATGAGGCCGCGCCCATGCTTTGGGCGCGGCCTCATAGGTTTTAGGTCGTGAGGGCATTTCTCGCGACGTTATCAATTATCCATTCTCAACTATCAATTAACTAAAGGTATTCCAGCGCCTCCCCCACCGTACTCACCCCGATCACCTCCACCCCTTCCGGTAGTTGTCGTGGAAGGTTTGCCTTGGGAACAATAGCTTTCTTGAAGCCGTGTTTGACCGCTTCGTAGAGACGCTCCTGGCCCTGGGGCACCGGGCGGATTTCGCCGGACAGGCCCACTTCGCCGAACACCACCAGTTCCCGGCCCAGAGCCCGGTCGCGAAAGCTGGAGACGATGGCCAGTACCTGGGCCAGGTCGGCGGCGGTTTCGGTGACCTTGACGCCACCCACCACATTCATGAACACATCCTGATCGCCTACCTGGATGCCACCATGGCGATGCAGCACCGCCAGCAGCATGGCGAGACGATTTGCCTCCAGGCCCACACAGACCCGGCGGGGGTTGCCGAAGTGGGAGGCATCCACCAGCGCCTGCAGCTCTACCAGCAAGGGACGAGTACCCTCCCAGACCACCGTCACCAGGGAACCGGACGCAATGTCGTCGGCCCGGTTGAGGAAGATGGCTGAGGGGTTCTTCACTTCTTTCAGGCCTTCGCCGGTCATGGCAAACACACCTAGCTCGTTGACTGCACCGAAACGGTTTTTCAGCCCACGTAAGGTGCGAAAACGTGAATCCGTGGAACCTTCCAGCATCAGTGAGCAGTCGATCATATGCTCCAGCACCTTGGGGCCAGCCAGGGTGCCATCCTTGGTGACATGGCCCACCAGCAACAGCACGGTGCCGGTCTGCTTGGCAAACCGGGTCAACGCCGCCGCACACTCGCGCACCTGGGCCACACTGCCCGGGGCGGACTGCAGGGCAGCAAGGAACATGACCTGAATGGAATCGACCACCAGCACCCGGGGCTGCTCCTTGCGAACCAGATCCAGTATTTGCTCCACATCGGTTTCCGCCGCCAGCCGCAGCTGCTCCTTGGGCAGCTTGAGCCGGTCAGCGCGCATGGCCACCTGGGAGAGGGATTCTTCACCGGTGATATAAAGGCACTTCTGGGTGGCCGCCAGCTTGCACAGCATTTGCAGCAACAAGGTGGATTTGCCGGCACCGGGGTGCCCGCCAATCAGGATCGCCGAGCCCGGCACCAGGCCTCCGCCCAGCACCCGGTCCAGCTCGCCCATGCTGGAACTGATGCGCGGGGTTTCCGCCAGCACGATCTCGCCAAGGTTCTGCACCTCGGACAATTGCCCGGAAAAGCCGCCACGGCTACCTGCGCCCTTGGACATGGGCGTGGCCGGATCATGAACGAATTCCTGCAGGGTGTTCCAGGCGCCACAGGCGGGGCATTGCCCCTGCCACTTGGGGAAATCAGCGCCACAATCGGTGCAGACAAAGGCAGTTTTTTTCTTGGCCACAAAAAAATCCTTCTTATGTATTACTCTCTACGATAGCCGCTTGAGGCGCGAATCCAGGCCTGAAGGGAAGAGTTTTTTACCCCAGAGGACACAAAGACAACTGAGGATAAGCCGGTTTTCTCTGAGAGCTCTGTGTTCTCTGTGGTGAAATCGCACTTGGTTTTCGCGCCTCAATCGGCGCTCCTACAGCGGCTTCGCATGATACCGACTGTGCGAATCAAACGATGACGCGTTCCGGCCGACCGGTGATCTGGCAGAACAGTTCATAGCTGATGGTGCCGCAGGCGCGGGCGACCTTGTCCACGTCCACGTGGTCGCCCCACAGCTCTACCTCATCACCGATATCGGCCTCAATGCCATGCAGGTCAATGGTCAGCATATCCATGGAGACACGCCCCACCAACATCGTGAGCTGGCCATTAACGGCGGCGGGAGTGCCGCTGGGGGCATGACGCGGGTAACCATCACCATATCCGGCGGCCACCACGCCGATGCGACCGGGACGGGTGGCGGTCCAGGTGGCGCCGTAACCCACTGTGTCACCCGGCTGGATCTCATTAATGGCGATCAGGCGGGCACTGAAACGGTGGCTTACCGCCAGATCCAGCTGCGCGGCACTCTGCCAGTCGAAGGGTGACGACCCATACAGCATAATGCCCGGCCGTACCCGTTGGGCACGGGTATGGGGGTAGCGGATCAGGGCCGCCGAATTGGCCGCCGAGAGAGGCAAACCCAGGCGATCTGCCACTTCACCGGCCAGCGCCATCTGGGGATCAGTACGACCCTCATCGGCTTCGTCGGCGCAGGCAAAATGGCTCATCACCCCCACCGGGTTCATGCTCGCAGCGGCCAACTGCTCGGCGGCTTCCAGGGCAATGTCAGGACGCAGCCCCAGCCGGTTCATGCCGGTATTCAGCTTCAGCCAGAGGCGCAGCGGGCCGGGGTTGTCTTGCAACAGGGCGACCTGCCAGGGGGAATGCACGACCATCTCCAGAGACAAGGCCCTGGCCTGCTCCAGCTCTTCGCGATCAAAAAAACCTTCCGCCACCAGAATCGGTGCACTGATGCCATGCTCACGCAGGGCCCGGGCTTCTTCCAGCACCGCCACCCCGAAGCCATCCACCTCTCCAGCCAGGGCATCCGCAGCCAGTGTCAGACCATGGCCGTAGCCGTCGGCCTTGATCATGGCAAACACCTCGGCACCGTCTGCCAGAATCCTGGCTCGCCGCGCATTGTTCCTGAGCGCCCCGGGACGGATTTCGATACGGGTTCCTCTCATTGAGAGACACTCCCACGCCACCATGCCTCGCGCCGGCACACCAGAGCACTCCCTTGCAATTTACCTCTTGAAACTTGCAACTCAATCACTCATCCATGGCCGACAACTGGGCATAGTATTCCGGTGCCAGGTCATCGAAGCGCAGGAATTCACCCCGGAACGCCAGGCGCACGGTGCCGATGGGACCGTTCCGGTGCTTGCCGAGGATGATTTCCGCCACGCCTTTTTCGTTGGTTTCCTTGTTATAGACCTCATCGCGGTAGAGGAACACGATCAGATCCGCATCCTGTTCAATCGCCCCGGATTCGCGCAGGTCGGACATCACCGGGCGTTTGTTGGGGCGTTGTTCCAGGGAGCGGTTGAGCTGGGAAAGCGCCAGTACCGGGCAGTTCATTTCCTTCGCCAGCCCCTTCAGATTACGGGAAATCTCGGAGATTTCGTTGACCCGGTTTTCCACGCCGGGCACCTGCATGAGCTGCAGATAATCGACCATGATCAGGCCCAGCTCACCGCCGCATTCCCGGGCAACCCGGCGCGCCCGGGCGCGCATTTCCAGCGGGCTCAGGGCCGCGGTGTCGTCGATGAAAATCTTCTGCTCACTGAGCATATGAATGGCGGAGGTAATGCGCGGCCAATCATCCTTGTCCAGGTTACCGGAGCGAATCGAACTCTGATTGATTCTGCCCAGGGACGAGAGCATCCGCATGACGATGGCATCGGCGGGCATTTCCATGGAGAACACCAGCACCGGCTTGCCGTTCTTGATGGCCACGTTCTCGCACAGGTTCATGGCAAAGGTGGTTTTACCCATGGAAGGACGCGCAGCAATCACCACCATGTCGGAGGGCTGCAGGCCTGAGGTGATCTTGTCCAGCTCCTCGAAACCGGTGGTCAGACCGGTCAGCGAGCCCTTGTGCTTGTAGAGCTCATCAATGCGGTCCACCGCCTTTTTCAGCACGGTTTTGATGTCCAGCGGGCCCGCCCCTTTCTTCTGCTGTTCGGCAATGCGGAAAATCGCCGATTCCGCTTCATCAAGAATCTCCAGGGATTTGCGGCCCTGGGGGGTGAAGGCGTTCTTGGTGACATCCTGGGACACATGGATCAACTGCCGCAGGATGCTGCGCTCGCGCACGATATCCGCGTAGGCGTTGATATTGGCAGCACTGGGCGTATTGCGAGCCAGTTCGGACAGATAGTTCATGCCGCCCACATCGTCCAACTGGTCCAGATGAGTCAGCGCCTGAGACACGGTGACCAGGTCACAGGGCTTTTCCTCTTCCACCAGTTGCCCGATGACGGAAAAGATCTGGCGATGCTCCTTGCGATAGAAATCTTCCGTGCTGATCCGCTCGGCGACGTCATCCCAGGCGCTGTTATTCAGCAACAAGCCACCCAGAATGGCCTGTTCCGCCTCCAGGGAATTGGGGGGGACCCGGAGGTTTTCCGGCAGGTGTTTATCCAGCGACAGGGCATCATTCATGGGGCAACCAACATAAGAGGAGAAAGTTGAAAGTTAAAAGTTGCAACGCGACAGGGGGCGAAAGCGCCATTCTAAACGTCTCTCCGCGCCAACGCCCTGAACGCGGCCAGCAACCCTGAAATTGTGACCGGATTGGCTCGCGTTTCCACTTTGAACTTTCAACTTGTCACTAAACGAAAAAGGGCACTGCCCTTGCGGACAATGCCCTAATTCTGTCACCGCGCCCCGCAAGGGGCAAACCGGTTGTCGGTCAACTGTCGATTACTCGGCAGGAACCACAGCCAGCTTGATGGTCACGGTCACGTCGGCGTGCAGAACCACGTCGATGTCGTACTCACCAGTGTTACGCAGCGCACCGTGGGGCAGCTTCACTTCGGCCTTTTCCACTTCCACACCAGTAGAAGCAGTGATGGCGTCGGCGATGTCGCGGGTACCCACGGAACCGAACAGCTTGCCTTCGTCACCGGCCTTGGAGGTCACGGTCACGCTGGCTTCGTTCAGTTTTTCGCCACGTTCCTGGGCGGCGGCCAGCTGCTCGGCAGCTTGCTTCTCCAGCTCGGCGCGACGCTGTTCCACTTCGGCCAGGTTGCCTTTGGTAGCCGGCAACGCTTTACCTTGCGGAATCAGGAAGTTACGACCGTAACCGGAACGCACATCCACCACAGCACCCAGGTCACCCAGGTTCTTGATCGTTTGCAGCAGGATCACTTGCATGATGGTCCCCTCGGCTTAATTGTCGTGGCTGTCAGTGTACGGCAGCAGCGCCAGGAAGCGGGCCTGCTTGATCGCAGAGGCCAGCTGACGCTGGTAGCGTGCCTTGGTGCCGGTAATACGGCTGGGCACGATTTTGCCGGTTTCGGTGATGTAAGCTTTCAGGGTGTCGAGATCTTTGTAATCGATGTACTCAACACCTTCCGCGGTAAAGCGGCAGAACTTGCGGCGGCGATAAAAACGGGCCATTGGATAATCTCCTCTTTAATCCTGGTTGAGGGTGTCCAGCGTTTGGGCAATCAGTTGCAAACGGTCCCGGGCGTCACCTTTGTAACCGGCGCGACTCAGGCAACCGGTAACTTTAATGCGCTGACCCTCTTTCAGGCTCTGGGCCTGTCGGGTCATCCCACCTGCCAGTATCACGGCAACGCGGGCCTGGACTTCGCGGGGATGGCCATCTTCCAGTTGCCGGGAGCGATGCTCCAGCCACAGGCGTTGGCGCGGTACCCCTGCCGGCGTCACTATCACTTTTTCCAAAGTGACAATCACACCAGTGAGTTCACAGCGATTGCTTTCCAAAATCAGCTGGCAGCCCCCTCCTTCTCGTCATTCTTGGCTAGCGGGGACGGCTCGGAGGCCGCCTTGTCGCAACGAATCACAAGGTGACGGATTACGGCATCGTTAAAGCGGAAAGTGTTTTCCAGCTCGCCCAGGGTCTCGCCGTCACATTCGATGTTCAGCATCACGTAGTGGGCTTTGTGGATCTTGTTGATCGGGTAAGCCAGCTGACGACGGCCCCAATCTTCAAGACGGTGGATGGTGCCCTTACCATCGGTCACGATCGCGCTATAACGCTCGATCATGGCCGGCACCTGTTCGCTCTGGTCCGGGTGAACCAGGAACACAACTTCGTAATGACGCATGTTAGCTCCTTACGGTTGCGATACCTCACGGCATCAATTCAGCTTCCCATCCGCCAAATGCAGGACGGTGAAGCAAGGAGACCTGCTCGACAGGCTAAAGCCTATAGGACGCAGGAAGCGCGCGATTCTATCCCATTGCACGCCCTTTCCTCAAGGCATATCCGTTGCCATCCGGCAAAGACGGACGTATGCTCAGTAGAAACAAAACGCTACAAACGCTTACAAGAAGCGTCGTTAACCCTAAATCCCTGAAATAAAAGGGAAAACAACAAGAACGGGATACGACCATGAAATTTAGCGCTCTGGCCTTCGGCCTGTGCAGCCTATGCCTGCTGAGCCCCCTGTCCGCCCAGGAATCGGCCCCGCCACCCTGCGGCAGTCCGGTGGCCGTGCCGGACAAACCGGCTCTAGAGGATTACCCGGACTACTCGGACTTCCTGCTGCAGGTGATGCAGTACAAGCAGGCCAATCGTCAGCAAGCCAATCATCAAGCAGCCTGCCCGCAGGATTATGAGCCCGATCCAGTGGCCAGCAGCGACCCCACCGTCATCGACCAGCCGGAAACCCTGGACAGCGCCCTGGCCCGCACAGAGCGCCTGAGCCCGATTGACTACCAGCGCAACCGCACTTGGTATAACCGCTCCACGTCACAGAGTTTTGGCCTGCCGGCCCTGCCCGGCAACTCCCTGGCCGGAGAGCATATCCGCACCCTGCTCGGCAACGCCGGATCAGACACCCCGCTGGTGCTGCCGATGACCATTGTCGGCATGCAGCTAAACGGGCTGAACGATGGCGGCGACGCCCGAAACCTGCTCACCGAACAGCTTTACCGAAACCTGTTTGGCGAGGAGCGAAAGGCGGACCTGGCCACCCTGATGGCCGGCAACCCCAATGCCATCGTCGAGATATCCAGCAACGGTAACCTGATGCTCTATCTGGATGTTAACAATGAGTCAGTGTTAACCACCGGCCTCATTGAAGTGGAAAGCTGCCTGAGCAGCGGCTGCGAGAATTCGCCCTGACCCCGCACAGATGTGAAAGAGGCCCCGGAGCACGCCATGTCCCTGATCCGCTTAATCATCCTGCTGACCCTGCTGGGGCCATTGCTGCCGACGGTGGCAGCGGCCGCCGGTAGCAGCGGGCTGAGCCAGCCCCAGCAACAGGCCCTGAGGCAGGCACTGGGGCCTCGACCGGACATTCATGAGTACAACCGCCAGGACCAGTTCGTCACCGATCTGTTGGCCTGGCAACAGCGCAAGAGCCGCCTGACCGCCAGACTCGCCCGTGGCGAATCCATTGCCCCGCCCCGGCCCAGCAGCCCCAATGACTGGCATCATGTCACCGGCCCGGAGGATCTGGACACCGCCGTGCGCAATGCCGATGGCTATGTGCAGCCGCAATACCGGGAACCGATTCGCTATAACCGCACCACCCATATCAGCTTTCCGCTGGCGCCACTGCCCGGCCAGACGCTGGCCGACAAAGCGCTCAGCGTCCCCGGCGCCCTGCCCGAGAACCATGACGACGAGATTCCGGAAATACTGCTGGAGGACAACGTGCGCATCCAGCGGGAACTGTCCGTCAGCCGCACCCCGCTGCCGCTACCCACGCTGGAAAGGCAATTAATAGTTAATAATGAATAATTAATAACTCGCAATGCTGGTTCGTGGTTTTGCCAACGCAAGAGGCCGCGCCCATCCTTTGGTCGCGGCCTCTTGCGTTGAGAAAACCAAAGCCGTTACTCACGCAACTATTAATTATTCATTATTACTTGCTTTCCCTCTGTGCCCGCACATGAAACAGCATCACCCCCGTGGCCACGGAGACGTTCAAGCTCTGCACTTCGCCGGCCATGGGGATTTCCAGTAGCTGGTCGCACTTGTCCCGGGTCAGCCGCTTCAGGCCGGCACCTTCGGCGCCCATCACGACCGCCAGGGCATCCGGGGCCTGGAACGTAAACAGGGACTCACTACGCTCTTCGAGCGCGGTGCCCACCACCCAAACGCCCCTTTCACGAAGCTGATCCAGCAGGCTGGCCAGGTTGCCCACCTCGTAATAGGCCAGGCTTTCCGCCGCCCCCACCGCCGTACGACAGGACACCGGCGTGAGCCCGGCGGCGTTGCGGCGCGGCACGATCACCGCATCCACCCCGGCCGCATCGGCACTACGCAGGCAGGCGCCCAGGTTATGGGGGTCGGTGACATTTTCCAGAATCAACAGCCATGGCCGCGCGGGCTTGCCATCCAGCCATTTCAGCAGACCACTCTCATCGCCAGGCTTGCGGGGCCGCGCCCGGGCCACGATACCCTGATGCTGGGGACCGGCGTGCTTTTCCAGCACCTCTCGGCGAGCCCGCTGTACCGCGATGCCGAAGTCCCTGGCGGACTGGATCATGGCCTCCAGCCGGGGCTCCTCCCGCTCGGCACGGCTGTCCTGTACAAACAGCTCCAGCACCGCCTCAGGACGATGGCGCAACAGGGCCTCCACCGCGTGGAAGCCGGAATACATCTGGGGTTTCTGGGGTTTGCTCATGATAACGCCTGCACGCAACACGGTCGGGCAAAGATTGGATGTAGGAGCCTGCCTGTAAGCGAATTTACTAACGCCGTAAGCGGGTTCGCTTGCAAGCAAGCTCCTACAGGGAGGGCTCTAGCTCTTGCTGCTACGCCGGGCCGCTTTTTTACCGCGTGGCGGCCCTTTCCGTTTGGGTTTGGCCTTGGGGATATCGCCTTTGGCCAGCTTTTCCCGTTCGCTGTTACCGCCTCTGCGATTACCGCCACCGGTTTTCTTGCTGCCGCCCTTGGGACGACCCTTGCCGGAAGGCGTGGACGACTCCAGCTGCAGATCAATCTTGCGGTCTTCGGTATGGACTGCCGCCACACGCACGGTGACGCCATCGCCGAGCCCGAATTTGCGGCCACTGCTTTCCCCGGTGAGGGTCAGATTGACCTCATCGAAGTGGTAGTAGTCGCTATCCAGGTTGGCCACGTGTACCAGGCCATCGATATGCAGCTCATTGAGCTGGATAAAGAGACCGAAGTTGGCAACACCGCTGATGACACCCTCGAAGACGTCACCGATATGCGATTCCATGAACTGGCATTTGAGCCAGGACACCACATCGCGGGTGGCGTCGTCAGCCCGGCGCTCGGTCATGGAGCACTGCTCACCGATGGCCACCATGTCTGCCTGACTGTAGGGAATCAGCTTCTCAGCGGGAATCTTCGGCAGTTTGCCGGGATTGTCCACGTGATTGGGCTCACCTTCGCTACGAATGAGGAAGCGGATGGCCCGGTGTACCAGCAAATCCGGATAACGGCGAATCGGCGAGGTGAAGTGGGTATAGGCCTTGTAGGCCAGCCCGAAGTGCCCTTTGTTCTCCGCCTCGTATTTGGCCTGGGTCATGGAGCGCAGCATCATGGTCTGAATCACGTTGCGATCCGGTCGATCCAGAATCTGCTCACGCAAATCCTGATAGACGTGCGGCTTGGGCGCGCCTTCCGACCAGCCCAGGCTCAGCCCCAGGCCACCCAGGAATTGCTGCAGCTTGCTGAGACGCTCTTCCTTGGGAGGCTCGTGGTTACGGAACAGGGCCGGCAGACCTGATTTTTCCAGCAGTTTGGCGGAACAGATGTTGGCGGCCAGCATGGCCTCCTCGATCATGATATGCGCCACATTGCGGGTCACCGGCACAATGGCCTGAATCTTCTGGTTTTCATCGTAGATGATGCGGGTGTCATCGCTGTCGAAATCGATGGCGCCCCGTTCCGCACGGCGCTTGCGCAGTGCCAGGAACATTTCATGGAACGACCAGATCATGTCCAGGGACTCGTCGTCCAGACTGGCCACGGTGTCCTGGGCCAACTGGGAATCCGGTTCTTCGATGATCGCGCCGACCTTGTTGTAGGTCAGGCGGTGCCGCGAGCGCATCACCCCTTCACGGAAGACAAACCCGGTCAGACGACCGTTGGCGGAAATTCTCATGTCGCAATACAGGCACAGCCGATCCACATGGGGATTGAGCGAGCACAGCCCGTTGGACAGGGCCTCCGGCAGCATCGGCACCACCCGGTTGGGGAAGTACACCGAATTGCCACGGGTAGCGGCCTCCCGATCCAGGGCAGAACCCGGCGCCACATAGTGGCTGACATCAGCAATGGCGACGATCAGGCGCCAGCCACCACGGGGGCGACGCTCCACATAGACCGCGTCATCAAAATCCCGGGCGGTTTCGTCATCAATGGTGACCAGCGGCAGATCACGCAGGTCCACCCGATGGGCTTTCGCCTTGTGGGGCACACCGGTGCCAAAACGCTCGGCGTCGGCTTCCACACCGTCCGGCCAGACATGAGGAATCTCGAAACGGCGCAGGGCCACCTCGATTTCCATGCCAGCCTGATCCGGAGTGGCAATAATCTCTTCCAGACGCACCAGCACATGGTGGTCACGGCTGGGGTACTGGGTAATCGTGGCGCGTACGTGGTCACCCGGGTTGGGTTTGAGGCCATTCTTGTCCTCAACCAGCACTTCACGGGTAATACGCCGGTTTTCCGGCTGCAAGAAGCTGATGCCGGCCTCGCGGGAGTAGCGGCCGACCACTTCGGTGGCAACCCGTTCGGTGATCTCTACGATGCGGGCTTCTTTTTTGCCAAAGCGGTTATAGCCGGCATCGCTGACCAGCACCCGATCCCCATCCAGGACTTTTTCCATCTGGCGAGGCCCCAGGAACAAGTCGCTCTGGGTTTTGTCATCGGGAATCAGGAAGCCAAAGCCGTCCTTATGAGCCTGAACTCGGCCGGCGATCAGGTCCATACGGGACACCACGCCCAGCTTGCCATTGCGGTTCTGTACCAGTTGGGCATCACGCAGCATGGCTTTGAGACGACGTTCGAGGCCGACTTCACCATCCTCGTCCACCTCCAGCAGGGAGGCGATTTGCTCGAACTCCATGGGCTTGCCATGGTCGTTGAGCACCTCAAGGATCAGTTCCCGGCTGGGAACAGGGTTTTCGTAGTTTTCGGCCTCACGATCGGCATGGGGGTCACGGTAACGTTTTTTAGGGGGCATTAAATTTTTTTCGGAAAGAGGGTTTGACATCCGGCCATCATATACTAGAATGCACGCGCTTTCGCGATGAACCGGCCGGAAACGGTAAGCAACTTTACCTTATATTGAAGGGTTCGGTACAGCACGAAACGCCGAGGTGGTGAAATTGGTAGACACGCTAGCTTCAGGTGCTAGTGGGGGCAACCCCGTGGAGGTTCAAGTCCTCTCCTCGGCACCAATTCAAAGGGCTCCCAAACGGGGGCCCTTTTTTGTTTCAGGCCAAACACCGCCAGCCGTCCCAGAGCCAAGGTGCAGAAAGCCATGAATATCCTACGTTCCATGATCGCAGCCTTCGTATTGGCCACCAGTCTGTTCCTGGCGCCGGTTGCCACCTATGCCGACGATGGCAGCGCCAAACACCCCGCTATTCAGCAAGCTGATGCCCAACGCGAGAAAGAAGCCAATCGCAAACGCTACCTGCTAGTGTTTCCGGCGGCAGTCATCGGCATCACCGTGGCACTGATCATCATTACCCGCCGCAGGAAGTAACCAGCTGGCCCTGGCAGCGCCCCTGCCGACAGGCTCCGCGTGATCTAGACCCCACACCCTGCCTGCGCCCCGTCAGGACAGCGCCTCACTGTCATCCGCCATCGGCTCCACCCAGCGCGAACACAGCAACCCCACCTCAAAGAGCACCCACATGGGGATCGCCAGCAGGCTCTGGGAGATAATGTCCGGCGGCGTCAGCAACATGCCCGCCACGAAACACCCCACCACCACATAAGCCCGCCCACCGGCCAAAACTGTCGGCGTGACAATTCCCGAAGCCACCAGCAGCACCACAGCCACGGGCAACTCAAAGGCCATGCCAAAAGCCATCACGAATGTCATGGTGAACCCCAGCCAGGCACCGATATCCGTCATCACCGCCACCCCTTGCGGGGCCACCGAGATAAAGAACGCAAACAACAGCGGCATGACCACAAACCAGGCAAACACGGCACCGAAATAGAACAACAGCACGCTGGCAAACAACAGCGGGCGCGCAAAACGCTTCTCACGCCGATAAAGCCCTGGTGATACAAAGCTCCAGCATTGGTGCAGTAAAAACGGCATGGCCAATAACATGCTCAGGTACAACGCCAACTTGAAGGGCACCAGAAAAGGCCCGGTTACATCAGTGGCGATCATGCTGCCGCCTTCGGGCAGCGCCTGCATCAACGGCTGCGCCAGCAGGGTATAAATGTCCCCGGCAAACATGAACAAGGGGATGAAAATCAACACAACAGCAACGACTGAGCGCAACAGTCGCTGGCGCAGTTCCAGCAAATGCCGGGTCAGCGGCATGGAATTCATGATGACTCCATTTTCTTCGCCGGCCCATTTTCCTCCATGGGGGGCTTATCGACAGGCTCTTGTTGCAATAACGCCAACTCTCGCTGGATCTTTTCACGGCGTTCTTTCATATCCAGATTGCGCGCTTCGCTTTCCAGCTGTTGCTGCACCTGCTTCATCATCGCGCGGCCTTTACCCAGCCACTGCCCCAGAGTGCGCACCAGCCTGGGTAGCTTTTCCGGCCCCAGCACCACCAGCGCGATCACACAGACCAGCAGCACTTCCATGAACCCGAAATCGAGCATGACTCTCAGCTCCGCAGGGTGTCTTTCTGCGAGTCCAGATCACTGGACACCAATGACGCCGAATCCTCCTGTTCCGCTTGCAGGCTTTTCTCGCCATCCTTGACCGCATCCCGGAAGCCCTTGAAAGCGCCTCCCAGATCAGAACCAAGACTACGGATTCGTTTGGTACCAAACAGCATGATGACGATGACCAGAACAATAAGAAGTTGCCAGAGGCTGATACCGGAAAGCATGTTTTTCACCTGCGTTTGTCTGATGGGATATGACGAACATTGTCCCGACTCCGCATGACTCCGCGATGACAGCAACGCGCTATCTCAGTGACGCTTTGACTTTAAAAAACACAACCCGGAACGAAAAAAGCCGCCCACAATGTGGGCGGCTTTTTTCGTTAGATTGCCGACTTACAGTGCGATTTCACCACCATCTTCACGGGTGATCACGATAGTGGCAGAACGGGGACGGCTGACACCATTGCCCAATGACAAGGCATCACCATTCGGGTTTGGCCATGTGCTTACATCCGTGTTGAAGTTGGCGGCAGAGCCACCCTCGCCGGGGTGCTGCACGTTGATGAACAGACTGCGGGCATCCGGCGTCATGGTGATACCGGTAATTTCACAGCCTTTCGGGCCGACCAGGAAACGGCGAAGGTCCACCGCCGATGCATCCTTGCCAACGAAGGTGGTATTTTCCTCAGCACCAAAATCATTGGTAAAGGTAAGCATGCCACCGTCACCGACCTCGCCCGGTATAGCCACCAGCATCTGGTTATTCACCGTATCGCGATAGGCGCCATCATCGGTCTGAATCCACAACAGACCACGTTGGTCGAAGTACAAACCATCCGGGCTGGAGAAATCATTGTCGGCGGTCAGGCCGGACAGATTGATGCTTTGAGCATCCTTGTCGGCAGGGGCGCCGAACAGGAACACATCCCAATCGAAGCTGGTGGCGGCATGATCGCCACCCTCTTCGCGCCAGCGGATAATGTGACCATTGGGGTTACCGCCCGAGCCGCCATAGGTGCGCGGATTGACGCCATCAACGGTATCCGGGGTACGGTTTCTGCCGCTGTTGTTGGTCAGGGTCAGGTAGCACTCACCATTCATCGGGTTGACCGCCGCCCACTCCGGGCGATCCATCTTGGTCGCACCAACATGGTCTGCGGCAAGACGGGTCGCCAGGATTACATCACCCTGACTGGAGAAGGGGTAAAGGGGATTCGCTGCATCCAGCCCGTTCACTCCGAAGCTCAGCTCTTTCCACTCGCCGGTGCCGTCATTGTTGAAGATCGCCACATACAGCTTGCCGTCATCCAGATATTTGTTGCCCGCAGTGGTTCCCATACCCACGTCAGCGGGATCCCAGCTGGCAGCACTGACAAACTTGTAGAGATATTCGTTGCGGGAATCATCGCCCATGTAATACACCAGCGGCTTGCCGGCTTCGGCGGGAGCAAAGATGGCGCCTTCATGGGCAAAGCGGCCCATGGCGGTACGCTTGACCGGTTTGCTGGCGGTATCGAAAGGATCCACCTCCACAATATAGCCAAAGGTGTTCGGCTCATTGCGGAAATCATCCGTGGCCGTGGCACCGATGACACTGATATTGAACCGCTGGTACATGTCGCCGGCAACGGTGTCCCATTCCCGATATGAAAACCCTTTGCTCACCAGCCCCATGCCGTAGCGCGCGAACAGGTCATTCTCGACCGCACTGCGCGCATCAGACGCGTCGTTGCGATTGAAATACGAAAACCAGTTTTCTTCACAGGTCAGGTAGGTGCCCCAGGGAGTGCGGCCGCTGGCGCAGTTATTGAGGGTGCCAAAGCCCTTGTCGCCGGCAGGGCTCAGTTTGGTTTTCAAGGCGTCATGGCCTGCGCAGGGGCCTGAAATCACCGCTTCAGTGGCACCGGTAACACGACGGTTGAATGCGGAATCCTTGACGTAACGCCACTGGCCATCCTCTTTGATCACTTCCAGACACGCCACACCATGGGCGAGGATTTCCCGGTCAATCTCCACCTGCGGACGGGCACCGCCGTTATCGGCGGCATCGGTCACCCCATTCTCATGCAGGGTGTCATCTTCCAGATTCTCGTGATTCATGCACAACACGCCACGCTCAGAGGCATTCGGCTCCCAGACACCCGCAGCCCCCAGGCCGAAGAACTCCATGCCGTCGTGCTCATCGCCGGAACGCTTGTCGAAGTCCTCACCGCTACCATCGTTCTGGTAATCCGCGATATCGGAAAACAGCGCATCACCTTTGGCGATCAGCACACTGGCCTGGTAGCCATCAGGCAGCACCACCCGATCCTCCAGTGACCGCGGCACCGCCGCAAAACCCAACTCGGCAGGCGTCTCACTACCCGCATCACCGCCATTACGATTGTTGCTGTCGCCACCACAGGCCACCAGGCTGGCACCTGCCACCATGGTGGCAGCGGTAGCGCCGCCGCGCAGGATCTGGCGACGGGAAAGGTGCTGCTCCAGCACAGTGTTGATGGTGGTGTTATCGGAACGGTTGCTGTCTTCTACGGGATGGTGGCCCATCTCTGTTCTCCCTGTGTCTGTTTTCGTTGCCTGCCTGCAGCCGGACGTACCGGCCACTGAGTCGGTGAAAGTACGCAAACGAGGTTAGGCAGAACGAATGACAAAAAGGGGTACAGACCATGTCATTTTCAATGCATGGATGTGTCTATCAAAAGACAGTCAGCGCGGGGGATAATCAGGGCAGAACAGGAAGGCGCAAATAGCGCGAACCGTCACGTCACCAGATGCCCGGCGGGCATCGGTGACGTGACGGAAGGAGCCGTCAGGAGAACGGGTGCCGCTTGATGATGGTTTCCACACGGTCCGGGCCGGTGGAAATAATATCGATGGGCGCACCGGTCACTTCTTCGATTCGCTTGAGGTAGGCCACCGCATTGGCAGGCAGGTCATCCACGGATTTGGCACCCAGGGTGGACTCGGTCCAGCCGGGCAGGCTTTCGTAAACCGGTTTCACTTCTTCGTAGCTATCCGCATCCCAGGCGCAGGTGAGGGAGTTGCCTTCCGCATCCTGATAGCCGATACAGATATTCACTTCTTCCAGACCGTCGAGCACGTCCAGCTTGGTCAGACACAGGCCGGTAATGGAGTTGATCTGGATGGAGCGCTTCAGAGCCACCGCATCGAACCAGCCGCAACGGCGGGCACGCCCGGTGGTGGAACCGAACTCGTGACCTTTCTCTGCCAGGTAACGGCCATTCTCATCGAACAACTCGGTGGGGAAAGGACCGCTGCCTACCCGGGTGGTGTAGGCCTTGGTGATGCCCAGCACATAGTCCAGATAAAGCGGGCCGAAACCGGTGCCGGTGGCGGCGCCACCAGCGGTGGTGTTGGAGCTGGTCACATAGGGATAGGTGCCGTGATCGATATCCAGCAGGGTGCCCTGGGCGCCTTCGAACATGATGTTCTCGTTGCGCTCACGGGCGCCGTGGAGCACGGTGGTCACGTCGGTGACCATGCTGCGCACGTCTTCGCCCATGGCCAGGGTTTCATCCAGGGTTTTCTGGAAATCCACCGGCTCGGCATTGTAGTAACTGCGCAGCACAAAATTGTGGTAGTCCATCACTTCGCCGAGCTTGGCGGCGAAGCGCTCACGGGAATAGACATCTCCCAGGCGCAGGCCTCGACGGGCCACCTTGTCTTCATAGGCCGGGCCGATACCACGACCGGTAGTCCCGATCTTCTTGTTGCCACGGGCCGCTTCCCGGGCCTGATCCAGTGCCACGTGCACCGGCAGGATCAGCGGGCAGGAGGCAGAAAGGCGCAGACGCTCACGTACCGGCACGCCATTGTCTTCCAGGCCGCCGATTTCCTTGAGCAGGGCATCCAGGGCCAGCACCACACCATTGCCGATCAGGCACTGAACGTCATCGCGCAAAATGCCGGAAGGAATCAGATGCAGGACGGTTTTCTTGCCATCGATCACCAGGGTATGGCCGGCATTGTGACCACCCTGAAAACGGGCCACCAGAGAGGCCTGATCGGTAAGCAGATCGACGATCTTGCCCTTGCCTTCATCACCCCACTGGGTGCCGAGAATGACTACGTTCTTACCCATGATTGCTAGCTGCCGTGTTGAGTTATAACAAACGCTTGCACGCGACCCGCTTAACGGGGCACGCACGATCTTTATCGCAGGAGCCGTGCTCGCATGACAAACGCCATCGCAAGCAAATTCGCCATGCAAGCATGGCTCCTACGGGTTCAGTCGATATCCTTGATGACCCAGTCGCTGCCTTCTGACACCAGCTTGCGCTGACAGCCCAGTTCCTGCGGGTCATTGTCTGCTCCGGTCAGGGCCAGGACCACCCGCTCACCGCTACCTCGCAGCTCGTTCACCCGGGCGACAAAAGCAGCATCCTGCAGGGAGCCCTCCGCCAAAATGCCACTCAGCGCGGCAGCGTCAGTGCGCGCCGCGAGCATTTTCAGATCGGCACTGAACCCGGTCGCCGGGCGAGCCCGCCCGAACACTTCACCGATATGGTCATAACGGCCGCCCTTGGCAACCGGCTCGCTCTCACCGGGCAGGTAGGCGGCAAAGACACAGCCGGTGTGGTAGTGATAGCCACGCAGTTCGCCCAGATCCAGGTGCAGTTTTACACCCCGGGCATCCAGTACTCCGGCCAGCACCGCCAGTTCATCCAGCGCCGCCACAGCACCGGGAAAATCACCCAGCAGGGTGCGAGCCTGATCGATCACGTCGACGCCACCCGCCAACCAGGGCAGGGCCGCCAGGGCACGAGCCGCGGGAGCCGGCAGATCACGCTCTGCCAGGAAGGTATCCAGCTCTACCCGCGCCTTACGCACGTAAATGTCTTCCAGCTGACTTTGCTCGGCATCGCTCAGGTCACAGGCATCCAGCAGCCCACGGAACAGGCCCACGTGGCCCAGATCCAGCACCACCTGATCGGCCACACCGGCCAGAGCCAGGGTATCCAGCAGCAGACTCATCACTTCCAGATCGCTGTCGCTGCCAGCATGACCAAACAGCTCTACACCAAGCTGGTAAGGCAGACGGGTGGCGCCGGCCACGGCCGGGCGAGTACGCAGCGCGCTGGAGCAGTAGCAAAGGCGAGAGGGGGCCGAACGGCGCAGGCTGTGGGCATCCATCCGCGCCACCTGGGGCGTGATATCCGCGCGTACGCCCATCAGGCGGCCAGTCAGTTGATCGGTAATCTTGAAGGTTTCCCGTTCCAGATCACGACCGGCGCCGTTGAGCAGGGATTCGAGGAATTCGATCAGTGGCGGAAATACCAGTTCATAGCCCCAGCGCTGGTAGAGATCCAGCGTCTGCCGGCGTAATTGCTCAATGGCCCGGGCTCGTCCCGGGAGAACCTCTTCTACCCCGTCGGGCAGTAGCCACTGTTCTTCCTGGTTCATCATTTACGACCGCATCAGTAGTAGCAGGCCGGCACCCAGTATCATCAGCACCAGCCCCAGAATTCTCAGTGTTCGCCCGGGCATCCGGGCAACCTGCAGCGCTGCCTCACGCGCACGATTAGGCGCCAGAAACAGCGGAATGCCCTCTATGACCAGTACCAGGCACAGGGCCTTGATCAATAAGCCTAAATCCATTGTTCCTGCCAGACAGCCACAAAAAAACCGGGAGCCTCGGCCCCCGGTTGCAGCATTCTACCACGGTCGCCCGGCGGCAGATAGGTTCCGGGCGCCCCATCATCGACTGGCTGACAGAGGGCCTGGAACGGGCCTTCGGGCTAGTCCTGGCTAACCCTTACGTCATAGCTGACAGCCCCCTGCCCGCCGGGTTGCAGCTCGCCGGTAAACTGCCATTGCAGGCCACCCTGATAGCCACTGCCATTGCTGCCATCCGGGGCAGACAGGGCACAGGCGCTGAGCGCTGCCGGCAATGCAGCAGGGCAAGTCGCCGCCGCATTGAGGGCGCTGTAGGCCGGGGTGCTGTCTGTGACGATAACCTCGGTCAGAGGATTGCTTCCCTGATTACGGAATATCAGCCGGTAGCGCAACACATCCCCCGGCGCCGCCTGGTTGGCTGTGGTGTCGGTCGCGTCCACATCATCGCCGGTGTTGGCGATGCCATCCGGACCAATATTGCGCACCTGCTTTTCCAGCTGTAGCTGGCCGGCAGCCAGCCGGGTCGTATCCGTCACCTGCGCAGTGGCCTGGAACGCGGTACCGGTATAGGTCTGGGTAGCGGAAAGCGGGCGGCTGTGGAGCGCCTCCACCGGTGCATCCGCAGGTGCAAACACTTTGGCCAGCAGGCACAGCCGGTCACCCGCCGTCACATTGACACCGACGAGAGGCAAGGAGGCATCCGCGCCGTCCAGCTCGCCGTTACAATTGTCATCACGATACAGCGCATCGTTCCAGGCGGGTGCCGCCGGGCTGGTGGTGGGGGCTTCCAGTACAAAGTCCACATTGCCGGCACTACGGGCGGTAAAGCGGTGGCTATAGAAACGGCTGCCGCCCGGCGCTACCACGCCCTGCTGATCCGGCTCCAGTATCGGCAGGCCGGCATCACCAAACAGGATGCCATCCCAGACAGTGCCGGTGGCAGGCACCGTCAGGCTCATCACATCGTCATTGGCGGCACCGCTATTGATACCGGCACCGGCGCTGCCGCTATTCTCGGAGACCGACAGCAAACCATTTGGAGTAGCCACCACCAGACAGGCGCTCTTGCCCACATCCGCCAGAGCCGCTACCAGCTGCCAGGCACCATCCCCATCCGTGGTGGCTTCCGCCAGCACCGGGTCGCTGGCAGAACATTGCCCATTATTGTCCACGTCGTGGTACAGGGTTACCGGCACATTCGCCAACCCCGGCTCATCCGGCCCTTTCTGGCCATCGTGGGCCATTGCCCCAACGCCGTTGTCTTCAAATACCCAGCCGGACAATGGCCCGGCGGTAGCCGCCGGGGCCACCGTCACCTTGTAGTCCTCCACTTCACCGCCCATGACCAGCAAGCCACCCGCAGGCACGTCCGGGGCATTGGCGAAACGGAAGCGGGCATAGGTATCGCCTACAAAGGCTCCCGGAGGGACAAACACATTCAGCCGGATCTCACCCGCCGCCGGGTTGGTATCTTCCGGGCCATTATCCCGCACGTTCAGTGCCACCTGCTCACCAGCATCATTCAGATCGCTGTCCCGGTTCCAGTCGATCCAGCCTTGCAGGTAACCCTGCCCCGCTGAGGTCTCGGTAACGATAATGTCCAGAGTCGCATTACTACCCGGCACTAATGAGGAGAAGACAACCCCCTCTTCTTCCGCACCGTCCGCATCGGCGTTGGCTGAATTCTGGTCCGCCTCTTCCGGGCCTGGCGGAATCACGCCCAGATATGGTTCAGGAGCAGCCAGGGTTGCCAGAGAAATATTATTGATATCGGTATCCGCTGTCGGCTTGCCGCCGCCCTGAGCTACCCGAGAGGCGAAATGGCCACCACTTTCCGGATAGCCACCAGCAATATCACCGTGATCTTTCTGAATAAACACGCCGAACGCCAATGCCTGACCGCCACCGGTATTGATGGTATGCCGGGTGGTCATAACGCCCTGGGTCATTGCCAGGAAGCTGCCCACGCCATTGCCAGGCAAACTGGACAACAGCATCCTCTCGCCACCATTTTCAAAACGCATTTGCAGATCGTTGGTCCCCGGGGCGACGGCAAATAGCTCCCATGGACCGCCATTGGTTTCCGAGATAATGGATTCACCATTATCCGTATCTTCCGCATCAGCGATGATAATCTCAGCGGATATCGGATCACCTTGAAGAAAAACCTCCCAATCGATCCGGAATGAAGGATTGGTATTGTCAACATTCCCCAACCCGATGGGATTCACCCCTACATAAAGGTCATCAAGGAGATCACCCGTCCAGCTACCCGTCACATAAGGCTCAATCGGCGACGTGATATCCGACACTGTGGCGCGAATTTCAACGGGACCGTACACCCAGCTTTTCAGGATCACATCCGAGGTCTGGAAAACGCTTTTCCCCAGACAGTTCCAGTCCAGCCAGTAGATTGCGTCCCGGAAAGGGCCATTGCCACCAGAAGCGATCCCTCCACCGGAAGCGGACGAGCCCGCCTCACAGAGGGAAACAGAGCGAGAGGTAATCAAATAGTCCTCAACCTCACCATCCGGTGCACCTTCCGTTGCATCCAGCTCCTGCACGGACGACCAACGGAAGCGGGCATAGGTGTCACCCTCTACGACGGTGCCACTGGGTGCCGCTGTCACCAGGATAATGCCGTCGCCATCCTCATCCTGGAGGTCAGTGGCGATACGCTCTTGTGGGTCGTCGAAAACACCGTCGCCATTCCAGTCAACCCAGGCCTGCAGGTAACCATCATCACCGGAAACCGAGACTTCGATGGGAGTCAGATTGGGCAGCGCTCCAGGAAAGATCACACCATC
This sequence comes from Alcanivorax jadensis T9, assembly GCF_000756655.1. GTDB lineage: Bacteria > Pseudomonadota > Gammaproteobacteria > Pseudomonadales > Alcanivoracaceae > Alcanivorax > Alcanivorax jadensis. Next base: position 167,026 of record NZ_ARXU01000002.1, read on the forward strand.
ATCGAAACTGTCAGCGGCAGCATCCTCATCGTCATAGCTCAGGGCATCCGGTGACACCTCATCACCCAGTTGCAGATTTGAGCCGAGGATATGTGATGGCTCACCAAAACTGATTGGGGCATCACCATAATCTACCAGCACCTGTGGCGGCGCACTGGTGACACAGATTTTCTGCAAGTTTGAAGAGCCACCCGTGGATGCGGTGAATCCAAAATATACGTTGGGATCACCGGAAAAAACCGTGTTAACAAAGTCCACATTCACCGTGGACGTCAGATTGCCATCAAAAAAATACTGCAGCTGATCACTAGCCGGATCCCAGTTCAACTGAACGGTATGCCAGTTACCGTCCTCTATATTCCCAAGATCTTCCACGGAACTATAAAGACTGGCAGCACCACCACCGGATGAATTCGCATAATTTTCGGGGTTATAAATAGCAGTATGATCGTTAGCAATATCGCCGTAACCGCTGCCGTTATCATAGGTATCAAACTCAACGGCAACAGCAGGATTGAGCCCGCCCACGCCCAACGCGCCACCAAACACACCCGTAGCACTATTCCCCGCAGGATCATTCTGAAACGCAAACGCTATACCATCAGCCCCTGCAGCATTCTTGGTACCCAGATAGACGGAAAACTCAACAGTAAACGCTGAAAGCAAACTGATGCGTTCATTAGACCACGCCGAGCCCGCCTGATTGCCCAAATCTTGCGTTAACGTGATTTCCCCCGTGCCATTATCCCTGGTTGCAGAGCCACTTAACTGCATGCTCGTAGACACAGGAAGATCACAGAACAGAGAGCTCAACGTTATCGCGTAATCTTCTACCTCACCATCATCTGGGCTGTTACCAACCCCTGGATCCGGCGATTGTGTGAACTTGAACCTGGCATAACTGTTTCCATCCGAAATAGCCGACGGAACCGATACCGGAATAGCCGTTTCCGTAACAAAGTTACTGGAGCCTGCACCGCTGACCGTCTCACCATTATTTTCAATATAAACATTGCTTACTGCCCGCTCCCCGGGATCGGAGAAGTCACCATCACGATTCCAGTCGAACCAGGCATTTAAATAACCACTTCCGTAAGTGGAAACGTCAATATCAACATCTTCATCAGGCACAAAAACCCGACCATCCAGAACATTGCCAGCAACGGAAATGCCATCTTCATCATCAAAATTGACAACCGCCCCACCAGCACCATCAGTGTCATCACCCCGCGCATCAGCGCTTTGTTGCTGCGCACCATCGCTGTCTGGCACCAGGCCTCTGCCAAGCCCTAACCGGCTGGAAATTGATTGGCGCGATGATGGATACGCAGCCGAGGTATCACCATAATCCGTATTGCTTTCGATAAGATCCTCAAAATCATCGACCCTGAAGGAAATAAAGTACCCTCTATACGACCCCAGACCTGAATTGTTGCCATAGGCGTTATCGTTTTGAATACGAATGTCGGCTGTTGATGTTCCTACAAAAACCACACTGGCGCGGCATTCCGGGTCGACCGAATTGCTATCATCCGTACAGTTACCAGAAGTTCTTCCTTGAATGCGAGTATTGTAGTTGCCGCCAAAATACGAGCCGGAAAGAACAGATGTCTGCGAATTTTCTGATACGTAGGATTGAGTAGCAGGACCGGTATTGAAGTACAGGTCATCTGTGGAAGTGCCTGAAGATGAATCCAGATCGAACCCGGTGACGATCAAGCGATCAACTTCTACAGGGGTTGAGGTTCCTGCCCGCACCAGTGTTAAGCGCATATCTACATGGGCCGCATTGTCTGCAAAATCCTGATCGTTGATATACACTTCCAGGACTTGATTGCCGACACCGACGCAACTTGGTCGCCCCCCTCCTGGCGAATGCTCATTATCTTCGCTCAAGACGTCGACAAGCAGATCCAGGGGCTGCCCTTCATACGTGGTATTGGTACCAAACCGGTAGCTGGCCACTCCACAATCCTGGCCAGATGTAACACTTCTCGTTCCACTCAGAGGAACACTGACGCCCCATGCCTGTTGACTTAAAAAAAACGATATCAACAGGACAAAAAACACCCCGCACGGCATACCCGCTAAAAAAGGATTGTTGTAAGAAGGGTTTCTGTGAGCCATTTTCATTCCACCCGTAAGCCGAAAATCAGCATGGCGGCTTCGCCGGGACCCAGCAACCCAATCTCGGCAGACACATCGCCAGTGGCTGCATCCGCTGGTTCCACCACGCTGCAAACACCCGCCGGGGCTTCACAGCTGGTTGCTGCTGCCAACATGCTGGTGAATGGCTGGGTACGATCGTTGATGATGACCTGATACATAGGCTCCGCGCCGGTGTTGGTGGCGGTCAGACGATAAATGACGCACTGCTCGCCGGGAGTCACTTCGAAGCGAGTGAAGACAAAACAGTTGTCGCCGCTGCATGCGCCAGGGCCATCGGGAATACCATCGCAATCCGCATCCAGGGCTTGCTCCTTGGTGATGGCCACGTCGGTGTTGTTGGTTGTAGTGGTATCCGTTGCGGAATCGCTAACACTCTGGCTGGCGCCCTCAGCGTTAGCGGTGAGCGTTTTCACATTGGTGATGCCGAAGGCCACGGAGGCCGGAGCAAACACCTTGGAAAAAATAGCCAGGCTTTCACCCACATCCAGAACGCCATCGGCGCCAGCCGTCTGCAGTGCCACGCCATCTCCGATTAACGTATCTGTCGGGCCCCAGACACCATCGCCGTTACTGTCTTCATAGAGCACCACGGACCAGCCATCGTCGGACGCCGCATCCGGGGTGCCCGAAAGCAGCACATTGCTGAGCGGCACATTGCCGGTGTTGGCCAGTTGATGGGTATAGACCACCGAGCTTCCCGGCTCTACCTGCCCCACCTGATCCGGGGTCAGGGCCAGGGCGGGGCCAGCCACCACGGCCACCGCATCCAGCTTGATATCGCTGGCGCCGCTGGTCTGCGACAAGGCACGGAAATACAGATTTAGGGTATCGCCGCCCTGTGCGTTTGCCGGTGCGGTTACCCGGGCACAGATCCGACGATTGTCGCTGGCAGGGATCAGCCCGGTGTTGTTAAGCACCGCGCCCAGTGAGCTGCAATCGCCGTTGCCACCGTCGCGATAAAAACTCACCTGCCAACCTGCGGGTAACTGCCCGGGGGCAAAATCCATGTCGCTGACCGCCAGGACATAAGAGTCCTGCCGCGCGCCGGTGTTATTAACCACCAGCTGCAGTATGGCCTGTTCCCCCGGGGCCACATTAACTGTCTGAACCGGCGCCGCCTCCGGGCCCGCTCCTTCACCGGGGGCACCGCCATTCACCGGCACATCATTGGTCAGATCCACGCTGTTGGCGAGAATGCTGAGGAGGATATCGCTGACCGCGTTAGTGACCTGAGGGTCGGTGACAGAACGCGCCATCTTGGTGACTTCAAAGGGACCGCCCAGGGCATCCGGAGGCAGGGTGGCCTGCATTACCACGCGCACCCCACAGGCCAAGTTAATGCTGTCGGTCACGAAGCGGGGCGGACACTGGCCACCGGCATCCGGCAGCGGGATCGGCCCGGTATCAGCAACACCATTGCCATCGGTATCCACCAATGGCGTACCACCGTCGCTTTTGTACAACTGGAACACGGTACCCGCCGGGAAGGGCGTGGCCAGAGGCGCGCCAAGTCGATCCTCCGCCGGGTCCACAAGAACATCGAAAGTGTCTTCGCCATCGCCCCGGTTCCAGATCACGTTGCTGAACGATGCCACTCCACCCTGCCCCAGGCTGGCCAACTCCACCCGGTTACCGGTGTTGCTACTATCATCCTCGCCGGTCAGGCTATCGGATTCGCTGTTGTTGGCCACCACGGCGGGCAGCAGAGCTCGCTCGATAATCCGGTAATCCACGGTGTTGCTATCAAAGGGCCCAAAGGCATTGCTGCCGTCGCCATTCTGATAATTCAGCGTTGCCAGGTTGCGCACCCGGTCGCCGGCGGCCAGCCCTGCATCAATATTGACGTCAAAGGCCAGGGAACCCACCGCTCCCGGTGGCAGCTGGGCAATGACAGCACGAACCCGATCATGGCAGTCGCTGTTTGCCGCACCGGTATCGTAGGCACAGTAATCGATCAGGTCCGGGGCACTACCCTGGCTGCCATCGTCACCGTCATCGGTCAGCACGGTGGCGCCGCTAACAGTCCAGCGTGCCGAACCCGGCACATAGGTCATTCCCGCATTTACACCGTCCACGGAAATCTGCGGCAGCAGATCCTCGATTTCCACCTGGGTGGCAACCTGATCGGACGGATTGCGATAGGCCAGGGTCACCGTAACCGGCCCTGAGGGCGAGCGACCCTGGCGAACACTGAGGGATTTGACCACTTCCAGCACCGGCCCCTCGATCAGGTTGATGGTGTCGGTATTGGCTGCCGTCAGGGCGGCATTGCTGTTGCTGGTAGCGGTGACATCCAGCGACAGGGACTGCCCGCTAATGGCCACGCCGCTCACCTCGGCTTCGATGACCAGCGCAAAGCTGTCACCGGCCAACAAGTCCGGGGTCGGGGAATCCCAGCAGCCATCGGGATCAGTATGGGCAAACAGGGGGGCGCCGCTGTCCGGCTGACCATCGCCATTGGCATCCGGGAATACAGACCAGGCAGCGATATCCGCATCGATGCTGTCCAGACAGAGCTGGTAGCGATCCCGACCATTACCGGTATTGGTCAGGGTGTGGGGGAAATACACCACGCCCCCCGGCAGCGACGGCTTGCTTTGCGCGCTGACCAGTTCGATGCCGGGCACCGCCTGTATCAGGGTTTCCACCAGGTTGGAGGTGACACGCTGGGTCTCGGCCAACGCAGAACAGCCATCATCCAGACAGGCCCGGTAACTGGCCGATGCCTGGTTCTTGATGACCGTTCCCGCCGCCGGCGCCGCCGCCTTGACTGCCACGGCAGTCAACAATAGCAACGTTATACCCAGAGATTTGCGCGTCACATTCATCCCGTTACCTCACCGGCTCGGGTGCCACGAAGCTGTCGCCACCGCTGCCTTGGAAATCCACTCTCAACACCAGCGGACGGCCTTGTGCATCCAGCGGCATCAACTCCACCCGACGGTTGACGATGCGATCCTGCTCGCTATCGCTGGGCAGGATCGGCAGTTCTTTACCCAGCGGCGCCTTTTTGATCCGCGAGCGATCCAGGCCATTTTCTTGCAGGTAATCACTGACCTGGTCCATGCGTTTTTCGGCCAGAGCGCGGTTGTAGTCCTTACTGCCCAACTGGTCGGTAAAGGCCTGAATACTGATCTGCAACGCCGGATACTGCTTCAGAATGACAAGATTGCGGTCGAGACGCTTCACTTCATCCTCAATCAGACCGTAATCATCAAAACCGAAATACAACGCCGGCTCCCAGAGCTGGCCTTTCGACTGGGCCGCCAGCGCCGTGACCATTACCATGCCGGTGTTAGTCACGGAAGCTTTTACCGGACACACTTCTTCGTACTCGGCATACAGTGCTTCAGTACTGACACAGCCAGACAAACCTGCCGCCAGCATCATGTATGCCGCCATGACCAAACGGTTCATCGCGCGTCTCCCATATAACTGCGCTGGCCGGCAGCCTTGCTTCCCAGCCAGCCCAGATCATCTTCATCAAACTTGTATTCCAGGCCGATATACAGGCCTTCCACGTTATAGCCTTCCGGATCCAGGTCATCATCGCGGAAACCGGAGAAATTGTAGCCAACGCCCATACGCAGATTGCGGCGCACCAGGGCGTTGACGCCAACGCCAAAGCTGTAGCGGCGTTCGCTGACTCCTTCAGTGGTCAGCGCGCCGCCATGCAGATCCAGATCAAAACGACGAGAAATGTCCCAGATAATACGGCCATCGGCCACATAGGCATCGGTATCCACATCCAGATTTCCCAGCTCAGTCTGTTGCCACTTGGCGCCAATGCGGCCGGAGAAAATCCAGTCGTCGTGGGGCTGAAAATTATGGTGGTTGGAGAGGATGTGTACGCGCCGATCACTGGCGGCGTCGCCGCCCCACTGGGTTTTCCATTTGTACATGAACAGCATGTGGTGGCGGTTGTCCAGACGCGGGCGGCGAGCCATGCCCAGGGTGACGATATTGTCGCCCTGCTTGGGCTGGCCATCGAAGTATTGCAGCCGCAGGTCGTCACGTACCACGGCAGACCAGTCCAGATTGACGCGCCAGATGTTGGCAGCACTGAAGCCGTAGTAGGTGCGCTCATCGCCGAAGCGGGTTTCCACCCGGCCCAGAGTGCGGCGATTAGGGTTACGTTTGTCTTCTGCCGCCAGCGACAGGGCAGTGGAATCCTGACTGGCATTACCCTCCAGGGTTTCAATCCATTCCGCCGACGGGCTGAAAGTCAGGCCCGGTTCGATTTCGAAGTGCGAACGTACCCCGTTGGCTGCCGCCACATCACGACCATCCTGGGCACCGCGCAGGCGGTACTCGGAAAATACATCGGTGCTGCGGCTGAGCGCGGAACGGACGCCAAAGGTGAACTGGCGGGTCTCCACCTCGTTGTTCAGCAGATTGACACCACTGAGACTGTTGATCAGCTCATAGCGGCTGTAGAGGCTGGTCTTGTCAGTAATACCCAGGTCCGCATCGGCGGCAATACGGCGTCGATCACGGTCATTGAAGGCCTGCTCGTATTCCGAGCCCACGGTCAACGGCTTGCCGAACAGGCGCGTCCCCTGGCTGGCACCCAGAACCCAGGTTGCGAAGCGGTCTTCCCCTTGGTCATCTTTCTGCTCGATGCCCCGGGCCCCGGCACGTAACTGGGTGGCACCGATCTGTTTCTTGCCGATCAGACCCAGGCTACTTTGCGCGTCGTCGTTTTCCAGGGACTGGGAATGCACGGCTTCCACCTGGGCGGACAGACTGCGCGACAGCACCTGCTCGTGATCCAGACGCATTTCTTCCCGGGATTCAGCAATGCCCGCCGCCGGATTACGGAAACCCTCTTCCGCCCGGGCCCAGCGAAGATCGGTGCTGGAGCCATCCTGCCAGCGCCATTGGCTGCCCAGGCTGATCGCCCCCCCTTCGCTATCGTCATCATTGTTTTCCATGGTGGCTGACGACGCATAAATACTGTTCTGATCGGTGAGGGCGTACTCCGCAGCCACGCTACTCAGGTCGAAGCCTTCGCTTTCATGCTCGTCGCGGGTGCGGCTGGCGCTGACAGTCAGCTTGTCATTGAGTTGGTAGCGGAAGCGGGCGCCGAGCACGTTGTATTCCTCGGCATCAGAGGCTTCCACGTTATAGCTGGCACGGATGAATACCGGATTCAGGTTTTCATCCACGGTGGGAATGACGTCATGAAAACGGATATCGCCAGTGAAGTAATTCACCGAGTAATCCACGTAACGGGTCAGTGGCTGAGTGGAAATCACCAGCCCCGGATTGCCGCGATCGCGGACAATCAGCTCCAGGGTTTCGCTGTCGCGAGCCGGACGATTGGCCAGGGTGAACAGCAAGGCGGTACCGTTACCGGGAATTTCCTCGCTGACTTGTTCGTATTCCGGCCGGGCGCCGAACACCTGGAAGCGGGCTCGATCATTTTCATAAATGGCGTTCAGACCGGTGAGGGTGCGTTGCACCCGACCAAGATCCTGGAAGTCGTAATTGGGGTCGGTCAGGTAGTCGCCCCACAACAGACTGCTGCGATCTTTTTCCAGCTTGGCGTAGAGTTTGCTGCGGCTGCGGGCATCATAACCGCGCACCGAGGCATCGCCGGCGATGGGATAGGAGTCTGACGGATTCAGGTCGCGGCGAATTTCTTCATCATCGTCCAAATCATTATCCGTATCGTAGGCGAGCGTCAGGTGAGCACCACCGCGCACCGCCCCTTTGAGGAAGACGGCACCGTTAGCATCCAGACCTTCTTCAGGCAGTGAATCGCCGATGTCGGTAGGCGCATTGCCGTTATCACGCAGATTTGCACCAAAGCCCTGACGCAATTGCACATAGCCGGTGGCGACCAGAGGCCGCATGGGCGCTACCTGCTCGACTCGCGCCGTGGCGACAAAGTCTTCTACCAGGGCTCGTAGCCGGATCGGCCCGGTGTATTCGGTGCTGCGCAGGTGAATCATCCCTTCACCGTCGCTGACCCGTATCTGGTGGCCAGGGTTGTCCGGTTGCAGATCCTCTTCCAGCCAATCGCCCCTGTCATGTTCCAGAGTGACAAAATAGGTGCCCCGCGCCGGGTTACCACGGGCATCGAGCATTCGCACCCTGATCGCCAGCGTGGAACGACCGCCATCCGCCGCCAGGGTATCTTCTGCCGGTTCCAGTTCCAGGCTGCGCGGCGCTTCCGGGCGCAGGATCTTGGTACTGGCAAGCACCCGTTCGTTACCGAAGGGGTCCAGGGCTTTTACTTCAACCTGATTGTCACCCTCATCCAGTGATACACCATACCAGCTCAGCACCTGGACCTTTTCACGACGGTTCAGCACTTGCTCACCCAATTGGCTGCGCGGCACCTTCTTGCCTTTCACGTACAGCTCCGGCTCCACACCGGCGCGCACTACCACCTGCAAACGACCATCCCGACTGATACCGTCCTGCGGCCATAACCAGGTACCGGCGACGCCCTGCTCGCGCGTCACTTTTGCTGCCATGTCCTTGGTCTCGCCCATCTGGGCGTCGGCCACCGGATCCATGTTTCTCTCCAGGCCGGTAGCCGGCTGGCTGCGGCTGACCTGATCCCAGACTTCCGCCAGGTTGGCATCGCCGGTTTGGGTGTAAACACCACTGCCCAGATCGCCGCCGCCATCGGCCTGGCGCAGACGGTTATTCACGTTGTTCTGGCGCAGTGGATCGAAGCGGGCCGCCTCATCCAGCATCCAGTCACCGGAGAGTGACGCATTACGGGCTTTCAGATTTTCGACGATGGCGTCACGCTGGTCCGCAGGCGGGCACATGGCGGCGAAGTCTGCACGGTGGTATTCCCCCGGGCGCAGATCCAGGAAGCGGCTTTGTGGATCTGCAGCATGGCGATTATCAATGGGCTTGAGTTTCAGCCCTTCAGGCAACGTTAGCGGATCCACCTTGATGGTATGCAGTCCCGGGCGCAGGCCATAGAGGCTGTATTGCCCGTTTTCATCGGTGATCACCCAGGAGCCGTCAGACAAATACAGCTTCACCCCGCCCACCGGGTATTCGCCGTCGTTCTGCAGATTGTTACAGTCGTTATCCACGTAGACCTTGCCAAACACCATGGCCCGGTCCGAGAGTACGCCTTCGCTACGCACCTGGACTTTCGCTTCGCCCTGATTGGAGAAGTAAGTGAACCCGGAAGCGTTGTTGGCCTGAGCCGTGGCACGGTTGATGCCGTCACTATCCACGGCGCCGGCTGACAGGCGCAGGCCGTAATGCAGGGTCACCGTGCTGCCTGGCTGCAATGGCAACGGCTGAGGCCCGCTGGCGGTCTGTTGCTGGACCAGGAAGGTCAGTTGATTGCCGCCGTTGTTGGCAGGCGCGGGAATCTCGATGCGCTGATCGTTGATTTCCAGCCAGGCACTGTCCTCGATATAACGGAACCCATAAGGAAGGCGATCAACGATGCGGGCCGCGAACAACTCACCGTCATGGTTGCTGGTGATATCAATACGGTAGGCCAGCACATCACCCACACCCGCCCGCTCCGCTTCTACCTGTTTGTCCAGCACCAGTACCCCGGCGGCTGTCGCAGCGGACGGGTCCAGGGGAATATCCACAAACACATCAGCCAGCCCAAGCAGAAACGCGCCCTGGTTATCCACGCTGGCCATTCGTGCCGCTGCCCGACCCACCGGTGCTGCAGCCGGGTCATAGCCGCCGAGACCGTAGGAACTTTCCGAGATATTGGCAAAAAAGGTTTTTGCTGCATCCGGTGAAACAGTGGAAGGAAAGGTGTAGCCCGGGGGGGGCACCACGTCCAGATAATAACAGTGCCCCGGCGTCGCCAGCGGGAACTGATAACGCCCTGGCTGCTGAGTATTATCCGCGGCAGTGGTGTTGGTGTTTTCCCTGGGCAGAATCTCGCCAGTAAAAGGATGCAGCCCACGCTCGTAGGCATTTTCCGGCAAGGCGGCACAGCTGGCGGCACCGGTATCAACCAAGGGCTGGCGAGACTGAAACAGCGTCACCACCGCATCCGGCAAAGGACGACCATTACTGGAATCGTACACCGTTCCTGCCGGATCTACTGCCGCCAGAGCCGTGACAGTCTGCACATTCACCACGCTGCCATCCGGACCGAAGGTCGGCACGGTGAAGGTGGCGGTGATGCGATCTTCCGGCCCCGTCTGCAGCACACAGCCAAGGCCCAACACTTCGTTCAGGGTTGTGCTGCCGGAATATTGCACCAGATTGTTTGCATTGGCCGTTGCCGGGCACAGACCACCGCCCCCGGAGCGCGTCTCGTTGAGAGAGAACGGGTACACACTGCGGAATACCCCGGTGTTAACCCCGGTCTCCTTGACCGCCATGAGCAAGGTATCACCCGTCAATCGGGAGGTTAGCGAGACTTGCAGCAGCCGCGCCCCACCCGGGGTGGTCTGCACAAAGTCCTGATCGGCCAATACCTGGTTCAGTTGGGAAGCCGTGAGCCGCAGGTAGACCCCGTCCAGCAGAATGCGTTGGCTTTGTTCCGGCAACAGGGGATAAATGGCGGCATCGACAAAATCGCTGTCTTCACTATGGACAGGCGCACGGTTCTGCTGGAAGACCGCATTCGAAGGGCGCTGGAAAGTAATACCCGGTGACAGGGTGGCCGCAATGCGATGGCAGACCCGGTTACTTTGCACATCGGCCAGGCCGTCGCCCTGCAGATCCACAAAGGCGCGGTTGAATAGCATGGTGCCCTGGGTCAGCCCGCTGTTGATCTGCACCTGGAAGGCAAAGCCACCACTCTGGTTATTGCGAATCTGATACGCCGGAATCAACAGCCCCAGACGATCTACCGTGCCGCTGCCATCCCAGTCGTCATAACGCTGCCAGACATCTTGCCCATCACCGGCAAAGTGCACCAGAGCTTGTGCCTGAAGTGGCGCGATATTGTTGATCGCCGCAGGCATCAGGCTGACGTTACCCGGCAGGGAGTCTTCGATCAGTACGCCCTGCTCCTGTTGCCCGGAAACCTGCAGCATTCTTTCTACCGGCGCGGTGTTACCCACATTGGTGACCGACACCTGATAATCCAGTATCGCGCCTTCTGGCTGCGGCAGATCACAGCTCTGACTGGAAGACTTGCTGAGTACCAGAGCGGCGCCATCGCCAATCACAATCCGATCCAATGCCGTATCGATCAGAGTGCTATCCAGCTGCGACTGACCCTGCAATGACAAGCGGATTTCATCGCCGGTCTGCAAGAATGCCGGCACCGTGCCACTGATAACCAGGTTGACAGTCTGTCCCGCCGGCAAGGAGGTAATCTCCGTGATAGCCGGCTCGCCAGGATCGGCGATCCCGTTGCCATTGATGTCGCGGTAGACCCTCAGCACCTGCAGATCGCCCGCATCGCCACCCAGGTTAGCCAGGGTCAGAGTGTAGCTGTCGGTCACATTACCGGTATTGGTGAGCGTATGTTCGATGCTGACGGACTGGCCCGCCGAGGCCTGACGAGTCTTGCCCTGGTCCACCTCAAAGGCGGGGCTTTCTCCAACCATGACCCGGGAAATATTGGAGCGCACCACAACAACCTGCTCTGTCAGCGGATCGAAATAGCGCATTTCTGCCTGGTTCAACAAGGCTGTGCCTGGCGCCGTGGCAGCATGTAGCAGCACGCTGGTCAAGACCAGCATGCTGACAACAGCAATGCGAAGGGCGGCAAGCAATTTCATTAAGCGTTCAGTACCCGTTGTTATTTGCCTCAGGGGCTTTTCCAGACCCGGCGCACCGGCCCTGGAAAAGCCCTCCCCCGAAGGGGAGGGCAATGCCTGGGGGAGCGTTAGTTCACTTCGACACAGAACTGGGTACGGGCACTGTCGCCCGACACCAGCTGGCCAATTTCCCACTCCACCACCGGCAGAGTGCCGGTATTGGCTGTGGTGGCGCTGTCAGAAGCGCGCACCGCGTCGTCCGCCGCCTGGAAGGTGGTGAACTCGGTGGTCTCATCAGTGATCACCACATTTTCTGCAGTGGTTGCCCCTTCGTTGGTGGCGGTCAGCTGCCACACAACACACTGGCCGGGTTCAACCTGGGTGGATTGCACGGGCTCAAAGCCACCAGCAGGCCAGGTACCACCCGCACAATCACACGCCGCATCAACGGCTGCCTGTTTGTCCAAACGCACCTGACCCACCACCACTTCCGTGGTGTCGGTGGCGGTATCGGACACATTGGCGTTACTGGCGGTCAGGGTGTAGCTGTCCACGGTACCGGCAGGCGCATTGGACGGCGCGAATACGGTGACGCGAACATCCAGACGCTGACCCGGCTCCAGGGTGACCAGAGGATTGGCACCTGCGTTATTGATATCCACGAGGATGGTGTTGCCATTGGGCGTGCGCACTGCCACATCATTGGCGGTGGGCAGGTTATCCAACTGCACCCAGGCATCCGGGGTACCGTTACCGGTGGTATCGATAAACAGCTGGGTGTTGTTGTTCCAGCCATCTGCAGCCAGGGAGTTGGCCGCGGTGATCTCTACCGCTTCGGAGGTGTTGCCGCCGTTGGCAATCACATGGGTGTAGTCCACGTTCCCGCCGGGCTGTACCTGGTTGGCACCATCCGGAGACACGGTGATATTACGGTTGGCAATCACATCCACCGCATCCAGTTTCTGGTCGGTGATCGTGCCGTCAGAGGAAGACACCACAGTGAAGCGAATCGGATAATCGCCATCGCTATCGTTGGTATTCACAGTACCTGCGCCAGTGAAATCTGCTGCTGCCTGAGCCACATTGGATGACACCTGCACGTCAGCCTGGTACTGGTACACCGCGCCTGCAGGCAGGCTGGGGGTTGCGGTTACCACATTACCGGCATTACTGGTGTTATCGGCAGTACCATCAGCATCGGTATCCACACCGACCTCACGGAAGGTCACCGCCCAGCCAGCAGGCAGGTCCGCACCCAGGGTGAAGGATTGGGCATTACCTGAGTTGTTGGCCACGAACAGCGGGAAGGTAGCAATGCCGCCAACAGCGACTTCCGTAGTCGTGGTCGGGGCTGCCGCATTAAAGGCATCCGCATCGATAACCGCGTCAGTCAGATCTGCAGAATGACTGTTGGCCAAATCCACAGCCGGCGCCACGATTTCAGTCAGCACTTCCAGCTTGTCATCACTGACGCTGTTGTCACCAAAGGAAGTGGCCACCATGGTTGCCACGAACGGGCCAGTGCCACTAACACCTGCCGGCAGCTGAGCACGCACGGTAATGCGGCGATCGGCGCCCGCTGCAATGGAGCCGGTATCCGGTACGCCATTGCCGTTGGTGTCAGTCAGCTGGGTATTGTTGGTTGCGTTCCAGAAGGTGAACAGCGTCCCTGCCGGGTAGGACTGTGCGCCGGCCGGAACCGTGCCAGCACCTGCGTAACCGGCGCCCGCATCGTTACCGATACTGAGATCAAACACATCACTGCCGTTACCGTTGTTGGCAACGATATTGGCAAACGCCACCACGGCGCCAGAGTTTGCTTCATCCTGCAAAGCGATATCGTTCAGCGTGGCATCGGCATCGGCCGCATCGCCAGTGTCCGTTGCATCCACCGCATAAACCTGCTGGATGGTAGTGGTGGTGGTGTTGGAGGTAGACGGATCATCCGGGATGTTATCGCCATCCAGATCCCCTTCTGCCGCAAAGGTGTTGCGGATCTGGGTGCCAGAGGCCAGGGTGCCGTCAAAGTCGACCTTATAGACAACGGTCACGGTGGTGTTAACGCCCATGATGGCATCACGGAAGTTGATACCTTTGAGGGTTTCACCCGTGGTGCCGTTACCATCCAGGTCCACTCCCGCCGGCTCAGTCACATCGGCCAGGTCAGCAATACCCGCATAGGAATGCGGCAGCGCCTGCAAAGCACCGGTGCTGTCCAGCCACTGGTCACCACTGGAGGTGAGCAAACCGTTTACAGAAACGATTTCCGCAAAGGTGGCGTTGGCAGGAATCGGATCGAAGATATCCACGTCTTGCGCAGCTCGACCACCATTGTTCTTCACTTCCAGGGTGTAGGTAATGGTGTTGTCGTTAAAGTTCGGCACCGCGGTCTTGCTCAGCTGCAGTACCGCATCGGTGGTCACCGTCACCACATTGTTGTTGGTGTCGTTACCGTCCGGGGTACTATCACCGTCAGCGTCATAGGTAGCGGCATCGCCGTTTGCACCGATATCCTCAACGGTGCCTGCACCACCACCGACAGATTCCACCAGCAGGGTGGACTCGATGGTATCGCCGGCACCGGCACCCGCCGGCACAGGTACGGCAACGATCAGCTCAGCCTGCTGGCCGGCATTCAGATTGACCGTGTTCACCGCAGCCTCACCAGCATCCGGTACGCCATTGCCGTTGGCATCCAGGTACACGGTGTAGGTGGACGCGCCAGTGGCAGCATCCAGCCCGGCCAGGCCGTCAACGCTGAAGGAATCATCGGCGTTACCGGTGTTGGTCAGCGTATGGGTGAAGTAGACAGTTTCACCGGGCGCACCGGACTTGCTGCCGTCATTCTCCAGGGTGGCCGCATACACTTCGGCCACGGTTACCGTGGATTCATTGGACTGTGCCGAATAGCTGTTGCCATTGGCGTCCTCGTAGGTCACTGTCGCCCGGTTGTTAATGTCGGTCCCGGCAGGCGTCAGAGCCAGTGTTTGCCCGGCGGCAAGCACCAACCCCAACCCCATCGCTGAGGCGGACACACGCGCAGACAACAGGCCCTTTTGAAAGGCAAGTTTCATGGCTGTTTCCTTTAATTGGAGTTTAAGTTCGGACTACTTCTGATCTGAAAGCCTTGCCAGAGCGACCCTCCACACATGGTGTGAGCCACTCCCCCAGTGCGACACAAGTCGCTCGCACAAGACTTCCCGGGCCCGGGAGGGCCCTGATCATGTTCCCCCGGTTATTGCACCTTTACCCGGTACCGGTATTCCAGTACCTGGCCCGGCTGGATTCCGTTTTCCGGAACCCAGCGCAGCTGGGTGTAATCACTGGGAGCAACAATGATGTTCTTTGACTGGCCGTCAGGACCGGTCGTTGTTCTGGTTACAGGCTCAAGCTCAAAGCTGCTGCCATCGTCAATGCTGACAGTGAATTCAGCATTCACATCCGCAGAGGCGGAGTCTTTGAGGTAGGCGGTATTGGCGGGAATTGGCCCGGTGATTTCCAGGCCGGAAAGCGGCTGTTCCGCTTCGTTGGTATAGACCAGTCGATATTCGATCACATCACCCGGAGAGGCTTCTTGCGTAGCAATCATCTCTTCCTGGCCATTTTTTTCAGTGACCAGATAGGTGTCCATCTTGCTGGACAGTGGGCCATCCGCCCACAGAGTGGTTGTCCAGAACAGCAAAGCCCCAAGAATAATGCGGTTCATCTCGTGATCCCCTATGATCTTGGCAGGCTTCTTCCTTCTGGCCCCAACACCAGCTCGCAGGCATCCTGCCGAATTTAATATGCCAATAATTGGCTATTTGGCGATTTAGTCACATACATAATGTGACAGAGTTTGAATTTTGCACGATTTTTGTGTTGTTTTCATGTGAACTTTGTAAAAGAATAACCCCATATTCTTACATTTTGACCGACATCAATAAAAAACTAAGCAAAAACAATGGTATTTCGAGTACCCCCAAAACAGTAAGCCCATAAAAAAACCCGCCGAAGCGGGTTTTTTTATGGGCTTACTGCAGGGCTACTGCCCTTGTGACCCCTTCAGGTAGCGGAAGAACTCGCCATCCGGCTCCAGAATCAACACATCTTCCTTGTCCTTGAAGCTCTCCTTGTAGGCCTGGAGACTGCGGTAGAAGCGGAAGAACTCCTTGTCCTGGTTGTAGGCCTCAGCGTAGGTCGCAGCGGCCAGCGCGTCACCCTCACCACGGGTGGCCTGGGACTTCCGGTAGGCTTCGGCAAGGATTTCACTGCGCTTGCGGTCCGCACCGGCCCGGATTTTCTCCGCTTCCTCGCGACCCTGGGAACGGTGAGCCGCCGCATCCCGCTGGCGCTCGGCACGCATACGGTCGAACACCCGGCCACGTACCTGGTCCGGCCAGTCCACCTGTTTCACCCGGATATCCACCACTTCGATACCCAAATCTTCCATGGTGGACTTGTTCACTTCCGCACGAACCTGATCCATCAGCGCTTCGCGCTGGTCACTGGCCATTTTTCCGTCGGCAGCGTCACCGTTCAGCGTTTCGCCCTCTGCTGCACGGATGATGGATTCGTCCAGCTGATTCTTCGGCACCTCGGTCACTTCGCCGGTGACCGGGTCGCGCAGCAGCGCTTTGTCGCCTTCCAGTTTTTCCACGTTGCTTTCACCTGCAACCACCTGGAACACCGTGCGTGAGGCAAACTCGTTACGCAGGGCTTCATTGACCCGTGGGTCCAGCAACTGCCGAGCGCGGCCCTCCATTACCTGAGCATTGGAAGAGCCACCGCCCACACTGACGATGTAACGCTGCACATTATTGATCCGCCAGACCACAAAGGCATCCACATTGAGCAGCTTCTTCTCTGCGGTCAGGAAAGACTGGGTAGCCACGTCGTACACCAGGGCACGACCGTCCACGCGGACCACTTCTTCGACCATAGGCCACTTGAAGTAGATACCCGGTTCGATATCGGACTTGTCGATCCGGCTGAACTGCTTGAGTACCGCTTTTTCGGTCTGGTTCACAATAAAGAAGGAATCCAGCGCCAGCAGCGCCAGGACACCCAACGCCAGCAGCGCCAACCATCCACGATTATTCATTAGCGCAACTCCCCGTTTCGTGTGCTGTAGAGGCTGCGAGACGCCTCGCGGCCACTGCCGCCGTCATCCGCACCGGCCGATGATGGGCTGCTCGAGCTGGCACCGTTTTGCTGCGGCGCCCTGGCCTTGCTGGCACCGCCCTTGACCAGCTGTTCCAGTGGCAGATAAATCAGGCTGTTGCCCTTATCCACATCCACCATCACCTTGCTGGTGGCGCTGTATACCTGGGTCATTGTCTCCAGGTAGAGACGCTCACGGGTCACTTCCGGCGCCTTGCGGTATTCCGCCAACAGGTCGGTAAAGCGCTCCGCGTCACCTTTGGCGCTGTCGATCAGACGGTTTCGATAGGCTTCCGCCTCTTCTTCCAGACGCCTGCCCTCACCCCGGGCCTGAGGGATAACCGAGTTACGGTAGGCTTCCGCTTCCTTCTTGAAGCGATCCTCGTCTTCCTTGGCCCTGGACACATCGTCAAAGGCATCACGTACCGCATCCGGTGCCTGGGTCTGATCCAGTACCACCTGCTTCAATACCAGGCCGGTATCGTAACGGTTCAGGTACTCATCCAGACGCTCACGAACCTTCACCCGGATCGCTTCCCGGTTGTCCTTGAGCACATCATCCATGGTCGCGGAACCCACCACATGGCGCAGGGCCGAGCTGGTGGCGTGCTCCAGAATGGTTTCCGGACGGGCCACCTTCAACAGGAAGGGAATCGGATCCAGCACCTGGTACTGCACCTGCAAGGTCACGCTGACAATATTGGTGTCGCGGGTGAGCATCGCCTCAGTAATGTCGTAGCGGCGATTTTGCTCCACGTCGACCTTCTGGAATTGCTCGATGATCGGCGCACGCCAGCGAAGACCGGGATCCACGGTGCGGTTGTATTCACCAAAACGCAGCACCACGGCGCGTTCGCGCTGATCCACCTGGAAAAAGCCGACCAGGGCGTAGACCACCACGCCGATTACGGCAGCGATAATCAATACCGGCCAGGGGGAACCGCCCCCACTGCCGGAGCTACCGCCGGACTTGCCGCCCTTGCCACCGAATACGCTGTTAATTTTTTCTTTCAGATTCTTCAGGGCTTCATCCAGATCCGGCGGCCCCTGGTCACCGCCTCCACCCCAAGGATCCTTCGGCTTGTTGCCGCCGGGTTCATTCCACGCCATGTAGGTCTCCAATCGGTCAGGGCGCTGAGCCCACCGGATTATTGATGGCTCGCATCGTGCGAGCGTTGTGAATTGTAGGAAGGGCCGTCATCCCCTGCAACCGTAGGAGCCGGCACCACCAGTTCTTCCTCTGTCAGCCCCTGCTCACGCAAGAGCCGCTCAAAATGTACCCGGTTCACATTGATGCGCAGGAGCATGCTGCCATCCAGCGCTGCCTGCTCTTCCAGCACCTCACCGGCCTCGTGCAGGCGGGCGCGCAGGCGGCCGGCGGACGCGGGCAAACGCACCCAGCAATCCACCCAACCTGCGGCCAGTCGTTCGGCAATGGCCTGGAACAGCAGATCAAAGCCATCACCGGTCTGCGCGGAAATCCACACCCGCCAGGGATGGCCATGCTCATCCCGGTCAATTTTCGGCGACTGGCCCAGGTTGTCGACCTTGTTGTAAACGTGCAGAACCGGCAGCTTGTCGCCACCGATTTCTTCCAGCACCTCATTCACTGCCGCCACATTACTGTCACGCTCTTCTGCGCTGCAGTCTGTCACGTGCAGCAGCAAGGTGGCGTTAACGGTCTCTTCCAGGGTGGCGCGAAACGCCTGCACCAGCCGGTGGGGCAAATGGCGAATAAAGCCCACCGTATCCGCCAGAATCGCCGGCCCCACGCCCGGCACCTTTACCTTGCGCAGGGTCGGATCCAGAGTGGCAAACAGCTGATCCGCCACATAGACATCACCGGTGGTGATGGCATTGAAGAGAGTCGATTTCCCCGCGTTGGTGTAGCCCACCAGGGAAATTAGCGGCGTTTCGGAACGCTGGCGAGCCCGACGCCCCTGAGCGCGCTGCTTGCGCACCTTCCCCAGACGCGACTCAATGCCACGAATACGATCACGCAGCAGGCGACGATCGGTTTCCAGCTGGGTTTCCCCGGGACCGCGCAGACCGATACCGCCCTTCTGCCGTTCCAGGTGAGTCCAGCCTCTGACCAGCCGGGAAGACAGATGCCGTAACTGAGCCAGCTCTACTTGCAGGCGACCTTCATGGGTGCGGGCACGCTGGGCGAAGATATCCAGAATCAGGCCGGTACGATCCAGTACCCGGCATTTCACCACTCGCTCCAGGTTGCGTTCCTGGCCCGGGCTCAGAGCATGATTGAACAGCACCACATCCGCGTTGATTTCCGCCACCAGCGCTGCCAGCTCTTCTGTCTTGCCGGAGCCGATAAACAGGGCAGGATCGGGCCGATCACGCTTGCCGGTCAACTCCGCCGCCGGCTCCACGCCACTGGAGGTGACCAGATGATAAAACTCATCCAGATCTTCGCGTCCCATGGCATCGGGCAAATCCAGGTGCACCAGAATAGCGCGCTCACCGGCGCCGGTTCTGGTCTGCTCTGTACGATCAAATAGGTCCATAGAGGCCTGATATGGGGGATGAGACCGCCAGTTTAAACCAGTCAGAGGAAGAAGACAGGGAAACCGGCATGAAAAGTACCGATCGGAGGCGTTAACGCGGCCACAACGCAAAGAGCCACCCGAAGGTGGCTCTTTGCAGGATCTGCGGCAGCGTTACTGGTTGCCGAAGCCCTCATCGGCAGCAGGAACGGCGGTGCCGCCTGTACCGGTGGTAGTCATGGCCGGGTTACCGCCGCCACGGGGGTTGCGGGCAGGCACGACGGTGGAAATCGCGTGTTTGTAAACCATCTGACTGACTGCATTTTTCAGCAGCACGACATATTGGTCAAAAGACTCAATCTGCCCCTGGAGCTTTATTCCGTTTACCAGAAAGATAGATACCGGAATACGCTCTTTACGAAGCGCGTTGAGAAAAGGGTCTTGTAGCGAGTGCCCCTTTGACATGGCAAGTCTCCTTGAAATAACAGTAAAAAGTAGTGCCCAACACTTCGGGCAATCAGCGCTGTAACACAGTGAAACCGTCCCATACGGTCACTGCCTTCGCCCGATGCGCTATCGGGCAAATTTTTGTCAACAACCCGGCAAATTGGTTCCAGGTGCCGACACAACACATTTGCGCCGTGCTTCTCAAATCGCCGCAGAATGGCTCAAAATCGATGATCGGCGAATTATAAACCAAAAAGTCCAGTAACAGGGCTAACTAAACACAGATTTACAGATCTTCGCAAGCTGCTCGACTAGCGCCCGCCGCTGTGACGCATCGTTACTGTCGAAGCCGTGCAGATACGGCCATTTACGCAGCCAAGTGAACTGTCGTTTGGCCAGTTGCCGGGTAGCGATAATCCCCCGTTCCACCATGCTTTCATAATCATACTGGCCGTCCAGATAGTCCCATACCTGCCGATACCCCACCGCCTTCATGGCCGGCAGATCCCGATGGATTCCGGGCAGCTGTCGCAGTGTCTGCACCTCGTCCACCAACCCCTGCTCCAGCATCTGCCGGAAACGGTGCTCGATCATGTGGTGCAGCCAGGCCCGATCCGGTGGCAGCAGGGCCGCACTGTAAACCGGCCAGGGCAAGGCACTGAACTCACTCAGACCATCCCGGTTCTGTGTGACAGTTGTATGATGATCCGCGTGAAAAGCGGACAGGGGCCGACCGGTTAGCCGATAGACTTCCAGTGCCCGCTGCAGGCGCTGGCGGTCCGTGGGTTTGAGCCGCTCGGCGCTGACCGGGTCCACCTGGGCCAGTGCCGCATGCACCGCCGGCCAGCCTTCGCGTTCGGCCAGGGCGGCAATATCGGCACGCACCGCCGGGTCCGCTTCCGGCAGAGGCGCCAGTCCCTCTACCAGCGCCTTGAAATAGAGGATGGTGCCACCGACCAGCAGGGGCAGCTTGCCGTTGGCATGGATCTGTTCGATTTCCTGCAGGACATCGGCGCGGAAATCCGCCGCCGAATACGGCGCATCCAGCTCGCGGAAACCCAACAGCCGATGCGGCGCCGCCGCCAGCTCCTCATCAGAGGGCCGAGCCGCACCGATGTCCAGCCCCCGGTAGACCAGCGCTGAATCCACATTGATGATGTCGATGGGCAGGGTCTGCGCCGCCTCGATGGCCAGTGCAGTTTTGCCGGAACAGGTGGGCCCCATCAGCAAAAGAACCGGCATGGCACAGGGTGTTCTGTCGCGTCCGGCGTCCACCTACTGCCCCCGCATGAACAACCGATCCAGATCTTTCAGGCTCATCTGGGTCCAGGTGGGACGGCCATGGTTGCACTGGCCGGAGCGCTCAGTCGCTTCCATATCGCGCAGCAGGGCATTCATTTCCGGGATGGTCAGCCGGCGGTTGGCGCGCACACTGCCGTGACAGGCCATGGTGGAGAGCAACTCATCCAGCTTCTGTTCTATCCGTTCGCTGCTGCCCTGGGCCAGCAGGTCGGACAAGACATCGCGCACCATGGCTTCGCTGTCACTGTCGCGCAGCATGGCCGGCACTTCCCGTACCACC
Source organism: Alcanivorax jadensis T9 (assembly GCF_000756655.1). Taxonomy (GTDB): domain Bacteria; phylum Pseudomonadota; class Gammaproteobacteria; order Pseudomonadales; family Alcanivoracaceae; genus Alcanivorax; species Alcanivorax jadensis. The sequence goes on from NZ_ARXU01000002.1 coordinate 188,535, forward strand.
AGGGTCTCCGGCCCGGCGCGGTCCACCATGAACCCCAGGCGGGAAAACACCTCGGGTTGCTGCTCGGCAAAATCCGCTTCCCGGGAGGACACCGCCAGCGACACCGGCACCAGCAATGGCTGGCTGCGCACCTTGTCATCGGACCAGCTCTGTTTCAGCCGCTCGTAGGTAATGCGCTCGTGGGCGGCATGCATGTCCACCACCACCAATCCCTGCTGGTTTTCAGCGAGAATAAAGATGCCATGCAACTGCGCCACCGCATAACCCAGCGGCGGCACGGTTTCCTGCTCCGAGGCCGGCGGCATGACCGGGTTTTCAGCCACCCCGGGGCGCACCAGGGCCCCGTAGGCGTCCGCCTGCCGCTGGCCCTGACCATAGCCGAATCCGTTGGCCGGCGGTGATGCATAGGAAGGCCGACCCGCCGGGGCGGACAGAGACATGCTGGCCTGACTGGGCTCCATGGCCGGCATCACCGGCTCACCTTCGTCCACCACACTGGCGGCCAGTGACTGGCCCGGGCGCACTTCGGCGATGGCCCGATGCAGGGAGCTATAAAGGAAGCCGTGCACCATGCGCTGCTCGCGAAAACGCACCTCGTGCTTGGTGGGATGTACGTTCACATCCACCTGCGCCGGGTCCAGCTCCAGAAACAGCACATAGGCTGGATGGCGACCGTGATAAAGCACATCCGCGTAGGCCTGACGCACAGCGTGGCTGACCACCTTGTCGCGAATCACCCGACCATTCACATAGAAATACTGTAGATCCGCCTGGGAGCGGGAAAACGTCGGCAGCCCCATCCAGCCGTGCAGACGAATGCCATCGCGTTCCACGTCCACCGGAATCGCCTGCTCCATAAAGCCCTTGCCGCACAGCTTGGCCACCCGCGCCGCGCGCAGGGTGTCATCCAGCCCGGCGGGCAACTGGTGGATCACCTTCTGGTTGTGGGTCAGCCGGAAAGCGGTATTGAACTCGCTGAGCGCAATGCGCCGGAACACTTCTTCCAGGTGATTGAATTCGGTTTTCTCGGTGCGCAGGAAACGACGCCGGGCCGGCGTGTTGAAGAACAGGTCGCGCATGGTCACGGTGGTGCCGCGCGGGTGCCCGGCCGGGGTGACCGAGGGAGCCATGTCGCGCCCTTCCACCTGCACCTGCCAGCCTTCTGCTTCGCCCTCCACGTTGCTGGCCAGGGTCAGCCGGGATACCGAACTGATTGCAGCCAGGGCCTCGCCGCGAAACCCCAGGGTGCCGATGGCTTCCAGATCGTCGAGTCCACGGATCTTGCTGGTGGCATGGCGGGACAGGGCCAGGGGCAGATCATCGCGATCAATGCCGCTACCGTTATCGCGCACCCGTACCAACTTCACACCACCCTGCTCCACATCCACGGTAATGGATTCCGACCCCGCATCCAGCGCATTTTCCAGCAGCTCTTTCAATACCGAGGCAGGACGTTCCACCACCTCACCGGCGGCGATCTGGTTGGCAAGGCGGGAATCAAGCAGCTGGATCTTTGTCACGGGCGTCTCTGTTGATGGAATTCAGGTAAAGATTACAGGTAATGCCAAAGCGATCGGACAGCCCGTTGGCAAGACGCGAGTAACGAGAAGCGAACGCCAAAACGTTTTGCTTTTCGAAACTCGCGACTCGTCACTGGCAACGTGTGTGCAATGATCGCTCCCGCACATCGTTCGCCACACTAGGAGGTCTTCACGAACCGGGAATTTTCAGCACCTGGCCGACCACGATTCGATCCCCATTCAACGCATTGACGCTACGGATCGCTTGTTCGGAGACGCTGTACTGACGAGCGATTTCCGAGAGTGTATCACCGGGCTGGATACGATACTGCTCGCCGTGCTCACGGCGCTGGGCCGCATACCAGCTATGCGGTGCCGGGTGATTGCGGAAATAGGCATCCACCCCGTTGACGATAGAGCGGGCCAGTTTGCTCTGATGGGCGGAGGAGCGCAGGTTGCGCTCCTCCTTCGGATTGGAAATAAAACCGGTCTCCACCAGGATCGAGACCATTTCCGGCTCCTTGAGCACCGCAAACCCGGCCTGCTCCACCCGGTCCCGGTTACCGTGCAGCTTGGTCACCTTGCCCATTTCTCCCAGCACCTGCCGACCCAGGTAAAGGCTGCCGGCCATGGAACCATTCATGCGCAGGTCCGCCAGCACGCTGAGCAAGGAGCTGTCGTCCTTTTCCTCTTCGTAGACCCCGGCCACCCGGTCGGATTCGTTGGCAATCTTGGCAAGATAGCGGGCCCGGGCGCTGGTGGCACCACTGCTGGACAGGGCAAACACGGAAGCACCGTTGGCGCGGGCATCGGTGAAGGCGTCCGCGTGGATGGAAATAAACACATCCGCCCCGTGATCTTCACGGGCGATGCGGCGACGCTCGGCGAGAGGCACATAATAATCCCCGTCACGAACCATCACCGCCCGCATACCGGCCTGATCATTAACCTGCTTTTCCACCTTCTTGGCGATCTGCAGCACCAGGGTCTTCTCGTAAACACCGCTGGGCCCGCGAGCCCCCGGATCTTCACCACCATGGCCTGCATCAATGGCCACCACCATCAATCGAGGCTCGCTGGGTGCCTCCTTTTCCTTCACCGGTTCCGGACTGGTTTTGGCAGCACTTTGTAGTTCGCTGTCGAACAGATCCACCACCAGACGCCAGCCATGGGGCTCGATGGGTTTGAGCAGATTGGTACGGGTTCGCACACCGTTTTTCATGTCGAAGACAACACGGGTCTTGTCGCTATGCTTGCCCACACGAATATTGGCAATGGGGCTGCTGGCGTAATCCAGGGTGTTGACGTCGAAACCCAGGCTGGCATCCAGCAGATCCAGCACGATGCGATCCGGGTTGGCCAGCTTGTCGAGTTTGTGATCCACCGGGGCGGGCAGATCAAACACTATGCGAGTGTGGTCCGGGGCCCGGTGCAGACGCACCGAATCAATGTTGGTCTGGGCAAACCCCAGGCTGGCCCAGAAGCCACTGAGCAGAAGCACAAACACTGCGGTAAGGTTTTTCTTATTGTCACGATGCGTCATAGGCCCAATCCAGGGTCGCCTTTCGTCCACGGCCGTTGACGGCCAGTGTAATGGTCAAATCCGGTGAAGGCACCACCCCGGCGCCCCGCTCCGGCCACTCCAGCAAGCACAAGCTGTCGGAGGAGAAATAATCCCGTACGCCTATCAACTCCAGTTCTTCCGGGTCGCCAAGACGATACAGGTCGAAGTGATAGATATGGACGCCGCCAAGCTCGTAGGGTTCCACAATAGTGTAAGTCGGGCTCTTTACCGCCCCCTCATGACCCAGGCCTCGCAGCATTCCGCGCACCAGGGTGGTCTTGCCGGCGCCCAGGTCCCCTTCCAGATAAACGCAGCCTCCACCGCTCAGACGGCGGGCCAGACGGGCCCCCAACGCCAGGGTGGCAGCTTCATCGGGCAACTCCACATGCTCAACAGTCATCTACGCTCTCGTCATTCAGCCAGACAGGTTTCATTCAGCTCGGCGCGCAAATACGGCAACAGATCCGTGGCCAGCATACCCCGTGGACCACACCGGGCTGCACAGGCGTCAGCGGCGCGGGCGTGAATCATGGCCCCCAGCCGGGCCGCATCATAGCCTGTCAGGCCTTGGGCGCGTAAGGCGGCAATCACGCCGGTGAGCACATCGCCCATACCGCCGGAGGCCATTCCCGGGTTGCCGTCACGGATCAGGGCGCAACTGCGCTCGCCTTGTCTATCCTCGCCCTGAATCAGGGTACCGAGCCCTTTCAGCAGAACCGAGCCGCCGTAACGGGCCGTCAGGGTTTCCAGGGCAGCAAAGCGGTCCTGCTGAATATCCTTTGCAGACCCACCAAGCAGCCGCCCGGCCTCACCAGGGTGAGGGGTCAGCACCCAGTTTCCCTGACCAATGCGGTCATCGTCCGCCATTAGCGTCAATGCATCCGCATCGATCACCAGCGGCTTGCCGCTTTCCAGCGCCAGGGCCAACAGGGCACGCCCCCAGTCATCGCGCCCCAGGCCCGGGCCAATGGCGATAACACTGGCCGCCGCCAGCAAGGACGCCGCGTCGCTGGCATTGTCCACTCCGCGAACCATGATTTCCGGCTGCCGTGTGAGCGCCACTGCCACATGATCCGGGCGGGTAATCAGGCTGACCTTGCCCGCCCCGCAGCGGGCGGCGGCCTGGGCGCTCATCACTGGCGCACCGGCAAAACCGTGGTCTCCGCCGATGACCACCACATGGCCGTAGTTGCCCTTGTGACCATCAATCCGTCTCGGCGGCAGCAAGGCATGCAGGTTGGCGGGCACCGGCACCCGGCAATCCGCTGGCACTTGGGAATACACGTCCCGGTCAACCTGCAGATCAAAAAAGCACAGTTCACCGCTATACACCGGCCCCTGCCCGGTCAGCAGGCCACGCTTGAGACCAATAAAGGTACAGGTCAGATCCGCCGCCAGCACCGCCCCCAGCGGCATGCCGGTATCGGCCCCCAGGCCGGAGGGAATATCCAGCGCCAGGCGCGGCACCGGCAAGGCATTCAGGGCGGTCAGCAAGGCCGCCATTTCATCGCGTAGCGCACCACTGAGGCCGGTACCCAGCAGGCCATCGACCAGCAGGTCCATCCCCCCGGGAAGACGATCCAGCGTCAGTGGCGTCATGGGGATGCCGGCATCCCGGCAGCGTTCGGCCATGGTCAGGGCGTCACCCTTGAGCGTTTCCGGTGGCGTGGTGAAATGGATCTGTGGTGCCAGCCCGGCAGCATGGGCCAGGCGCGCCACCACATAACCATCGCCACCGTTATTGCCACCGCCACACAGCACGGCGATCTGCCGGGCTTCCGGCCAACGCTCACACAACGTATCGAAAGCCGCCTGCCCGGCACGGGCCATCAGTTCGGCACCCGGGGTGCCGGCGGCAATCGCCAGTCGGTCCAGTTCGCGGGTCTGGGCGGCGGTATAGAGAGCCTTCGACAGTGTCGTCATGTTACCCTTCATCGTTCATTTCCCGGCATTATATCCCTTCAAACCATGGACCTGCAGGCACTGAAAGAAAAGATCCAGCTCTGGGGGCGCGAGCTCGGCTTCCAGCAGATAGGCATTGCCGACACGGATCTGCGCGCCGCCGAGGCAGACCTGAAAGCCTGGTTGGAAAAAGGCTACCAGGGCCAGATGAAATGGATGGCCGCCCACGGCAACAAACGCTACCGGCCAGAAGAACTGGAACCGGGCACCCTGCGGGTGATCTCAGCGCGGATGGATTACCTGCCGCCGGATACGCAACCGGTGAAGATACTGCAACAGAAAGACAAGGCCTATGTGTCCCGCTACGCCCTGGGCCGCGACTATCACAAACTGATCCGCAAGCGCCTGGCCATCCTGGCCGCGCGTATTCGCGAGGAAGTGGCCGACAGTGAGTTGGCCCGGGCCTTTGTGGACAGTGCCCCGGTGATGGAAAAGCCCCTCGCAGCCAAAGCCGGGCTGGGCTGGCAGGGCAAGCACACCCTGGTGCTGAATCGGGAAGCGGGCAGCTGGTTCTTTCTCGGCGAGATCTACACGGATATTCCTCTGCCGGTGGATCAGCCCGGTGAAGATCACTGCGGCAAATGCCGGGCCTGCATCACCGTCTGCCCCACCGACGCCATTGTCGCCCCCTATGAGCTGGATGCCCGGCGCTGCATTTCCTACCTGACCATCGAGCATGAAGGCAGCATCCCCGAAGACCTGCGCGAAGGCATCGGCAACCGTATCTTCGGCTGCGATGACTGCCAGCTTATGTGCCCTTGGAACCGCTTTGCCCAACACACCGGCGAAGGCGACTTTCACCCCCGCCACGGGCTGGGCGATAGCGATCTGGTGACGTTGTTTTCCTGGAGCGAGGAAGAATTTCTGGAGCGCACCGCAGGCAGCGCCATTCGCCGGGCCGGGTATCGCAAGTGGTTGAGAAATATTGCCGTGGCGCTGGGGAATGCGCCGGGATCAGAAGAGATTGTGCAGGCGCTAAGAGACAGGCGGGACTTTCCGGACGAGACAGTGCAAGAGCATGTGTGCTGGGCGCTGGAGCGACACACCCAAACATAATATCCCCTCCGCAGGAGCGGCGCTCTCTGTGCCCTGTGGGTATGAGCCGCGAATCGAGCGTAGCGAGGATCCTGGTTAGTCTTTCCCGGGACTCTTCGCGGCTCAAGCGCCGCTCCTACGGCAACAGGGAAGCTCTCTCCACCACTGGTGGCACCAACAGTTTTGCGTGCCAGCATCAGCAATAAATAAAATGCTCGCGGTAGTACTGCAGCTCGGCGATGGATTCGCGGATATCGTCCAGCGCCAGATGCTTGTTGTCCTTCTTGAAGCCCGGCAGAATCTCCGGCTTCCAGCGTCGCGCCAGCTCCTTCAGCGTGGACACATCCAGGTTACGGTAGTGGAAGAAGGCTTCCAGTTCTGGCATGTAGTTGGCCAGAAAACGGCGATCCTGGCAGATGCTGTTGCCACACATGGGTGACATACCCGCCTCCACATGCTCCTTCAGGAAATCCAGTGTCTGGGCCTGGGCCTGCATCTCGCTGATGCGGCTCTCCTTTACCCTGGCCACCAGCCCGGAATTATTGTGGTGCTCGGTGTTCCACTCATCCATGCCATCCAGCAGGGCATCACTCTGATGCACCGCCAGCACCGGCCCTTCGGCCAGCGGGTTCAACTGGGCATCGGTGACAATGGTGGCGATTTCGATGATGCGATCGTTGGCCGGGCTCAGGCCGGTCATTTCCAGATCGATCCAGATCAGATTGTTGCGCTTGTCAGTCATGGGCATTCCGTATCATGGCTTTATGCCGACATGGTAGCATGCGGCCACCAATCAACCGGAATACCTCGTGGCCAAACGCAAGCTCAACCGACGCCAACAGTGGCGTATTGAAAAAATCCAGGCGGAAAAACGCGATCGGGCACAGCGACGCAACGCGGAGCTGGAGACCCTGGTGGCGGACGATCTCGGCGACGAGCAGACCGGCACCATCACCGCCCACTTCGGCCAGCAGGTGGGCGTGGAAAGTGCCGATGGCGAATCCATGCGCTGTCACTTCCGCGCCACCCTGGAACAACTGGTGGTGGGCGACCGGGTCATCTGGCAGCCGCCGAAAAGCGAAGGCCTGGGCGTGGTGGAGGCCATCGAGCCACGGCATACGGTACTGAAACGGCCGGACATGTACGGCAACCTGAAACCGGTGGCCGCCAATGTGGAGCAGATGCTGGTGGTGTTTGCTCCCTTGCCGACGCCTTCCAGCGCCCTGCTGGACCGTTATCTGGTGGCGGCAGAACTGTCTGACATTCCCGCCACCCTGGTGCTCAACAAGGCTGACCTGATCGATGAGGAATTGCGCCCCTTTATTGACGACATGAAGGCGCTTTACCAACGGCTCGGTTACCCGGTGCTGGAAGTCAGCGCCCATGACAGCCTAGGCCTGGCGCCGTTACAGGAGGCCCTGGTCGGCAAGACCAGCGTGTTCGTGGGGCAATCCGGGGTGGGCAAATCCTCCCTGGTCAATGCGGTGCTGCCAGAGGCTGACCTGCAAGTGGGCGACCTGTCCGCCAGCTCCGGCCTGGGCCAGCACACCACGGTAACCGCACGGCTATTTCACCTGCCCACTGGTGGCGAGCTGATCGACTCCCCCGGTATCCGCGAGTTCGGCCTCTGGCATATCAGCGAAGATGAGCTGCTGCACGGTTACCGGGAATTGTCCGACCTGGCCGGCCACTGCAAATTCCGCAACTGCTCCCACCGCAACGAGCCCGGCTGCGCCCTGATCATGGCGGCGGAAAGCGGCGAGATCAGCGAAGAACGGCTGGCCAACTTCTACCAGATTGCCGACACCCTAGATGAGGACGGGCGGGAGAGATACTCCTGACGGCAATGGATAATTGATAGTTGATAATTGATAATGGGGCTCGCTAACGGGCAGAGTCTCTCGTTATCCATTTTCAATTATCCATTATCAATTGCCTTTTATGCTTCCTCTGCTGCTCGAACCTGCCGACCTCGCCAAGCACCTGGGCGATGACAAGCTGCTCATCATTGATCTGAGCAAGCCCACCATTTATGTCCAGGCCCATGTGCCCGGGGCGATTCATCTGGATTTCAGACGCCTGCAGACTGGCGCCCAGCCGGCACCGGGCATGCTGCCGGATGACGACACCCTCGGTGACCTGTTTTCCGGATTGGGGCTGACGCCGGATACCCATGTGATCGCCTATGACGACGAAGGCGGCGGCTGGGCCGGGCGACTGTTGTGGACCCTGGATGCCATTGGCCACAAGCATTACAGCTATCTGAACGGCGGCATTCATGCCTGGCTGGCAGAGGGGCACCCCACCAGTAGCGAATCCACTGAACCCACCCCCAGCGACTACGAAGTGGGCGAACATGATCCGCTGACCGAGGTGAACCTGGATTACCTGCTGGCCCATTATCAGGATCCCGGGGTGGCAATCTGGGATTCCCGCTCGGAAGAAGAATATTCCGGCGTGCGCGCTTTTGCCCAGAAGCCCGGCCATATTCCCGGCGCTGTCCACTACGAGTGGACCGACCCCATGGACAAGCAGAACAACCTGCGTTTGCGTCCCCTGGATGACATTCGTGCGGAGCTGGAGGCCCGCGGCATCACGCCCGACAAGGAAGTGATCTGCCATTGCCAGACCCACCATCGCTCCAGTTTTTCCTGGCTGGTGGGCAAGATCCTGGGCTACCCCATGCTCCGAGGCTACGCCGGTTCCTGGGCAGAATGGGGCAACCACCCCGACACCCCGGCGGAAAAATCCGAATAACCCACGTTAAGGACTTCTCTTGAATAACTGGCGCGACAAGCTCTTCGTTACCCTGCAATACCTGATTCCCCAGCATGCCTTGTCCCGGCTGGTGGGCATGCTGGCGCGTAGCGAAGTGCCGTGGATCAAGACCACTTTCATCAACATCTTCATGAAGCGCTTTGGCATCGACCTGTCGGAAGCCCAGATCGAAGACCCGGACCAGTTCGAGACTTTCAACGCCTTCTTTACCCGGGCACTGAAAGAGGACGCCCGGCCACTGGAGGCAGCGGACGCCGCCGACATAGCCTGCCCGGCGGACGGAGCGGTGAGCCAGCTGGGTGCCATTCGCGCCAACCAGGTGTTCCAGGCCAAGGGCCACGACTACTCCCTGTACGACTTGCTCGGCGGCGACAGCGCCCTGGCCAGCGAATTCACCAATGGCCAGTTCGCCACCATCTATCTGTCTCCCCGGGACTATCACCGCGTGCACATGCCGGTCACCGGCACCCTGCGCGAAACCCGCTACGTGCCCGGCGACCTGTTTTCCGTTAACGAAGCCACCGCCAACGGCGTGCCCAACCTGTTCGCCCGCAACGAGCGACTGGTGTGCATCTTTGACACCGAGCACGGCCCGGCGGCGGTGATTCTGGTGGGGGCCATGATTGTGGCCGGCATCGAAACCGTGTTCAGCGGTCAGGTGACGCCCCTGCCGAAACAGGTGGTTACCACCGACTACCAGCGCACCGCCCCCATTACCCTGGAGAAAGGCGACGAACTGGGCCGTTTCCTGCTTGGCTCCACCGTGGTGCTGTTGTTCCCGGAAGGCAAAGCGAATTTCGAAGCCGACCTGAAAGCCGGCAGCCTGGTGCGGGTGAAAGGCAAGCTGGGACAGTACAGCGAACACACCCCGGCCTGATTCCGAATAACGGGCCGATGCCATCGGCCCGTTGCCCCACCTGAAGCCGAAACATTTTCGCTTTTCTCGTCTACTCCATATCCTCCCATCATTCAATGACCCGGATTGACCGGGTGTCCCGCCTGACATCAGGCCCGGTCCGCAGAGCAACTGCAGATTGCCGCATCTTCCCTACAATGGCCGCCCAACGAATTGATCGCCGGTGTAACCATGATCACTGACACCCTGCAACAGGCTCTCCACAACACCACTCGCCCCTGGCTACAGCGCCTGGATAACGGCCGCGCCCGGCTGTTTCAGGCGGACGCCCTGAGCCAGGCCGAACAAACGCCCCACGAGACCCTGTTCGACGACGGCCTGGTGAAGCTGCGCTATTACCCGCCGCTGCAGGAGAACGCCATCCCCCTCACGGACGGCACGGTGATGCCCGTAAATCGGGACGCCCAACGTACACCGCTGGTACTGGTGGCGCCGTTGGCGGTGAACATGCTGATCTATGACCTGTTCCCCCAGCGCAGTCTGGTGCGCTATCTGCGCGCCCGCGGCTTCGAGCTGTACATGGTGGACTGGGGTCGTCCCGGCAAGTACCACAACCATCTGAGTCTGAGCAGCTATTTTTCCGACTACCTGCCCAAACTGCTGGTGCAGGTGCGTCAGCACAGCGGCAAGCAGCAGCTGAGCCTGCACGGCTGGAGCTTCGGCGGCCTGTTCAGTCTCTGCTATAGCGCGCTGGGCGAAGACCCGGACGTGAAGAACCTGGTACTGGTAGGCGCCCCCACGGATTATCACCGTAACGGCGCCCTGGGTGCCCAGTACCGCCGTTTCAGCCGCCGGGCCAAATGGATCCGTCGCACCACCGGCCTGCGCATCCATGATGTGCCGGCGGGACTGCTGCGCTCTCCCGGCTGGGTCAATAGTCTGGCCTTCAAACTCACCAACCCGGTGGGCAGCCTGCAAGGCTACTGGAATCTGGTGAAGAACCTGCACGACCGGGACTTCGTCTCCGCCCATGCCACCAACGGCGCCTTTCTGGACGACATGGTGGCCTACCCGGGCGGCGTAATTCAGGACATCATCCGTTACCTGTGGACCGACAATGTGGTGGCCCACGGTCAGCTCCCCATGGAGGGAACCGAAGGTCACCTGAATCAGGTCACGGCCAATGTGCTGAACATCACCGGCGCCAACGACCCTATCGTGACGCCGGAATGCAGCCAGGCCATGGAGCCGCTGATCCGCAGCAAGGACAAGACCTTCATCACCATTGAAGGCGGACACATGGGAATCCTTGGCAGCGCCGCGGCACAGAAACAGAGCTGGGCACGAATTGCCGACTGGCTGATTGAGCGGGATTGAAAGCAGCGGCTAGCTACCAGCTTCTAGACGGGCTCGTCCGTGCCAACCGAATTGTGCCGTCGCGAACAGCTAGGATGCAGGAGCGTCGCTGATGGCGCGATCCAAGCCCTGGCAAGGATTTGAGAATTCAATGTAGGAGCACCGCTTGAGGTGCGAACCGAGCGTAGCGAGGGGGCAGAGGCAAAGCTCTGTCCGCCGTTCTTTCTGGAAGCTGTCGAGTGCTGAAATGCCTGATTGCTCTATGGGCGATTTCCGCGCAAGCGCGGTTCGCGGCTCAAGCGCCGCTCCTACAGCGGCTTCGTCGAAATGACGAAGCACGAGTAACTTTCCAGACCTTCCCTATCCAACCAGCGTAGCTCGTAGCTCGTAGCTCGTAACTGCCTGTTGTCATGTAAACGACACCCCATCCCTCTAGGCTGTTATGCCATGTTATGGATAACTACCAGCCTGTCATGTCCCGCTTGTTGATTCTGTTTCCCTGCAGCCACATGGGCAATCTGCTGATTGCTCTGCCCCATCTGCGTGCCATGCTGACCGCACAACAGGACGCGTTGCTGGTGGTGAGTCAGCGCTATCAAACGCTGGTGGAACAAAGCCTGCCCGACGAAACGCGCCTGCTGTATTACCCGGAACAGTCACTCACCCGTCAGACGCCATTACTTCAGCGCGCGCGCAGTTACCTGCAACTGGTCATGACCATGCGTCGCTTCAAAGCGAAGGTGGTGGTGGATATCGAAGGTGAGCAAAAGTCCGCCACGCTGGCGCGGCTCAGTGGGGCCGGCGAGCGGATCGGCCCGCGCCGCCGCCATGGCCAGTGGCTCTACACCCGACAACGGCAAGCGGACTGGTCCGGCCATCGCTGGCAGGCCTATGCCAGCCTTAGCTGCCCCGCTGCGAAATCACCGGCACACTACCTGCCACTGAAAGACACGGTGGCAGGCCAGGACGAAGCGAACCGCATTCTGGAAGGCGCCCACAAATCTGACACTCTGATCGTCATCCATGCCGGCGCCACCAAGACCTACAAGATCTGGCATGCGGAGCAATTCGCGGCCCTCTGCCAACGCCTGCGTCGTGCCGGCCTGACGCCCTTGCTGATTGGCGCCGGCCAGAAAGATCGCCAACAGATTGCCCGCATCCAGAGCTTTCTCTGCGAGCCGGTTATCGACCTGTGCGATCAGCTCAGCCTGAACGGACTGATCGCCTTGCTGAAACGCAGCCGCGGTTTTGTCGGCAACGACAGCGGCCCCATGCATCTGGCCGCGGCCTGCGGGCTGCCCACCGTGGCCCTGTTCGGGCCCACCGATGACACCCTCTGGCGACCACTCTCACCCGATGCGCGGGTGCTGCGCTGGCAGCCTTGTCATAAGAGTTGCGAACGCTGCAGCTGCGCCCTGGACAGTTACCCCTGCCTGCAGCGGATTACCGTGGACCAGGTGGTCAATACCCTGGAAGAACTGGGAGTGATCCCTCTATCCCACTCGGGCCCGGTGAAGACGTTGCGCATTTCCTGAAGCGATACCGCTTACCCGTTGGAGCCTTGCTTGCAAGGCGAAGGTGTCAACAGAATCCGGAGATTTTCGGCCCTTCGCCTTGCAAGCAAGGCTCCAACGACCTCTTCCCTCTACCCTATTGCTCTCTCAAAAAAACCGCGAGGCGTTTCCACCTCACGGTTTATGGACAAGGAAGACTGTCTGTTTTTATTGGCAATCAGAAACCATCAAACAATCCAGCCAGCAACCCGGTGATCGGCGACAACAGATCCAGCAATGGAGCCAGCGGGCTGAGCAGTCGCTCATCCAGTTGTTCGGTCACTTCCCGAACCACGATCAGCAGCCCTGAAGACAGCGCATCACCGGGCAAGGTCGCATAATCCTCCGCGCCGGGAATTTGATTGAGCCAGAGCACATCGTTGACCAGGTTCTCCAGGGTCTGCTGTACGGTGCCCACCAGTTGCTCACCGGTGGCACTGGTATCCAGCAGCACCAATTGCTCCAGGGTATTAGCCAGGCCCAGGGAAACGGTGGACAGCACCGAAGTCAGCCCGGCAAACACCGGCACCTCACCAGGCACCTGCTCTTCGATGCCATCAAGGATATTGTTCAGGTTGCGGGACAATGCCACCAGCGGGCCGGCAATAAAGGCAATGTCTTCCACCGTGCCGCCTTCACCGGCGTCACCACCACCGCCACCAAAACCGGCGGCCAGGGCATCGAACGCACCGCCCAGCTGATCAAAGGGCGCCGGCAGACCGCTGGTATCGATGGCCTGCAATTGCTCCGACGCCGCCAGCACCGCCTGAACGGACTGGGTGATTCCACTACTGTCGCCTTGCAGAATCGCAGCGGTGGCCGCATCCATGGCATTGAACAGGATGTCGGTACCGGCAATCATCTGGTCGAACACCTGACGCTGGTCTTCAGGCAGGTTGGCACCGGCCTGGGTAAAACCGGACACCAGGGTTTCACGCAGCTCCTTGAGAGGCCCGGTAAAATCCGCATCAAAACCGTCCGGCAATGGCAGCGGCAAGGCGCCGTCACCCAGGGGCAGGCCGGAAAAATCATTGCCCGGCACCAGCCCCGCCATGGGCTGTTTGTCATAACAGTGAGTATAGGCCGGAGTCAGCTCGCCGTTGCTGATCACGCCCAGGCCTTCTGCCTCCGGGTCTACCACATAGGCATCCAGGCAGAGGGTGGCCGGCGCCAGGGTAACGGGGTCGGCTTCGGTGGCCTTCATCCAGAAGAACCCATAGACATCGCCTTGCTGGAAACGCGCAGCATTACGTTCCGGGTCATCAATGGAACGGGTCTTGCCGGCGGCGCCACTGACAACGAACTCGGTGCGACCGCACTCCGGCACCGCTTCGAGAACCTGCAGATCATGATCGTGACCGGCAAAGAAAAAGTCGGTCTGATCACAGACTGCTTCTTCCATAAACGCCTTCCAGCGCTCGCCGGCCAGCACCGGCAGAATCTCGCTGGGCACACCATCATAGTTTCCGGCGTTGCCGTGAGTACCATTGGATAAATAAGGATGGTGGGCCATGGCGATCTTGAACACTGCATTGGAGCCGGCCAGAGTGTTCACCGTCCAGTTACGCTGATCAATCCCATAGGTGTGGTAGGCATAGGCGATATCCGGATCACCGAAACCACCGGCAATGGGGTTGGAATCCAGTGCCACGAAATCCACCAGCGAGCGGGGATTGGTGTGGGTGGTGCCGGCACTATGCAGGAAATATCGGTCCGGCATATTCCAGCGGTTGGACAGTTTGCCGTCGAAATAGGTGTAATCGACCTGGAATTCACCACGCGAATTTCCCGCGCCGTCGCCGCCCACATAGGCGGTATTGTCGTGGTTGCCCAGGACCATATAGAACGGCAGCTGCACCGGATCGAAAGGCTTCTCAAATTTTTCTGCGAATTGGGGATCATCCACACTGGTGACCCCGGACTCGTAGATGTTGTCGCCCAACCCGACAACCAGATCACAGCCCGGGAACGCCATGTCGTCCACGAACTCATCTTTACGCTGGCAGACTTCGGCGATGGCTTCACCCACCGCATACTGACCGGCGGAGCCACTGCCGGAATCGCCGATCACAATAAAACGCAGCGCCGCTGGCGGGTTGCTGGCCACCGGCCCTTCCCCGCCTTCATCTCCGCCATCCTCGCCCCCCGGTTCCGATGGAGTATTGGGGGTCTCATCATTACCACCGCTATTGGCATCGTTAGCCGGACCGGAACCGGAAGATCCTCCGCCGCCACAGGCTGTCAGCGTCAATGCCGCCACCAGGGGCAGCAGTTTCCAGGGAAAAGTCATGACATCACCTCATCGGAATTCGGTACAGGAGGATGGAACACCGCAGTGCGCAGGGTGCGCGGGCGAGACGGGGGCAGGTCTTCGACAATGCGACTGTCGCCGCTTTTCACCGCCACCACCTTGGTCTTGCTGGTATCAATCTGGCCACGCAGATCGAAGGATTCGATGCTCTGCGCGTAGTAGAACTCGCCCTGGGTACGCTGGCGATCCACGTCCACCAGAATGAAACCGCGGGATTTGGCTTCTACATAACGGATATGCGGGTTAACCACTGGAATCAGCACACCGGCAACCTCTGCGGCGCCCTCCGGGAAGCCCGGACTGGTCACCGCCGGGGTGACCAGCTCCGCTGCCAGCGGCTTGTCGAACAGGTCACCGAGTAATGAGCCCGGATTGCGATAGATTTCACTGGCCCAGGAGGTATGAATATCTCCGGTGAGAATCACCACATTGTCGATATTGTTGTCGTCGATATGGTTGAGAATTTTCAGCCGGTCCGCCGCATAGCCATCCCATTGATCCATATTGATGGCCGACAGATTGCCGCGCAGTTGCGCCTGGTCTTCACTGAGACTGGGCAGCTCGGCGATATTGAGCTGGGCAAACATGACCTGCTGGCCGATGAAACGCCACTGGCTGGTGGAGGCACTGAGACTGTCGAGCAGAAAGTCCATTTGCTCGGCACTGATCAGGTGGCGGTCTTCATCGTTGCGCGCCGGGTCAGCGGGAATCGTCAGTTGCTCGTCACGGCCTTCCAGGCGAGTGTCCAGCATGGTCAAATCCAGCAGATCCCCGAACTGGAAACGGCGATAGATAACGCTGTGATTGCCCGGCTCGCGGGGGCGAATGGGCAGCCATTCGAAGTAGGCCTGCTGGGCAATCTGTTTGCGGGTTTCCCAGTCGCCTTCGGTGAGCGGCTGGTGATTCTCGGCACCGTCGCGGTAGCTGTCGTTGCTGGATTCGTGATCATCCCAGACAGCGATCATGGGGAATTGCTGATGGATCGCCTGCAGATCCTGATCGGTCTTGTACTGGGCATGGCGTTGGCGGTAATCGCTCAACGACACCATTTCATGGGCAGGCAGCGGGTCGCGGTCGGGAAAATCCCCATACTCTCCCGCGCCATATTCGTAGATGTAATCCCCAAGGTGGAGGACAAAATCCAGGTCCGGGTGATTGGCCACGGCCCGGTACACCGAGAAAAACCCGTTGGGGTAATTGGAGCAGGACACCACCGCGAAGCGGGCTCGATCAATAAATCGGTCGGATGCCGGAAAGGTCCGGGTACGCCCCACCGCAGAGGTCCTGTTCGCCACCGCAAACTGATAGTAGTACCAGCGGTCTGCCTGCAAGCCCGAGGCATCCACCTTTACGCAGTAGTCCGCTGCCGCCGTGGCCGTTGCCGCATAGGTAGCAACAATCTGCTGCATGGCCGGATCACTGGCCACGGTAACCGCCACCGCCACATCCTCACCATTGCCAAGGTCAGGTGTTACCCGCGTCCACAGAATAACCCGGTCGGACAATGGGTCCCCGGATGCCACTCCATGCAGAAAAGACGCAGTAGGCAGTGCATCAGGCTCATCCGGAACCTCGGGCTGATTCGGTGTCGGTGTATTAACCGGTGTCGGTGACGAGCTGCTACCGCCCCCACAACCCGCCAGCGCGAGCGTACTGCCTGCACCCAGCGCCTGTACCAGGCGACGTCGTTTGCGATCCATGGAACTTCCCCCTGATTGAACGCCATCGCTTCACGCGATGACGACTCAAGATTAGGCAGGAAATTGCATCGGCACAGTGGGCCTTGGGTAGTTGCACTGTAGTACTATGTAGCCTCCTGTAACCGCCCAGTTAAAGGTGACAGAGGCATGAATAACGGCTAAAAAAGCCGTGAAATCGGCCGGGAAAAACGCGCTACACCAGGGCAAACGCACCGGGCAAATGCTGGCGCAGGGTAAGTAGATTCTCCTCCTGCACGTCCATCTCCCCGAAGCAGTTGGCCATGGTCCCCGCATAATGCAGCCCATCTTTTTCAATCGCTTCTGCGGTCAACAGTGCATGATTGATGCAACCCAGTTTCATGCCCACTACCTGAATCACCGGTAGCTCCAGGGCACTGGCCAGGCCGGAGAGCATTTCCCGGTCATTGAGAGGCACCCGCCAGCCGCCCGCGCCTTCGATCAGAATCAGATCTGCCTTGTGGGCACTCAAAGCACCGCGCACATAGCCCACCAGGCGTGACAGGGTAATGGCCTTCCCCTCCTTTTGAGCAGCAATATGAGGCGCAACCGGCGCTTTCAACGCCACCGGATTGACCAGCTCGTAGGGTAATGTCACCGAGCTGGCCGCCATCAACTGTAAGGCATCATCATTGCGCCAACCCTCTGGAGTTTCCTCACACCCGGCGGCTATCGGCTTGAGACCGTAGCAACTCAATCCCGCTTCGCGGGCGCGCTCCAGAAGACGACAGCTCACCCAGGTCTTGCCGACTTCGGTGTCGGTGCCGGTGACAAAGAAAATGCCCTTGAGGGCGGGGAGGGGGGGTTTTTGGTTTTCCATAGCTATCCTTGGGTTGAGCTTATCGCTTTGATCGCCCTTCGGTCGATTCCGTGCTTCGCACGGTTCGTCCCTCAAGAGGAACTCCTACAAGCGGCTTTGTAGAAACATCAGACCCCCCGCGAACCTCCAAGCTTTTCCGATTCCAGGAACAGCACATTCCAGGTCAACGGTAGCCCTTGGCTGGTACGCCTGGTTTCGTATTCGGCCACCATGGCCTGCCAGGCATTCTTGCCGGTGAGGCCGCTAGCGCCATTCACATGATCGGCACCGGTGGCCTTGAGGCGGCGGGCTATCTGCTTGACTGAATCGTAGTATTCCACCATCACCTGTTGCTGCCATTGCCCATCGGCAAACCCGGCCTGCAGGGCAGCGTCCTGCCAGTCCTTCAGCGACGGCAAGGGATTCACATGGGGGCGGTGATTTACCCCCTGCCAGCTCTGAGTCAATTCCTGCAGGGAGCCAGCCAGGGGCACCGCCAGCAACAACCGGCCGCCCTGCGCCAGCACCCGCCACACCTCCGCCATGACTCTGACCGGGTGGCACCACTGCAAGGCAAAACAGGAAAACACCAGTCCCTGGGACGACGCTTCCAGCGGCAGGGATTCCGCATCCGCGCACAGGGGCTGGTAATGGTCGTTAAGTCGGCCCCGTTCAGCAGCTTCGTTAAGCATCTCGGACGACAGATCCACCGCCTGCCATAACACCTCCGGCAGTGCCTGTTGCTGGGCACGGGCAAAGGGGGCGGTGGCACAGCCCAGATCGAGAGCCGCCGGCGTCACCAGTTGGCTGGGCAATCGCTGGACCAGCGAGCGCCCTACCGCCAGCTGCAGCTCAGCATGCGCATCGTAGCTGCGCGCGGCGCGGCTGAAATGCTGACTGACGGCAGTCTTGAGTGGCGACTCCATCGTCGGCTCAGTCAACCAGTCGATGGTCGCGATAGAAGTCATAGACGGCCCGGGTAAAGGTATCGGGGGCGGACAGGAAAGGCACATGGGCCACCTGTTCGATCAAGGCGGTGCGGCCGGTTTGAATCAGGGGCTCCACCGCCGCCATGGCAGCGGCCGGCACGATATGATCCTGTTCACCGAACACCATCAGTACCGGCATGGGCAGGGATTTCAGCGTGCCGCGCAGGTCTGCATCACGAAGAATATCGAGACCGCCACGCAGGGCCCGGCGCGCCGGCAAGCCGCAGAAATAAAGAATGTCTTTCAAGCGCGCAGTGTCTTCACGCATGGCCGCGCTGCCCTTGCAGTTTAGGGCCAGGAAGCGCACCAGGGTGCCCTCGTAATCCTCGTCGAACATCTCGGCAAACTTGGCCAGGATGTCCGCCTTCATGGCTGGCTGCCAATCTGCTGCCGCCGTGAAGCGAGGGGACGTGGCCACGGTGACGACAGACTCCACTCTCTGCGGCGCCTTCTCTGCCATGGCCAGTGCCACCAGCCCCCCCAGGGACCAGCCCAGCAAATGGGCCTGTTCCGGCATGATCGCCAACACCTGGTCGGCGAGAAAGTCCAGGGTGTAGTCATCATTGGGCAACGGGCTCTGCCCCATGCCCGGCAGATCCACCACGGTGACCCGGAACCGTTCCAGCAACGCCGGCACAATGTCGTCAAAGACAATGGCATGCAGACCCCAACCATGGATCAGCACCACATCCTGGGCATCCGCATCCGGGACGCCAGTGGCTTTGTAGGTGTTGTGGAAAGGGATCAACTTGGCCATTCAATTTCCTTTTTTTACCCACAGAGGGCACAGAGATCGCAGAGTGAAAACAAGACAGCCCAGCAGGGTGAGGGCGACCAGAAACACCCCCCTACGCTGTTATCGGTTTTTCTCAGTGATCTCTGTGTCCTCTGTGGTTAAACGTCTTTTCTTTGACACCGCGCCAGCGCCACCAGCAACGCATCCACGTCGTTTTCCTCATGGGCCGCCGACAGGGTGACCCGCAATCGTGCCTGGCCCTCCGGCACCGTGGGCGGCCGAATGGCGATGACCAGAAAACCCTGCTCGCGCAGCTGCTGACTGAGCGCCAGGGCCTGCTGATCGGCGCCGATCAGCAAAGGCTGTATCGGGGTGGTCGAGTCCATCAGGGAGAAACCCAGTTGCTCGGCGCCGAGACGAAAATGCTGGATCAACGCCGCCAGTTTTTCTCTTCGCCACTGTTCTTCGCGGGCCTTGGACAGGCTCACCAGGGTGGCCGCCGCCACCGCTGCCGGCATGGCGGTGGTATAGATATAAGTGCGCGCGAATTGTATCAGGGTCTCGATCAAGGCGTGGCTGCCAGCCACGAAGGCACCGGCGGTGCCCAGCCCCTTGCCGAGCGTGCCCATCAGTACCGGCACCCGCTTATTGACGCCCTGCGCAAAGACACTGCCACGCCCCTGTGCATCCAGTACGCCCAAGCCATGGGCATCGTCCACCATCAGCCAGGCATCATTGTCTTCGCAGGCAGTCGCATAGTCAGCCAACGGCGCCACGTCGCCGTCCATGCTGAACACCCCGTCAGTGACTACCAGCTTACGGCGCGCGTCACTGCGCTGCAGCTGGCCACGCAGGGCAGATGAATCGTTGTGGGAAAAACGACGAAAACGGGCACCACTGAGCAAGCCACCATCCAGCAGGGAGGCATGATTGAGGCGGTCGTGAAACACCGCATCGCCCTTGCCCAGCAAGGCGGTCATCACGCCCATATTGGCCATATAACCGTTGGAAAACAGCAACGCTCTTTCACGACCGACATGATCGGCCAGCGCCTCTTCCAGTTGCTGGTGAGGGCGTTGATGACCGCAAACCAGATGGGAGGCACCACTGCCGACGCCCCAGTCTGCCGCTGCCTCCTGAAAGGCGGTGATCACCGCCGGATCATTGGCCAGCCCCAGATAGTCGTTGCTGCAAAAATTCAGGTACTGACGCCCGTCCACCACCGCATAACGGCCACAGGGGCCGTCCTGAATCAAGGGGTGGCGGTAACGGTGCTGCTCATGGCGAGCCGCCAGGTCGGCGGCCAGATCGAAAGCCATGACTCAATGTTCGGTGGCAGCGGGACGGCCGGTGTCCTTGTCCAGCACATGCTTGGCGGGGCGTTTGCCGCCGTCATTCTGCGACATGGCGTTGTAGAACAGCCCGGCTTCTTCTGCCTGCTGTTCAGCCACCTGGGCCTTGATCACATCCTCATGGGCTTCGTCGGACGCTTCATGACGCAAATCCAGGGGATGAATGCCCAAACGCTTGAACAGTTGCTGGTCGTGGTTGGCTTCCGGGTTATCCGTGGTCAGCAGCCGCTCGCCGTAGAAGATGGAGTTGGCACCGGCCAGGAAACACAGGGCCTGGGCTTCATCGTTCATTTCCTGACGACCCGCAGACAGACGCACATAGGATTGCGGCATCAGGATGCGCGCCACCGCCACAGTGCGGACAAACTCGAACGGGTCCAGGTCATCCACATCCGCCAGCGGCGTGCCTTCGATCTTCACCAGCATGTTGATGGGCACGGATTCCGGATGGTGCGGCAGGTTAGCGAGCTGCTGCAGCAGACCGACCCGGTCATCGCGCTGTTCGCCCATTCCTACGATACCGCCACAACACACTTTCATGCCGGCATCGCGCACATTGGCGAGCGTGGAAAGCCGATCATTATAGGTGCGGGTGGTGATGACCTGACCGTAGTATTCCGGCGAGGTATCCAGGTTGTGGTTGTAGTAATCGAGGCCAGCGTCCGCCAACGCATCCGCCTGGCCCTGATCCAGCATGCCCAGGGTCATGCAGGTTTCCAGCCCCAGGGATTTTACCTGCCGCACCATGTCCAGCACATAGGGCATATCTTTCTCGCGAGGGCTACGCCAGGCAGCCCCCATGCAGAAACGGGAAGCGCCCTTGTCGCGGGCCGCTTGCGCCTCTTCCACCACCCGCGCCACTTCCAGCAGCTTTTCCTTTTCCAGCTCGGTGTTGTAGTGACCGGACTGGGAGCAGTATTTGCAATCCTCCGGACAAGCGCCGGTCTTGATGGACAACAAGGTGCTCACCTGGACGGCATTGGGATCGAAATGGCCCCGGTGCACGCTGGCTGCCTGAAACAGCAAATCGTTGAACGGCAGGGCAAACAGGGCGTCGATCTCACTGCGTTTCCAGTCATGGCGTACAGCAACGTCAGAGGCTGGCGATTGGGCGGGGCTGGCGGTTGCGGGCATGCTTCTTCTCCATTCGGGAATCCAAGCAGGCTAGGGAGCAATATGACACCTGTCAACCTGATAGAGGCAACAAAAGTTTACTGCAGTCTATTTTTTGATCAATCCTGCCGTTGCCTGTTCTGCGGATGTGCGGTTCGGCATAAGTTGGCGAAAAACGCCACTTTATGGCGGAAACAGCAACTTATGATGGAAACGCATTCAGCTAAGAGGGCTATAAAGCGGGAGCTGGGATTGGGGCCCCTCAACAGGAATAGATGGCTACAAACACAAGAATATGAAATATTTTTCTTTGTCTACTTGAAATTCTTTCCTCAGCCCCCCAAAGCCTCCCATATACAAATGGATTCTATTGGAAGGGAAGATGCACTCAATTACGTTCTATCCAGTAAATAACGCGGATACCGTTTTGCTTAAAGCAGGGTATTCAGTACTCACCGACATTCATTATCGCGGATCCGCGCAGGATGAGAACGATGATGAAGCACATAACATCGGCCAAGACATTAGAGATGCCCTTGAAGATGGCCAGCTTGATGTATTTATTAACACTCACCCAGACAAGGACCACGTGTCAGGGTTCAAGGACTTATTTCACACAGGCTGCCCGACCAGTTGGTCTAAGGAATCAGACCTCATTCTTGTGAAAGAAATTTGGATCACGTCATACACAGACAAACTCACAGACACCACCGCTCAGTCCAAGCCGTTAATTGATGAAATAAAGCGCAGAAAAAAGGTAAAAGCTGAAGACAGGAGAAAGGATGGAAATCGCCTGATAATTGTCCGAAAGGGGGATAAGCTCAAACTTTCAAGCAATCTTGCGGGCAGAGTTTTAGCACCGACAGACGAAGAGTGTAATGATGCCGAGAAAGATGAGCGCAAGCGGAATAACTCTTCCATTGTCATACGCTGGGAATACTCTTCAAACGAACGGCAGTTCCACATCATGTTGGCCGGAGATGCAGAGTACCAGGTTTGGGAGCGATTAAATGACGAATACAGCAAAGAAGAATTATCTTGGAATCTTTTGCTAGCCCCCCATCATTGCAGCAGAACGCCTTATAGCTATAAAAACGAAAACAAACAGTACGTGAATTCTGACAAAGCCTGGGAGGCTCTATCCAACTGTTCAGGAAACGGTTTTGTTGTTGCTTCATGTAAGCAAATCAAAAAAAACGATGACAACCCTCCCCATTATCATGCAAAGGAGCGTTATATCGGGCTTTTGGAAAAGCAAAAAACTGGCGGCGAAAAGCGATTCTTTAACCCGGAAACTCACAGCCCCCAGAACACACCGAAGCCTGTAACCTTCGAACTCAGCGACAAAGGAATCAAGATAAAACAACGTAACACCGAGTATTCCAGCGAGAGCCTATCAGTTGGCGCAGCCTCTAAGCCGACTCAGTACGGAGGCTAATCTTTCCGATGAAAAGGTTCAACGCAGACCAAGTAAGCCTTAGTGAAGCACCACAACAAGTAAGGGTTGATTATTCACTTATTCAGGCACACGCCAACACCCAAAACATCAGCACACATCAGTCCGGAAGCTCGTTCTTTATCGCATTTGAAATACTCATTGATGAATCTTGCGCCCCTCTAGACCCGAGAATCGTATGCCCAGAAGAAATTGCATTTGAATACAGCAAATTCTCCCGACCGAACCATTGCCCTAGCATTTGGGCGACTAGGGATGAGTTTCCTAAAGACCTCCCTCACTTAAATCCTGCCCCTGAAAACAGCTACGCATCGATATGTTTATGGAGAGATGGGGGCAACAACTCATTATACGAACATCAAGGAGCCAGAGGACTCATTGATACTTTGGTCGAATGGCTGAATGATGCGCAAGATGGCGAATTACAACATGATGGATGGGAGCCAACACCACGCGGATCAAATATAGATTGCTACTGCCGCATCGGGGAATTGCAAAACCTTGTCTTTTCATCCATGAAACAAGAGACTCAGGTTTTATATTCGAAATCAAATATCACATTATTCCAATATGAAAACACCCAACTTCAAGGCTGCATATTTCCAGGCCACGATCTCACCGCCAAGAAAAAACAAAAATACAAAAAAACGCTGTCCAACAATACAATCTCCGCCCAAACAGCAACAGTTCTTCTCTGCGCACCCTCAGACTCTGAACCAAATACACACAACCCGATAGACATAAAATCTGGGGAGGACTTTGAGCAATACCTGAAATACTGCGGCATCGAATACTCTACTCACAAGCTAAAACAATACGCTCAAACTCTACTCCCCAAGAAAAATAACAAGTACAGCTCAATCTATTTAAATGTGCTAATAGCCCATAAAAGGCCAATTCGATTAATTGAAGATATCCCAGATTTAGCTGAAGGCCCAGCTGGAGCGATTGAAGTCATAGCTCTTCTTATAGAGCTTGAAGTTAAGAATCAATCCTCCATCAAAATACATCCCTGCACAGTAACAGGAATAGGATCAAGATCCCTTTTAAACAAAATATCCGGCACAACAGGCGCTAGCAATAGCCATGTCGTCATAGCTGGCTGTGGTGCAATTGGGTCATCACTATCCGACATGCTCTGCAAACAGGGAGAAAAATACATAACACTGATAGACAACGACATTTTCTCACCTCACAACACAGCACGACATGCGTTAGGAAAGTTAAATATTTCACAATCAAAAGCGCATGCACTTAAAAGCCATCTCGAAGACAACTATTACTGTAATAGCATTACAGCCATTCACCAAGAAATCGATCGAGAAAAATTATTATCTCCAGAAGTTCAAAGAGCGAATCTACTCATCGACTGCACAGCATCTCCAAAAGTTTCCGATGAAATTGATATTGGAATAAACTCACTTCCAGTTTGCAAATGCTACATCACACATGCAGGGAAGATTGGAATATTCTTATACAGAAACAAATATCAGTCACTTTTTGATCTAACCCTGACAAGTTACTTTTCAGCTCTTCACAATGAAAAAGTGTCGGAGTGGCTTTCAAGCAGAGACCAGCCTAATTCTAGGGCAACCTCTCTAGGAGTTGGCTGCGGTAGCAACACATTAGAAATGCCTTATTCCACGATACAGTCACACAACTCATTTTTCCAAACCCTGATTAACCGAAAGCTTGAAGGCGATAAAGAAAGTGGGGTTTTTATTAACACTTTAGACGACGACTATTTGCCTGCAGGGCACTATGAAATTCCAGTCCCAGGCTTTACAGAGCAGAACACAAACGGCTGGACCATCACCATCTCAACTGAAGCTCACAAAAAAATAGAGCGCTGGACAGAGCACGACACCCCAAACGAGGCCGCCGGGTATTTAATGGGCTCCTTTAGCACAACCCTTAATCGTCTCACGGTAATCGATGCTACATATTGCGCCCAAAAAAAACCAAGCCGCACCAGCGCCACCCTGCCTGCGGCACATGATCACGAAGAAACAATGAACACAGTCAAACTAACAGGCAACCAAGTGTTTCCAGTCGGAACATGGCACTCTCACCCGGAAACATCTCCCGAGGCCTCTCCTAAAGACAAAGCCACATTATCGAACATTAGCCGCTTTATTTCTGAAAGGCCTCAGCCGTACATAATGCTAATTAATGGAAGAAATCATCAGAAGACATTATCCATGATCACTCCCGAGGAGTGGAATTAATGAAAATCCCACTAAAGTCCATCAGCTTTCCAACATCTTGCGTAACACTACTTGCAATAGTTTTCCTTCCTTCCTTTAACATTAACGGTATAGATGAGATAACGTCGTTCTCAAATGAAATTGAAAGCGCTTCAAAGTTAACGGTCTTGCTCATTGCAACAGTGATAATCACGACATTGTTACCATCCAACATCCGAGACTCAATTATTTTTACTCGATTTAAAAAAGCACTTCCGTCATGGAGAATAAAGAAGCTTCTATATAGCGACCATAGATTTGGCAGACACTTCGTCACTCAGAATATTCCTGAGATAGCCAATGCTGAAACCCCTGACGAAGAGCATTATACTTGGTTGAAAATGTACAAAGCGCACAAGGATAGCGCAGAGGTCACAACCCCGCACTTTTGGTACCTATCGCTAAGAGATACATTTAGCAGCTTGGTAATCCTGACCATATATAGCCTAATATCGGCTTACTACGACGCTATCCCCTCGCTCCCCGGAGGGTGGAAATATTATTTATTCACATCAGCAATAGTAATGTTTTCCGCTAGGCAGAATGGAAACAAATTGGCTACAAACGTCGTATCAGCTTCATTGAACTGAGAAATATGACATCGCGCACAATCATAATCTGTCCTGGCTGGAACGATCAGCCAGGCCATCACATAATCCAGCAACCCACAATCCAATCAACGAAGAATCTTCTGTAAGCCATTATTTTATTGAGAGAAAATCGTCAGCCGGATTGCCCCATATGAGTCGCGCTCACGCCTCAATACAGAAGCAAGCATTCATCTAATGAATGCGTCAGCAGTTTAGTGAAGCCGATCCTAGTACTTCGAATAACCTTCTTTACATAGCCCCGCCAATGACGAAGGCAAATTTATTGGCAGCAACCATTCCTCACCATCCTCCCTAATTTTTATCCCTTTACCAAAATCAAAACCTGATCTAGAAACAACTGCTTCAATATCCACAGATGCATTACCTAAGTACTCTCTCATGTCTTCAGTTCTGACCACCCTATCCTCATTAGGCATAAGGAACGCGACGCCCAACAGTCCCGTTTCATCTTTACGCATCACAATTTTGTATTGGTGGCTCGGTATTGCTACACGCACCCCTCTTTCTCCGCTCATTCTCCAGGCAATTTGATCGGGATCTCTTTCACCCTCCCCGTAGCGATCATAAATTGCACCGCTTATCACCCATATCTCCCCGTATCTTTCCGCCCAATTACGCACTACAGCCTCAAGCACCTGCCACTGACCACGATTGAAGTGGCAATGCTGCGCTGTCATATTGCTCATCAAATAGGTGCTAGCCATTGCTTCTCGGCTTCGCTTCATATCGGCCGAAGGAACCATGTGCCCCTGATCAAATATCGGCTCTTTATAATCAGCACAGTCAGATTTTTCCCAATACTTTAATCTAGGGTCCGACCTAAAAGACTCCTCACGGGGAACCCCATCACGAAGATCGCTCCCCTTTAGGTGATATGCCACCCACAAAGGTGAACGGAGATCACTGTCGTACCAAATTATGTAGTTTGGCTGAACCAATAGCTGCTCGTTATCGGATTCAAAATTAAGAGTCGACAATTCAAAAGGAAGGGATTCTCGGACAATCTCTCTTGCCCCTTTTCTGTTTTCTGTAAGCAACCGTTTATCAGCCTTCTTAATAAATCTAGAACTTATTTCTTCATCCCACTCACAATAAGGCTCCTTCTTTGTCGCACTCACAGATGAGAAAGCCAGCAACAGAATCAGACACAACGCTTTACGCAACATCCCTAACATCTTAAATAGATTCTTATTTAAGCAGCACAAATCCCGTATCGTGGCAAGACATCTTTCACGATAGAGAACCTGACCGCCTGCAGCGCGTCATGAAAGCATTTCCAGTTTGAGATCAGGAACTCTGGCCGATACTCAAATACCTCGTCCTTTTCATCTTTTTCTTTTTCTTGGCCTATCGCCACATGCTTCCAAGACCCAACCCCTTTAGGTATATATCCTAAATCTGCAGGACCAAATGAAAATCGACCCTCCGCAATAGCCTCTAACCATTGCTCGTGACGGGCATCACCGCCTCCCCTGCAAGAAAGAATCAAGCGTCTTACCTCCGCTGAATCCGTATCGCTAAGCCCCGACACATTCACCAAGTCTAAGTCCCGGTCATTATTCTTGAATGCCCGTAGAGCTCTACACATATAGTCAATTGCTTCCAGGAATATTGCTGGATTGTCTCGATCTATAATCTCACCTAGACCGTTCTTATAACGCCACTTCAAGTAGGGCTTGTCTGGGTGGCTCAATGCCGCTCCATGCCCCAAAGGAAAGGCTTCAGACAAGAAGAAGTTTGCCAATTTGCCAAATAAGCTCTGATCTTCCTCAGGCTCATTACTCTCCAACTCCTCGACCTCATTGATCGCGTGATTCACACCCGCAAAGCCCTGATGGGCCCAAGTGTCAGCAAATACATGCATGCAAATCCCGATACGATGCAGAAAGTAAGGCTTCCCTGCTGATTCGTAGCAAGCCTTCAGCATATCCCGGGCCACAAACGAATTGGGGTAACAAACAAGCTTTCGAACAAAGGAGTCTCCTTCGTGATCAGACTCGGCGGGCTTACCAGCATTACCAGGAAGAAAATGAAACGGGACCCAAACCTTATGGTTAGCAAGCTCTTCAAGATTCCGATAATCCAGCATTTTGTGCGCGGAAGCCGCTCTTGAGTACATCGCCCCCACATCAAACTCGATACACCCGTCATTAGTGGCATCGTCTACATACTGGGCGCAATAAGCGATAATTTCTGAATCTTGGTGCGTATACCCTGCACAGCGTGCAGCGACATAGGTCATTGCGTGGTGGCCGTCGATTTGCATCCTGGAATCCTTCCCGCTTGATTTAGCTTCGATCAAGCAGAATATATCCATCTCTTGCTCATAAGCAAATGACTGCATTGCAATGTTTTTTTCAATCTTGGATACTCTGGATCCATTAAGGAGCGACAGAGCAAGGGAACCGGTCTATGAAATGGCTTATTTTGTTCGCGATGGTGGCAATCACCGGCTGCGGACTGACGGTCCAGCAGAAAGCTGACTCAACGGCAATAGCCAATGCAACCACAGAATCAGGAGAGTTTTCTTCTGAAAGCCTAACTCAATTACGTAGAGAGATCATTGATCTTCAAGTCGCTTACTACAAGATCAATCCGAACGCGAAGTGCCTGGACACTGATGTGGGCACATGTGCAATCCCTCTTGACCAGGGAGTAACCACTGAAGATCTAGCACCCAGAGTCGCTATTAGTGACGCACTGGCAGCTTATGGCAACGCCATTGACTCCCTTATCAATGCAGACCACAAGGAAGACATCGCCGAAGCAGCAAATGATTTGAAGGACTCACTTTCTTCTGCCTCAGAAAAATCCGATGAGCTTAGCCTGTCTGAAGATCAATTAGACGCGATATCCGCACTTATAGATGTTGCGGGACGCTGGAACCTCGAAAGGCAGAGAAAGAAGGCACTGATCGAGATATCGGAAAGTTACGCCACCGTTATTGATCAAGTGACTCCAATGCTGATTCAAGACCTCTCAATAAAGTGGAATTCACCCTGTAGACCAGCTTTTAGAGACGGACGTGCAGATAATGCCCCAACAACTGGTGCAGATAAGGAAGACGGCATCCTGGATGTCTATTGTTCAACTGCATATAACCTTAAACGAAATGCTAAGGTTCTGATTGACGGCCGAAACAGCACCGATTTACCACACGCTATCCGCGTTGATGCCGTTGATGCTTACGTCATGGCCCATAATGCTCAAGTCAACGGCTTCATCATATCCAATACAGGAGTCAAACTCTTAAGCAAGCTGAAAGATTCAGCTGAAGACTTAGGTCGAGTAGCCAAAGACAAAAACTACAAATCAAAAGACATCAAAGAGCTAGGCAAGGATCTGAAGTCGCTTTCCTCCTCGCTAAAAGTGCTCATTACCAAGGAATAAGGTGGATCCATGCCCCAACTAACAGATCAGCTCCAATCGTTTATTTATGACCTAGACAAGCTTATTGACCGGGGCAGCTATGATAGTGAGCTGCTAGCCTTGAGGAGACGTATTTTTGAATTACTTTCGAAAAAGCAAGCAATCGAGATTAAAAAGGCCACAACAAGGTACCATGAGGCTATAGAGTGTCTCTCAGAAGCCAAAGAATCCGTCACCAGATGCCTTGGAAGCCTAAGCAGTACGGCAGAGATGATCGACAAGGTCACCAAAGTTGTTAACGCCGTACAAAAACTCTTCGATTGATGCATAAGCCACAATACATAGGGGCGGGGATATGGGCGTCAAGGATTTCGCTGAATCAGCACAAGGCTTCACCAAAAGTCCCCTTGGTATAATTGCGCTATTCATTGTATTGGTCTATGGTTTTGCCTCAATAGTTGTCGGCTTCGGAAACTCCCTAGGCGATAACTCCCGCCCCCTTATCTGGTTCCTTTTCATATTTCCGTTCGTTGTTTTTTTTGGCTTTCTTTGGCTGGTAGCCAAGCATCACTCGAAGCTATATGGGCCATCCGACTTTGCTAATGAAGAGAATTTTTTAAAAGCCAACCTAGCTTCAGCTGTATCCTTAGCAGCAGCGACTGCGAAATATGCTACAAATGACGAATCCGGCACCATAAATGCCGAATCTGACCTTGAATCAATAGTTAACAAATTGATCAGCAAGCCACCTAAGACATTACATAAGAGCAAAAAGAAGAAGATCTTATGGGTGGATGACAAACCTGATAATAATATCTATGAGCGAAATGCTTTTGAAGCACAGGGAATAGAGATCACTTTAGCAACATCGACAGAAGAAGCACTTGATCTAGTAAATAAGTACCGTAATCAATACGGGGTTATCATCTCAGATATGAATCGCAAGGAAGGAAGCTCTGAGGGCTATGTACTTCTTGATAAGTTAAGAGAATCCAAGAACAACACCCCATTTGTGATCTACGCAGGTGCGAATTCTCAGCGATACAAGCAGCAAGCCAAAGATCGGGGAGCCCTTGAAGCAACAAACAACGCAAGCGAACTCTTTAGCGCAGTAATGTCTGCCTTGAACGCATAGTAGCCCTAGACCGAAATCTGTAATTACCCATTTTGTTTCAATGATTGGTCATGGTTACTGCTGTCTATATTCGCAACCGCAGCAGCCAGACAGCATGAGCAAGGGCAGGCTCTATTGAATAAATTTTGTGCCACACTTACAGCATGATTGCTCGCAGCCCAGATCCCCAGGAAAACCCTATACTCTTCTTCTGGCAAAGAATCACATCCTTGCCGATGAACCTCATAGAATCCTTCCTTGGAAAGGGTTCTGCTAGCGTAGTAACGCTTCATTTAGGTCAATCCATTTTGCAATTTTCACGAAAGGCTATAAGGCAGAGGCATCGACGGCAATAGCTGGTGGATTAACATGATGTAAGAAATTGCAGACAGGCAAGGGCTCTCAGACCGGAAGCTACTAGAAAACAGGTTCTCGGTTCAGCGGTCATCTAAAAGCGGTTGTTATTGCTTATTTATGGTGACCCGTACATCCACAATGCAATTTAACCCCCTTGCCAGGTTAGGATAACTCTCTAGTCACCATACCCGCCCCAGAATCAAAGATGATTCCACCTTATTGATTCCATTATCTTTTTTTTGAAACCCCTTGATATCCGCACTCTATTTTGTGCAAATTTAGGTGTGAACCTTTATGTCACAATTTAGATAGGGCAACACCGTAAACAGCAGCCCGAGGAGAAAATAGCGAATGAATACATAAACTTAGAAGGGAGGATGGACCCCGGCTGCAACCGGGGCCCAAGACTGTTGGCACAGTCATTCCATTCTCCCCCCTCAAATACACCAATGTCAACAGAGCAAATCACTGTTGCGGCATTGCTCGTCTATTAGAAACCACAATTCAAACTGTGGTTCGGACACACTTGTGCCTAACGCAGGAGAATAGAATGAATACCTTTGATGAATGGAACCCCTCAATAACAGAGGCCGAACGATACTTTTATTTGGCCGCCAAAATCTCACCCAGCCGAATCCCAGGCGGAAAAGCCACAGAGAATAAGGTTATTGGGTACCCGTCTAGGAAAATGGATCTCCTGATACGCTGCGAATCTGCATTAGAAAGAATTGCAGCAATTGGTTTAGAGATAAACCCCAGCATTGATGCGTATTTTTGCCAGCCACCTGCATGCAATATCCAGATAACCAAGAAAAACGGGAAGAAAGGAACCGTAACCTACACCCCTGACTTCGTATATAAATCAGACAATGAAATTTCTGTTATTGAAGTTAAATCCCACGAGAAAGTAAAAGAGTTAGCAATAAGCAACCCATTCGAGTGGGAGTTTGATGGAGTCACGGCACATCACAGATCATATTCCGAGTACTTTGAGTCATTTGGAATGCTCCATTCGATTGTTATTCCCGATCTCTATGGAAAACTTCGAATGCACAACTTAAGAATCCTAGACCAATCGCTACGCAGAACATCATCAGTCAGCGAAGATAGCATCGTTAAGCTACTTCTGCTTCTCAAAGAAACGGATGAAATAACAGTTCATAATGCACTAAGGCTTATCGACCATGCCGATCCAGTCACTATTTATCAAATGATAGGCAAAGGGGTTGTTATTACATCTTTAAACAACGGCCTACTAGAAGACATACGATCATCCAAAATTCGCCTGGCGGGGGCTGATAGTGAAAACACCGAACTGCCGTACGCACCATCGAATAAATCAAATCATGCATATCAGTCCCACTTCTTCAATTCATCACAATCCGAAATTGATGAAGGGATAAAAAAGCTTAAGTGGCTCACCGCAAACAAGTACAAGGCGCACAAGAAGCACTGCCGAACTGTACATCGCTACAGAAAAGCAATAAGCGATGCCAAGCAACGCGGGATACCTTCAATAGCAGCACTGGCACCGAATCATTCAAAAAAAGGAAACAGGAAACCCAAGAGAGAAAAAATTGTTTTTGACTACTTGGACTGCTTTGTCAAAAAAAACTGGCTAATGGGAAGACCAATTAAAAAGAGTCTTTTATATGCAAAGTATTATTTGGAAGCAACCAACCACCATCCACTTTATAGGCCTATAGGAAAAACTAGCTTTTATAACAAACTTAATTCAATACCTCCCGAAACTGTAGCACAGGCACACAAAGGAAGAAGAGGCTTCAATGCTGAAAAGCCACCCTCACTTCCAGAAAATAGAGAAATCGTTTCAACATTTGGGCTTTTTGACACGACCTTAGATCATCACACTGTTGATTGCTTAGTTGAGATATCTTCCGACGGATATGAAACGATCACAAGAAAACCAATTTTAAGCATATTATTGGATCGTGGCTCCAACGCTGTACTCTCATGGCATATAGATATTTGCGAACCAAGCCAATCCATTGTCAGCATATTAATCAGAAAAACCCTACGAGAATGGGGACGCCTCCCCGTATCGATTCGAACAGATCGTGGATCCGATCTCACCTCTCATCATAGTGAAGATTTGATGGCACACCTAGGCATCGAAAAAACATTGAGCCCTAAGTCATATGGCCGGGGCGGAGGAGAGGTGGAGCGTTCATTTTCTGAAGTCATTAATGATTTTGTTTCAGGCCTTCCCGGATACACCCCTTCGATTATAAATAGGCGCGAAATGGATTCTCATAAAGACCCTTCAAATCTTCCAGTTCTCCCTCTTCTCAATTTTATTGAACGCTTTGATGAATTCATAAAATTGAGAAACAAAAGAATCCATGGGGAAAGAAGCCAATCCCCAGAGCAGCTTGTTAAAAGCTCAATAGAAAAAACATCCCTGGCTGGCATCCCATACGAACAAGGCTTTAATTTTGACTTAGACACAGCCATTAACATTACCGATTACAGTTTCGACTATCGTCGCGGACTTCATGTCTCGGGTCGAAGATATTTCAGCAGCGCCTTGAATAATCATCAGCTTGACAAAAAGAATACTGAAGTAAGAATCGATCCTGAAAACCCCTGCCTTGTTTATGTAAGAGTCAATAATCAGTGGACCACCGCGTCACACAGAGACCTTGATGCATTCGAAAACTCCAGCCCTGCTCAGCAAGCCTTTTACAACTTATGGATAACTGGTGGCAAGTCTATTAGAAGCCATGCGAAGTTCCAGGCAAAACTAAGAACTGCAAAACTTCTTATCGATATTGAAAGCGAGTTCCAAAACCCACCTTTAGAACCAGCCCCCCTAAATAGCACCGAACCAGAGGATTACGACTTCAACTTCAAACAGGACCCCGCTGAAGAATCAACGCTGTTATATTTAACAGCACCCGGAGTCGACAATGAACATTGATGAGTGGAGCGATGCACTACACCCCATTATTAACGGACATGTCCCTCATCCTAATTTTGATTCAGCCTATCAAGAGTTAATTACAGCCATATCAATCCATAGGCCAGGGGACATTATCGTATTAAGCGGGACATCAGGAACCGGCAAGACCACGATGATAAACAAGCTTTTCAATAGCAAAGTTTTTAAAAGGACTGAAACCAACGTTCCCGCTATTAGATCGATATTCCTTAATTCTGATCACAATAATCAGATCGACCCCAAATGGCTGGCCAAGTCGCTCCTGTCTGACATAGGAAATCCTGGATTTGTCATTGAAATAGGCGAAGAAACCGCCAGACTAAAGATCGATCTTTACCCTCGAAAATCTACGACTGATTTGTACCTAACCTTATCAAATGAGATCAAATCCAAAAAAACCGCATTTATCGTCATAGATGAGGCATCCCATCTTGGCTTTAGTCCCGCAACCTGCCACAACCCTGTTCCACTTATGAGCAGATTAAAAACCTTTGCAGAGGACAACCAGCTCTGCCTCATCTTGACCGGGACCCACGAAACTTTAGACATGATATCTAAAACCACTCATTTGCATAGGAGGTCTAATAACATATTCCTTAAGCACTACGACATAAAAATAGAGCAAGACAGGAAAAATTTTCATTTCTTCATAAAATCATTCGAAGAACATATACCTGGCATGGCATCTTTAAATTCTCAAGGAGACCTCTCGCGGATTCTGATGAAAGGCTCCGCTGGATCACCGGGCTTCGCCTTAAACTGGATCACAACTGCCTGCTGCAAATGTGCATCTCTAGGTCTTTCAGAGCTTTCTCTTGAATGCATACTAGCCAAAAGCCCATCTAAAAGGGACGTCGAGCTTCGGGAACGAGAAGCAGCTATTGCATCCCAATATTACCCATCCCCCTTGGATGAATCCTTAGAGAGGTGGAATTGGCAGCCAAGCAAACAACAATCCATTAGCAAACCTGATGCAAAACCGCACAAAACAAAACGAAGATCGTTCGCCTCAAAAAGGCCACGTAAAGTTAGCGCTATGCAGCCCCCCGGGGAAAGGGGAGTTTGAACATGAGCATATTTTACCCGCTTAAGCTAATTGGAGTCGGGACAAGGCATATTGAATGCTGCGCATCGTATTATATAAGACTTGCTGAAGCCCACGGCCTTACCGGCACTGAACTACACCGAGCGATGTTATTCCATGATCATAACTCTTCATTACCACTAAGAAAGCCCCCCCTTAATTCCTCCCTGAGCGACATGTCCTTCATTAACAGAGTTTCTTATGGCTCCTCAAAAATCCACAAGTTAATACAAAATCTTGTAGGTGAATCGAACATCCATCGATCATATCTTTATATGCCCATCCGCGAACTTTCCAGGTTTGGTAGAGACATAGCAGCTCATGACCTCAGATGGTGCCCACTGTGCCTAAAGGAAGACGTAGATTCACAGGCACCACCTTATTTCAGGCTCATCTGGCAACTAAGGGATATAACTGCCTGCGAAAAACACTGGGTAAAGCTTGAATCAAGATGTCCCTCATGCGGCAGATATCAAAACCAAGCCAGTATTCCATGGAGAGACTTATCTAAATGTAGACACTGCAACAACCGGTTAACTGAATCCTGGAGTCATTATTCTGAATCTGACATTGGCAGTTTTTTCTGGGGCTACAGTGATATTGTTGAAACAATATCCAAAGGCATGCATTACGATATACTCAAAATAAAAGACAACATTAGAAAAGCAGCTATCGCCAAATATAAAAACTCAGCCAATCACTCTAAAATAACACACCCTTATTTCAAGAAAGCCATACATGGCGGCATACATTTAAGTAACACCCACGATATTTTTTTGGCTTGCCATTCCTGCGACATTTCTATTTGGGAAGCATTAAATGGGAAGTCCGACTTCGCGCAGCTCCCCTTAAACTTCCCTACAGGCCAGCCTTATCTAGCCCAGCACGGATTCGCTACTAAACGAGGGCGCCCGATATCTCCCAATAAGCATAAGCGCGCCCAACTCTTAGAAAAGCATCGACTCCGCATCTCTGATTTGATAAATAATAGCGAACCACCCCTAACACTCAGACAACTTGCGGAAGATTCCAATTTATCAATACGGCTCATAAAACATAATTGGCCGAACCTTGTAGAAAAAGCAAAATCTCGATATCAAAATCACAGCCAGAGACTCAAAATCCAATCACATATAGAAGCTGAAAGAATGTGTCATCAATTGATCAGCACACTGATCAATGATGGCATTACAACCTCACCGACTTACATCGCCAGATCTCTATCAAGGTCCACATCCATCCCCTTTAATACACTATTCGTATCAGCAAAAAATATTCTCCTCGATACTGCCCCTTTCCCACAAAACAAAGGTGATCGTTAGTATTTTCGAAAAGCAATTTTATTTTATTAATGGAGCGATATTATGCAGAGCATAGACCAAAATGACTCCGCACTTTTTAAGCACCTTTTAGCAAAAGCCTCCCCTCTCTTTTCTGAAGATGAGGCACAAACCAAACGCTGGCTATCAACGCCATTGGCCATTCTAGGAGGGCAAGCCCCATACGAAAGAGCTCAAAATGAAGAGGGCTTAAAAGAAGTCCAGGATTTGATAGGGCGGCTTCTTCATGGGGTATTTAGTTAACCCGCTTTTATCGGGTTAACTGCTTAGAAGGCCAACCTGTAACAAATTGCAACATTTTCACAAGACCATACCCAGGTTCCAAATGACGACAGCCATCCCACAGAAGCAGGCGCACTTCGTAACTCATTGTTTAAATTAAGATTAACTTGGTTTTCCAGCATAAGATGGCAGTTTTCGCCAACTTATGCCGAACCGCACAGCGGACAAACCCAGAGCAACCAGGTATGTCCGTCCTGCCTGGTATTGCTGGCGCGCCTGGATGGCCCTCTGTGTCGGTGCGGCTTGCAACATCCTGCTGGCAACGACGATGAAGACATCCCCGCTCCGCTCTGTGGACGCTGCCTGCGTCAGCCTCCCCCCTTTACCGCCAGCCAGGCCCCTCTGCGCTACAGTTTCCCACTGGATCGGCTAATTGGTCGTTACAAGTACCGCGGCGATCTGGTGGCGGAAAGAGGGATCGAACAGTTACTGGCAGACACTCCCTGCCCCTGGCCCGACATTGATGCCCTCTGCGCCCTGCCCGCACACTGGCGAAGGCGTTGGCAGCGGGGTTTCGACCAGAGCCAGCGACTGACCGATCGTCTCGCCGGCCTGTGGAAAATACCGTCCTTACCCGCACTGCAACGCCAACAATCAACCCCCATGCAGCAAGGACTCAGCCGTAGCCAGCGGCGACGCAATTTGCGTGGTGCCTTTGCCTGCACCCGGCCAGTCAGCGGGCTGAAGCTGGTACTGGTGGATGACGTCATGACCACCGGCAGCAGCGCCCGGGCCGCCAGTGAATGTCTGTTGCGCCATGGCGCCGCGGAAGTGCGGGTGTGGACCCTGGCACGGACTCCAGAGCGTTGAGACGCCTCTGAAAAAGGTCTCTTCTACTGTGGAAAGCGATACTTGCGTCGCGAATAACGGCGGTCCTGACGGCAGCTTCGCGATGCAAGTATCACTTACCACAGAATCAGCTGCCCGGACTGTATTTCAACCGCCTGTTAGGCATAATGAATCCCTGTTCACGGAGGGATACCCATGAAAACAATAACAACCTTGATAACTCTGCTTTTACTAACAGCAGGCACCCTTGCCAGCCATGCCCATGCCGAAGATCGTTACAGCGGCGTCACCCTGATTCGCGGCACCGTTTTTTCAGTGGGCCGTGTCGACCCCACTGAAAACGTGGATACCGGTTTCTTTGTGGATGCCAACTACAGCAGCGTGGCCATCAACGCCGGCGTTGGCAGCAAGAAATTCGGCGATTCGCCGCTGCGCTCAGACCAGCGCGAGGACGACCTCTCCGAAGCTGATGGCGAACGGGTCAACAACGCCTATGCCGGCATCGGGTTCGGTCGCATCGTGCAGATCCAGTACGGCTACGGCAACCACGGCGACCTGCTGCGCTTCCGCTCCGATTTCAACTACCGCTCGGTGGTGGATTTCTTTACTGGAAAACGTACCCCCAAGGACCGCATGACCCTGGGCGACCGCATTACCTTCACCATTGCGGTGGAACAATACCAGGACAGTGACGAAGAGATTTTCGACAATGCCACCTGGGGTGTGGGTCTGTTGTTCTGAGCCAGCGATCAAGAAAGGATCATTGATGGAAGTACATATCGCCCAGGGACATAACCCGCCGCACAATATTCACGGCATCACCGTGATCATCGACGTGATCCGTGCGTTCACCACCAGCCACCATGCCTTCCGCAAAGGTCTGCGCTGCATCTGGCCGGTGGAGAACGCGGAACAGGCCTTTGCCCTGCGTGACGAGCACCTGCCCGACGCCTTGCTGGCCGGGGAAGTGGATGCCCTGCCGATCAAGGGATTTGATTTCGGCAACTCTCCCTGGGAAATCGATCAGGCGGACTTGCAGGACCGGGAATTGATCCTGCGCACCACCAACGGCGTGGCGGCCACCCTGAAAGCCCGGGACAGCAAGGAAGTGCTGGTTGCCGGGCTGGTGAATGCGCAAGCGACGGCCAACTATCTGCGCGAACAGAATCCACCCACCGTGGTGCTGGTGGCCTCTCATCCCACGGGCGATGAAGATGTGGCCTGTGCGGAATACATCCGCCACTTGTTGGGCGGCGAAGGCGTCAGCTATGCCATTGCCCGCGAACGCACCCTGAATGCCAGGGCCGCCAAAAAATTCTACGACGGCTCCCACCCCCGCCTGCGGCCCCAGGACATTGACGCTGCGGCGGCAAGCGAAGGCGACAACGCACTGATCATGCGAGTCAGCTTTGATCCTTTCC
This sequence comes from Alcanivorax jadensis T9, assembly GCF_000756655.1. Lineage (GTDB taxonomy): Bacteria > Pseudomonadota > Gammaproteobacteria > Pseudomonadales > Alcanivoracaceae > Alcanivorax > Alcanivorax jadensis. The sequence continues at coordinate 227,208 of NZ_ARXU01000002.1, forward strand.
CCTGCATCACCGCCCACCCGGCTCCCTAGCAACCTGCTGACCCGGAACGTCAAGGTTTCCGCTCTTTTTGATCAATGCGGTGGGCCTGTCCGGCTTGTTACTGTTGAAACCACTTCAACAGACAGGACAGCCCCATGATCCAGTGGTCCGAACAACAACAGATGATCCAGAAGATGGTGCGCGATTTCGTGGAAAAGGAAATCGTGCCGCACCTGGATGACATCGAATACAACGGCGTGCCGCCCTACGACATCCTTCGCAAGCTGATAAAGACCTTCGGCATGGATGTGATGGCCCAGCAATCCTTCGAGAAACAGCTGGCCCGGGAGAAGGCCATTGCCGCCGGGGAAACCGTCGAGGAAAAGAAAAAGGATGGCCCTTCTGCCATGGCCGGCGAAGAGGCCGCCATGCGCATGATCCCCATTATCGAAATCTGCAAACATGCCCAAGGGCTTGTCACGGCCATGGGCGTGTCCATGGGTCTGGGCGGTGGCGCCATCATGAGCAAGGGCACCATCGAGCAGAAAGAACGCTGGGCACTGCCGCTGCTCACCCTGGAGAAGGTGGGCGCCTGGGCGATCTCCGAGCCCAATGCCGGCTCCGACGCCTTCGGACAGATGAAGACACTGGCCAAACGTGACGGCAATGGTGGCTACATCATCAACGGTAGCAAGACCTGGATCACCAACGGTCCCTACGCCGACACCATCATCCTGATCTGCAAGCTGGATGAGGAAGGGGTCCCAGCCGACCAGCGCAAGATCGTCTCCTTCATTCTCGACAGCGGCATGGAAGGCCTGGAGCAATCCAAACCCTTCAAGAAGATGGGCATCGGCTCCTCGCCCACCGGCGAACTGTTCCTGTCTGACGTCAAAGTGGGCCCCGACCGGCTGCTGGGCGGTAGTGAAGACGGCTACGGCCGCAGCGGCGCCAAGGGCACCTTCATGCAGGAGCGCGCCGGTGTCGCCGCCATGGCCCTGGGGATGGTAGAACGGGCGCTGCAACTGAGCACCCAATACGCCCACGACCGGGTCCAGTTCGGCCGAGCCATCGGTCAGAATCAACTTATCCAGCTCAAGCTGGCCAAAATGGAAGTGGCTCGCACCAACCTGCAGAACATGGTGTTCCGCTATATCGAAATGACCGCCGCCGGCCAGCAGATGACCCTGGCCGAGGCCTCCGCCATGAAGCTATACGCCGCCCAGGCTGCCATGGAGGTGGCCACTGAAGCGGTACAGATCCATGGCGGCTACGGTTACATGCGCGAATCGCGTGTGGAACAGCTGATGCGCGACGCCAAGATCCTGCAGATCTACGCCGGCACCGACGAAATGCAGATCATCGCCATCGCCCGGGACTTGCTGGGCCGCGTGTAAGAGATTGACCATAAAGCCTGTAAGCTTTTGCCGGGTGCAATGTCAGCATATTGACCATCGCGCCCGGCAAAATGGTTTTTGTGGTCTTCATCACACTCTAAGTTTCAATATACACTCAACCATTATTCGTAGTAGGGGCTGACACATCAGTCTAGGTGGTTGAAATGTTAGTACGCTATAGGGCTGATTTCGCCGCAGTTGCCCTGGTGTTGGCGGTGTTTTCCATTCAACTGGGCCTGTTTTTCTATAGTGACGGCCTGACAACCTGGCTGGCCATGCTGGCCCTGTTACCGGTTCAGGTATCCTGTGGCGCCATCTGCCACAACCATCACCATGTCAATGTGTTCGTCAAAAAACCGCTGAACCGACTGTTCGAGTGCATCCTCTACCTCCAGACCGGCACCAGCCCCCTGAGCTGGACCCTGCATCATAATATCGGCCACCATAAGTACTATTTAGAGCCGGAACAGGATCCCTCGTCCTGGCAGCAAGCGGATGGCTCGCTTATGCCCCGCTGGCGTTATGTGCTTATCAATACGCTGAAGGTCTACCCGGAAATCCATCGTATCGGCAAGCAGCACCCCCAGCTTTACCGGCGCTTTCTCCGTCTGTTAGTACTTGCAAACATTCCGCTTCTGCTGGCGATGCTCCATGACCCACGCAACGCCCTGATCCTCTTCATTCTGCCCATGACGGCAATGCTGTTCATGCTGCTGGACAACACCTACGGCCAGCATGCCGGCACCGGTTTCGAGGACCATTATCACGCCTCGCGCAATGTGGAACTGAAACGCTACAATCTGCCGTCCTGGAATCTGGGCTACCACACGGCCCACCATATGCTGCCCGGGATTCACTGGAGCCAGCTGCCGGCATTGCACGACAAGATCCGCCATCGCATCCCCGAGCACCTGATTACCGACAACATCCTGCTGCAGTGGGAACCCGCCCGCCAGCAACGAGGAGGATTGCCCTCATGATACGTGGCCTGCTTGTATGCCTGATCATGGGCTGCGCCGCCATGGCCCGTGCGCAGGACTGCTACTATTACTGGGTGCACCAGTGCATCGAAGTGGTCGATGCCAGCCAGAGACAGCTGCAGCAGTATGTGCTGATCTCCCCGGCGGTGAACTACCTGCAAGCTGAAGGCCAGCAATGCAGCGACGCGGTCACCGAGCGGCAGCAACCCATCGCCGTCGAACTACTGGCCCGCTTCAACCAGGCTGCCAGCAAGATCAGCGCCTGCCGGACCCCCGTCACGGAACTGCCCGCCCGGGTGTATGACAAACCCCACCAGGCCACCTGGCACTACAACCGCAGCCGCAAGGCCAGCCCACAGAAAATCGTGATTCCCCTGGCGGATTTACCTGTCCTCTGATATTAAGCCTTGAAGATCACTGCCAATCGCTGCACATCCGGTTGGGTGTGCTATGATCGACGGGCTTTTTCTATCCGGGGCGAATAATGAAAACAATTAAAACTGCCGCGTTACTGATCTGCATCCTACTGCTCGCCAGCTGCCAGAATCTGCAGGGCGAACGGCAAGGGGATTACTATTTCTCTCCCGCCGGCGCCTATATTCTGGACATGAGCATCAACACCTTCCGGGGTGAAGTGGTGCTTGATGAACGCTGCGACCGCCATGGTGGCTCAACCACCTTCTGGGACGGCAGTGGCCGTCTTTTCCGTGTGGACTATCTGAGCGCGGAAAACCATCCGATGATCCAGGCACCGCGGTTTGCCTCGGATCTGACCCTGCTCAACCTGACCCTGAACAGTTACTTGCGTGAGGTGGTGGCCAAGGCCCCCATGATCACCAGTGCCGAAGCCTCTTACCGGGAATTCCTGGAAGACGCCGATCCCCGTGCTCTGTTCGCCATCATTGGTATCAATGTGGATGCCGCCCAGGTGAAAGACAGCGAGGTGGAAAGCGGCACGTACTACTATGGTTTCATGCTGTTCAAGCGTGGCGACCGCATCTATGTGCTGCAGCACCGCCAACCGGTACTGATGCCTGAAAAAATGAAGGCTGTGCTGCTGAATCTGGCCGACGGCATGGAAATTCCCGGCCGCGTCCGCGACGACACGGATATGGAAAAGCTGCGCCGGCTATTGAAGAAAATGGCCCCGGGCGGCACCGATGGTGATCCGGTCCGACTGTGCGAACCCGCCTGAGAACATTAGCCAGTTGGAAGTTGCAACGAGCAACAGGCTTGGTGTGTACTGGATAGGCAGAACCCCGCGCTTCATGACAATGGCGCGGGTCCTATGCACTTCGGGAAACAGCACCCAAAACTGACTTTTGGGTTTTCGCTGTTAACTATTCACTATTCACTATTAACTGCTGCTATGACTTCCCTGACAACACAGAGCTGCGAAGCATGCCGGGCTGACGCACCCCGGGTAACCGACCAGGAACGCCAAGAGCTGCATCCTCAAATCCCTGAGTGGATTCTGGTAGAGGAAGACGGCATCGAGAAACTGCAACGGCATTTCTCGTTCAAGAATTTCGTCGACGCCTTGGCTTTTACCAATCAGGTTGGCGAGCTGGCCGAAAAAGAGGGCCATCACCCGGCCATCCTCACCGAGTACGGCAAGGTGACGGTGACCTGGTGGACCCACAAAATTGGCGGTCTGCACCGCAATGACTTTATCAGCGCAGCCAAGACCGACGCGCTTTAAGCACGAGCTACGCTTTTGGATAGTGGCGGCGTGAGAAGTTCCCGGCTTCCCTTTCACCGTCAAACATGGGCCAGGCTCACTCGGTTAGGCGTTGAAGTTTGAGGCTTGCCGCTTGAAGCTCTCTTTGACCATTTCCTCCACCGCCATGATCAAAACGGCTTGCGGCAACCGTCCCGGCCTTTGCTAGCATTCTTCTCAACCGAAGGAGAAACAGCATGGCCCTTTCCGAAGAACAGAAAACCCTGATTAAAGCCGCCAGCGACAAGACCTTTCCATTTGTGGAGCGCTGCGGGGTAAAGACCCTGGATGTGGAACGAGGTTACTGCAAGATGGTGATGCCTTTTGAGCCCAACATTAATCATGTTGGCATCATGTATGCGGGCGCCCTCTACACCATCGCCGAACTGCCCGGCGGGGTGATCTACCTGACGTCCTTCGACACCAAGCGTTGCTACCCCATCGTCAAGGACATGTCGATCCGCTTCCGTCGCCCGGCTACCACCGATATCACAGTGGAGGTCACCCTCAGCGAGGAAGAGATCGCACGCATCGAAAAGACCACCGAAGAGGTGGGTAAATGCGACTTCGAATGGGACGTGGAATTGAAAGACGCCAATGGCGAGGTGGTTGCCATCACCCATAACGTCTATCAGATGCGCAAGATCGGCGGGTGAATCGAGTTAAAAGTGCAAAGTTGAAAGTTACAAAGCGCGGGCAAGGGTAATGCCACATGACAAAGGCGATGCCCGCGCTCCAAGAAAGGCTTATCAACCCACCTGCAATGAACGCGGCCACCCAGATTTCAGAGCAAGATCAGGTAGTTCGCGTTTCAACTTTTAACGTTCAACTCGGTTTGTTATTCCGCCTGCTCACAGAAGCCGTTCGGCCCCATATTGACGGTGGTTGAGCATTGCCACTCCAGCCCACGCACCCCACCTTCCACCGGCCAAGTGGTCAGTTCATGGCCCTCCAGACGGCCAGCGAGCTCCAGCTTCAGCATGCCCTCGCGGAGCATATAGGCCCGTTTGATACGCTGATCCACCACCTGCTCAGGCGCAATCTCCATATCATTCAGGCTGCCCGGCCACTTGCCGCTGGACAGGTAGTACTCACTGATCCGCATGCGCAGCACCGACACGGTACTGAATGCTTGTGATAGAGAGGCCCGATCCCGGCTAGTGCTGAAAAGCTGCCAGGTTTTCCGGTCGATACCTGGCGGCGGCTCGTCCTTGTGCTGCGGACCACTTGCCTGCGATTTCTCGGGAATCGGCACCCGCCGGGCCAGGGCATCAATATCCGCTTCGTAACGCGCCCGCAGCGTGCAGCGCGAACCACTCCAGCGCCGCCCCTGCAGCGAGGGCTTTTCTTCCTGCAACTGGCTTAGATAGGCATCCCGGAGCAGGAATTCAGACCGGTCCTGCTGTTTGTAGGCCAGCTTACGTTTCTGATAATCATCGGTAGCAGCAATAACGCTCAGCAAGCTGACATGCAGCTCTTCTGTCATCATCTGCAAGGCCCGGTCGCAGACCTGCTGCTCGCTCTCCCCCTCCCCGGCCCGCTCCACCTTGGCCAGAGCCAGTGACACAGCGATTACAGGTGCACCCCACACCAGCAACAGGACCGCTATAACAGTGCGCACTCTATTTCCCCCTTGGGACCTCAAGCTATAACGCGATTGAATATTTTATCTGTGCTGAACCCAACAGCCCGCCTCCAAAGCCCCGGCGCTGCACCTGCAACGCAAACCAGACAAGCCCCTGATTCGCGTTGCAGCTTCAAGCTTATCGTTCTCTTACTTCCTGCTGAATTCCTGCACCGCGTCGATAAAGACACCCGCATTGGCAGGGTCCACCTGCGGCGTAATGCCGTGCCCCAGGTTGAAAATATGCCCGGGGTGATCACCGAAATCCGTCAGGATGCGTTTTACTTCCGCACGGATGGCATCCGGAGACGCATACAGCACCGCCGGGTCCATGTTGCCCTGCAGGGCCACCTTGTTGCCGACGCGGCGACGGGCTTCGCCGATGTTGATGGTCCAATCCAGGCCCAGGGCATCACAGCCACTCTCCGCCATGGACTCCAGCCACAGCCCACCGTTCTTGGTGAACAGGATCACCGGCACCTTGCGGCCTTCGTGGTCACGAATCAGGCCACCGACGATTTTCTTCATGTATTTCAGGGAAAACTGCTGGTAGGCCTCGGCGGACAGGGCCCCACCCCAGGTATCAAAGATCTGTACCACCTGGGCCCCATGACGAATCTGGGCATTCAGATACGAGGTGACCGATTGGGCCAGCTTATCCAGCAGGGCATGAGCCAACTCTGGCTGGCTGTAGACCATGGCTTTGAGATGACGGAAGTCCTTGCTGGAGCCGCCCTCAACCATGTAGGTCGCCAGAGTCCAGGGGCTACCGGAAAAGCCAATCAGGGGAATCCGGCCATTGAGAGCCCCACGAATGGTGCTGACCGCCTTCATCACATAACCCAGATCGCTTTCCGCATCGGGAATCGGTAACGCCGCCACGTCTTCTTCGGTGCGCACCACCTTGCGGAATTTCGGCCCTTCCCCGGTCTCGAAATACAGCCCCAGGCCCATGGCATCAGGAATGGTGAGGATATCGGAAAACAGAATGGCGGCGTCCAGCGGGTAACGCTCCAGCGGCTGCAGGGTGACCTCGCAAGCCAGGTCCGCATTCCGGCACAGATCCATGAAAGAGCCCGCATGCTCGCGGCTGGCCCGGTATTCCGGCAAATAGCGCCCGGCCTGGCGCATCATCCACACCGGTGTCTGATCCACAGGCTCACGGTTGAGGGCACGGAGAATACGGTCGTTTTGTAGAGGAGCGAAAGTCATGTGGGTTCCTTTGGAAACGCTCCACGCATCACGCTGCACGCAACACGCGAAAATCAAAAAATCCTCAATATCATATAGAAAAAGGGCCTGCAAAAGCAGGCCCTGATGTTGCGTGTCGCATGCACCGTGTTGCGTGCTACGTCAATCACACATCCAGATAATCGAGAATGCCCTTGGCCGCTTCACGCCCTTCCCAGATGGCAGTCACCACCAGGTCAGAGCCGCGAACCATATCGCCGCCAGCAAAGATCTTCTCGTTGCTGGTCTGGAATGGGAATTCCTGTTCTTCAACAGCCTGAACACGGCCGGAATCGTCAGTCGTCACATTCTTGGGCTCGAACCAGTCCGCCGGGCTGGGACGGAAACCAAAGGCCACGATGACCGCATCCGCCGGCAGAATTTCCTCGCTGCCCGGAATCGGCTCGGGACGACGACGACCGTTGTTGTCCGCCTCGCCCAACTTGGTTTCCACCACTTTCACGCCGGTGACCTTGCCGTCTTCCCCCACCACTTCGATGGGCTGACGGTTGAACAGGAACTGCACGCCTTCTTCCTTGGCGTTGGCCACTTCCTTGCGGGAACCGGGCATGTTCTCTTCGTCACGGCGGTAGGCGCAGACCACGCTGCCCGCCTGCTGGCGGATGGAGGTGCGGTTACAATCCATGGCGGTGTCACCACCACCCAGCACCACAACACGCTTGCCCTTCATGTCGATGAAGTCAGCCGGGTCTTTTTCGAAACCCAGGTTGCGATTGGCATTGGCCACCAGGAACGGCAACGCTTCGTGCACACCATCCAGGTCTTCACCGGGGAACCCACCCTTCATGTAGGTGTAAGTGCCCATGCCCATGAAGACGGCATCGTAGTCGGCCAGCAGTTCATCAATGGTGATGTCCTTGCCCACTTCCACGCCCAGACGGAATTCCACGCCCATGCCTTCAAACACTTCACGGCGCTTGGCCATGACCGGTTTTTCCAGCTTGAACTCGGGAATGCCGAAGGTGAGCAGACCGCCGATTTCCTCGTAACGGTCAAAGACCACCGGCTTCACACCGCTGCGTACCAGCACGTCGGCACAGCCGATACCCGCAGGCCCGGCACCAATCACGGCGACCTTCTTGTCGGTCCACACCACCTTGGACATGTCCGGACGCCAGCCCATGGCCAGGGCGGTGTCGGTGATGTATTTCTCGGTGGCACCGATGGTGACCGCACCAAAGCCGTCATTCAGGGTACAGGCCCCTTCACAGAGGCGATCCTGCGGGCACACGCGGCCACAGACTTCCGGCAGGGAGTTGGTCTGGTGACTCAGCTCCACCGCTTCCATCAGGTTGCCTTCACTGATCAGCTTCAACCAGTTGGGGATGTAGTTGTGGACCGGGCACTTCCATTCACAGTACGGGTTGCCGCAGTGCAGGCAACGGTGCGCCTGATGCTCCACTTCCCGAGTGTCGTACGGGTGGTAGATTTCCTCGTACTTGTGCTTGCGATCTTCAATGTCCTTTTTCTTCGGATCGTGCCGGGGCACGTCGAGAAACTGGAAGTTATTGCTCAAACGTTCAGCCATGGTCTCCCCCGTTATGCCGGATTGGCACGCGTGCTCTTGAGCAGGTTTTCCAGGCTTGCGGCCTTGGGCTTAACCAGCCAGAACTTGCGGCTCATGGCATCAAAGTTATCCAGAATGTACTGGCCCCACTCGCTGCCGGTCTCTTGCACGTAATCGGAGATCACGCCACGCAGGTGACTGCGGTGAGATTCGGTAGCTTCGGAACTGATGCGATGCAGTTCGATCAGTTCCGGGTTGATGCGGTCGAAGAAATCGTTGTCTTCGTCCAGTACAAAGGCGAAACCACCAGTCATGCCGGCACCGAAGTTATGCCCGGTGCGACCCAGCACGGTGATGGAACCGCCAGTCATGTATTCACAGCAGTGATCGCCAGCGCCTTCCACCACGGCGTGGGCGCCGGAGTTACGTACCCCGAAGCGCTCGCCAGCGGTACCCGCAGCCATCAACTTGCCGCCGGTGGCACCGTACAGGCAGGTGTTACCGATAATGGCCGTTTCCTGGCTCTTGAACGGGCTGCCATTGGGCGGACGGATCACCAGCTTGCCACCGGCCATGCCCTTGCCCACGTAATCATTGGCATCGCCTTCGATGTACATGTGCAGGCCGCCGGCGTTGAACACACCGAAACTTTGCCCGGCGGTACCGGTGAAGCGGACTTTGATCGGCGCGGTTTCCATATCCAGGTTGCCGTGACGCTTGGCGATTTCACCGGACACCCGCGCCCCCACGGAGCGATCACAGTTGGTGATCTCATAGTGGAAGGAGCCGCCGGACTTGCTGTCGATGGCCGTCAGCATGTCCTCAACCATTTTCTGGTTCAGCACCGCCTTGTCGAACGGCTCGTTGCGGCTGACCTGGCAGTGGGTAGGCTTGTCAGCCGGCACCAGATCATTGCGCAGGATCGGCGTCAGATCCAGCTTGCCCTGACGCACGGTTTCGCCTTCCAGCACTTTCAGCAAGTCGGTGCGGCCGATCAGCTCGGGAATGCTCTTCACGCCCAACAGCGCCAGCAACTCACGAACTTCCTTGGCCACAAAGGTGAAGTAGTTGATCAGCAGTTCCGGCGCACCGATAAAGTGTTCCTTGCGCAGGTCTTCACGCTGGGTCGCCACGCCGGTAGCGCAGTTGTTCAGGTGACAGATACGCAGGTACTTACAACCCAGCACGATCATCGGCACGGTACCGAAACCGAAGGACTCGGCCCCCAGGATAGCGGCCTTGATCACGTCCAGGCCGGTCTTCAGGCCACCATCGGTCTGCAGACGGATCTTGTCGCGCAGATCATTGCCACGCAGGGCCTGATGGGCTTCCGCCAGGCCCAGCTCCCAGGGGGAGCCGGCATAGCGGATGGAGGTCAGCGGGCTGGCCGCGGTACCGCCGTCGTAACCGGAAATGGTGATCAGGTCCGCGTAGGCCTTGGCCACACCGGAAGCCACGGTACCCACACCGGGCTCGGACACCAGCTTCACGGACACCTGGGCGTCCGGGTTGACCTGCTTGAGGTCGAAGATCAGCTGGGCCAGATCCTCAATGGAGTAGATATCGTGGTGCGGTGGCGGCGAAATCAGGGTTACGCCGGGCACGGAGTGACGCAGGCGCGCGATCAGCGCATTCACCTTGCCACCGGGCAGCTGACCGCCCTCGCCGGGCTTGGCGCCCTGGGCCACCTTGATCTGCAGCACCTCGGCGTTGACCAGATAATGCGGGGTCACACCGAAACGGCCGGAAGCAATCTGCTTGATCTTGGACACCCGCTCGGTGCCGTAGCGGGCCGGATCTTCACCACCCTCACCGGAGTTGGAGCGACCGCCCAGACGGTTCATGGCGGTGGCGATGGCCTCGTGGGCCTCCGGGCTGAGAGCACCGAGGGACATGCCCGCGGAGTCGAAGCGCAGCAGGATGTTTTCCAGCGGCTCCACCTGCTCCACATCAATGGCTTCCACGTCATCGCGCAGGGCAAAGAGATCACGCAGGGTGGCCACAGGGCGCTTGTTGACCAGTTCGGCATACTCTTTGTAGGCGTCGTAGTCACTGTCCTGGGTAGCCCGGTGCAGGGCATAAATCACGTCCGGGTTGAAGGCGTGATATTCCTTGCCGTGGATGTACTTGAGAATACCGCCGGCATCGATGGGCTTGCGCTGCTTCCAGGCATCCTTGGCCAGGCTCTTCTGGTCCGCTTCGAAATCCTCGAAGCTGGCACCCTGAATACGGCTGGGCACACCACGGAAACACAGATCCACCACATCGCGGGCAACGCCCACGGCTTCAAACAGCTGGGCACCGCGGTAGGACGTGATAGTGGAGATCCCCATCTTGGAGAGGATCTTCATCAGGCCCTTGTTGATGCCCTTGCGGAAGTTCTTCTGCAGCTCCACCGCATCGCCGAGCAGTTCGCCGGAGCGCACCATGTCGGAGATCACGTCATAGGCAAGGTACGGGTAGACGGCAGTGGCGCCGAAGCCGAACAGCACAGCAAAGTGATGGGAATCACGGGCGGTGGCCGTTTCCACGATGATGTTGGCGTCGGAGCGCAGACCTTTTTCGGTCAGGTAATGGTGCACGGCACCAGTGGCCATCAGGGCGTGGATGGTCAGCTGATCCTGGGCAATACCGTGGTCGGTAAGCACCAGAATGACCTTGCCATCACGGACTGCCTGGGCGGCCTGCTCGCAAAGATTTTCCACCGCCTGACGCAGGCCGATCTGCGGGTCGTAATGCAGGCTCAGCTTGGCCACATCGTACCCGGGACGATCGATCTTCATCAGGTTGGTGAATTTGGAATGAGACAGCACAGGGGTAGACAAAATCGCCCGGTCGGCATGATCCGCTGTTTCTTCGAACACATTCCGCTCGGCGCCCACACAGGTTTCCAGGCTCATCACGATCGCTTCGCGCAGCGGATCGATGGGCGGGTTGGTCACCTGAGCAAACTGTTGACGGAAGTAGTCGTACAGGGAGCGCTCGCGACGGGACAGCACCGCCATGGGCGTATCATCGCCCATGGAGCCGGTGGCTTCCTGGCCGGATTCTGCCAGCGGGCGAAGCACCTGATCGCGCTCTTCAAAGCTGATCTGGAAAAACTTCTGGTAGCTGAGCAGATCCTGTTGATCCACCTCGTCGGTACGCTCCACTTCGTGGTCGTAATCCGCTTCGATACGCAGGGCGTTGCCTTTCAGCCAGTCCCGATAGGGGTGGCGCACCTTGAGACGGTTGTCGATGTCCTTGGTGTGCAGCACTTCACCGGTTTCGGTATCAATGGCCAGGATCTGGCCCGGCCCGACCCGACCCTTGGCCACCACGTCTTCCGGCTTGTAGCCGTAAACGCCGATTTCTGAAGCCAGGGTAATAAAGCCGTTCTTGGTCACTACCCAGCGGGCCGGACGCAGACCGTTACGGTCGAGCATACAAACCGCGTAACGGCCGTCGGTCATTACCAGGCCGGCAGGGCCATCCCAGGGCTCCATGTGCATGGAGTTATATTCGTAGAAAGCCCGCAGATCGGAATCCATGGTTTCCACGTTCTGCCAGGCCGGCGGGATCATCATGCGCACGGCGCGGAACAGATCCATGCCGCCAGCCAACAACACTTCCAGCATGTTATCCATGCTGGAAGAGTCGGAGCCGGTGCGGTTAACCAGCGGGCTCAACTCTTCCAGACCGGGCAACAGTTCATTTTCGAACTTGTTTTCCCGGGCCAGTGCCCAGTTACGGTTGCCCTGTACGGTATTGATTTCCCCGTTGTGAGCCAGATACCGGAACGGCTGGGCCAGCGGCCACTGCGGCGAGGTATTGGTGGAGAAGCGCTGATGGAACACCACAATGGCGGTTTCCATGGCACTGTCACCCAGGTCCGGGAAGAACGCCGGCAGGTCCACCGGCATCATCAGACCCTTGTAGGAAATCACCGAGGCAGACAGGGAGCAGACGTAGAAGTAGCCATCGCTCTCCAACGCCTTCTCCGCATGACGACGGGCAAAGAACAGGCGGCGGTTAAGCTCCTGCTCGGTATTGCCGTCAGCTGCCACCAGCACCTGCCAGAAGCCGGGCAGAGAGGCACGGGCCAGATCACCGAGACAGGCGTCGTCGGTGGGCACTTCGCGCCAGCCCAGCACCTGCACGTCCTGCGCTTCCAGGGCCGTATTGATGGCGGCTTTCTGCTGTTCCGCCTGGTCGGCATCCGGGTGGGTAAAGATCATCCCCACGCCATAGTTGTCCGGCAGACTAATGGATTGAGCTTCCGCAACCTTGCGGAAGAAAGAATCGGGTTTCTTGAGCAACAGACCGCAGCCATCACCGGTTTTTCCATCGGCATTAATGCCGCCCCGGTGAGTCATACATGTCAGTGCTTCGATGGCCGTTTGCAAAAGCTCGTGGCTGGCGCTGCCCTCCATATGGGCAATCAGACCAAAACCACAGTTGTCCCGGAATTCTCCGGGCTCAGTGAGCCCCCGCACCAGCGTTGAGTTCTGCTGCATCAAAACCTTTCCTCTTGAAATTCAGAGACTTACAGAAGGCGAATGGCGTCAGGATAGTGGTGACGGCAAAAAAGGGATATGCATTCTACACATTGCGCCCTTGGGCGACAAATTGAACAGTCACCCAAGGGGTATTTTCGTTTTCAAAGTTCGCTGCGAATGTCGGCTATATTGCGGGGAAATGGGCCTGCAGAGCGCAACTTTGCAGGTAACGTCGACTTTGCATCCAGTGCCGCCTGACGGCTGGAATAGTCCCCGGAAAGCACTAGATAGACCGCTTTTCCGTTACGCTCGGCGCGATAATAGGCCCCCTTGCGCTCCAGCTGGTCCAGCACCCCGCGAGCATTGGCCTCCTGGCTGGTCACGGTAATCTGCAGGAACCAGCGGCTATCATCCAGCGTTGCCAACCAGTCTTCCCGCTGGTAGCCCAACTCCGCATCCAGGCCGCTCAGAGCCGGCTCGCTGGCGGGCACTGTATCAGGTTCGGCAGGCGTGTCCTGCGATTGCTCTTCCTGTTTCGGCTCTGGCGACGCCGCCTCCGCAGACTCCTGTGCCACACGCACTTCCGGCTCCTGCCGGGCAGGCGCTGACTGCATGACCGGATCCGTTACCGGCGTCAAGGACACACTTCCAGCATCACCATCCGTCTTTGAATCAGGCTCGGGATCCTGGCGATCGGGAAGGTCTTCCAGTCTGGCAACGGGCTCCATGGATGACGCCAACGGGCGAGTCTGAGGCTCTTGAGCTTCGGCAGCAGCACCCTCTTCAGCGCCGGATTGCTCCGGAACCGGAAGGGCAAGCTGACGAGATTCTCCCTGCCCGTAGCCGTCATCGCTACCGCCGGAGAAAACCGACCAGATGATGACCACCACGGCCAGCAGACCAACCACCGCCGCCACATGGCGCCATGGTGGAGTCACTGCGGCACGCCGCTCCTGTTCAACATCCTCATGGTCATCGCCAGTCTCAGCAAAACTCTCGGCCTCATCATCAACTGCGGATGAAGAAAGATGAAACTCTTCCTGCGAGTCCTCATCAACCGGGCGAGATGCAAATACGGCAGCGGGTTCGGAGTCATCCTCCTCTTCAGCAGCAGCGGACATCATCACCGGGGCGCCGACATCACCGTTGCTCAGCAACTCAATCAACCGGGCAATATTGCCGTCACTGTCATGACGGAGACGCTCCGCCTGGGCCTCATCCAGCTCAAGCCCCAGCACAAACCAGGCAAAATCCTGAATATCATCAGCAACCAGCGAAGGCAGATCGAGCACATCGTCCAGGGCCAGATCCGCCCCCTTCAGTTTTTCCACTGTGCCGGGCAAGCCACCGAACAGATAACCCAGGCGGGCGCCCAGTTTCTGCTTAAGGGCGGCCATGGTTGCAATCGCCTCATCCAGCAGATCTTCGCTGTTATCCACTACTACCAGAATCCGGCTGTCAGCCAGGGTTCCCCGAAGTTTGTCAGGCAGTGCAGCCCGGTCAATATCGAAGTGCCGCAGTAGGGACTCGACGACCACATTGGCATTATGTTCAGCCGCGCCATCAATCCGGACGATCTCCATGTCACCAAGCAACGCCATCACCGTGTGACCAAGCAAGGTAGACACGCCGCTACCACTATCCCCTTCCAGCGCCACCACGGAACCCAGGCCAGCATGGGCAGTCAGCGCATCCAGATAATCGCCCCGGGATGCACCACTGAAAAAACGATCATCATCATGTTCCACAAAAAGCCTCCAGCGTCTGCCGTAATGCCACTGCATCATAGTCTGCTGTGACCACAGCCTCACCCAGCTGCCTCAGCAACACAAGACGAAGCCGACCATTCTGCACTTTCTTGTCCAGTGCCATCAGGTCAATGAACTGATCCGGGGTCATCCCCGGGGGAATCGTGACCGGCAGCTGCCACTGCGCCAACACACCCGCAAGACCTGGCTCCAGCGCCGCATCCACCCAGCCAAGCCTGACCGACATATGCACCGCCATCAGCATGCCAACGGCTACCGCTTCACCGTGGAGCCACTGACTATAGCCCGTGGCCGTTTCTATGGCATGGCCGAAGGTGTGGCCCAGATTCAGCAGGGCGCGGTTACCCTGCTCGGTTTCATCATCGGCCACCACCTGCGCCTTGTTCTCACAACTGCGATAGATGGCTTCGGATAATGCCTCATTGTCTCTGGACAACAGCTTGTCATTGTTGGTTTCCAGCCAGTGGTAAAAATCCGGATCGCGAATCAGGCCATACTTGATCACTTCCGCATAGCCTGCCGCCAGTTCACGTTGCGGCAGGGTGGCCAGCACATCAGTGTCTATCAACACCAAGCGCGGCTGATGGAACGCGCCAATCATGTTCTTTCCACGGGGGTGATTGACCGCGGTTTTGCCACCCACAGAGGAATCTACCTGGGCCAGCAACGTGGTAGGCACCTGAATAAAGTCCACCCCGCGCTGATAACAGGCCGCCGCGAAACCGACCATATCTCCGATCACACCACCACCCAGCGCAATCAGGGTGGTGGTGCGCGAATGGCGCCTGGCCATCAGAGCATCAAAAATACTCTCCAGGGTTTCCAGGTTCTTGAACTTTTCCCCGTCCGGCAGGACCAGGGTATCGCACTGGGAGGCAGCAAAATGTCGGGTCAAACGTTCCAGATACAGCGGGGCAATGGTCTCATTGGTAATGATCATTACCTGATTGCCACGCACCTGCTCGGCAAGGGGAAAGGTGTCGAGCAAGCCGGCACCGATATGAATCGGGTAACTACGCTCGGCCAGGGCCACCTGAAGTGTTCGCATTGGGTCTCCGACAGACATTTGGTTCGATGCAAGGGCAAGGGGGGATCGAGTCATTCTTGCAGACAGGGTGAGGCGTCGCTAAACATGCCACCACCCAGTCGCGATGCGAACATCGCCTCTCACGACCACATTATCCTTGCCGGTGAGACACCAAACAAGCCAACACGTCATCCGCCACCTTTTTCAGGTTTCCTGAGGCCGTGGATACCACGTGATGAGACACCTGTCTGTAGAGAGGGTCCCGCTCGGCAAACAACGCCTCCAGCTTGGCGCGCGGGTCCGCCGTTTGCAGCAGAGGGCGATTCTTGTCATTGCGGGTACGGGCAAGCTGAACGTCCACAGGGGTCCAAAGATAGACCACGCAGCCGCGATCATGAAGCATATCCCGATTTTCGGGCGTCACCACGACACCACCACCAGTGGCCAACACGATACCGTTCTGACGGGTGAGCTCGTCAATCGCTTCCTGCTCACGGCGGCGAAAACCGGCCTCGCCTTCCATATCGAAGATCCACGGGATATCTGCTCCCGTCTTTTCCTCAATAACCCGATCAGAATCGAAGAAGGGATAATCCAGTATCTGGGAAAGGTGGCGACCCAGGGTGCTTTTCCCAGCACCCATGGGGCCAACCAGTATCAGAGAGGGGTTAGTCGTCTTGGTCACCGATTCGCCAAAGCATCCTTCATCAGCCTAGGAGTAATAAAAATCAACAACTCCTGCTTGTCATCCACTTTTGTAGTTCGACTAAACAACTTACCAATCCAGGGCAAGTCACCCAGGAACGGCGTTTTCGCAACAGAATTTCTTTTCTCCTGCTGAAAAATACCACCAAGAACAACTGTCTCGCCATCACTCACCAAAACAGAGGTCTCGACTCGATTTGTGTCGACCACCGGCGTATCCGCTACAAAACCACTTATCGCATCATTGAACACTTTCAGAGTCATTATGATATTGCCATCCGGAGTGATGTGAGGAGTTACCTCCAAACGAAGCTCCGCATCGATAAATTCCACCGCTGTCGCACCAGAGGATGTCGCCGTTTCATAAGGAACTCGCTGGCCAGCAGCGATAACAGCCGGCTGCTGATCCGCTGTCAAGACCTTGGGCGTGGCCACAAGCTCACCATGGCCTTCAGCCTCCAGAGCGGACAATTCAAGCTCAATCAACCCGGACGCCAAAGAGGTAAAGCCGACAGCAAAACGAGATGCCTCGCTAGACTCAACCCCCAAATCAACGATCAGATCATTATTGGTATCTACATTGAACTCTTCAATTTCACCAAGAGAGCCATCGTCATCACGATCAATATTGGCATAATGAAGCTGGCGAAGACTGGTTAGACGGCCGGAGAACATTGAAGTTTCACCTTCATTCGCCAGCTGAGAACCATCATAGCCAAGCCCGCCCCAGCGAACACCGAATTCTTTAGAGACATCATTTGAAGCCACAACCACTCTGGCCTCAATCAGCACCTGCTGCACAGGGATATCCAACTGCTCAATAAGATCACCAATATCATTCAGTCTGGCCTGGGTATCCTGAATAATGAGGGTATTGGTTCGCTTATCAACAACCACAGAACCACGCTCACTGAGCAAAGAGCCCACTTCTTTGTCGGCACCACTGATCAAGGTTTTAATTTCAGTGGCATTCGCATAATTCACATTTACATACTGCGTACGCAAAGGTGCCAAAGAGGCAATCTGCTTTTGACTTTCCAGCTCAAGCTGCTCACGAGCTGCAATTTCGTCTGCAGGCGCCACAAGCAAAACGTTACCCACTTTGCGCTTATCAAGACCTTTGGTTTTAAGTATCAGCTCCAGTGCCTGATCCCAAGGAACATTTTGCAACCGCAAAGTGATGCGACCATCCACCGTATCCGAAGCGACCAAGTTAAGTCCGGTAAAATCAGCAATCAACTGAAGCACTGAGCGAACCTCAATATCCTGAAAGTTCAGTGAAAGCTTCTCTCCTGTGTACTCAAACGCATCCTGTTTTTTCCTTTCAGCCGCATCGTTGGAAACAGGCTTCACATTAATACTGAAAAGCTCGTCAGCCTGATAAGCCAAATACTCCCACGCCCCTGAAGACTGAATCTCAATAGTTGTAGATCCATCTAACGCCTTAGTTTCAACTAACTTTACCGGGGTTGCGAAATCGGTAACATCCAGCTTCCTTACCAGCTCATCCGATACACCTGCACCGACAAAGCGGGCAACAATTTTATCGCCACTTTCTTGTACATCTACCGGGATCGACGCCTGAGACAACTTAACGAGCACACGGCCCTCACCATCATCTCCCCTGCGAAAATCAACCCCGGTCACAGCCGCCTCAGCGTCAGCAACAACATCAGAAGCAGTACCGACTCCCCCTGACCCGGCAGGCAAATTGTCACCGATCAAAACAACCAAGGTGTCGCCATCTACATTCGTCGAGTAACCCGCCAAGGAATCCAGATTGAAAATCAATCTCGTACGATCTTTTGCCTCAACGATGGTGACGCTGCGAACATTGCCTGCCCCCATATTTTGACGTTTTTCATCAACAACGCTATCAGCCCCGATTAAGTCGAGAGCGATACGCGCTGGCTTTTCTATACCGTAACCTTTTACCTCAGGCACAGCTCCGCTGAATGTCAGGCGCACCTCAAGACTATCACCAGATAGAGCATTGGCCTGAACCGACTTAAGAGTGCTTGCCTGGGCAGAGGATAAAGCCCCGAACAGAAGAACAGAAAGGAAAAACCCCGTCACACGCCGGGACATACCATTTTTTGTTTTAAAATCTATATTTATCATCATTGATCCCCAGCGATCATTATTCAGCAATAGAGACGGAGTTGGCGCGCTCTACCCAGCCATCTCGTCCATCTGGAACGATTTCCACAAGCTGAACTTTCGTTTCACTGACAGCCTGCACTTCACCGAAATTTTTCCCTAAATAACTGCCTGGCCTCACTCGCGTAACAGCCCCACCTGGATCAGCGATGAGCGCTTCAAGCTCCCCGCCAGGCCGGGAAATCGTACCAACCATTGTCAAGGCGTCCAGAGAGAAACGCTCCAAGTACTCTCTTGGCCTTCCCATGTCAGGCTCCACATTGCGTCCGTCGGGAATAAACGCTCCAGTTTCGTCTACCGGCTTACTGAACGGTGACCGAAGTTTATGTGCGGCATATGAATAAGTCGCAATTGGCTTGAATTCGGGTGGCGGCTCTATTCTCCCTCTGGGACGAGCTTTGATTTCTTCAAGTCGAGACTCCAAGCCCTGCAGCCCGCTTCCGCCGCTACATCCTGCAAGACCAAAGGCAGCAAAAATCGCCACACTGAAAGCTATTAACTTACGCATACCCCACCTATTTATTTTTACCTGCGGAGGCATTCTTTGTGACAGCCCCGTCATTGCTGGAATAGCGATAAGTTTTCGCTGTGACATCTAGGCGGAGAAGGCCAAGAGAAGCCATCTCTTTTTCTTTGCCCTTCCCCTCATCAGGAACAGATATAGAAAAATCATGCAGCGTCACGATTCTGGGCAACCCGGAAACACCAGAAACAAAAGCGCCAAAGGAATGATAGTCGCCGATAGCGGTGACCTTGATCGGGAGCTCTGCATAGAACTCCTGCTCAACCTCATCTTCCAGTTTTATCTCTTCAAACTCCAAGCCACTACCGAGACCTGTGTGAGTGATATCTTCAAGAAGACCGGGAACCTCAGTTTCTTTGGGCAGCTGCTTGAGCAACGCCCCAAAAGTCTGCTCCATATCGACGAGCTGCGCCCTGAACTGATCCAGATTATGGGCTTCAAAAGCTTTTTTCTCATAGCTCTTCAATAACGATATTTCTTCGTTGCGCTGTTGCTCTAACAGCTGGTTCGCATCCGCGATAAAGAAAAAATAACCCAAACCCAAAACAACCAATAAGACAAGAGTAGCCACACCCGCTTTAGCCGGTGCTGGCCAGCCCCCTACATTTTCAAAATCAAGAGAGTTAAGTTGGTCGATTAACTCCCTCAAATCCATATCTTTCAGCTCAGAGGTTTTCATTGTTTTTCTTCCTCATTTTTGCTGTTTGGAGTGTCCTGCAAGACCGTCAGCACAAAACTATTTGCCCCAGACTGATTCTCTTGTGCAACAACGCTCTGCAATGCTGCTTGCCGGAACCATGCGGACTTATCAAAATTTCGCATCAACCTGGAAATGCGGTTATTGCTCTCCGCCACACCTTCAATCGTATACTCCCCATCCTTTCGCTCTATTCGACTGTAATGGACGCCATCCGGAAGGGTCTTAACAAGCTGGTCAAACACATAAACGATTGTAGGCCGATTACCTTGCAAGCTCTGAATCACTTCCATACGAGCAACAAGTTCCTCTCGCCGAGCTTTTAGCTCTTTGATTTCCTTGATTTTCTCCTCTAATTCTGCCGACTTCGTCTGGATAAAACTGTTTCGAGCTCGCTGGTCCGAGATCTGCTGATCCACATACCCCTTCCACAACCAGAAAATGAGTCCACCCGCGATAGCAGCAAGCACCAGCATCATGACAAACTCTTGCTGCTGCTGCTTACGACGCTCTTCTCTCCACGGCAACAGGTTAATTGTTGTTGTCATTGGTCAAAGCTCCTCAATGCCAGGCCGCAGGCGATCATCAGTGCTGGCGCATCATTGGCAATGGCAGAGGCTCCCACTTTGTTTGCCAGTGCCATATCACTGAACGGGTTGGCCACGGAACAGTTGGCACCAACCTTCTCCTGGATTAGCTCTGCCAGATCCTGGATAGAAGCCGACCCGCCGGCCAACAGGATATAGTCCACCTCATTGAACTGGGTGGAGCCGTAGAAAAATTGCAAGGAGCGATTGACTTGCTGAACGACAGCATCTTTGAAAGGCTGAAGGACTTCCGCCTCATAATCATCGGGCAATTCACCGGTTTTCTTGGCCAGGCCAGCCTCCTCCATGGAAATACCATAACGCCGCTGAATTTCTTCGGTCAGCTGCTTACCACCAAACAACTGCTCACGAGTATAGACGCTGCGACCCTGATGAAAGACGTTCAACGTGGTCATGGTGGCACCGATATCAAAGACCGCCACGGTCTCCAGCTCCTCAGCGTTGGGCAGACCCGGCAGCACAAGCTGGAAAGCCCGCTCCATGGCATAGGCTTCCACATCCACCGCCTTGGCCTGCAAGCCACCAATCTCCAGAGCGTCGGTCCGCATTTCCACGTTTTCGGTGCGAGACGCTGCCACAAGCACTTCCACGCGCTCGTCATTACCTTCAACAGGCCCCATGACCTGGAAGTCCATACGCACTTCATCCAGCGGGAAAGGGATGTACTGATCCGCCTCCACTTTCAGCTGGCTTTCCAGCTCGTCTTCGTTGAGAGAGGCGTCCATTTCAATCAGCTTGGTGATCACGGCAGAGCCGGACACCGCCACCGCCGCGGCTTTGACCCCGGGACGGGCGCGGCTCACCAGACGGGCGATAGCATCCCCGACGCCCTCCACGTCACTGATGTTTTTTTCGACAACCGCGTTGGCCGGCAGGGGCTCAACCCCATAGCTTTCGACCTTGTAGCGGTTCCCCGATTTCGACAGCTCGAGCAGCTTCACCGCCGTGGAGCTTATGTCGATCCCCAGTAGTGTCTGGGCCTTTTTTCTGAGGAAAGGCAGCACTGTTGTCGTCCCGTCTGGTTATTATTAAAGTGTTTTTTCTTGATAAAGATACACTTACACGTTTTTTATGTCGAATCACTTTAGGTGTAGTAATAGCAGAACAGATATTAGATCACAACAACCTTTCCACCATATAATGACCCACTTCACGGGCCCGCTAGGCCTTTCTACCGATACCAGCCAGTAGTTGTCGAAAACATGCGCTTACCCTCCTGGACCCGATACCTGCTCCTTCTCCTGATTGCCGGCGCCGGTAGCGGGCTATCCATTCTGGCCGCCAGCTATCTGTATCTGGCCCCACAACTGCCACCAGCCAGCCAGATCCGCGAGGTGGAATACCAGATTCCCCTGCGCATTTATAGCAGCGATATAAAACTTATTGCTGAATACGGGGAAAAACGCCGACAACCGGTATCCTACGGGGAATTGCCGGAAACCCTGGTCCAGGCGGTATTGGCTGCCGAAGATGAGCGTTTCTTCAGACACAATGGCGTTGACCTGAAGGGTCTCGTACGAGCCGCCGTGGAACTGGCCCGCTACCGGGAAATCCGCTCCGGTGGCTCCACCATCACCATGCAGGTGGCGCGTAACTTCTTCCTCAGCCGGGACCAGCGCTTTCTGCGCAAATTCAACGAGATTGTCCTGGCCATCCAAATCGAGCGGGTACTCAGCAAGGAAGAGATACTTGAGCTATACCTGAACAAAATCTATCTGGGGCACCGGGCCTACGGCGCCGAAGCCGCCGCCCAAGTCTATTACGGCAAATCGGTGGGAGAACTCAATATCGCCCAGCAGGCCATGATCGCCGGCCTCCCAAAGGCCCCTTCAGCCTATAACCCGATCACCAACCCGGAACGGGCGCGGGTGCGGCGCAACTGGATCCTGTTTCGCATGGAAGAAACCGGTGTTCTTACTCCTGAGGCTCGCAAGGTAGCTCAGGCCGAACCGGTAAGCGCCCGCTTCCATGCCGCCCAGCCCGAGGTGGACGCCGCCTATGTGGGCGAAATGGTCCGCCTGCAGGCTGCGAAACTGGTGGAGCAGGATATTTTTACCGATGGCATTCGCATCATCACCACCATCGACAGCAAGCGCCAGACAGCGGCCGTTCAGGCACTGCGCACCGGCCTGCACAGCTACGATGAGCGCCATGGCTATCGCGGCCCCGTAGTGCAGCAGGATATCAGCGAAGCCCCGGCATTATCAGCCATCGACGTGTCAGACAGCGAACAACCTCCAACAGAAGAGAGCGAACTGCCTGCTCAGGCAGAAAAAGCGGAAATCGAGAAAACTATTACCGGACTGGATCCGAACGTCGCCCGCTGGGTAAAGATGATCCGCAACCAGCAACGAATCGGCCCCCTGCAACCGGTCATCGTCACCCGCGTTGGCGAACAGGATGCAGACATACTGTTCCGCGATGGTAAGCGCGCCCAACTGGCCTGGAATGATATCCGCTGGGCCCGCCCCCAGCTCAACAACAAATATGTCGGCGAAGAGCCCCAGAAAGCCGCCGATGTACTAACCCGGGGCGACATCATCCGCGTCCGTCCGGTGGGCCCCGACGATAACCGCCGCTGGCGCCTGGCCCAGTTGCCCGTCGCGCAATCCGCCCTGGTCTCACTGGACCCGGCCACCGGCGCCGTGCTCGCCATGCAGGGCGGCTACAGCTTTTCGGCTTCCAACTTCAACCGAGCCGTGCAAAGTGAGCGCCAGGCAGGCTCCGTATTCAAACCCTTTATCTATACTTCGGCCATGGAGAACGGCTTCACACCTGCCTCCATCATCAATGACGCGCCCGTGGTGTTCGATGACGACAAACTGGAAACCGCCTGGCGCCCCACCGGCGCCAGCGGCAAGTTCTACGGCCCCACCCGCATGCGCGAGGCCCTGTATCGCTCCCTGAACCTGGTCTCCATTCGCATTCTGCGTCAGATCGGCATCAGCCAGGCCATGGGCACTCTGAAGCGCTTCGGCCTGCCCGCTGACGGCTTTCAGCGTGACCTGTCGCTGGCACTGGGTAGTGCCAGCGTCACTCCGATGGATATCGCCAGCGCCTACGGCATCTTCGCGAACGGTGGCTACCGGGTGACCCCCTGGGCCATTCAGCGCATTGAAAATGCGGATGGCGACATCCTCTGGCAGGCAGCGGACGTCATTCTGTGCGAGCCCCCTTGTCTGCCGCCCCTCAAACTGGAGGACGAGATCCCCGAACTGGCGTCGTCGCCGGAGCCATCGGATCCGGACAACAAGGATAGCGCCGACAAACCGGGCACACCAATTCAGCCAGAACCGGTCATGGCCCCCCGGGTACTGGATCCGCGCATTGCCTGGCTGATGAACTCCATGCTCCAGGACGTGATTCGGGTAGGCACCGGCAACAAGGCCCGTGCCCTGGGCCGTGACGACCTGGCCGGCAAGACAGGTACCACCAACGACCAGGTGGATGCCTGGTTCTCCGGCTATTCTCCGGACCTGGTGGCCACTGTCTGGGTAGGCTTCGACAACCCGGCCAACCTGGGCTGGGGCGAATACGGCGGTAAGGCGGCCCTGCCAATCTGGATCGATTACATGGGCCCTGCCCTGCAAGGGGTTCCGGAACGACAGCTGGAACAACCCTCCGGCATCTCCACCGTGCGGATCGACCCCGACAGCGGCCTGCTAGCGCGCCCGGACAACCCCAATGCCATCCGCGAGTACTTTATTGAGGACCAAGTGCCGGAAATAGAACCCCAGCGCGGCCCCGGCGGCAGCAACAGCGCGCCGGAACAGATATTTTAATGCCTGACGCCTGACGCCTGACGCCTGACGCTAATCACTTTAAGGACAGCGTTTTCGCGTCAAGCATCAGGTTCGACAGGCCCATAAAAAAACCGCCTTTCGGCGGTTTTTTCGTCTTGCATCAAGCGTCTTGGATCAAGCGCGCCCCATCACAACTCCGGGAAAATCTCATCCAGGGAGCTCAACGGATAGTGCGAGGGATACCCCTTGCGAGCCACACCACAATCCACCGCCGCACGAGCCACCGCCGAGGACACACGGCCCAACAGACGAGGATCATTGGGCTTGGGAATGATGTAGTCGGCGCCAAAGGTCAGCGGCTCACCGCCATAAGCGTCCAGCACTTCCTGAGGCGGCGCTTCGCGCACCAGCTCGGCAATGGCGTGCACCGCAGCGATCTTCATTTCCTCGGTGATCGAGGTGGAGCGCACATCCAGCGCACCACGGAACATGTACGGGAAACACAGCACATTGTTCACCTGGTTGGGAAAGTCGGAACGACCGGTAGCCACGATCGCATCCGGGCGCGCCGCCTTGGCCACCTCCGGGCGAATTTCCGGATCCGGATTGGCCAGGGCAAAGATGATCGGCCGAGGGGCCATCTTCTTGACCATTTCCGGGGTCAGCATATCCGGGCCGGAAACACCGATAAACACATCCGCATCTTCCACTGCATCGTTCAGGGTGCGCTTGTCGGTATCGTTGGCCAGCGCCGCCTTGTACTGGTTGAGATCGTCTCGACGGCTATGAATCACGCCCTTGCGATCCAGCACCAGGATATTTTCCTTGCGCGCACCCATCTCGATCAGCAGCCGCACCGATGCCACGCCAGCGGCGCCGGCACCCACACAGACCACCTTGATGTCTTCGATACGCTTTTTCTGGATTTCCAGCGCATTGATCAGACCGGCCCCCACCACGATGGCGGTACCGTGCTGATCATCGTGGAAGACCGGCACATCGCACTGCTCTTTAAGGATGCGCTCGATCTCGAAACACTCCGGCGCCCGGATATCTTCCAGGTTGATACCGCCAAACGTGCGATGGATACGCACCACAGTGTCGATAAAGGCCTGGGAGTCTTCCGCGTCCACTTCGATATCGAACACATCAATACCGGCAAACAGCTTGAACAGAATCCCCTTGCCTTCCATCACCGGCTTGGACGCCAGCGCACCCAGATTGCCAAGGCCCAGGATGGCAGTGCCATCACTGATCACGGCCACCAGATTGCCCTTGGCAGTAAAGCGGTAGGCCAGCTCCGGCTCCCGGGCGATCTCGCGCACCGGTTCCGCCACACCCGGACTATAGGCCAGGCTCAGATCACGGCTGGTTGCCGCCGGCTTGGTCACCTCAACGCTGATTTTCCCTGGCCGCGGTTTGGCGTGGTATTCCAGGGCCGCCGTTCTCAAATCCTCAGACATGCTGGTCTCCGCTGGTCCCTAGTCGGGCTAAACTGTCAGGCTAAACACTGTGTACGCAAGATCTCAAAGCAAAAAGCACCCCGCAGGGTGCTTTTTAAAGGCTACATAAACTGCGGTGAAAACGCTGTTTAGTCCTTCTTGCTGCGCATCATGCCGAAGCGCTGCTTGAACTTGTCGATCTGGCCACCGCTGTCGGCTTGCTTCTGCTTGCCAGTATAGAAAGGATGGCAAGCGGAACAAACGTCCAGGTCCATCGCACCACCGCGGGTGGAATGGCTTTCAATAACGTTACCGCAGCTGCAGGTATAAGTCGCTGCCTGGTATTCGGGATGAATCTCTGGTTTCATGGCTGAGCTCCAATATGTGTCGCTACCTGGCTCTACGACAGGCACCACACGGCTTGCGTCTGGGAAAAAGAAGGCGAATCATAACAGCTTAATCCCAATCCGCAAGCGCTGAGGGCCTATTTGAAGGCTCTTTGGCGCAGCAGTCTTCAGGAACGCCCTTGTCAGCCAAGAAAACCCTGCAAATTGCCCTGCCGGTCCCGCTAACAGGCTGCTTTGACTACCTGTACCCGGGCGACACCCCGCCTCCGCGCGGCTGCCGGGTACAAGTGTCTTTCGGTCGGCGAACCCTGGTGGGCCTGGTCCACGGTCACGGCAACAGCGATTACCCCAAACTCAAAGCCGTTCAACGGGTACTGGACGACAGCCCTGTCCTGCCGACAGAGCTTTACCAGCTGTGCGAACGGGCCGCCCGCTACTACCACCACCCCCTCGGCGAGGTCCTCAATTACGCCCTGCCGGCCCTGCTGCGCCAGGGCAACGACGCCGAAGCGAGCCAGGAAAAGCGCTGGCAGCTTACCGAACGGGGCCACCATGTCAGCGACGACCAGGTCAGCCGGGCTCCCCGCCAGCGCCAGGCCCTGCACACCTTGCGGGATCACCCCAAGGGGCTGAGCAGCGCCATGCTCGCCGCCCTGGAGGTTCCCTCAGCCACCCTGGCCAGCCTGCGAGACAAGGGCTGGGCGGAGCAGGTGGCTCTGGACGATGACGCGCCGCCCAAGGACATTCTGGCCCAGCCGCCCCTGGCCGCCAACGCAGAACAGCGCAAGGCCATCCGTGCCCTGCAGGAAGCCAGGGGGTTTACCCCCTTCCTGCTCGACGGTGTCACCGGCAGTGGCAAGACCGAGGTCTACTTACAGGCCATGACCGCGCATCTCACCGCCGGCAAGCAGGTACTGGTGCTGATTCCGGAAATCGGCCTGACACCGCAGACCGTGCAACGCTTCCGCCAGCGCTTCGCCGTGCCGGTGGTCACCCTGCACTCCGGACTCAGCGACCGGGAACGGCTGGACAACTGGCTGGCCGCCCGGGATGGCAAGGCACGCATCATCATCGGCACCCGTTCTGCCATCTTTACCCCGCTCGCCGACCCGGGCCTGATCATCGTCGACGAAGCCCACGACGCCTCGCTGAAACAACAGGATGGCTTTCGCTTCCACGCCCGCGACCTGGCCACCTGGCGAGCCCAGCAACTGGACATCCCGGTAGTACTCGGCAGCGCCACCCCAGCCCTGGAAACACTGCAGCTCGCTCGGCAAGAGCGCTTTCAATGGCTGAAACTGTCGCAACGGGCCACGGATCAGGGACGCCCGCCCATCGAAATCCTCGATGGCACCCTGGCCGCCCCCGGCCAGCCACTGCTCCCCCAGTCCCTGCAGGCGATAAAACACTGCGTAGAGCAGGGCAACCAGGCCCTGGTCTTTATCAACCGGCGCGGCTACGCCCCCATGATTCTCTGCCAGGATTGCGGCTGGCAGGCGGAATGCCGCCGTTGCGACAGCTTCCTCACCTGGCACCGCAGCGAAGGCAGTCTGCGCTGTCACCACTGCGACTATCAGCAACGGGTGCCATCGCGTTGCCCGGACTGCGGCTCCAGCGCCATCCATGAAGCTGGCAGCGGCACCGAAAAACTCACCGAATTGCTGGAACAGTCAATACAGGTGCCGGTAATCCGCATCGACCGGGATGCCACCCGCCGCAAGGGCAGCCTGGACGCCCACTTGGCCACCATCCAGCAAGGCAACCCGGTGGTAATGGTGGGCACCCAGATGCTGGCCAAGGGGCATCACTTCCCGAAACTGTCTCTGGTAGTGATTCTGGATATGGATGCCGGCTTTCTCAGCGCCGACTTTCGCGGCCCGGAACAGGCCGCCCAACTGCTGCTGCAAGTGGCAGGCCGCAGCGGCCGGGAAAACCAGGGGCGGGTACTGCTGCAGACCCGCCACCCGGACCACCCACTCCTGCAACTGGCCGCCAGCGGCGACTACCCGGCCCTGGCCAGCGCCTTGCTGGAGGAACGGAAGATGGCCGGCCTGCCCCCCTTCGGCCACCTGGCCCTGTTCCGCTGCGAAGCCATGAGCATGAACAAGGCCATGGAGTTTCTGCAGCAGCTTGCAGGTATTCCCCTGCCCCCGGACGTGCACCTGCTGGGCCCGGTCCCCGCCCCCATGGAAAGACGCGCCGGCCGCTACCGCACCCAGATGTTGCTGCAATGTACCAGCCGCCCCCCCCTGCACCAGGCCATCAGCCTGTTGCTGGAACAGGCCCGCACCCTGCCCACCGCCCGCCAGTGCCGCTGGCATCTGGATGTGGATCCAATTGATATGTTGTGAGAAGGCAGCATGCTGTGGACCGCGGGGCGCGCGCTGCGTGTCCCGTGCTGCGTAATCCCGCCATTTCCCGTACAATCGCCGCCCAATCGAACGGCCCAGATGCCCTCCACAAAAGAATGCCATGAAAGAACGCCTGATTACCCTGATCGACAGCGCCCTGGACACCCTGATTGCCGAGGGGGCTCTGCCCGCCGAGGCCAAGCGCCCGGCGCAGATCGACCGCACCAAGGACAAGAGCCACGGCGACTTCGCCACCAATATCGCGCTGATGCTGGCCAAACCCGCTGGCATGAAGCCCCGCGACCTGGCGGAAAAACTGATTGCCGCCCTGCCGGCGGACAACGCCGTGGCCAAAGTGGAAATCGCCGGCCCCGGTTTTATCAATTTTTTCCAGGCCGATGACTGGCTCACCGGCCTGCTGGATCAGGCACTGGCGGACCCATACCTTGCTGTACCCCGCCCTGAGCAGGCACAGACCGTGGTGGTGGACTACTCATCCCCCAATCTGGCCAAGGAAATGCACGTGGGGCACCTGCGCTCGTCCATCATCGGCGATGCAGTGGTGCGCACCCTGGAATTCCTCGGCCACGCGGTGGTTCGCCAGAATCACGTGGGCGATTGGGGCACCCAGTTCGGCATGCTGCTGGCCTACCTGGACGAACAGAAAAGCGAGGAAAGCGACACCGAGCTGTCCCGCGAGCTAGGAGACCTGGAAGGTTTCTACCGTGCCGCCAAGCAGCGCTTTGACGAATCCGACGCATTCGCCACCCGCGCTCGCAGCCTGGTAGTAAAACTTCAGGCCGGCGACGAAGACTGCCTGGCTCTGTGGCGGGAATTCAACAGCGTCTCCCTGAGCCACTGCCAGGCCGTCTATGACCGCCTGGGCGTCAGCTTGACTCCAGCGGACGTGCGCGGTGAAAGCGCCTACAACGATGACCTGGCGCAAGTGGTCAGCGATCTGGACGCCAGAGGCCTGCTCAGCGAGGATCAGGGCGCCCAGTGCGTGTTCATGGACGAATTCAAGAACAAGGAAGGTGCCCCGCTGCCGGTGATCGTGCAGAAAGCCGACGGTGGCTATCTGTACGCCACCACCGACCTGGCCGCCCTGCGCTACCGGGCCGGCACCCTGCATGCCGACCGCATGCTCTACTTCGTGGACCAGCGTCAGGCCCTGCACTTCCAGCAGATGTTCAGCCTGGCCAAACGGGCCGGCTTTGTGCCTGAGCCCACCGAGCTCGAACACATGGGCTTCGGCACCATGAACGGCCCGGACGGTCGCCCGTTCAAGACCCGCGACGGCGGCACCGTGAAACTGATTGATCTGCTCGACGAAGCTGAAGAACGCGCTTATACCCTGGTCAAGGACAAGAACCCGCAACTGGACGACCAGGACCTGCGAACCATCGCCCACGCCGTGGGTATTGGCGCAGTGAAATACGCGGACCTGTCGAAGAACCGCAGCAGTGACTACATCTTCAATTTCGAGCAGATGCTCAGCTTCGAAGGCAACACCGCCCCCTATTTGCTCTACGCCTACACCCGGGTGGCCAGCGTATTCCGCAAGGCCGGTCTGGAGATGGCCCAGGTCAGCGGTGACTTCCAGCTTCAGGAAGACGCGGAGCAGGCACTGGCCGCCCGCCTGGTGCAATTCGGGGAAGTACTGGAAAGCGTGGCCGAAAAAGGCCTGCCACACCTGCTCTGCACCTATCTGTATGACGTGGCCGGCCTGTTTTCCACTTTTTACGAGCATTGCCCGATCCTCTCCGGCGACAATGAGGCCCTCAAACAGAGCCGCCTGAAGCTGGCAGCCCTTACCGCCCGCACCCTGAAACAGGGCATGGAACTGCTGGGCCTGAGCCCGCTCGAACGGATGTAGCCGAGAACCACAGGACACCCCATGGCAAAGAACACCAGCAAACGAGGGGCCAGCCGCGGCCCGGTACGCAAGAAGACGCAACGCCAGGTCCCGGGCTGGGTGTGGCTGTTCACCGGGCTGATGGTGGGCCTGTTTGTGGCGTTCCTGTTTCACCTGGGCAAGACCCAGCTGGAGCAAGGAAATAACGGCAAGGTGGCACAGAAGCCGGAGCAGCCCGCCAAACCGGCCAAGCCAGCACCGAAAAAGGACAGCAGCGACGATTCCCCGCAATTCGATTTCTACGCAGTACTGCCGAAGATGGAAGTGATCGTGCCGCAGAATGAAACCGATTCTGGCAGCCGGGACAGCCGCAAACCCGCTCAGGACAAACCGACCAGCGAACGCAAACCGGACGCCGGCACACGCTCCAGCAGCGAGCGCTATCTGCTGCAAGCGGGCAGTTTTCGCCGCAACGAGGATGCCGACCGCCGCCGTGCCGAGCTGATCCTGAAGGGCTTCGATGCCTCCATTCAGTCCGTGGACCTGGAAAGCGGAGACAGCTGGCACCGGGTCATGATCGGCCCCTACGACAACCTTAACGCCATGCACCGGGCCCAGGATCAACTGGCCGGCAATGGCATTGAGACCCTGCCGATCAAGATGAAGAAGTGAGGACGTTCCAACTGCAGGAGCTTGCCCGCAAGCGAGGCGGGATCAAGCTCCTGCGGCTAATGGATAATTGATAACGACCCAATCCATGGCTGTGACTCTCAAAGCGCAGACGTCGCAACGAAACCATGAGCGCACCCTCTGCTGGCCCGGCACCAAACCCCCTCGCGAGCTATCCACTATCAATCATCAAATGCCCTCTCTTCCCTTGAATCCCTTATCGCCAGCCCCACATCTGCAAAACCACTATAAAAGGAGCTTACCGTGACCACTATCGTATCCGTACGCCGCGGCAATAGCGTTGTGATTGGCGGTGACGGCCAGGTGTCACTGGGCAACACCGTCATGAAAGGCAATGCCCGCAAGGTGCGCCGCCTCTACCACGGCAAGGTCATTGCCGGGTTTGCCGGCGGCACCGCCGATGCCTTCACCCTGTTTGAGCGATTTGAAGCGCAACTGGAAAAACACCAGGGCCATCTGGTCCGTGCCGCTGTAGAGCTGGCCAAGGATTGGCGCACCGACCGCGCCCTGCGTCGCCTGGAAGCTCTATTGGCCGTGGCCGACAAGGAAGCCTCACTGATCATCACCGGCAATGGCGATGTCATTGAGCCGGAAAACGACCTGATCGCTATCGGTTCCGGTGGACCCTTTGCCCAGGCAGCCGCCACCGCCCTGCTACACAACACCGAGTTGGCTGCCGGAGATATTGTCGAGAAGAGCCTGACCATTGCCGGCGATATCTGCGTCTACACCAATCAACAGCAAACCATTGAAGAATTGAGCTGGTAATCCGATGCCAAACCTGACCCCGCGCGAAATTGTTCATGAACTGAACAAGCACATTGTCGGCCAAGAGCCGGCGAAAAAATCCGTTGCCCTGGCCCTACGCAACCGCTGGCGTCGCATGCAGCTTCCGGCAGAAATGCGCGCTGAAGTGGCGCCCAAAAATATTCTGATGATTGGCCCTACCGGCGTGGGCAAGACCGAAATTGCCCGCCGCCTGGCCAAACTGGCCGATGCCCCCTTTATCAAGATCGAGGCCACCAAGTTCACGGAAGTGGGCTATGTGGGCCGCGATGTGGAATCCATCATTCGTGACCTGGTGGAAATGGCCATCAAGATGCTACGCGAGAAAGCCATCGCCCGCGTCGGCAGCCAGGCTGATGATGCCGCAGAGGAACGCATTCTCGATGCCCTACTACCCGCCGCCCGCGGCGAGGAAGAGAACAAGACCGACAACAGCACCCGTCAGATCTTTCGCAAGAAACTGCGCGAGGGTGAGCTGGACGACAAGGAAATCGAGATCGAGGTGTCCAGCAACCCGGCCGGGGTGGAAATCATGGCACCGCCAGGCATGGAAGAGATGACCAGCCAGCTGCAGCAGATGTTCTCGAAAATGGGCGGCAGCGGTAACAAGCGCACCCAGAAACTGCGTGTCCGCGAAGCCTACCGACTGATCCGCGACGAGGAAGCGGCACGTTTCGTCAATGAAGACGAATTGAAGGTGCAGGCCATTGATGCGGTGGAAAACAACGGCATTGTGTTCCTGGATGAAATCGACAAGGTGGCCAAACGCGGCGAAAGCGGCGGCACCGATGTATCCCGGGAAGGGGTCCAGCGCGATCTGCTGCCGCTGATCGAAGGCTGCACCGTGTCTACCAAATACGGCATGGTGAAAACCGACCACATCCTGTTCATCGCCTCCGGCGCCTTCCACCTGTCCAAACCCAGCGACCTGATCCCGGAGCTGCAAGGCCGTCTGCCCATTCGCGTGGAACTAAGCGCGCTGACGCCAGATGACTTCCAGCGCATTCTCACCGAACCCAGATGTTCGCTCACCGAGCAGTACAAGGCCCTGCTGGACACCGAAGGGCTTAATCTGGAGATCACCGACGACTGCATCCGGCGCATCGCCGAGGTGGCCTGGCAGGTCAACGAGCGCACCGAAAATATCGGTGCCCGCCGTCTGCACACGGTACTGGAAAAGCTACTGGAAGAGATCAGCTACGATGCCGACTCCCTGGCCACCCAGTACCACGACAAGGCGCTGGTACTCGACGCCGAAGCGGTGGACCGCTATCTGGGTGAGCTGGCCGATGACGAGGATCTGAGCCGCTACATCCTCTGATGGCCCGCGTCTGAGGTCGGGCATCTGACACGAAACCTGCAAGTGTTGGATGCCTGACTTCCGTCGTCCACCCCCTTTCCTGCTATGATCCCCGCCGGAGGAAAAACCATGACCGCCGGCGAACAACTACAACACTATCTGGACCGTTTCTTTGCCCTGCGCCAGCATGGCGACGACACCCTGTTTCTCGCCCGCCTGCAACGTCTACAGGACTGGCAGGGGGAACGTCTCAAGCACACCCATCGCCATCTTCTGAACGCTCCGGCCACGGCGGAGGGCATCCGTTTTCTCCTCGAGGAAGTCTACGGTGGTCGCGAGCTGCTACCGGTGGCCCGGGAAATCCGGCGCGCCCTGCCCAAGGCCATGAAGCTGCTGCCGGACAAGGTCATGGCCACCTCCGCCAGCGCTCTGGAGGCCGCCATTCTCACCCAGGAGCTGGACGAGCAGGTCACCGACTGGCTGAGTGACGAGCTGGATCAACCGCTCACGGAGCTGACCTACCTCAAGGGGTTTCGCCAGCAAAGCCATCACCCTGCCCGCCAGCGCCAGCTACAATTGGTGGCTGAGCTTGGCCATCGGCTGGACCGCTATATCCGCTCGCGAATGATACAGACCACCTTTCGCATGGTACGCAGACCGGCCCATGCGGCAGGCTTTACGAACCTGTATGATTTCATGGATCGCAGCTTCCGGGTGATGAAGCCAGTGCCCAGTGTGGGCCTGTTGCTGGAGCAGCTGGCCGCACGGGAAGAGACCATCATGCAGAAGGTCTACGACCATCACCCGGCCCCCTTCGAGGACTGACATGAACGACGAAACCAAGGTCACCCACTTCGGTTACCAGCAGGTACCGTGGCAGGAAAAGCAGCAGAAAGTGGCTGGCGTATTCCGCTCGGTGGCGGGCAAATACGATGTCATGAACGACCTGATTTCCATGGGTAGCCATCGCCTGCTCAAGCGCATGACCATCGAACTTGCCGGCATTCGTCCGGGCCACAAGGTACTCGATCTGGCCGGCGGCACCGGTGACCTGGCCATCAAGTTTTCCCGTCTTGTCGGCGAAACTGGGCAGGTGGTGCTGGCAGATATCAATGACGCCATGCTGGCAGTGGGCCGCGACCGTCTGTTCGACGCGGGTTGCAGCCACAATACCCAGGTCGCCCAGGTAAACGGCGAATGCCTGCCCTTCGAAGACAACAGCTTCCACTGCATCACCATTGCCTTCGGCCTGCGCAACATCACCGACAAGGATGCCGCCCTGCGCTCCATGCTGCGGGTACTGAAACCCGGTGGCCGGCTGCTGGTACTGGAATTTTCCACCCCGGTGCACAAGCCCCTGGCCAAGGCCTACGAGCTGTACTCCTTCGGCGTATGGCCCAAACTGGGCAAGCTGATCGTCAATGACGCAGACAGCTACCAGTACCTGGCCGAGTCCATCCGCATGCACCCGGACCAGGACACTCTGCAGGGGATGATGGACCAGGCCGGCTTCGCCCGTACCGAATACTTCAACATGCTGGGTGGCATCGTGGCGCTGCACAGAGGGTTCAAATTTTGAGTCTGAAAGACCAGTCCCGCTCCCCCGGCCTCCTCTCCACCACCGCTCTGGCTACGGTGGAACGAGCCATTAACACCGCCCTGCGCTCCGATCCGGCCAGCGCCGACCGGCTGGCGCTGCATGCCGGGCGCCTGCTGGCCATCGAGGTGACCTTACCGCCGCTGGCCATCTATGCGCTGATCGTGGAAGACGGGGTGGAGTTATATCACCGCAGCGATGCCAACGCGGATGTCACGGTAAAGGGCAACCCCATGGACCTGGCCTCCCTGCTGCTCAACTGGAATACCCGCCCCGGCGTCATTGGCGGCCCGGTGGATATCAGCGGCAACCGGGAACTGTTGCAGGAAATGCAGCAACTGGCCCGTGAACTGCAAATCGACTGGGGCGCCATCCTAGAGCCGGTGACCGGCTCGGAACTGGCCCAGCAACTGGATTATAGCGCCCGTCGCCTGTTCGGCTGGGCCCGCCAGGCCGCCGGTCGGCTGACCGAGCAACTGGCCGACTACGTGGGCAACGAATCCGGCCTGACCCCCGGGCGCCGGGACGTCTACGAATTCGGTCAGGACGTGGACGAGCTGCGCATGGACGTGGACCGTCTGGATGCCCGTATCCAGCGCCTGCGCACTGCACGGTCCGGCAATACCAGCAACGGGAGCGCCACCGACTGATGCTGCCCGTTACCCGCATTCTGGTGGTCGCCCATGTGGTGTGCCGCTACCGGCTGATTGCCCTGCTGCCCTCGCATCCGCTGCGCAATGTGCTGCTGATGCTGTCATTCCTGGTACCTTCAAGCTGGCTTGGCACCGGCAAACTCAGCGAAGGCGAGCGCCTGCAGAAGGCCCTGGAACGCCTCGGCCCCATCTTCATCAAGTTCGGCCAACTGCTGGCCACCCGCCAGGACATGCTGCCACCGGAGTGGACCAGCGCCCTGGCCCGACTGCAGGACCAGGTGGCGCCCTTCGACGGGCAACAGGCCCGGGATCTGGTGGAAGCCAGCCTGAGCCAACCCTTCGATGAGGTATTCCTCGACTTTGACACAACGCCCATGGCCGCCGCCTCCGTGGCCCAGGTCCATGCCGCTACCCTGCACAATGGCCAACAGGTGGTGGCCAAGGTACTGCGCCCCACCATCCGTCCGGTGGTGCACCGGGACCTGAAGGTAATGGCCTTCGGCGCCCGCTGGCTGGAACGGTTGTGGCGCGATGCCCGCTATTTCCGCCCGGCCCGGGTGGTACAGGATTATCGGGACATCATCCTTGGCGAACTGGATCTGGCCGCCGAGGCCCGCAACAGCGAAACCATGCGCCGGCACTTCCTGTTCAGCCCGCTGCTGCATATCCCGGCCATTCATCTGGAGCTGTCCAGTCCCACCGTGATCATCATGGATCGCATTCACGGCATCCCGGTGAATGATATCGAGCGCATCAAGGCTGCCGGCATTGATCCCAAGGTGCTCGCAGAACGGGGCGTGGAGATCTTCTTTTCCCAGGTATTCCGTTTCAACTTTTTCCACGCGGACATGCACCCGGGCAACATCTTCGTCAACCCGGAACACCCGGAATCCCCCCAGTATATGGCCGTGGATGCGGCCATCGCCGGGCGCTTGTCGAAGGAAGACCTGAACGTGCTGGGCCGCATGGTGCTGGCCGTCATGCGCGAGGATTACAGCGCCCTGGTGGATGCGGTGATCCGCGCCGGCTGGAATACCGCCCCCATCGACCGCCCCCGCTTTGAGCGGGCCGTGATCGACATTGTCGAGCCGGTGCGCTCCGCCCAACTGGACCAGCTGGAATTCGCGCCGCTGGTGATGAAGCTGTTCGATATGGCGCGCAACTACCACATCGAAATGCCGGTGCAGTACATCCTGCTGATGAAGACCCTGGTACATATCGAAGGGCTGGGGCGCAGCATTTACCCGCAACTGGATATCTGGAGCACCGGACGGCCGCTGCTGGAGGCCTGGATGCTGGCCGAATACGGGCCCAGCGCCACGCTAAAAAAGCTGCAGAACCGCATGCCGGAGTGGACCGCCCAGCTGCCAGACATGCCGGATCTGCTGCGCGACGGTCTGGAAAGCCTGCGCGAACTGCCCTATCAACAGGACCGCCTGGAAGCCCGCTTCGAACAGGCCCTGTTACGCCATCGGCACAAGCTGTTTGCCGGTCTGGCCGGCCTGGGCTGCGCCGGCACCGCCGTGTGGCTGGCAACCCCCCATTTCAGCTGGCCACTGGCCGCGGCTGCCATGCTGCTGGTGAGCTGGAGCTGGCGGCGCTAGACTGTGGCACCGCACTGCGGCACACCGGATAATCCGTCGGCGCCCGCCCGCAGCAGGCGCCAACAATAAAGAAAGTACAAACGCTATGTCAGATATACTCAGTCAGCTCCATCAGGTGCTTGAATCCCGCAAGGGCTCCGACCCGGACAGCTCCTACGTGGCCAGCCTGTACGCCAAAGGATTGAACAAGATCCTGGAAAAAGTGGGCGAGGAAGCGGTGGAAACCATTCTCGCCGCCCGCGACGCGGAGGTCAGCGGCAAAACCGATGCGCTGATCAGCGAAACCGCAGATTTGTGGTTCCATAGTCTGGTCATGTTGGCCAAACTGGGAGAACACCCTGACAAGGTACTGGCAGAACTGGAGCGCCGCTTCGGCCTGTCCGGCCATGACGAAAAAGCGGCGCGCGGCAGCAAGCACTGAACCGCCCTGACTATCGGCGCCTGACCTACTGGAGAGAGACAGCATGTTTTCCGGCATCAGCATTTGGCAGTTACTGATCCTTCTGGCCATCGTGGTCCTGTTGTTCGGCACCAAGAAGCTGCGCAATATGGGTGGCGACCTTGGCGGAGCCGTAAAAGGCTTCAAAAATGCCATGAAAGACGGCGAGGAAGAGCAGGATCAGAAGCGCCTGGCCGACGAAGAGAAAGAGGCTCCCGAACAAAAAACCGAAAAGGACAAGGAAAAAGAACAAGCCTGATCTGGCCCGGGCTTTCGGCTTCTCCAACGCCCCGTTAAGAGGTTTCCATGTTCGATATCGGCTTTGCCGAACTTACCCTGATCTTCGTCATTGGTCTGGTGGTGCTTGGCCCCGAGCGTCTTCCCACGGTGGCGCGCACTTTGGGGCAATGGATCGGTCGTGCCCGCTCCACCTTCAATCATCTGAAAAGCGAACTGGAGCGCGAAGCGGTCACCCAGGACATGCGCGAACGCATGGAAAAACAGATGCGCGAGATGGGCCTGGATGAAGACAGCATCCGCGACGCCAAAGAAAGCCTGCTAAGCCCGGAACAGATTGCCAAGGCGAGAACCCCCCGCGACTCGCAAGCGGACTCCGCCGACGACAGTGAAAAAACCCAGGAACCACCGCGCCATGAATGACGCCAGCAACGATTCCGGCCAGCCACTGATTGCCCATTTGCTGGAACTGCGCAATCGCCTGCTCAAAGCCATGGCAGCCATCTCCGTGGTGTTCCTGGGGCTGTTTTATTTCTCTCGAGAACTGTACACCCTCGTGGCCAAACCGCTGATGCAGGCCATGCCGGAAGGTACCAGCATGATCGCCACCGGCGTCGCCTCGCCGTTCCTGGCGCCCTTCAAACTAACCCTGTATCTGAGCATCTTCGTGGCCATGCCCTTTATCCTGCATCAGGCCTGGGCCTTTGTGGCACCTGGCCTGTACCGGCATGAAAAACGCCTGGCCATCCCGCTACTGGGCAGCAGCGTGCTGCTGTTTTACGCCGGCGCTGCCTTTGCCTATTTCGTGGTATTCCCGCTGATGTTCCAGTTCTTTACCGCCATTGCCCCGGAAGGGGTGGCGGTGACCACGGACATCAGCAGCTATCTGGATTTTGTGCTGGCCCTGTTCCTGGCGTTCGGGCTGGCCTTTGAGTTACCCATCGCCATCGTGCTGCTGGTCAGTACCGGGGCCACCACAGTGGAAAAACTGGCCAGCGCCCGCGCCTATGTGGTGGTGGGCTGCTTCGTGGTAGGCATGCTGCTGACACCACCGGACATCATCAGCCAGACCCTGCTGGCGCTGCCCATGTGGTTCCTGTTCGAGGTTGGCCTGATGGCCGCGCGTTTGATACGTCGGGAAAAGCAGAAACAGCAGGAGACGCCCGACCCGTAGGGTGGATTAGCCGAAGGCGTAATCCACCAGACCAGGCACATCGAACACTCTCCCACCTTATGGTGGATTACGCCCTTTGGCCTAATCTACCCCCTACGCACAGTCTCGCGCTCGGCAGCCTCCTTCATTAAAAGCGGTAGCCATTATTGCCGGTTGGCGCTGGCGGCAACGGCAACGGCGCCAGGCCATCCATACCGTCATCACGGGCCGGTGGCGCTGGTGCCGGTGCGGCGCAGCCATTGTGCTGCAGAAAATCCACTATGCGTTGCTGCACCGACGGATCCCGGGTGCTTTCGATATGCCCGCCACGCAAGCGCTGGAACGTTTTCGGCTCGCTGGCAGCAGCAAACAACCGCTTGCCGTGGTCATAGGGAATAATCGGGTCGTCTTCGCTGTGCATCACCAGCAAGGGCGTCGGTGCCACCCCTGCAATACGGGATTCCGGGTCCAGGTCGGTGCCGGGCATACCCGGTAGCACCAACCAACGCAGCGGCCACAGCAACCAGCTGCCTTTCATCACATCATTGGTGATACCCCGATAACTGGCAAACGCCGCCTCCAGCACCACGCAGTCCGCCGCACCCTGATTCTCGGCATCTCCCAGCACCGTCGCTGCCATGGCGCCCCCCAGGCTCTGACCAAACACTGTCAGCGGGCCCTCGGCACTCTTGGCATTGCGCAACCAGTCCAGCCCCAGCTGCACATCGTCGAACACCGCCGGCAGTTTCGGCTTTCCCTCTGACAAACCATAGCCACGGTAATCAAGGAGAAAAACGTTATACCCCTGCTCTGGCAACCATTGCACACTGGCCAGATGGGTGCTGATGTTCTGAGCATTGCCATGAAGAAAATACACGGTGCCACGCACATGACCATCACCGGCTGCCGGCAGCCACCAGCCATGCAGGCGCAGCCCGCGCGGATGGATCAACACCACATCCTCGTAGCTGAGCCCCTGGTTTTCCGGGTTTTGTACCCAGGGCTCCATGGGATAGAAGAACAGTTTGCTGCAGCCGGCCAGCGCCATGGCCAGCCCAGTCAGCAGGATCAGTCGAAGTACCATCGCCATTGCAGTTTGAACTCGTTATCACCATCCCCGCGCCAGCCTTCCCGGCTCAGCGATGCCCGCAGTCCGTGCTGTCGGGCAAACGCCCAGTGCACGGCAAGCTCGGAGGTATGTCGATAGGTATCGTTGTTGAAGTAATGCCCCACGCTCCCCACTTGCCACTGCCAGCGCCCACGCTGGTAGAGCAGACCGGCATCCAGCCCGGCCCCGGGGGTGAGGAAGGTATCGAAGTCGCTATTATTTTCCATTCGCAGGCTGGTTAACAGGTAAGGCTGCCAGTTCCCCATGGCCCAGCTGCCACCCGCACCGCCCTGAACATAGCGAACCAGTCTGCGACGCCCCGCCCAGGCTCTCTCCAGGCCACCCTCCACATACCAGCTCAGCGGTTTGCTGAAGCGGTTACGGGGGGCCAGCGAGCGAATGCTCACCACATCCAGTTCTTCCAGTCGTGGATCACCGGATTCCGTGCTGCGCAACGTCAGTCCGAGCCCCTGGATCTGTGCTCCGCGCAGAAACCCGTAATTATTATCCAGCAAGTCATGATAGGTCAGCCGGTAACTCAGTTCCCCAAAATCCTGGTTTCCTTCGCGCTGACCACCAGCCAGCGCCAGCATCTGGGTGCCATGGCCGGCTTCCGGCGGCTCGGGGTCCTGCGTTTCCGGCACATCGACCCTGGGCAACTGATTCATCTTTGTCAGCAAGACAAAGGAATCCCTGGCGACCTCTGGATCCCGTGCCCCCTTGCGGTTGACCAGGCGCAGATAGCGGTAGGCTGTGGTGACCATCTGCGCCTGCTGCTCCGCACCGGCTTGCAGGAATTCTTCCGATTCCATTAAACCGGGATCATCCGCCAGACGCCGGGCCAGCTTCTGTTGGCGCGGCGTCATCTGGCGGCGCAGGTTATCCAGCTCCACCGCCTTGGAGGGCCGGTAGTGGCGCTCGCTGATCAGATCCCGGTCATCCAGGGCGCGCACCGTATTCACCGGCACTTCGGCAAACCGTAATTCTGTCAGCAGCTGCGACCCCGGACGTGCTACCTCCACCAGCTCCAGCAAACGAAAGGAGCAATTTTCATCAAAAAAGTAGTAATCGAAATTGATGTCCTTCAATTCCCACAGATGCTCAATCAGCCAGTCAATTTCCTGCTGATCCAGGTCCAGGGTGTACTCCCACATGTCGCGGTTTTCCATGTGGGAGTATTCCTGAATTTTTTGCACGTAAGGGACCAGGGCAAATCGCCCGGGATAACCACCCGCCAGACCCCGGTAAATATGAAACAGGGAATTGTCGGCCTCGCTGGATACCGCACCGAAGTTCACCGCCCAGGACAACCACACGGCACTGCCTTCGCCCTGATCCAGGCGCAACAGAGTGTGACCGAACATGGAAGACGGGCTGTTCAGATAAGCCGCAGGAAAAACCAGCACTGCCCGACTGGCCTGTACCGCAGCACGCCATTCGGAATAATCCTCGCAGTGGGCAAACGGCGTATCATCCTGCCAATTGAAATGCCCGGCCAGGAAACGATAGCGGGCAGGGAAACGACAACGATCCGGGGCTTCTGCCGGCTCAAGCGCAGCAGCCGTTGCCCGCAATTCGGCAAGCACATCATCCTTGCCATTGTCTGCCAGAAAATAATTGTCGTCGTCGATATAACTGCGTCCCCGGTCACGCAGGGTGGCACCGGGATTTACATGCATGAGAGCCTGCCATCGTGATGAAGCGGCAAGATCAACCAATGAGGGAGAGGAGTTCGCGGCCAACGCCGGGGCAATCCAGCACAGCAGCACACAAAACAGTCCAGTGCGCATCCGGTATTATCCGTGATTCGGGCGGGGGAAATTCAGACCTGAATCCGTGATTTCAGATCAGACAAACAAAGCCCCGCCGTTGGGCGGGGCTTGTCGGTAAACGTGCTAGCCGTTTACGCCAGGTACTTGGACAGGCTCTGGTCCTGCTTCATTACCTCGGTGATGCTGGCCATGACTTCTTCGGCAGTCACATCCTGGTGCGGGAAGATAACTGCAAAGTTTTCATGCATGGCAGCATTGAAGCGAGCGCGGTCGCCAGCTTCGATGCCCATGGATACGGACAGTGCGGTCAGGGCTTCGCCTTCACCGGTTGCCATATCCTGAGCCACTTCTTCCATCACACCGGTCATACCCAGCAGGCTCTGGCCGCTGTAGGTCAGAGAACCATTGGTATCACAACCGTTGGTGCCGGTAGTCATACCAAAGGTGGCGTTGCCGGAGGTGCCATTCACAATGGTCGCCAGCAGGTGCATGGGCAGACCGGAGTTGCCTTCGAACAACAAGTTGCCCCAACCACAGCCCGGACCACCCGGTGCTACAGCCATGGCAGAAGTAGAAGCGCCAAGCAGAGTGGCAGCGATAAGCGTCTTTTTCATCCTGAGATACCTCCAAGTTTTTATATGTCGTCCCTGGGGATACTTCACAGCACCAGGCTGTATTTCGCAACCCTTTTGCAGCGATGCTGCTCAGTGCTCTCCCCGTCACCCGTAATCAGGTAACAAACTTCATCATAAACAAGGCGAGGACCTTTGCAATACAATTGCAAAACCGGTGTCACGAGCTCAAAAGAAATGTGACGGGTCCATCATTGACGAGTTGAACCTGCATATCGGCACCAAAGACTCCGCTGCGCACCGGAATATTCTGTTTCTCCAGCTCCCGCAGGTAACCCTCGTATAGCTGTTTGCCCTGCTCCGGCTGGGCTGCCTTGCTGAAGCTGGGCCGACGCCCTTTGCGGGTATCTGCCGCCAGAGTGAACTGGGATATAGCAAGAATTGCGCCATGAATATCTCGCACATCCAGGTTCATCTTGTCATCACTGTCGGCAAACACCCGATATCCCACCGTCCTCTCGGCCATACGCGCAATCGTAGCCTCATCGTCGCCGGGCTCAATGCCAACCAGCAACAGCAGACCTTGACCAATGCGCCCCACACAATCACCGGACACCGTCACCGACGCTTCGCTGACACGCTGCAACAACACCTTCAATCGTCAATCCTCTTTTCCAGTCGATTTACCGCATCCATCAGTGCATTGGAAATCGCCGGGTCGGAGGAAGAATGACTGCCCCCTTCCACCCAGTGGAGTCGACTGCCTGGCAATACCTGATGCAGAGCAAGGGCCTGATCCGCCGGGCAGACAAAATCCCGGGTGCCGTGAACCATTTCCACCGGCAGGGTCATGCCGGCACAAGCCTCCAGCAACGGCGCTGTCAGGAAACCATCATGAAGAAAATAATGGGTTTCCTGCATGGCCATGCATAACTCATCGTCACTGGCTTCACCGGACGGTAGCACCGACGTTAACGCCAGCGTGGACTCCCAGTTACACCAGCTGCGGGCATGATAGCGGGCACGATCTCCTTTCAGCCCCTGATGATAGCGCTGCAGCAGGCTCCCCTCGCCAGGCGGGGCCTGCTTCTGTAATGCAGCCCATTCTTCAGGGAACAGCCGCGCCGCACCCTCTGACGTATAAAGCCAGTCACGATCCTGCTGACGACAGAGGAAGACGCCCCGCAGCACCATACCGACGACTCGCTGCGGATGCGCCGCCAGATAGGCCAGAGCCAGAGTGACGCCCCAGGAACCACCAAACACTCGCCATCGCTCCACCCCAAGGGCCTCGCGGAGAGATTCCAGATCAGCAATCAGATGCGAGGTGGTATTGTGGCTGGTAGACGCAAAGGGACGGCTTTGACCACTACCCCGCTGGTCGAAGAGAATAATGCGAAACCGCCGGGGATCGAAAAAGCGGCCCATGAACGGCGAGCAACCGCCACCGGGGCCACCGTGCAACACGATCACTGGCACGCCGTTCGGGTTACCACTTTCTTCCACATAAAGCTGATGCCCCTGACCCACCGGCACCAGAGACTGCCGATAACTGTTCGGCAAGGGAAATAACGCCATGAGAACTGCACTTGTCTGCAGAAAGATTTCAGCATACCTGCTGCTGATTGCCCTGCAACTGTTGATCGCTGGCTGCAACAAAACACCACCGGAGCAAGCCATTCTGGATGCTCTGGAAAAGCTTGAGACAGCCATAGAAGCCGGCGATACCGGCACGGTTATGGATGCCCTCACCGATCCGGCAGAGATTCAGCGTGGCGGCCAGATCCTGCAGCGCGACGAGCTTCGGCGCCTGGTGATGGGCACTTTCCTGCGCTACCCGAAGCGTCAGCTCGCACTCACCCAGATCAACATCGAGCTGGATCCGGTTACCCAGCGCCACGCCCGCGTCACCTTCACCGCCTTCGCCTGGGGCGGGCAAAGCGTGATGCCCGACAACGCCGACAGCTACCGGGTGGTGAGCGACTGGCGCGAGGACGGAGAGTGGAAGATTGAGGGGCTGACGGCGAACGGGCTTAGGGAGTGAATTGATAATTGATAACGACGCGGGTTGGCGTTCTGTTATCTTTGAGTGCAAGAGGCCGCGACTAAACCATTGTCGCGGCCTCTTGCGTTTTAAGCTTTACTATCCCTTCTGGCGAGTTATCAATTATCCATTCTCAATCATCAATTGCCTTTCAATCCTCTTCCCCTGCTGTCAACTCTCCTTCCATATCCAGCTCCTTGATCTTGCGGGTAAGAGTGTTTCGCCCCCAGCCGAGCAGAGCGGCGGCGTCACGTTTGCGGCCGCCGGTGTGCTGCAGGGCCACTTCGATCATGGTGCGCTCAAAGCCGGGAACCGCCTGTTCGAGGATGCTGCGCTCACCCTGTGACAGGGCGCGATCGGCCCAGTTGCGCAGGGACTTGAGCCAGTCGCCGGACACATCAGCCCCCTTGGCGGCACCCGCTTCTTTCAATTCCGGGGGCAAATCATCCACAAGGACTTCGCGACCGGACGCCATTACGGTCAGCCAGCGACAGGTATTTTCCAGCTGCCGCACATTGCCCGGCCACGCCTGGGCAGACAGGTATTTCTCGGTATCCTTGTGCAGAATTTTCGGCTCCACACCCAATTCATGGCCTGCACGCTGG
Source organism: Alcanivorax jadensis T9 (assembly GCF_000756655.1). GTDB lineage: Bacteria > Pseudomonadota > Gammaproteobacteria > Pseudomonadales > Alcanivoracaceae > Alcanivorax > Alcanivorax jadensis. The sequence continues at coordinate 271,931 of NZ_ARXU01000002.1, forward strand.
AGAAAATAATTGGCCAGCCGGGGAATGTCTTCGCGGCGCTCGGCCATACGCGGAATATGGATGCGAATCACGTTTAGCCGGTGGAACAAATCCTCCCGGAAGTCCCCTTCCTTCACCAGTTTTTCCAAATCCTGGTGGGTGGCGGCAATAATCCGCACGTCCACATGGATAGGCGTTGTACCTCCGACCCGGTAAAACTCACTTTCCTGCAATACCCGCAACAGACGGGTCTGCGCTTCCAGCGGCATATCACCGATTTCATCGAGAAACAGGGTGCCGCCATTGGCCTGCTCGAAGCGGCCTACACGCTGGTTGTTGGCGCCAGTAAAGGCACCTTTTTCATGGCCAAACAGTTCCGACTCGATCAGATCCTTGGGAATGGCCGCCATGTTCAGGGCAACGAAATTCTTTTCCCGCCGCATGGAATGGCTATGCAGTGCCCGCGCCACCAGCTCTTTACCGGTACCGGACTGGCCATTGATCAATACGGTGACGTTGGAATGGCTGAGCCGACCAATAGCGCGAAACACCTCCTGCATGGCCGGTGCTTCACCGATAATCTCAGTGGACTCTTCCTCCACCGCGGCCGGCTGTTCACCACGGGATTCTTCCCGGTGCTTGATGGCGCGGCGCACCAGCGCTACCGCCTCATCCACATCAAACGGCTTGGGCAGGTACTCAAAGGCCCCGCCCTGGTAGGAGGCCACCGCCGAATCCAGATCGGAATGGGCGGTCATGATGATCACCGGCAGGTCCGGATTCTTGCGCTGCAGGATCTTGAGCATGCGCAGGCCATCAGTACCGGGCATTCGCACGTCACTGATCAGCACCTCCGGCTCCTGCGCTCCCTCTTCCAGGGTATTCAGCGCCTCATCGCCATCTTCGAAACAGGTTACCGCGTATCCTTCCTGGCTCAGTGCCTTTTCCAGCACCCAGCGAATGGAGCGGTCATCGTCGACTACCCATACGGTTACGCTCATGACCGGCCTCTCCCTGGATTTTCACTGTTGTCGTTACTCACGGCTACATAGGCGCTCATGACTGTTCGCTCTCCGTTACTTCCGGCTGCTCCATTGGCAGCAAAATACTGAATACGGTTTTGCCCGGTACGCTTTCGCACTCGATCAGCCCCTGGTGCTGGCTGATGATGGACTGGGCAATGGACAATCCCAGCCCGGTACCACTGGCCCGGCCACTGACCATGGGATAGAACAGGGTCTCCTGCACATCCGGAGCTATGCCCGGGCCGTTGTCGATAATATCCACCCGCAGCACCAGGCGGTGGCGCAGTGAGCCGATGGTGAACTGCCGCAACACCCGTGTGCGCATGATGATGCGGGCATCCTCGGTGTGCGATTCCAACAAGGCCTGGGTGGCGTTGCGGATAATATTGAGCAGCACCTGGATCATCTGATCCCGGTCGGCGATCACATCCGGCAGGCTGATATCGTAATCCCGCCAGATGGACACACCCCTGGGATGTTCCGCCAGCAACAATTGCCGCACATGCTCCAGGCACTCATGGATATTCACCGCCTTGAATTCCGGCGGTTTGCGCGGACCCAGCATACGGTCTGCCACCGTGCGCAACCGGTCCGCCTCATCAATGATGACCTTGGTGTACTCGGTCAGATCCGGGGTCGGCAGGGCTCGCTCCAGCAACTGTGCAGCACCGCGGATGCCGCCCAACGGATTCTTGATCTCGTGTGCCACACCGCGCACCAGCGCCCGGGTGGCCTGATGAGCATGGATCAGCGCCTCTTCCCGGGTAATGCGCAACAGCCGGTCCAGCGGTTGAAGTTCCATCAACAGACACAGCGTCTGCCCCGGCTCATTGATCGGGCTGACTGAGTAATCCACCGTTATTTCATAGCCGGGGGACACTGCCAGGCGGGCTTCCCGACGGGTAAACGGATGCTCGTCCCGAATGCACTGGCGCAGGGCAGCACGGGCTTCCTCATCATCAAAGAAATAGTCCGGTAATGGCTGACCCATGGCACGGCTGGCACTGGTCGCAAGCAGCATTTCCGCCGCCGGATTCAGGTAGCGGACCTGCAGATTGTCATCAAGCATGATCACTGCGGTACGCAGGTGATCGAGTAAACGTTTGTGCAAGGTGACACCACCCATCAACTGTTGGCCCATAACAGGGCATAAGCAATTATCAGGCCACTTGGGCTGGCACCTATAATGCGTACCTAACAGGCACTACAACCCGACAGGACTCAGAGCCTATAATGAGTTTAGGGGATGGCAAGGCAGAATTGCACCAAAGCAGTGCTTTAAGGGCGGGCCGAATAGGGGCGCAGCGGCTGAACAGGGCGCTGCGATGTGCCAGGACGTATGGCGGTATCACCCCCGTTCGAGGGCTGCTGCTGCCGTTTGATATCCCCCACCGTTGTCCTGTGGATATAGATCTCAACAATTTCAGATTCGATCAGGACCTCACCCTCGGCACTCAAAATCCGAGCCTGAATTTGATGCGTGCCTCGCTCTGGCCGATCCAGTGAAGTTCCTTCAAGAACCTGACCATTATGCGTCAACTCCAGCCGATCGCCTGGTTGTAGCTGTGGCTTGATGGCCACTTCAATGGGTATCGACTCCACCGGGTTACGGATGGTCGCACCCGGCTCAGGACTGGAGACCGCCAGACCGGCATACTCCTGCCGGGAAACTACCGGAGGCGCACTTTTCCGTAGCTCGCTGTCCACCGGGCGCACTGTCTTTTTCGCACCCTCCACAGTGTTCACACTACGGATATCAACGGGCTCTGCCCCTGAAGACAAAGGCTTATCCGTGAACTGCACCGAACCGTCCGGCATCGTCTGCTTGTAAATTCTGGATTGCGCGGCGGAAGCGCCCTCTTCGTCGACAATCCCGTCTTCAGCCTGCAACACAACCGTCATAAGCAGCACGGCAATACCCGCTATCAACCTGAGCATCTGGACACCTCCCTCTTTCTTTCGATTCTGAACAGCCTCTGGAAAGATGAAAAGGGCAAAATGCACAAAACACCATATGCATTACCGTCTTTCTTCAGACAAAAAAAGCCCCCGACTAGCGGGGGCCTTCTTTCTGCGAGCTTTCCCAGGGGAAATCAGCAGGAGTAGTACATATCGAACTCGACCGGGTGCGGGGTCATGTTGAGACGTTCAACCTCACCACGCTTCAGGGCGATGTAGCCTTCCAGCATATCCTTGGAGAACACGTCGCCTTCGGTCAGGAAGTCCATATCGGCTTCCAGGCAATCCAGCGCCATGGTCAGGGTATGCGCCACGGTCGGGATGTCCTTGGCTTCTTCTGCCGGCAGATCGTACAGATCCTTATCCATGGCATCGCCAGGGTGCATCTTGTTCTTGATGCCGTCCAGGCCAGCCATCAGCAGAGACGCGAAACACAGGTACGGGTTCGCAGACGGATCAGGGAAACGCGCTTCGATACGACGCGCCTTGGCGCTGTTCACAAACGGAATCCGGATGGAAGCAGAACGGTTACGGGCAGAGTAGGCCAGCATTACCGGGGCTTCGAAGCCGGGCACCAGACGCTTGTAGGCGTTGGTGGACGCATTGGTGAACGCGTTCAGGGCACGGGCGTGCTTGATGATGCCGCCGATGAAGTACAGCGCTTCGTCGGACAGGCCTGCATAGCCGTCACCCGCGAACAGGTTTTTGCCATCTTTACCCAGGGACACGTGAACGTGCATACCGGAACCGTTATCACCGATCAGCGGCTTGGGCATGAAGGTGGCTGTTTTGCCGTAGGCGTGAGCCACGTTGTGTACGCAGTACTTGAGAATCTGTACTTCGTCAGCCTTGGCAGTCAGGGTGTTGGCGCCAACGCCGATTTCACACTGGCCCGCAGTACCCACTTCGTGGTGATGCACTTCGATCTGCAGACCCATCTGCTCCATGGCGGAACACATGGCGCCACGCAGGTCGTGCAGGCTATCTACCGGCGGAACCGGGAAGTAGCCGCCTTTCACGCCCGGACGGTGACCAATGTTGCCACCTTCGAAGTCTTCGTGGGATACCCACGCTGCTTCTTCGGAGTGAATATTGTACATGGAACCCTGCATGTCGGATTTCCACTGCACGGAATCAAATACGAAGAATTCCGGCTCCGGACCGAACAGTGCGGTGTCAGCAATACCGGTAGACTTCAGGTATTCCTCGGCACGACGGGCAACGGAACGCGGATCACGCTCATAACCCTGCATGGTGGACGGCTCGAGGATGTCGCAGCGCAGGTTGACGGTCGCCACATCAGTGAACGGGTCCAGTACGGCAGACTCGTCGTCCGGCATCATCACCATGTCGGACTCGTTGATGCCTTTCCAGCCAGCGATGGAAGAGCCATCGAACATTTTGCCATCCTGGAAGAAATCTTCGTCGATTTCGCCCACGGGGAGGGTTACGTGCTGCTCCTTACCACGGCTATCGGTGAAGCGCAGGTCCACCCATTTCACATCATTTTCTTTAATCAGCTTGAGGGTCTTTTCAGACATTGTCGTGCGTCCTCCTAAGGAACAGCGGGTTTGTCTCTGGCTCATGGCCCCGCCCCGCATCAGGGCAGAACAGAGAGCCGGTATTCTCGGCCACCAGGCCTGCTTTGCCAATAGGGAGGCAAGTTCCATGCCAGCCCTTTTTTAGCGCATTTGACGCTAAAATACAGAATCAGGGGAAAGATAACACCTCATAGTGCATTATTGTGGTGCGCCGCACCATTTTATGGCACTAAAATAGTGCACCATTGTCTTCGCCGACCCGCAGGACCACAAACACCTCGTTGCCCGCCTCGCCGGTTTCCAGCACCTGATGCCCGTTGATACGGCACCAGGCAGGGATATCGCTTAGCGCTCCGGGGTCCGTGCATACCACACGCAGGCAATCGCCGGTGGCCAGAGTGCGCACCTTATTCTGCGTCTTGATCACCGGCATGGGGCACAACATGCGGCGCACATCCAGTTCATGAACAGCTTCGGTCATCAGGGATCCCTGGGTTCTAGCTTCTAGCTTCTAGCTTCTAGCTTCTAGCTTCTAGCTTCTAGCTTCTAAAGAGGGTGCCGCGCCCCAAACGAAGCACAACCCCAGCAGCACTTTTTTGTTTTCCTCGCAGCCAACAGCTCATAGCTGCCTTTACCCCACATTCCAGGCCAACGGCACTGCATCCGGGTGAAATGGCTCTACAGTGACCTGGCGCGCCACACCATCCGGGCTGCGCACTTCCAGGGTAACCTCATCCGACGAACGCCCCTTGGAATAACGGGCCACGATCGCCGCCGCCTGCTGCATTTCCTCATCATTCTGGAAATTGCCATCCACCAAGGCCAAAGGCCCCGGGCAGCTCACTGTGGTAATGCTGGTAAACTGGTAGCGATACCCCTCCAGGAAACGGTTCTCGCCTTCCTCCCGGCTGATGATCAGCTTTAAATGGGGCTGCGGACGTATATGACGCCCCACCTTTAACAGCATGATGTCATCAAGCTCGTAGCGACGCTCGTTGCGGGCCTTCCACAGATCCGCCAACTTGTTGGAATAGGATTCGTCGGTAAGAAAGCAGCAACCACCGGCAGGCTGGGCAAAGTCATCCAGCCCGAACTTCTTGGCCAGGGCCATTTGCGGCTTACGGCTGCGGCCGGAAAAATCGTGCAGGGATTCCCGGTCTACCCAGCCCTCACGTTCGGGCAGGGTAGCTGGCAAGTTCTTCGCGCATAGCGGCCGCAGCAGACGCTCGTCCGCGCCGGATTCCGCGCTGATAATCGGCATGGTTGCCTTGCGCTGGCTTTTCGGACGCTGGCCGATCACCTCGCCAGTGACGATAAAATCAAAACCCCTATCGCCGGCCAACTCCCGGGCCTTGTTGATCATCAGGGTGGCCTGGTTAACCATGAAAATCTTGCAGTCCAGACAAGGGTTGAGGTTGGCCCCGTAGCCATGTCTGGGGTTGAGCACCACATCTTTGTACTCCTCGGAGATATCAATGATGTGCATCTTGATGCCCAGCTGTTCGGCCACCCACAGGGCGTTATTACGCTTTTCCTTGTCCTTGTCCTTCTTGCGGATGGCATGGGTATGGCCTTCCACACAGAAACCGGTGAAGAAATTGACGCCCTCCACCTCAATCCCCTGCTCCTGCATCACCTTCACTGCCAGCATGGAATCCAGCCCGCCGGACACCAGTGCGATAGCACGGCGCTTAATCGGTTGGGTTGACTCAGTTACAGAAGACATCATGTGAAAAAACCTGCTGCCTTGATCGGCGCTCAAAAAATGGGCGGCGCAGTATAGCAATCACGCGCTCCTGACGCACCCTTCACCCCGGCCTGGCTGTCACCTGAAGGGCACGCAGGGCTCCTCAAGACAGGCAGCGTCCGTGCATAATCGGGGAATCAAAATGCCAAAACCTGGCCGGAGGGCACAGCACCAATCACTGATCCAAGCCCCGCTACAACTAATTTGAGCAGTGGCCTGAGCCTTTGAATTGAACCGGGTCTTTCCGCACAACCCCACGGTCAACGGCAGCTACCGCCTCTACTGTGTGCGAGGAATCCCGAAGACCTGCTGATCTTCAGCTATGGGAGGGAGATCAGCGCGCTCAGAGAATCAAGGCGTAACGGCGGAATCAGGTTCGCTAACCGGCACCGGTCCGGCCACGGCGAAATGCTTTTTGGAGAACGCGATACGTTCCGCCACCGGGCGACGGATATTGCCGAGGCTGTCCAGGTGGTCCTCAATAATACTGCAGCGACGCAGCAGACCATCATCCATGGCGATCTGGATGTTCAACCCTGGTCGGGCATTCAGCTCCAACATCATCGGCCCGAATTCCCGGTCCATCACCAGATCCACCCCCAGATAGCCCAGGCCGGTCAGATCATAACAACGGGCGGCCAGCTCCAGACACTCTTCCCAGTCCGGCACGGTCAGGCCGGCCACCGCATTGGCGGTGTCTGGATGGCGCTCGATTCTCTGGTTGTGCCAGGTGCCACCCAGAGTCACGCCGCTGGACAGGTCCAGACCCACACCAATAGCACCCTGATGCAGGTTGGCCTTGCCCTGGGATTGGCGGGTAGGCAGACGCAGCATGGCCGCCACCGGGTAACCCTGCAGCACGATGATGCGAATATCCGGCACCCCCTCGAAACTGATGCGATTGAACAGCTCGGTGGACCGCACCCGGTATTCAATCAGGGCCTGATCACGGTGGCCGCCCAGGGAATAAATACCGGAGATAATCCCGGAAATATGATGTTCCAGCTCCTCGGTAGTCACGATGCGCCCGGAGGCGGAACGGAAATAGTCCTCGAAGCGATCGGCAATCACCATGATACCGTCACCGCCCGCACCCTGAGCCGGCTTGATGACGAAATCCCGATGGGTTTCCACCACCCGGTGCAGGGTGCTGATTCCCTGTTCGGTGGCGATGGCACCGTACAGCTCCGGCACCCGAATGCCCGCATCCAGCGCCATCTGCTTGGTCTGCAGCTTGTCGTCCACCAGCGGATACAGACTGCGCTTGTTATAGCGGAGGATGTAATCACCGTTGCGCTGGTTAATACCCATTACGCCACGGGCACGCAGGGCCTTGCGGGTCTTGGACCAGAACATGTCAGCGCTCCACCATCGCCCGGAAGCGCATCAATTCAGTGAGGCGGTAGCCACGGTAATGCCCCATCAACACCATCACTGCGGACATGCACAACAGCACACCCGGGAAGGTAAAGACGAAATAGACCAGCGGCGGCCATACCATAAGCAAATGACACAACACCGCAGCCACCAGGGTACCCAGCGCCACTTTCAGGGACTGGGTTCCACCGCGCTCTTCCCAGACAATGGAAACCCGCTCGATCACCATGGTCAGAATCACCATGGGGAACAGTGCCACCGACAACCCTGATGACACACCCAACTTATAGCCAAACAGACTGATGACTGCCATCAGGATTACCACAAAGGTGAGCACAATGGACAGCCGCGCCAACAGCTGCAGTTTCAAATGCTCAAGATAGGAGCGCACCGACAGGCCAATAGCGGTGATGAAGGTAAACAGCAGCACCCCCCAGATCACCTAGGTTTCCCGGAACGCCAGGGCAATCAACACTGGCGTAAAAGTGCCCAGAGTTTCCATACCCACCAGGGAACGGATCAGCAGGACCAGCAGTACGCCCACCGGGATCATCATCAGAATGCGGAATAGCTGCTGAGAGGGCAGCGGCAACTCGTACAGGGAGAAATCGATAAAGCTGCTGGCATCCTGCAGCCGCAGGGACCGAGCCAGTTGCAGGGCACTCATTTCATTACGGTGCACGCTCAGTGTCATATTCGCCGAGCGCCCGCCTTCGACATTCAGCAACGACTCACTGCCGCTCCACCATACCACTCGGTCATCCGGCAAACCCTGCTGGCCATCCAGCGGGTTGAAGTACAGCCAGCGCTTTCCGTTATAGGTCCGCAACCACAGTTCGGGCTGCTGTTCCTGACTTTCCACCAGTCGCAGGGTATGCACCGGCTGAGCAGGAATATGGGACATGGCAAGCAGCAGATCCACTACCTGGGCTCGGTTTTCCGGACTCACATCACCGCCGAGCAACAACTGGACGTTGTCGTTTTCCAGTTCATTCACCCGCTTGATGGTTTCGCCAATGAAGGTTTCCACATCGGCGGAATGCTGACGGATCGGCTGCAACAGCGCTTCGGCCGCCAACTTTTCCGCTCCGTCCAGCACCGGGGCCGGCCGGAACTGGGGGCCCGGCTCATTCTCGCGGGTTTCCGCAAAACGGGGGGTAAGCATCAGCCGATAGTAAAGATACTGATTACCCTCGGCACGACGGGCGGACCAGGTGACCTGTCGGTTGCCCTTCTCCACATTGACGTTTACGCCATAGTTATTGGAGATAAAGCTTTCGTTGAGGGTGGTGTAACCGGCCCCCTGTGGCGGCACGAACATGCGCACCTTGATCGGTTTGTTGGCCCTGGCAGTAAAGCTGACCTGGGCATCGACCACCCACACCGGGTCCTTCTCATCCTGAGTCAGCGGCACCTTCTGCACTAGCAACTGGTAAGCGATACTGCCGCCACCCAGCAGCAAGAGAAACACGGCCAAAATCCGTGCCTGTAGTTTGACAGACCCCATGTTAATGCGCCCCGGCAGCCTCCATCATCAGTTCATCCTCCTGATCCTCCCGGCAGCGTGGCGCGCCCACAGACATGGACAACGACGGGTCTACCAGGGCTCCCAGGCCCATCAGGGCATCCGCACCGACCAGAAGCGGGTAACGAAACTCGCTCCGGTCTGTCAGATTGACATCTATTTTCTGCTCACGATCGCCCATGCATATCGTCAACGTCACCATTGGCCGGCGGCTGAAATCCCGCTCGCCGTCCTGAACACTCTCTGCCCGGCGCTTTATCCGCACATGCCCGGCCAGTGGCAATTCCACGTCATCCCACTGATTCTGCTGGATGCCCCACTCTTCACGGTCATCCCTGTCGATGGCTATATCAAACTCAACCATTTTCACCCCGTCACGCTCAAAGGTCTTTATGTAACGGGCACTCAGGGAGGCGGAGTCCGCCCCGGTGTCCAGCTTGGCCGGCACCGTAATACCCAGTTCACCGACATGCACGCTTTCGTGCAGACCATAGATTCTCTTGTTGACTGGTGGCACCTCAGACAGGGCCACGGCAGGCACCAGCGCCCCTATCAGCACCAAGGGGATTCGCATCATAACAACCTGATTATAAAAGCGTTATTGCCGAATTTTCGGCACCGACAACGGAGAAAGACGGTGAGTCTGACCCTTCTCCGGGGAAATGGTTGCGCCATTCTAGGCGATCCGCAGCCCACTCGCAGGAACAACCGTAAATTTTTGAATCTTTTCACATTCGCAAATGTTACGCGAAAGCCTGACCGACGGGCTATCACCTGCGCCCAGCGCTGGTATAATGCGCGCCCCCGCGGGATGCCAGACCCTTTTCAACGCCCACTACGTGGCTGCGTACAGGTCGAGATCAGGCACGAGCGTCATCCCGCCCATTTCTTAACGGAGCTACATCTGTGATTGAACGTCTGCGCAATATCGCCATCATCGCCCACGTTGACCACGGCAAGACCACCCTGGTGGACAAGCTGTTGCAACAATCCGGCACCCTGGGAGATCGCGCTGGCGATATTGAGCGGGTAATGGACTCTAACGATCTGGAGAAGGAACGGGGCATCACCATCCTCTCCAAGAACACTGCCATCCAGTGGAATGAATACCGCATCAACATCGTCGACACCCCCGGCCACGCCGATTTCGGTGGCGAGGTAGAGCGGGTCATGTCCATGGTGGATTGCGTATTGCTGCTGGTAGACGCGGTGGATGGCCCCATGCCGCAAACCCGCTTCGTAACCCAGAAAGCCTTTGCCGCCGGCCTCAAGCCAATCGTGGTAATCAACAAAATCGACCGCCCGGGCGCGCGACCGGACTGGGTCATGGATCAGGTATTCGACCTGTTCGATAACCTTGGCGCCACCGACGAGCAACTGGATTTCCCGGTCATTTACGCGTCAGCCCTGAACGGCATTGCCGGTCTGGAAGCAGACAACATGGCCGACGACATGACCCCGCTGCTGCAGACCATCGTAGACAAGGTGGACTACCCGAACGTGGACGCGGACGGTCCGTTCCAGATGCAGATTTCCTCCCTGGACTACAACAGCTACCTGGGCATCGTCGGCATTGGCCGGGTCAAGCGCGGCAACATCAAGGCCAACAGCCCGGTGAAAGTAATCGGCGCCGATGGCAATGTCCGCAATGGCAAGATCCTCACCATCATGGGCTATCACGGTCTGGAGCGTGTTGACGCCCCCACTGCCTCTGCCGGCGAAATCGTCTGCATCACCGGCCTCGACCCGCTGAACATTTCCGACACCCTGTGTGATCCGGCCAGCGTGGAAGCGTTGCCGCCGTTGAGCGTGGACGAGCCCACCGTGAGCATGTTCTTCCACGTGAACACCTCGCCGTTCGCCGGCCAGGATGGCAAATTCGTCACCAGCCGCCAGATCCGCGAACGCCTGGAAGCGGAGCTCAAGCACAACGTGGCCCTGCGCGTGGAAGAAACCGGCAGCGCCGACCAGTTCCGCGTCTCCGGCCGTGGAGAGCTGCACCTGTCCGTGTTGATCGAGAACATGCGTCGCGAAGGCTTCGAGCTGGCCGTTGGCCGCCCGCAGGTGATCATCCGTGAAGAGGATGGCGTCAAGCAGGAGCCCTACGAAACCGTGATCGCCGATGTGGAAGAGCAACACCAGGGTGCCATCATGGAGCATCTGGGTCTGCGTCGTGCGGAAATGACCAACATGGAGCCGGACGGCAAGGGCCGGGTACGCCTCGAGTTCCTGGTGCCCAGCCGTGGTCTGATCGGCTTCCGTAGCCAGTTCCTGACCCTCACCTCCGGCACCGGCATCCTCAACAGCACCTTCAGCCACTACGGCGAATACAAGGCCGGCGACATGGCCAAGCGCATCAACGGTGTGCTGGTGTCCATGGTCAAGGGCAAGGTGCTGGGCTTCGCCCTGTTCAACCTGCAGGAGCGTGGCCGGATGCTGATCGATCCGAACGTGGATGTGTACGAAGGCCAGATCATCGGCATCCACAGCCGCGGCAACGACCTGGTGGTCAACCCCACCAAGGGCAAACAGCTCACCAACATGCGCGCCTCCGGCACCGATGAAAACATCGTCCTGACTCCGCCGATTCGTTTCAGCCTGGAGCAGGCACTGGACTTCATCGAAGATGACGAGCTGGTGGAAGTGACCCCGAACTGTCTGCGTATCCGCAAGAAGCTGCTTACCGAAACCGAGCGCAAGCGCGCCGGAAGGTAAACGCAACAATGGTCGCGGGGAGGAATGCGCAAAGCGAACTCCTCCCGCTACGCCAACGTTTGACACAAAAAAGCCGGGCGATGCCCGGCTTTTTTGTGTCCAAGCTTTTTCAACGCAGCAACATCAACATCACCACAGCGCCGATCACCATTCCCAGCAACAACCCCTGGGTGAAAGAGCGCTGCGCCTCAGGGCGAGCCGCTTGCACGGTGTCTGCAGGCTGACTCGTCTCAAACTCGGCGATCACCTCACGAGCTCTCGACTCATCGCTTTCCGCCACCCACACCGACGCCAGGCCCGCCGCAGGCAGCTCTCCTACGGCTCCCTGCAACATGTCGCCCTGAACCTGCGCCATGATACCCACCTGATCCAGCAGGTCCGCCAGCATATGCGCTTCAATACCGTCGCGGGCATGGAAAACACGCTTCACGGCAGTGTCCTCTCATTCATCAGGGGTTGACCGCTTCCTTGCTCACCACCTCCAGCAGGGTGTAACGCAAGCTGCTGCCGTCTGCTGGCGGTGACGCCACTTCCTCTATTTTTACTCGCAGCGTATAGCGGTGACCGGGCTCGAACTCGAAACCATCGATATGATTATAGAAAAGCTGAAAGTTGGCTTCGTCATCACTGCGCACCCTCAGACAATCCATTGGCCCCGCACCGATACAGGCAGAAGAATAAGGAGCAACATGCAGAATATCGCCGGGCTTGTCTTCTTGTTCACCACAAGCAACCAGTAAAAACAGCGCCGCAAACAGCGTGTGTTTCAGTATCATGGTACCAGCCTTGTTATTTTTTCCCTCACAGGTAACAAGCAGTACCATGCGCGGCCCACCAAGGCAAAACATAAGAGCAGTGCTTCGCCGCAACACGAACGGGCGATTACCCTTGTTAAGGCAGAATGACTACACTGCGCAGTCGCAATAAGAGCCCGGCGACAGAATTCGCTGCGCCCAGACTTGAAACAGGTTCCCATGCTCCATATCGCACTGTTCGAACCGGAAATCCCCCCCAACACCGGTAACATCATCCGCCTGGCCGCCAACACCGGGGCCCACCTGCACCTGATAGAGCCACTGGGCTTTTCCCTGGAGGAAAAGAAACTGCGCCGCGCCGGGCTGGACTACAATGAACTGGCCCACCTCACCGTGCATGCGGATTTTGTCGCTTTTCTGGACGCAATGGAGGGTAAACGCCTGTTTGCCCTGACCACCCGGGCCAGCCAGCCACACAGTGATGCGGTGTTCGCAGACGAGGATGTGCTGCTGTTCGGTCCGGAAACCCGCGGCCTGCCCACCGACATTCTCGACAGCCTGCCACCCACCCAAAAACTGCGCCTGCCCATGGTGGCGAACAGCCGCAGCCTCAATCTTGCCAATGCGGTGTCGGTGACGCTGTATGAGGCATGGCGGCAGCTGGACTACATAGGGGCAATTGAGAATGGATAATTGATAACTCGCGGGAACGGACATCAAGTCCTGAAACGCAAGAGGCCGCGTCCAAGCGTTTGGACGCGGCCTCTTGCATTTAAAGACAATAGCAACGTCAATCCGTGGCGTTATCAATTATCCATTTTCAATTATCAATTCTTACTGAACCGTCTCACCCTCAGCTTCAGCCTGCGCTTTCGCCTGCTGCTGGCGTTGCTGCTGGTACAGGGCATCGAAGTTGATCGGCTGCAGGACCATTTGCGGGAAGGAGCCCTTGGCGACCAGGTCCGAGACCACTTCGCGCACATAAGGGAACAGCAGGTTCGGGCAGTAGGCACCGAGCAACTGGGCACGCTCTTCGCCCTCCACACCCTTCACGGTGAAGATACCGGCCTGCTTCACTTCTGCCAGATAGAAGGTTTTCTCTTCCTTCTCGTCCTTAGCGGTGACCGTGACAGTCAACTCCACTTCAAATTCATCGGTCTCGCCAATGCGGCGGGCGCCGTTATTGAGCTGTACATTAACCTTGGGCTTCCACTCTTCCAGGAACACTTCCGGCGCCCCCGGGCACTCGAAAGAGGCATCTTTCAGATAAATACGCTGCAGCTGGAAAACCTGTTGTTGTTCGGCCATGGTTTTTCTCCTGTTACTTTGTTCCCGACTCCCCCGAATTGGCGCCGAGCAGCGAATCCAGCTCCCCTGCGCGCTCCAGAGCATAAAGTTCATCACAACCGCCGATGGGGCGATCATCAATAAAGATCTGTGGCACCGTACGAGCCCCGCCACGCTGCATCATCACCGCACGTTGATCAGGCTCTCGATCCACATCCGTATCGTGGTACGGAATGTTTTTGCTGTTCAGCAACTGCTTGGCGCGAACGCAAAAAGGGCACCAACCTGTGGTATAAAGCTCCACTTTGGCCATATTCACCTCCCGCCTAGTCTTTAACCACAGGCAGGGAAGCCCCGCGCCAGGCGTTGAGACCGCCCTGGATGCGATACAGCTCGTCAAAGCCCTTACCACGCAGCTGACGACCGAGATGTGAGGCCTTGGCGCCCATATCACAAGTCAGAATAATGGGTTTGTCCTTGTATTTTTCCAGTTCTGCAATACGCTCAAGGGCCTGGCTGGCAGGGATATTGATGCTGCCGGCAATATGTCCGGCACGAAACTCATCGCTATCGCGCAGGTCAACAATCACCGCATCCTTCTGGTTGACCAGATTGGTGGCCAGCTGAGGACTCAGAGCCTTGCCGCCACGGCGGGACTCAAGCACAAAGAAAACGGCCCACAGCAGAAAAAAGGCGGACACCAGAAGGTAATGGTTACTGGCAAATTCAAGCAATTGGCTCATTGGAACCCCGAATCAGTGGCAATGGCCGACGCTGTGCAGATAATTGGACAGCCCCGCGCCGATGGAAAATCGGCGCCAAGTATACACACCCGCAAGGGGGTAAGGTAAAACCATGCGCCCCGGATTACTGCTGCTATTGCTCCTGCCCACCCTGGCCTGGGGCGAAAACACACCGTCAAAGGCCCAACTGGCGCAGCTCAAGGACCGCATCAGCGAGCTCAGTGCCGCCCAGAACCGGGAACTGCGCAAGCGGGATTCAGTTCAGGCGGATCTGCGCGAAGCCGAGCTTCGCATCAGTCGCCTGTCCCGTGAACAACGCAATCTGGAACAACAGGCCGGCGAGGCCCGCCAGCGACTGGCCAAACTGGAAAAGGAACAGGCTCAGCTGGCCCGGGAAAAGCAGACCCAGCTCAACTGGCTGGCCAAAACCGTCCGCGCCAGTTATCAGGCCGGCCGCCAGGAACGCATCAAACTGCTGCTGAACCAGGAGCAACCGGACCAGATTGCCCGCCTGCTGCGCTACCAGGAATACTACCAGCGTGCTCGCAGTGATCGCTTGCAACAGGTGAATGGTGAGCTTGATGAACTGATGGCTGTCAGCCTGCGCGTGGAGCAGGCACGCCAGGCCCTGCTCGACAAGCGCAGCGACGTACAGCGCCATGCCGATAAATTGCAGGGGGCCCAGAAAAGCCGCCAGCAGACCCTGGCCAGCCTGAACCGCTCCCTGGATGACCGCAGCTCCAGCCTCAACCAGCTCAAGCAAGACCAACAGCAGCTGGAAAAATTGCTGGCAGACATGCAGCGCAGTCTCGACGATATCCCCGCCGACCTGGGCGGAAAACCCTTCGGCAAGCTGGCCGGCAAACTGCCATGGCCTCTGGATGGAAATATCGGCACCAGCTACAACAGTGCCCGCGAAGGGGCACTACGCTGGCAGGGAGTCATCCTGAATGCGTCTGCCGGCACACCGGTGCGGTCGGTGTACGCCGGCCGCGTCGTGTTTGCAGACTGGCTGCGCGGCTACGGCCTGCTCACCATTGTCGATCACGGCAACGGCTACCTGACCCTGTATGGTTATAACCAGAGCCTGTTGCGGGAAGTGGGCGAGTGGGTATCAGCCGGTGACAGCCTGGCGCTGGCCGGCAATTCCGGCGGCAATCGTGCCAGTGGTCTGTACTTCGAGATACGCCATCGCGGCAAGGCAGTGAACCCCACACGCTGGTGTAATCGCCGTGTTACACTGCCGCCACTGGCCCAAAACACAAATGATTGAAGCACGCGCATTGATCTCGCGTGCCTGCCGGGGATACTGAATGCCAACGCCAACCTTGTCCTTTCTGCGCACAGCTGTGGTGACGGCACTGCTGTCCGCCGCTCCCTTCGCCAGCCTTCATGCCGAAGACCCGGCGCTGGATCAACAGGCCCGCCAGCAGGGCGTACCGGTGGATGAACTGCGTGCCTTTGCTGAAGTCATGGAGCGCATCCGCGGCGCCTATATCGATGAGGTTGATGACCGCGAACTGCTTGAATCAGCCATTCGCGGCATGCTCTACGAACTGGACCCGCATTCCAGCTACCTGACCCCGGACCAGTTTGACGACCTGCAGGTCACCACCACCGGTGAATTCGGCGGCCTGGGTATCGAAGTCACCATGGAAGACGGCTTCGTCAAGGTGGTTACCCCGGTGGACGGCTCACCGGCCAGCAAGGCCGGCATCCAGGCCGGCGACCTGATCCTGAAAATCGACGAGACCTTTGTGAAAGGTCTGAGCCTGGGCGAAGCCGTAGAGCTGATGCGCGGTGAGATTGGTTCGGAAATCGAACTGATGGTGCTTAGTGACGGGGATGACAAACCTCACCAGGTTACCCTCGAGCGCGACAAGATCCAGCTGCACAGCGTCAAATCCCGTATGCTGGAGCCCGGGCTGGGCTATTTGCGCATTTCCCAATTCCAGAACAATACCGGCGACGATGCCCGCAAAGCCCTGGACAAGCTGGCCAAGGAAGACACCTTGCGCGGCCTGGTGCTGGACCTGCGCAACAACCCCGGCGGCGTACTGGGTGGCGCCGTGGAAGTGGCCGACCTGTTCATGGACAACGGCCTGATTGTCTATACCCAGGGCCGCGAGAAAAGCAGTCGCAGCGACTTCAATGCCAAACCCGGCGACCGCCTGAATGGCATGCCCATGGTGGTACTGGTCAATGGTGGCAGCGCGTCCGCCTCGGAAATCGTCGCTGGCGCCCTTCAGGATCAGGGCCGCGCCATCGTGGTAGGCAATCGCACCTTCGGCAAGGGCTCGGTACAAACGGTGCTACCGCTGAGCAAGGACAAGGCCCTGAAGCTGACCACTGCCCGTTACTACACGCCCGATGGACGCTCCATTCAGGCCGAAGGCATTGCACCGGATATCGCCGTGGACGTGGTTACCAAACTCGAAGTCCGTGAAGACATGCAGGTACGAGAGGCAGACCTTCCTCGCCACCTGAACAACGAAAACGGAGAAACCCGCGACGACGGCAAGCGCCAGTCTCTTGCCCAGGAAGATTACGCTCTGGCACAGGCCCTGTCCGTGCTGAAAGGCGTAGTACTGGCCCGCAACAACGACAGTCGCTAATGCACCGTTTCGCAATCGGTCTGGCGCTGTTGCTGGCCACCGCCACTGCCACAGCCCAGCCGCGCATTGCCATCATCATTGATGATCTGGGGTATCACCGCCAGAACGGCCAGGCCATTGCCGATCTACCTGCACCGGTGACCTGCGCGGTGATCCCCTATTCCCCTCACGGACGCAAACTGGCCGAGCGCGCCAGTCGGGCCGGCAAGGAAGTGCTGGTACATCTGCCCATGGACGCCGGCCAGCATATTCGCCTGGATCGCGGCGGACTCCGGCAGGGCATCAGCGAAAACGAACTGCTCGATACCGTACGCCAGGCACTCAGCCAGATCCCCCAGGCACGGGGCCTCAACAACCACATGGGCAGTGCACTCACCGAACAGGACGAACCCATGGGCTGGCTGATGGCAGAACTGAAAGCCCATCAACTGTTCTTTGTGGATAGCCGCACCAGTGGCCGCTCAGTGGCACAGCAGGTGGCACGACAACAGGGGCTGGCCAACGCCGGACGTGACATCTTTCTGGATAACGAGCGTGATCTGGTCAAGATCAACGCCCAGTTCAACAAACTGATCCGGCTCGCCCGTCAGCGCGGCCAGGCGATTGCCATCGGCCACCCTTACCCGGAAACCGTTCATTATCTGCAGCAGGTACTACCGCTGATGGACGATGCCGGCATTCAAGTGGTGCCAGTTTCTTCGCTACTGGACACCCCGGCGCTGGACACTGCCACTACGGGAAATAGCACCCACCCCGGGTCCTGAGTCCAGTTATTCAGAGACCGGAGCGGGCTGTCCCCGGCCGATACCGGTGAGCCTGGCATAGCCGATCATCAGGAAGCCGAAGACAAACATCAGCACCCCGTACACCGCTGACGGCACCGACATGGCTTCGGAGTGCAACAGGGTCAGGGTCACCATCAGCCCCAGGGTGCCATTCTTGATGCCCAGCTCGATTGCCACGGTAAAGGCCTGGTCCCGGCTCAGGCCAATCAGGCGCCCCCCCACCAAACCCAGCACCAGGCCGGCAATGTTCAGAATTACCGCCGACAACCCTGCTTTGCGGAACAGATCCAGCGCTTCTTCACCCAGCTCTACCATCAGCAACGCAATCACCGCCACCAACACCAGCAGACCCAGCAAGCCTACCGCCTTCTCGCCCTTTTCCGCCCAGTCCTGACGGAAATGGCGAATCGTCATGCCCACTGCCACCGGCAGCAGAATGATCACAAACAGAGTAATGATGGTGCGCAGCACCGGCAGCTCCAGCACCTTGTCCGCATCCTGAAAGCGCTCCAGCGCCCAACCGGTAAATGCCGGCAGGGTAACAATGGTGATCAGGCTGGCCAGCACTGTCAGTACGATGGACAGGGCCACATCACCACGGCCCAGATAGACGAAAAGATTGGACGTTGTACCACCCGGACAGGCGGCAATCACGATCAGCCCCACCGCCAATGCAGGGGACAACTCCAGCGCCAGGGCCACCCCCAGGGCAATGAGCGGCAATAAAAGAATCTGGGCCAGCAGTCCGAAGAAGGTGCCGCGCGGGGCGATGGCGACTTCGCGGAAGTCCTTGGGAGTCAGGGTCATGCCCATCCCCACCATGATCAAAAACAGCGACACCGGCAGGCCGATATCGATTAACGCATTGGAACCCATTGCCACTCTCCCGAGGTTTTATTCTTGGTAACGTCTCGAGAGTAAAACAGGATTTCACTGACAGCCAGTACAAAGCGGCTGTCTTGCCACATCTGCGACCCCGGTCTGATATACCTGTTGGCGCTTTGCTCGCAAAGCGAAGGGTAAAGGCAACCGAAAGATTCGTGTTGCGAACAAAGCGCCAGCGGGTCGACTCAGTAGCGCGCCGCTGAAATATAACGGCCGCTAGCCCAGTCGCATCTCCACCCCGGCCGCCTGCATGAACTGCTTGGCCTCCTGCACGGAGTATTCGCCGAAGTGGAAAATGGAAGCGGCGAGCACCGCATCGGCACCACCCTGAACCACGCCGTCCACCAGGTGCTGCAGGTTACCAACACCGCCAGAAGCGATCACCGGCACCGGCACTGCGTCGGCAATGGCCCGGGTCAGGGCAATATCAAAGCCGTTCTTGGTACCATCCCGGTCCATGCTGGTGAGCAGGATTTCACCGGCACCGTAGTCGGTCATCTGCTTTGCCCAGGCTACCGCATCCAGCCCGGTGGGCTTGCGGCCACCATGGGTGAAGATTTCCCAGCGATTGGACTCGCTCTCGGCACTGACTTTCTTGGCATCAATGGCAACCACGATGCACTGGGACCCGAAACGCTCCGCCGCTTCGCGCACAAATTCCGGATTGTGCACCGCCGCCGAATTGATACCGACCTTGTCAGCACCGGCATTGAGCAGATTACGGATATCTTCCAGAGTCCGTACGCCGCCGCCCACGGTGAGCGGAATAAACACCTGGCTGGCGATCCGCTCCACGATGTGCAGGGTGGTGTCACGCTCCTGATGGCTGGCGGTGATATCCAGAAAGGTAATCTCGTCAGCACCGGCATCGTTGTAGCGCTTGGCAATCTCCACCGGGTCACCGGCATCGCGAATGTCCACGAATTGCACGCCCTTGACCACCCGACCGGCGTCCACATCAAGACACGGAATAATGCGTTTGGCTAAGCCCATAATGCGTCCCCGTCAGGCGCCGATCAGTTCGTCGGACAGTGCCTGGCCTTCGCCGAAGTCCAGGGTGTTCTCGTAGATGGCACGACCGGTAATGGCACCACTGATGCCCTGATCCGCCACTGCACACAGGTTACGCACGTCATCCAGATTGGTGATACCGCCGGAGGCAATCACCGGAATGGACATAGACTGGGCAAGGCGCACGGTAGCGTCCACATTGACGCCCTGCAGCATGCCGTCACGGCTGATATCGGTATAGACGATGGCGGACACGCCGTCGTTTTCGAACTGTTTGGCCAGATCGATCACATCCACATCAGTGACATTGGCCCAGCCATCGGTGGCGACCTTGCCATCCTTCGCATCCAGGCCAACGATGATGTGGCCGGGGAACTGCTGACACATTTCCTTGACGAACTGCGGCTCGTTGACCGCCTTGGTGCCGATAATTACCCATTGCACCCCGGCATCCAGATAGGCCTGGATAATTTCCGGGCTGCGGATACCACCGCCAATCTGGATTGGCAGATCCGGATGCGCCTTGGCTATCGCCTTGACGATGTCACCATTCACCGGCTCCCCGGCAAAGGCACCGTTCAAGTCCACCAGGTGCAGACGGCGGGCGCCGCGCTCCACCCAGTGGCTGGCTACCGCCACCGGGTCATCGGAAAACACCGTATCGTCTTCCATACGCCCCTGCTTCAGGCGTACACATTTACCGTCTTTCAGGTCGATGGCGGGAATCAAAAGCATGTCAAAATCTCAAAAGCTGGGTTTACGCTTGCGCGGGGAATAACGACGTTAGTAGTGACATTACTGTCGGCGACCCACTGCAACGGTCAGCGACTTCACGGCTGCCAGCGCAGGAAATTTTCCAGCAGGGTCAGGCCGGCATCTGCGCTCTTCTCCGGGTGAAACTGCACCGCAAAGACATTTTTTCGGGTAGCCGCAGCGGCAAAGGACAGGCCGTAGTCGCAACGACCCGCCACTTCCTCATCCACCAACCCGGTGACGCAGTAGCTGTGCACGAAGTAGAACCGGGTGTTATCGGCAATGCCTGCCCACATGGGGTGCGCCATACCCTGTCGCACCTGGTTCCAGCCCATGTGCGGCACTTTCAGGCGGCCACCGGTATCATTCTGCAACTCGCCGAAAAAGGTCACCTGACCGCCGAACACGCCCAGGCAATCGACGCCGTTGTTCTCCTCACTGCGCGCCATTAGGGCCTGCATGCCAACACAGATCCCCAGCACCGGCTTGCCGGCGGCAATCACATCTAGAATGGCCCGGTCCAGGCCGGTCTCGCGCAGCACCGCGATACAATCCCGGATGGCACCCACACCGGGGAACACCACCCGATTTGCCGCCCGCACCTGATC
This sequence comes from Alcanivorax jadensis T9, assembly GCF_000756655.1. Taxonomy (GTDB): domain Bacteria; phylum Pseudomonadota; class Gammaproteobacteria; order Pseudomonadales; family Alcanivoracaceae; genus Alcanivorax; species Alcanivorax jadensis. The sequence goes on from NZ_ARXU01000002.1 coordinate 293,241, forward strand.
CGGGTCACCGGTAATGACGATCTGCTGGCCACTGGCCACCTTTTCCAAGGCCTTGCCGGCGGAGTGCAGATTGCCCATGCCGTAATCAATGACGGCTACTACTTCGCTCATACGCTACGGTTACTCGCTTTCGCTCAGGGTGCCCTTGGTGGACGGGGTAATGCCGCTCATGCGCGGGTCCGGCTCCACCGCCATGCGCAGGGCACGGCCGAAGGCCTTGAACACGGTCTCTGCCTGGTGGTGGGCGTTCTTGCCACGCAGGTTATCGATGTGCAGGGTGATCATGGCGTGGTTCACCAGGCCCTGGAAGAATTCGTAGAACAGGTCCACGTCGAAGCCGCCGATGCTGCCCCGGGTAAAGTCCACGAACATTTCCAGGCCGGGACGGCCAGACAGGTCCAGCACCACGCGGGACAGGGCCTCATCCAGTGGCACATAGGCATGACCGTAACGGCGCACCCCTTTCTTGTCGCCAATCGCCTTGGTAAAGGCCTGGCCCAGGGTAATGCCGATGTCTTCCACCGTGTGGTGGGCATCGATGTGCAAATCCCCCTTGGCCTTGATCTCGATATCCACCAGACCATGGCGGGCCACCTGATCCAGCATGTGCTCCAGGAACGGCAGGCCGGTATCCAGTTTGCACTGGCCGGTGCCATCCAGATTGATGGAGACCTGGATCTGGGTTTCCAGGGTGTTGCGCTCAACAGTGGCGCTGCGCTTGCTCATCTATATCTCCAGGGGTTACCCAGGGCAGTGGGCCGGTTATTATACGCACCCTGACAGAGCCTAACCAGCGGAGCAATTTCATGCCGATCAGTGCTGAATCCCACCCTTTATCGTCGGAACAGGCCGCCACCTTCGATCAGGTGCTGCGCGATGACCCGCAATACCGGGAAAAACTGGACGCGGCAGTGGCCGCCGGCGACAAACGCCTGTTTGCCGCCCATTTCAACGGCAAGCGGGTGGCGGTGGCGTTGATAGAAGAAAACCGGCCCGAGCTGGACTGGGTGGTGGTGCACCCGGCCACCCGGGGCCGCGGGGTGGGCAAGGACTTTTTGCGGCTGATCGGCCAGCAACTGGGGGCAATTCTGGCTATGCCCCGGGAATGCGACCCAACACGCTGATCAGTGACCCGGGCGGCAACGGTTACGCCCGCGGGGCCTGCATGTCCGAGAGAGGCAGGCGAATATGCAGGGTAAAGCCCTGCCCCGGCCCCGGGCTTTGCGCCCACAACTGGCCATCCACCTGCTCGATCATTACCCGGGCCATGGCCAATGACAGACCGAAACCTTCCTCGTGGTGGCGCGAGCCCATCACGAAGAAGGGCTCAAGAATATGCTCAAGCTGCTCCGCCGTGGCGCCCTTGCCCTCATCCCGGATGCGAATCTCCGCGTACCCGCCTGGCACATCCACTTCACTGGAAATGTCCACGCTGCCGCCTTCAGCACTGAAACGCAGGGCATTATCCAGTCCAATGGACAACACTTCCTGCAGCTCGCCTTCACTGGCGTTGACCCGCAGGTTCGGTGATACACGATTGCGTACGGCAATGCCGCTCTGTTCAATCCGCCCGGCTTGCTCACGCAAAATCCCATCCAGCACCCACATGGGCTGGCAGTTACCCACCGGCGGCGGCTGATTGCGGTCTGACAAATCGAAATAACGCAGCGAGGTGCTGACGATCCCGGTCAGCCGTCGCTGGCCCTTGCGTACCATGGCCCAGACATCCACATCCTGGTCACCCTGTGCATCCTGTCCCAGGGAGTCGGCGGCACCGATCCAGTTGATCGGTGTATTCAGCTCGTGGCTGATGTATTGCAGGAACATGGACTTGTCCCGGTTCATCTGCTCGATATCCGCCAGATGCCGCTCCAGATTCTGCTGCGCTTCAAGGGCCAACTGTTTGCGCTCGGTCTCCAGAAAGCGAATTCGGTCCCCAAGCGCCAGCGACAGCATGACTACCACCCACAGAGCGCCAAAATGCGGCAGATAAGGTACGAACACGCTATAGGGCATAAGCCCCAGGTTGCCCATGGCGAACAGGAAGATAGTCAGCAGAAACACCGACCAGGCCAGTACGTAGAGCCGCGCGACCCGAAACCCCTGCCGCCAGACCATCCAGCCCAGCCAGCTGAACAGCACGATGGTCATCAACGCAATCACCGTGGAAAGGTGATAGGTCCAGGGGGGCTCCATGAGCCACTGCAGCACAAAGGCGCCGCCAACCATCATCAGGTAATGTTTTATCAGCCGATCATAGCGGGGAAAACGTTGCGCCAATTGCAGAAACTGGCGGGAATACAGGGCAAGGGCCAATGTAATCACATAGGTACTAAGCCAGAAGTATTCATTGATCTTGGGCGTTTCCGGCCACAGGTATTGCAAGCCAAAGCCGCTGACATTGATGTTGAAAAAAATTATCCCGCCCAGAAACATCACGAAGTGCAGATGCACATTGTCGCGCAGAGACAGGTAGAGCAGCAGGTTGTAGACCAGCATAATCACCAGGGAGCCGTAAAACAGGCCCTGCATCAATTGCTCAAGGTATGTGAACTCCACCAGCCCCTTGGCACTATAGAGCGCCGGCATCATGTTCAGGGCACCCTTGCCGCGCACCTTGAGGTAATACTCCTTCACCCCGGGATCGTCGGTTTCCAGGCCAAATACAAAGGCCCGATGCTTCATGGGCCGCTGGTCAAAGTTCCGAGTATCCCCCACTTCCAAAGCACGATAATTGCCCTCCCCGTCAGGCGCATAAAGAGTCAATTCATCAAGGATCGGATGACGCTCCACCAGAAACCAGCTTCCGTCCACACCGGTGGAATCCACGGCAATACGTAACCAGAAAGTGCTGCGGGTGAAGCCGAAGTTCAGGGTACTGCTTTCGCTGTTGCGAAAGCGGCTGGCAAACTGGTCACGGACCTGATCCAGAGTCCAGTCTCCCTCCGGATCTTCCAGTATCTGCATGTACTCGCCCAGCAGCACTTTCTCCTTGGCATCAGCCAGTGCCACCGTCCTTCCCTGGGCAGCCGTGGCCAGGCCGCACCACACAAGCAGAAGCGTCAACACTGAAAATTGGAACTTTTGCAAAGGTCCTTCCCCTAAACTCACACGATCAATGCTAAGTTATCAGTCAGTCATTTCTGACTGGTATAATCCGGGTCCATCGTCCAACACGCAAGGAGAGCTCCATGGGACGCTTGATAAAAATTTTGCTGATCACAATTTTTGCCATCATTCTGCTATTGGCTATCGCGGTTTTTGTGATCACACAGGTGATTGATCCCAACGAGTTCAAACCGGAAATTGAAAAACAGGCCAGGGAGCAGGCCAATCTGACTCTGGATATCCAGGGCGACCTGGCATGGCAATTCTGGCCATCGCTGGGCGTCAGCCTGGGCCGCACCGAGGCCCGCATCGCGGATGAGGAGGAGCTGTTTGCCGCTCTCAACGCGGCCAGCGTCAGTGTTGCAGTACTTCCCCTGCTGTACGGTCAGGTGGAGATGGACGGCATCACGCTGGCAGGCCTGGATGTAAACCTGATCGAGGAGCCGGATGGCGCCAACTGGGAGCAGATCGGCCCGCAAACTGCGGCGGAAGAAACGCCGGAGGAGGCAACCACCGCCGCTGACGAAGAAGGCAGCAGCAGCCTGGATATTCCCCTTACCATTCCCAGCGTGGCCGTCACCGACGGCAAGGTGCGCTATCGCAACACCAGCGACGGCACCGACATCGTGGTAGAGCATTTCAACCTGAACGCCCAGGACGTCAATCTGGATGAGGCTTTCCCACTGCAGATGTCACTGCGTTATCAGGACCAGAGCGACATGCGGGTGGACCTGAATCTGGACACCACTCTCACCACCGATCTGGATGCCAACCACTTCATCCTTGACCCGATGACCCTGGACGCCAACATCGCCGGCGCCACCACCATGCCAGTGGATGTGCACCTGGAACAGAAGCTCGACGTGAACCTCAACGAGGACACCGTCTCTATCAAGGATCTGCTGCTCACCGCCGCTGGCACCGAAACCCGCGGCAACATCGACATCGCCGCCCTCACTGGCGACATGCAGCTCAGCGGTAATCTGTCCACCGCCCCCTTTGACGCCAACAAGGTACTGGAAGCCATCGGCGAAGCCCCCATCGAGACCACCGACAGCAAGGCGCTCAGCAACATCGCCATGGAGACCACTCTGGCCGGCGAGCCCGGCAGCGTCATGGCCAACCCGCTGAAGATCACGCTGGACAGCAGCACTCTCAGCGGCAGCGCCGGCCTGGCCAGCCTGGAAAGCGGCAAGATCATTTTTGACCTGGCGCTGGACCAGATCACCCTGGACGGCTACATGCCGCCATCCTTGGATGAGCCGGCCACCGCTGCTGCCGGCGGCGGCAAGGACGGCGGCACCGCCAACCTGTCCACCGCGGAACTGATTCCGGTAGAAGCTCTCCGCCCCCTTGTCATGGATGGCAAACTGCGCATCGGCAGCCTGAAGTACGACACCATCGACGCGAGCAATCTGAAATTTGCAGTCACTGCCAACAACGGCATCCTGCAGCTCACTGAAGCCCGCGGCGACACTCTCGGTGGCAGCTTCAGCGCCAAAGGGAAGCTGGATGCGTCCGGCAACACTCCACGCATCACCGCCAGCAACACCGTGACCAGCATGCAGATCCAGCCACTTGTACAACTGGCGCTGGAAGACGACCTGGCCAAGGGCATTTTCGCCATGAGCGGCAGCTACAGCGCCAGCGGAAATAGTGAAAAAGCACTGATGGATTCCGCAAAAGGCACTATCGACATGTCACTGGCCGATGCCACCGTGCGCGGCCTCAACCTTTACCAGACCCTGGTCGGCGGCGTAAACGATATGCTTGGCCAGTTCCAGGGCCTGGCCACAGCACTGATCCCCAATCAGGAATCCGGCAAGCTGCCCAGCGCCCTGTCCGAAGACACCAAGATCGTGGACCTGACCACCAAGGCGCGTCTGGACAAGAACGTGGCCTACCTGGACAGCCTGAATGCGGTACTCAGCAAAGGTGAGATCACCGGTAACGGCTGGATGAATATCCTCAATCAGGATTTCGACCTGAAAATCGGCATGCAGTCCCCGGAACTGGGTACCTCCAAGTACCTGGAAGGCACCACCTGGCCGCTGCGCTGTGAAGGCAATCTGGGCGGCAGCCCCGCCAAATGGTGTGGCCCGGACAAATCCGGCTTCAAGGACATTGGCAAGCAAGTGGCCGCCAAAGCCGCTCAGCAAAAGATCAAGGACAAGCTGGGCATCGACGGCGAAGGCGACACCGCCGAGGAAGTGATCAAGGATGCCGCCAAGAAAAAGGCCAAGGAAGAAGTGGACAAACAGCTCAAGGATGGCCTGAAAAAGTTGTTTAACTAACGCCACACGCGGCACGCCTCACGCTACACGCCACGCCGGCTTCGTCACCGGCGCAAGGCGTGAAGCGTGTTGCATGCCTGCGTCTTCACAGGTACAACTCGCCACATGCGCAGTCCTTCACCGATCCCCCCCTCCACCGTCAGCGATGCCGTGCTCGCCTGGTACGACCAATACGGTCGCCAGAGTCTGCCCTGGCAGCACCCCCGCACACCCTATCAGGTGTGGGTTTCGGAAATCATGCTACAGCAGACCCAGGTCACCACGGTCATCCCCTACTTCCAGCGGTTCATGGAACGTTTTCCGGATGTACACAGCCTGGCCAGCGCCGCCCAAGATGAAGTTCTGCACCTGTGGACCGGCCTGGGCTACTACGCCCGCGCCCGTAACCTGCACAAGTGCGCGCAAACGCTGGTGGCGGAACATGCGGGCGACTTCCCGCATACCGTGGAGGAAGTCGCTGCCCTGTCCGGCATCGGTCGCTCCACCGCCGGCGCTATTCTTGCCCAGAGCCGAGGGATCCGTGCCGCCATTCTCGACGGCAACGTGAAACGGGTACTGGCGCGTCTGCATGCAGTGGAAGGCTGGCCCGGCAAGAAACCGGTGGAAAACCGCCTGTGGGAACTGGCAGAACATTACACCCCTCACCAGCGATTGGCAGACTACACCCAGGCCATGATGGATCTCGGCGCCACCGTCTGCACCAGGGGCACGCCCAATTGCAGCGCCTGCCCGATACAGCCCCACTGCCAGGCCCACGCCAATGGCAATCCGCAGGACTATCCCGGACGCAAACCGAAAAAAACAGTGCCGGTGCGCACCACCGTGATGCTGATCCTGCGAGATACACAAGGCCGGGTGTGGCTGGAACCCCGGCCATCATCTGGCATCTGGGGTGGCCTGTGGTGCTTCCCGCAGACAGATGATGTCGATCTTTTCGACGAAGCTCTGGCCCAGCGAGCGCTCAGCACCAGTGACACACCACAGCCCCTGCCAGGCTTTCGTCATACCTTCAGCCATTTCCATCTGGATATCACGCCGCTGGAGGTCCGGGTACACACCGTCGGCACCCGAGACAGCAACGGCCGCTGGGTGGACCCGGCAGCCCCGGGCGAATTGGGGCTGGCCGCCCCGGTCAAAAAACTGTTGAGCCGGCTCGACCATCCACAGCAGACGAGCATGTTATAGTCCCGCCATACCCATTCCGCACCATGGAGACGTTATGAGTCGCACGGTTTTCTGCCGCAAATACCAGAGCGAACTGGAAGGCCTGGACCGCCCCCCCTTCCCCGGCCCCAAGGGGCAGGACATCTTCGATAATGTATCGCGCAAGGCCTGGCAGGAGTGGCTCCACGAGCAGACCATGCTGATCAACGAAAAACACCTGAACGTGATGGACCCACAGGCAAAAGGGTTTCTGGACGAACAGCGCGATCGTTTTTTGAACAACGAAAACTACGAAAAAGCCGAGGGTTACGTTCCCCCTGCTCACGATGCGAACAAATAGCCGCTGATCACTTGACGCCTCCGGCTCGAGCCGCTTTAATACGCGCCCTGATTGCCCGGATAGCTCAGTCGGTAGAGCAGGGGATTGAAAATCCCCGTGTCGGTGGTTCGATTCCGCCTCCGGGCACCATCTTGAGAAGCCCCGCTCAAACGAGCGGGGCTTTTTTTATGCTGCAGAATCGCCTGCCCCGCCCAAGGGCTACCACTCCTATCGGCTTCCCCCTTATCCTGACACTGCACTCACCGCAGGACAGCCCATGAAGACACGCCTCCTTCTGCTTGCCACCCTGATACTGATCAGCGGCTGCGACAAGACTCCAACCGGTCGCGACCAATTAGCGCTGGTACCCGGGTCGATGATGGCCCAGTTTGGCAGCCAGGCCTTCCTGCAGATGCAGCAACAGATTCCGGCCAGCGAGAATACGACCCGTAATGCCCGTGTGCAGTGCATCGCCAGGGAAATCCTGCTGGAAGTGGGCAATCGCTTTCCCGGCACCCCCATGCCGGACACCTGGGAAATCGTGCTGTTTGATGACCCCACGCCCAACGCCTTCGCCCTGCCTGGCGGCAAGATTGGCGTGAACCAGGGTTTGCTGGACGTGGCCGACAACGACGCCCAACTGGCCGCAGTCATCGGCCACGAGGTGGCCCATGTGCTGGCTCGCCACGGTAATGAGCGCCTGACCCAGGAACTGGGTATCAAGGCGGTATTGTTACTGGTGGGGTTATTCAGCGAGGGGGACGGTGATAGTGAACGAATCATCCAGGCACTGGGACTTGGCGCCCATCTGGGCATTGCCCTGCCCTTCAGCCGTGCCCATGAGGAAGAAGCCGATGTAATGGGACTGGAGTTGATGGCCAGTGCCGGTTTCGATCCGCGAGAGAGCACCCAGCTGTGGCGCAATATGGCCGCCGCGGGGGACGGGCAACCGCTGGAGTTCCTTTCTACCCACCCAAACCATGAATCGCGGATCGAGGCACTGGAACAGCGGATGGACGCAGCGCTGCCACTGTATCAGCGCACCACTCCGGTGGATTGCGGGAGCCCGTGAGTCTTGCCGTAGGAACGCTCCGTGACATCTACAAAGCCCCTGTAGGAGTTCCTCTTGAGGGACGAATCCGAGCCTGAGCGAGGAAGCATGCTCCTGATCGCCCTACGGCGATGTCCACGCTGATGCGTGGTTCGTCCCTCAAGAGGAACTCCCGGCATAAACGTGTGACTAGCGCCGCCAGCGACACGCCTACGGATAGGCCAGCCTACCTGCCCAATGACGCCTTCGCCGTAGCCGGCACCACCGCCGGCTGCCAATCGTAATCCTTCATGTTCACGCGCCAGGTACGGGCCATGAACTGGAAGGTGGCGTGGGGCCACAGGGCGGTATTGCGGCCATCCGCCTGCTGATACCAGCTCATGCAACCACCGTTCTGCCACACCGTGCCTTTCAACTCTTCCTGCAGCTTGTCGTTGTAGCGATTCTGCACATCTTGTTTCACGTCCAGCCAGGCATCGCCGCGCTGATCCAGCTTGCTGATGGCATCAATGACATAACGCACCTGGCTCTCGATCATGAAGATGATCGAGTTATGGCCCAGCCCGGTATTCGGCCCCACCAGCTGGAACATATTCGGGTAACCGCTGACGGTGGTCCCCAGGTAGGCCTCCGCGGCGTCTTTCCAGTCATCCTGCAGACGGTGACCCGGCAAGCCGGTGATCTCGAAATCCTTCATGTAAATGCGCGGATCGACGATAAAGCCGGTGCCCAGCACCAGACAATCCGCCTGCTGCTCAGTACCATCACTGAAGACAATGCTGTTCTCGCGGATTTCCTTCACCCCTTCGGTGACCAGCGACACATTGTCCCGGTTGAAGGTGGGGTAATAGTTGTTGGAAATCAGGATGCGCTTGCAGCCCAGGGTGTAGCTGGGTATCAGCTTGCGAGCGGTCTCCTTGTCCTTTACCTGATAACGGATAAACGCCTTCAGGGCCGGCTCTGCCAGCTTGGCCAGGCGCGGTTTGAAGATCGGCACCACACGGGCTTCGTTACTCAGATACAGACGCAGGCGGTGCAGCTTGCGCAGGGCCGGGAAGCGGCGAAACATCCACTTACTCAGACCGGAATAGGCGCGTTCGTCACGGGGAATAATCCATGGCGGGGTACGTTGCACCACGGTGAGATGTTCCGCCTCTTTGGCTACGTGCGGCACATACTGAATGGCGCTGGCGCCGGTGCCAATGGACACCACCTTCTTGCCCGCCATGTCGTAACCGTGATCCCACTGGGCCGAGTGAATGATCTTGCCCTGGAACTTGTCTATTCCCTTGAAGTTGGGGAAGGAAGGGACATGCAGGGGGCCGCTGGCCAGCACCCAGTGCTGACATATCACCTGGGAGCCATCTGCCAGGTCCAGGGTCCACAGGGCAGCCTTGTCATCAAAATGCGCGCCGGTCACTTCCGCATTGAAACGGGTGAACTGGCGGATGCCGTGCTTTTCAGTGACCCCATTGATGTAGCTGTGGATCTCCTGCTGGCCGCTGTAGCGGTGACTCCAGTCCGGATTGCCCTCAAAGGAAAACGAGTACATGTGCGACTGCACATCACAGGCTGCACCCGGGTAGCTATTGTGATTCCAGGTACCGCCCACATCGTCGCCCTTCTCCAGCAGCAGAAAATCATCGATGCCAGCTTCTCGCAGCTTGATGGCCATACACAGACCGCCGAAGCCACCACCGACGATGGCCACCTTTACGCGACGGGTTTGTACATTGATCCGGGCCTGACTTGTCATCGTTATCCTCCATGGACAGCACCGCTGTCATTCGTCATTGGCGATTACTCTAGCCATGGTTGGCGTCGGTGAATACGTGTTAACCTGAGCTGAAAATTGATAATTCCGGCCAAGGCTTTATCCCATGTCCGCTCGCTCGATCCTGGCACTGATCTACACCGTGGAACTTCTGGAAACAGAGAAAGGACTGGATTGCGCGCCGGTGCTGGCCCGCCATGGCCTGGACAAGGCCAGCCTGGACCCCAACAGCGAAATCGGCCGGGACCGGGAGCTGCTGATCTTTTCCGAGCTGCTGCCCCGGGTGGATGACCCGATGCTGGGTTTCGAAATGGGCAGTCGCTTCGGTTTTGCCGGCTATGGCCAGCTCACCATGCTGCTGATGACCAGCGAAACCGCCTTTCAGGGCTTCCAGTTCGGCGTGAAATACCAGGCGCTTACCTATCTCTACGGCGAAATCGCCCTGACCCCGGGGGAGCACAGCACTGCCCTGGATCTGTACCCCATCTCACTGCCGCCGGAGCTGCGCCGCACCCTGATCGACCGGGACATGGTGGGCACCTTCAAGCTGGTCAACGATATCCAGACCCAGCTCAATCTGGACCTGAAACCGGCCGAGGTCTGGATGCCCTATGCCCGCCCACCGGAGGAACAGGTACGGAGATTCGAGGACTATTTTGGCTGCCCGATACGCTATGACCAGCCCCACTGCCGAGCGCTGATTCGCAATCAGGACCTGGCCGTACGCCTGCCGGGCTACAACAAAATGGCCCAAGACATGTACCGCGACCAGTGCGACGCCATGCTGGCCCGTCGGGAGATTCCCACCGACAACCTGGCCACCCGGGTGGCCAGCTACCTGCAGCTGTTCGTACGCAGCTACCCCACTGCCGAGCAGGTGGCCCGGGCCTTCGGTATCCCGGAACGCAGCTTCCGGCGACAGTTAAGCAGCGAGCAAAAGCCCTTTCAGAGCATCATGGATCAGGTGCGCGAAGAGAAAGCGAAACGGTACCTGGCCGATTCAGAGAAAAGCGTGGCGCAGATCGGCGAGCTGTTGGGTTATAGCGAGTCGGCGGCCTTTGTAAGAGCGTTTGAACGATGGACGGGGATGACGCCGGCCCGCCATCGCAAAGAGGACAGGGATGGGCAGTAGGAGCGCCGCTTGAGGCGCGAACAACACCATTTCGAGTTACGAGAAACGAGTTTCGAAAACCAACACATCCGACCAGGCAGGTTTTGCCTTTCACAACTCGCTTCTCGAAACTCGTTACTCGCTAACGCTCGTTTCGCGCCTCAAGCGGCGCTCCTACAGAGGCTTCGTAGAAAGATCAGTCTTGCCGAATGCGCTCCACAATCTTCGTCGTAGAGATATCGTCGATAAAATCGAGCACCTTCACTTCACCGCCATAGCCTTGCACAAACTCGTGCCCAACCACCTGATCCACACTGTAATCGCCACCTTTTACCAGCACATCCGGCTTGATGGCTTCCAGCAGTGGCTCAGGGGTATCGGTATCGAAAGACACCACCCAGTCCACTACCTCAAGGGCCGCAAGAACCGCCATGCGGCGCTCCAGGGGATTGATGGGACGGCCCGGTCCCTTCAGGCGACGGATGGATTCGTCGCCATTCACCGCCAGAACCAGGCGATCACCCTGACGGCGGGCGGAATCCAGGTAGCCCACGTGACCCGCATGAATGATGTCGAAACAGCCGTTGGTAAAGACGATCCGCTCGCCCTGGGCGCGGGCATCTTCGATGGCAATCAGCAACTGATCTTCAGTCATCACACCACGGCCCAGGCCACCTTCCTGATGCACCGCCCGGCGCAATTCCGGGGCAGATACCACCGCGGTGCCCAGCTTGCCGACCACGATACCAGCGGCGATATTCGCCAACGCCACCGCGTCCGCCATGTCGGCACCGGCGGCCAGCGCCACCGCCAACACCGAGATCACCGTATCGCCGGCGCCGGTCACATCGAATACTTCACGGGCACGGGCAGGCAGGTGCAGCTCCGGCTGACCATCGCGCAGCAGGGTCATGCCCTTTTCGCTGCGGGTTACCAACAGGGCCTGCAGGTCAAGATCCCGGATCAGTTTCTGGCCCTTGGCAATCAGATCCTGCTCATCTTTGACCGGGCCGGCCACCGCTTCGAATTCACTGAGATTGGGCGTAAGCAACGTCGCGCCACGGTAATGACTGAAATCCGTTCCCTTCGGGTCCACCAGTACCGGCACGCCGGCTTCCCGGGCCAGGGCAATCAGACCGGGGCAATCACGCAACGCCCCCTTGGCATAATCGGACAACACCAACGCCCCGCAGTGAGCCAGTTGCTCCTTTACCTTGCTGGCGAAAGGCGCCGGATCCTGGTCGTGGAAGGCTTCTTCGAAATCCAGGCGCAGCAACTGCTGCTGGCGACTGATGACACGCAGCTTGGTAATGGTGGGGAGGCCATTCACCTTCTGAAAATGACAACCCACTTCCGCGGCACCGAGGCGCTCCTCAAGGATAGAGGCGGCCTCGTCATCGCCGGTAATCCCCACCAGCTCGGCCCGGGCGCCAAGGGCGGCCATATTCAGGGCCACGTTGGCCGCGCCACCAGGACGGTCCTCCAGCTCGGTCACCCGCACCACCGGTACCGGCGCTTCCGGCGAGATTCGCCCGGTGGGGCCATGCCAATAACGGTCGAGCATGACATCACCTGCCACCAGAACACGGGCCTTGCCAAAAGCAGGAATATGCGGATTGTGCATAGGTTCTCCAAAACACAACAGAGCCGGATTTCGAGGCAGTGTAGCATAGCCGGATACTTAGCTAACCTGCTGAAAGTGTTCGAGGAAACACCGAAACGCCAGGGACACAGACAAAACCCGGGAAGCCGGATAGGCAGTAGATGCCGCGGGCTCTGGGCAGTACACTTTGCCGCCGCTACGCATCCACCGGTCAGACGGGTATCATGTCCCCCAACCGAGAGAATCCAGGGAGCCACAGGACCATATGCCGCCATTACCCCCCAACATCATGCAAGGTCGCTGGCTGCGCTGGTGGCTGACCCTGTCTTTTGCAGTGATGTTCAGCGGTACCTTCCTGTTCAATTCCCGCATTGGTTTTCTCAATGTACTGGACGTGCTGTTCTTTCTGCCGGCACTGACCTTGCTGACCCGGGCCGTGGTGAGCGGTGACTACCGTTTGATGACGTCGCCGTTGTTGGCGCCGCTGTATCTGTTCATCGGCTGGGCAGCCCTGAGTTTCGCCTGGGCCGAAGAGCCCAACACCTCGCGCGCCGTTCGCGGCATGGTGCAGCTCATCGTCATGGTTGGCATCTTCCGCTGGCTGCACCTGTATTTCCGCAACACCTTCAAACAGGCTCTGGCCAATGGCGCCCTGTGCTGCATGGTCGTTGCCACCATGGTGATGATCAGTTACTACACCACCCAACCGCTTAGTAGCCCCCTGTTCAGCGAGCCGGCCAATCTGATCTTTCACCTGCCATCCCTGGATCCCAGCGTTGCCCTGATGGCCATGGTAGCCCCTACCTTTATCCTGCTCGCCCAGGGCATGGAAGAAGGGGTCAGTGGCAAGGGCGGGCGTCGCCTGGTCGGTGCTGCTGTGGGCTTTGCCTTTCTGTGTCTGACATCACTGCCTCTGGGCCTGATGACGGTAATGCTGGGGCTGAGCTGGCTGGCCAGCCGGCGGCGACGCTCCTGGTTGGCGGTTATTCCCTTGCTGGCCGGGGTCTATCTGATGCTGGAAGGCAGCAGCGACTTCACTTTGAGCAACTACTTCCTGCATCCACTGATTGGCAATGGTCTCAATCAGGAGACACTCAACAACGTTCTTGCCCAGGATAACAACCGCCTGCTCAGCCTGGCGCATCCCCGTAACCTGTTCGTATTACTGATCCACAGTTTGGGTCTGGTCGGCCTGGTCCTGTTCCTGGCCAGCTGGATCAGTCCTTTCACCGCCTTGTTACAACGTCAGGTCAACTGGCATGTGGACGCAGCCTACTCCATCGCCGTGCTTCCCGGTCTGTTCATGGCATTCGCCGCCGGCGCCTACCTGCTGGTGCCGTTTCATGCCAGCTGGCTCAGTGTCTGGTTGCCACTGGCCCTGCTGCTCGCTCGGCTGAGCGAGCGCCCCTCTATCCGCCCTAACAGCCGTTGAACTTGTCTCGAGATTTGCATGGGAAAACGTAATAACCGCCCCACCCGATTGTCTGATCCCAGGCTATACCCTAGCTGGATCGGCGTGGGCCTGTTCTGGCTGATCGGTCAGCTGCCCTGGCGCCTTTTGCAGGCCATAGGCAGAGGCTTGGGGCGCCTGGCGTGGTATCTGGCAAAAAAACGGCGCCATATTGCCCAGACCAACATTCGACTTTGCTTCCCGGAGCTGACGCCGGAAGAACAGGACGAGCTGGCCCACCGCAGCGTCATCAGCACCGGCGAGGCGATCCTTGAGATGGCCGGCAGTTACAATAATCACCGCATCGACCTGAATAAGAATCTTACCGTGACGGGCATGGAGCACATCGAAGCCTGCCAGGCCAGGGGCGAGGGCGTATTGCTGCTGGGCATGCATTTCAACACCTTGGATACCTGCTCAAGGATGCTTGCCACCCTGGTGGATATCCATGCGGTCTATCGCCCCAATGACAACCCGGTCATCGACCGGCTTATCGACCGGGGGCGCCGCCACTACGTTCGCAGCACCGTCGACCGTACCGATATCCGGCAAATGCTGCGCCTGCTGCGCAGTGGCGAAATTGTCTGGTATGCGCCGGACCAGGACTACGGCACTGCCCACGCTCTGTTCGTTCCGTTCTTCGGCATTCCAGCAGCCACCATCACCGCCACCAGCCGCATCGCCAAGATGGGCAAGGCTGCGGTGATCCCGTGTGCGCATTATCGCTTGCCTGGGGGGCGGTACGAGATCGAGTTCGGACCAGCACTGGAACATTTTCCCGGCGGCGACGAAGCGGCGGATACCGCCCGCATCAATCAGACTATCGAACACTATGTCCGCAAGCATCCCGAGCAATATTTGTGGGTGCATAAGCGGTTCAAACATCAGCCCGAAGGTCGGCCCTCTCCTTACAAGAAATTATAGGCCTGCCATTACCAAAACCACATCATCGCCGCCGCTATCAAAGACCTCCACTACCCGAAGTGACACTCTGTTTTCGTCAATCAGGCGCTCCATATCATCACGGTCGACCAACCAGACAAGGAATTCTCCACTAGCAACCGCATCAGGCTGCTCCATTGGCGACATGAAGTAAGTTCTTCCAGCATAAAAACTGATCCGGGGATCATTGAAATACACTACGGGGGAATTCTGCTCTATCAACCAGTGCCCAGCCTGAACAAGGGACATCTTTTCCCGGGCAGAAGAACTGTAGGAGCCGGTCAACGCCATCATCGCCAACACAAAAACGGCCACGGAACGCCACTTTGCAGATCCGTTTTCATAACCCTGTGCAAAACGCAGAAATAACCAGGGCATGACCACAAGAGCAAGCAGTACCACATAGCGAGATGAGAGCAGAAAATAGGCAGTGAGAAAAACCACCAATATCAGAAACCAGATCACAAAGACTGTGCCGTAAATCCGTTTCTCCCGGTCAGGCAAGGTCGCCTTACCCATGAAGAGCGCCAGCAAATAAGGTCCCAACAGTGCCAGTAATTGGGCCGGAATAATACTAACCAGGCCCACGAACAATACCAAGCCGCCGTATTCCCGAGAGTACTCATGAATGAAGGTGTCAGCGAATTTCTGGGAGATGGTCATGAACTCCTGATATCGGGCGACCACATCAAGAGCATCCAGGTAAAGTCGGATGCGCTCACCAAAATCGCCCTCAAAGGCATACCAGAGCCCGACCAGCATCGCCGTCACCACCAGGCTGCCCAGCACAAGTAGCTTGCGTCTACCCCCCTTCAGCCCCCAAGCCAAGCCCAAAGCCATACCAAGACCCGCCACCTCAAGCCGGCAAAGCATGCCCATCAGCAGCAACGCCACCCCGGCCAAGGCATAACGCCAGCGCAACGTCTCATCAAAGCGGATAACAGCGTAAATGGCTCCCAGGGAGAAAAACCAGGCAGGCCAATCCCGTAAAATCTGAGCACGATTATCGTTGAACCCCGGAAAAGCCAATGCAACAAGCACAGCAAGAAACACAAACCGCTTTGCGGTCATTGACCCCAGCAGTACGGCCAGCAACGCCGTAGCCCCGGCAGAAAAGAGCGATACCACCATCATGCTGGTTACAGTATCGCTGAAGGGGCTGATGCTGATTACACCAGCCAGAAAATAAGAAAAGAAAGGCCAGTTAAATTGCTCTACATTCCCGCCATGCTCGGCAATACTCTGGGCCATATCAATGTAGAGCATGCCATCACGATTAATGACCGGATCACTGTAAAAGGCGAGCAGGGACAGAATCAGGCTCCCGAGAAAAGCCATCACGGCCGCCTGTTTTTGTTGGCTCAGCGTCTCCCACCCCTCAAGAATTCGCACGAAATTGCCCCCAGTTTTTTTCAAATCGGAGTCGGTCCTTCTTGTTACCGCCTTGTCCCAGCAGTCCGCCGTCCCGGACAGAGGCCGCATCCAGATCAATAAAACAGATTTCACCCCCGGCACTGACAAGAATATTCTGGGCTTTCATATCACCATGACTCAGCCCCGCCCACTGGAACAACGCCAACCACTCCCGGACCTTGTCAGCGACAATAGAAGCATTATTTCTGTGCGTTTCCATGATTTCACTCAACCGGATACCGGAGAATTTGGGGCAGACAATGATGCTTTGTCCCGCTTGTTCTCCCTGAGTAAACTCCACCAACAAAACTGGCTCAGGAGTGGGAACCCCCAATAAACTCCAGGTTAGTCCTCGCCGCCAGCTGGTCATTCCGTGAGACAGCCCCAGCTTCTGACGCAGACGCCCTTTCCAGCCCATGGAGTGATAATGTTTGACCACCCACTGATCGTTTCCGGTGACGCGCACACGCCGCCCTTCCTTTATCAGCGACAACCCGGACGACGGCTCACAAAGTGCCAGTAGCTCGTCAGCCTGCTCGCGCCATTGCCGGTTCAGATACACAGTGCGGTCCGGCTGCAACTCCACGGATACCGCCGTACAGTTACGCGTCCATTTTCTGTCCGCCTTGATCACACGGCGACGCAGCAAACGCTGACAGGAGGCATCAAACCCCTCGCTGTTCAGCCCCCAACCCTCCATCGCTTTTTTGATCTCACGGATCAGAGGCTGCTGGAAGGGGAGTTGAAACTGTACCGCCAACAAGGCCAGGTTGTTCTTCAGGGCGCGAGGGTCAAAAGACACCACTCGTTTCATTTCCCCGGCATCGATACAGTAAAGCCCCGCCTCTGACACCATGAAGTTGCCGGGGTGAAGATCCTTCTGAACCCAGCCAAGCCGGAACAACTCCCAGACCAAGTTCAGCATCCGGCCAACCAGCTCCGGATCAAAACCGGCACCCAGTACGGTTTGCAGATCAGAGCCCGGCAGTTTTTCCAGTAACAAGACAGCGTGGGGGCCCTGTTGATACAGCTTGAGCACACCGGGTACCGGCATCGCCTGCTCGGCGAGCATGGTCAGCGTCTCGGACTCAGGGCGGGCATGCTGGCCACCGTCATTAAAGAAAATCTTGGCAACAACCGGTTGTCCCTGCCAGGTCCCGGAGGCCACCAGGCGCTTGCCCGGAACCAGGCGCAAAACCTGCTCACCGACGAAGGTCGCGCCAGCTACCGTAACCTGAAACGGCGACTCATCCTCCCACTGCCGCGTCGACAACGTCTCGATATTCATGACAGCCACAGGCTCCGGAGAAAGCGACGCAAGTAACGGGGACTTAATGCCTGCAGAGGGGATACCCAGAACAACTCCCGGTAAAGGCGACCCACATCCTGGTAGCGGCCCGCCCGTTCACACAATTTGATCAGGGAGATCAGTCGGCGAGCCCGGTAAGGTTTGCGCAGGGCTTCCGCCCATTGCGGCAGACCATTATCGTCGAAGATTTTTGCTTCCAGAGAGAGCCCCACCTTGAGCGCGGCATCCACATCGTGACGCATGCTGCCCGCATGCTTGTGAATCATCGCCACCGGCGTGGAGAAACAGGCCACATCGTAATTCGCCAGAATATGAGCAAAGACCGGCAGGTCTTCGGTATGACGCAACGCCGGATCATAACTCACCGATTCAAACAGCGATCGGTGCATGGCACAGGCGCCGTTGGAAATGGTCAACTTCTTGTTCAGATAGTTGGCAAAGTTCAGCTTGCGCTCAGCGCTGGCCTCCAGCGGTGCGATAGATGTCTGCCTGTCTGTCGTGGCAGACACATGACCTCCGATCAGCAACCGCGCCGAAGGGCAAGCCGTCGCACACGCCTGATATGCCTCCAGCGCGCCGGGACACATCTCGTCATCCGCATCCAGAAAGACTAACCATGGGTAGCGACTTTCTTGCAGCCCCCGGTTGCGAACCGCCGATAACCCCTGGTTCGTCTGGGAGATATAACGCAGACGCTGATCCCCCAGCGCCACCAGTCCCCGCATCACTATATCGGTGTCGTCCGTGGAGCCGTCGTTGACAACGATCACCTCCAACGCCGGGTATGACTGATCCAGCACTGAGCGCACGGCGCGTTCTACACAATGGCCGTAATTGAAAACCGGAATGACCACTGAGAAACCCTGGTTCATATATCTTTTCCCGGATGATCATTGTATTGCAGCGGAAACCCCGGCGGCTTCTCGTAATACCGACGGTAGATTTTCTCGCCTTCCCGGCGGCTGGCATTGAGCAGTCTGGCGTGACGCTTGAGCACAGCCCGCAGGTCATCACCGAAGTACACCTTGAGAAAGCGCAGTACGTCCCGCCGCGTCATCCCATAACGGGCAGTGGAAAAATACAAACCACCCAGGTCCTTCACTTGCCAGCGCCAGGGCACACTGCGACGCACCTGAGAACGATGCAGATCAATCAGGTACAGCGGACCAGTAGCGTCGTGCTCGGCCGCCGCATTTTTCGGTATCAAAAAATGGGCGATATAGAAATCACGATGGTTGATGCCGGCCCGGTGCATGCGCCCGGCGATATCTGCCACCCGGCAGATCAGCTGGCGCTTGAAGCACACCGGCACCGTCCCCTCTTCCAGCCAAGACTCGCCCAGATCCTCCAGGCTCAGGGTGTGCACCAGATCCTCGGTGACGATAAAGGACTGCAGACTGGCCGGGTTGCGTCCCCGAGCCCCGTAGCCAACCACGGTCATGGTATCCAGCCCCGCCGACCGCACAGCATCCACCGCGTTGACTTCCTGCATGGCGCCCAGCACCGGCAACTTGGCCTGGGTCAGGTTCTTGATGATCTCCCGCCAGCCGATACCACCATGGTATTTGAGAAAGTAACTGGTCTCGCCCACGTGAAAACGTAAAGTTCGGCGCCCTTCCCGCTCACGGAAAATATCCCCCTGCTGACACGCCGCTTGCTCGAAAGGGTCTTTGCCTTCCCAGGCGCTAGCCAGGTCATCGCGCAGAAACAGTTGCATGTGGATCCCTTTGTTATGCCTTGTCCGCACGGCCTTCCAGCGCCCGCACGGCATGCTCCACCAGATCGTAGATATCACCGGTACGTGAAAACGCCCGGCCTTTTTTACGCCAGGAATCCCTGGCAGTGTCGAGCAGCACCTGAGCAGCGTCAGCCAGTTCTTCTGCGCTGACGCCGTCGGCCATGACCCGCCCCATATTGGCCTGTTCAATGTAGGGGGAATAGCCACAGGCCCGTGTGGTGAGTACCGGCAAGCCGGCAATCGCGGCTTCCAACAGTACGGTACCAGTGTTTTCGGCGTAGGCCGGGTGTAGCAGCAAGTCCGCTGACCATAGCCAGTGCGGCACATTATCCTGACCGCCCATGAAATGCACCCGGTCCGCCACGCCAGCGCGCCGGGCAATACGATCAAATCGCGCCTTGCGATCATCGCCGACAATAAACAACTGCCCACGCCCCAGCGACGCTATCATTTCAATGGCCCGGTCCAGTCCCTTGGTCCGGAAACCAGACCCCACGAACAACAGCATGGGTTCATCGTCGTCCAGGCCCAGATTCGCCCTGAACGCCTCCCGCAACGAGGCATAATTCTCCGGCAACACCCGGTCACGGCGGATGCCCGGAGGCAGCGACACAAAGCGGTTTTCCGGTGTGCGGTAATGTTTTATGAACAGGGCCATCTGCGGTGGAGAGATGGAAAGAATCCGGGTAGGGCTGTGTTCCGAAAACACTGCTCGCTCCATAGCCAACTTGCTGCCGTAACGAGGCAGCAGACTGCGGGGAAAATGATAGCGTTCGGCAAGACAGCCATCAGCCGCATAATACCAGTCCAACCCAGGCATCTTGTTGAAGCCCACCCGCAGGTCGAATTTATCCCAACGCTGACTCACAACCTCCGCGAAGGCTTTGTCACGGCCATGATTACTGGACGCAGTGACCGGAAGCAGCTGCACTGCTATCCCCTCTGGCGCAGGGTCGCCCTGCCACTGGCGCGCAAAAACAGTCACCTGGTGCCCTTTTTCCACGGCGCGTCGAGCAATGGAAAGCATGTCCCGTTGCAACCCGCCGTAAGGAAAATATTCAAACAAGGCAAAAGCCATCTTCATGCAGTGCATCTCCGCAATTCGAGCCACACCTGCCTGGGCTTAAGACTGCTGAAACAGGGCGGCTCCACGCCCTTGCCCAGTTCACCGCGATAGGTGCATTTTTCCTGCACGCAGGGTGCACACGGGAAATCCGCAGCCAACGAATGGGCCTGGATGCCGCGCACCCCGGTTAATACCGGGTCTGTGGGACCATAGAGCGCCACTCCAGGCAAGCCGGCAGCAGCAGCCAGATGGGCCAGGCCGGTATCCACGGCGATAAACGCATCCCATTCGAGGAATTTATCGGTGAGTTCATCCAGTCCCATTTTCGACAGGACCTTTGCCTGACCCAGGCCTTCGCTCAGGCGTTCGGCACGGGCTTTTTCCGCCTCGCTGCCCCAGGGTAGGAAAACCCGATGGCCTTCACTGGTAGCCAATTCCAGCAACTGGCGCCAGAAGGCTTCCGGATAATGTTTGGTCGGCCAGGTGGTGCCATGGCAAAACACCAGTTGTGCCGGGCGGCTCAACGGTGTGGGCACATGGCTGCGCGGCAGGCCGTAATCCGGGGCACCATCGGGCAGGTCGTACGACAGCGCCAGCGAAAACAGTTGCCGCACCCGGTCGATGGCATGCTGCCCCTTCGCCACCCGCAGAGGGTGATCGAGAGCCTTGGCAGACAAGCCTTCCCGTGCGGACTGTTTATCCAGTCCGAATTTTTCTCCGCGCGCCAAACGGGTCACGAAGGCGCTCTTGATCAGGCCCTGGGCATCGATCACCGCATCATAGGACATTGCCTGAATGGCGGAC
Source organism: Alcanivorax jadensis T9 (assembly GCF_000756655.1). Classification (GTDB taxonomy): domain Bacteria; phylum Pseudomonadota; class Gammaproteobacteria; order Pseudomonadales; family Alcanivoracaceae; genus Alcanivorax; species Alcanivorax jadensis. The sequence continues at coordinate 314,387 of NZ_ARXU01000002.1, forward strand.
TTGAAGGCAGACCATTCACCGGAGCGGCGAGCCTTGAAAGGATGTTTGCGCCAGCGGCGCAGGGCACATGGGAAAACCTGATGGACCGCGGGGTGGCGACGGGCCAGGTCGGCAAAGCCCTCTTCCACCACCCAGTCCACCTGCAGATCGGGAATGGCCGACAGCGCATCGGTCAGTGCCGGCAAGGTGTGGATCACATCCCCCATGGAGGAGGTCTTGATAAGCAGCACTCGCATGGATTAGCTACCCGCTAGAGCCTTGGACTTCCTTTCTAGGCGACCGAGTAATGAGCGCCCCTGAGTGCCCAGCTTGGGCTGTACCATATAGTGATGGAGGAAACGGATTTTATCACGGGCAGAAAAACCTTCAGAGCGCCGCGCCAAGCTATCCAGGTCCCGCAATCTGGGACGCAATGCATGATAATGAGGCCGACAGCGTTCCATATCGATAAAGCGAGCATCAAAACGCTGCATCGCCTCCGACCAAGACACAAACACATGCTTGGGGTAAAGATTCTGATGAACCAGGCCCCGCTCATGAAGCAGACGCACTACAGCGGCAACATCCCGAATCAGGGCAAACCGGCGAGCCGTAGACAACTGATCCAACGCCACCTGATCCAGACTCTGGAACCCAGCAAGATCGAGACTCACCAGCATGGCTTCCCTGTCTCCATTAAGGTTGCTGGCAGCAAAGAACAAAGGCTCCGCCACCGGTACCCCAGCTTGCCAGCAGCCCATCAGTGCCTTGTATTCCTGATATAAGGTAGCCTGCCCAGATAGCGGATGCAGCAAGCTACGGCGCACATAATTACGCTGGTGCTTGATATAGACTGTTGCCTCACCACCCCATGGGTCACTCACGCGCGCCCGAAAAACCTGACTGATACCACGCCCCCTATGGTTAGGTTCATCAATCAGAGTCTTATCCAGAGCCAACCAGTCACTAATCGTTTTCAGTCCATGTCCCTGCAGCGCCAACCGCCAGTGAGGATGGAAATAGCTAGCCTTCAATTCTGTTTCGATTACTCACCTCCCACCAGTTGCTCCAAAGCATCAACCACAAGTTGCGGCGGCAGTTGGCGCAGACAGTTCAGATGCCCCAGCGGGCACTCACGCTCAAAACACGGGCTGCACTCCAGGCCTAATCGCACTACCGCTACACGATCACCCAGCGGTGGCGTAAACCCCGGCGAGGTGGAACCGTACACTGCTACCAGTGGACGCTTGAGGGCGGCGGCAATATGCATCAGCCCGGAATCGTTGCTGACCACCGCGGTGGTGGCCGACAACAGATCCACCGCCTGCTCCAGGGAAGTATTACCCGCCAGCACCACGGCATGCTCATCCGCACTGTTATCCAGCATCTCGACGATGGTATCAGCCACGGGCTGATCCTTGCCGGAGCCGAAGATCCATACCTGCCCACCGTGCTCAATCCAGTGCTGTGCTACCGCCGCGTAATGATGCTCCGGCCAGCGCTTGGACGGACCGAATTCGGCACCGGGACACAGGCCCAGCACCGGCCGTTGCGTATCAAGGCCATGTGTCGCGATAGCGTCTTGAAGCGAGTCTTCACTGACTTCCAGGTGCGGCGCAGTAATGGTATCCAGTTTCGGTGCCGGCGCATCCGGTGACAGCGCCAGCGCTACAAAGCGCTGCACCATCAATGGGTGGCCTTCCTTGTCCAGCTTGCGCACGTCGTTCAGCAGGCCGTAACGCATTTCCCCACGCCACCCGATACGCTGCGGGATCTTTGCCGACCAGGGCACCAACGCAGACTTGAGGGAATTGGGCAGCACATAACTCTGCTGGTACTGACCACGCAGGGATTTGCCCAGCGCATGTCGCTCACCCAGCTTCAGGTCGCCATGATCGAAAGGCAGCGATAGCGCCTCGCGCACTTCCGGCATGCGCGACAGCAACGGCCGACACCAGGCCGGCGCCAGCACATCGATGGCACAGTCCGGGTATTGGCGACGCAGTTCGGAAAAAAGGGTCTGGGCCATTACCATGTCGCCGACCCAGGACGGGCCGACGACAAGGATGGCGGAGGGCGAGTCGGACAAGAATGCCGGCATGCGCCTGCTCAGCTCACGTAAGTGAGCCAGTCTCCGTAGTTTTCATCCTGTTTGCCGCGCACCAGGTCGAAATACACCGCCTGCAACTGCTCGGTAATCGGACCACGCTTGCCTGCGCCAATGATGCGTCCATCCAGCTCCCGAATCGGCATGACCTCTGCGGCGGTACCCGTGAAGAAAGCTTCATCGGCGATATACAGCTCATCACGAGTAATGCGTTTCTCACGCACCGGATAACCTCGCTCTTCGGCCAACTGAATGATGGTTTTGCGGGTAATGCCGTCCAGACAGGACGTCAGCTCCGGGGTGTAAAGCACGCCGTCGCGAACCAGGAATACGTTTTCACCGGAGCCTTCTGCCACATAGCCTTCGTTGTCCAACAACAGCGCCTCATCGGCACCGCCGGACAGGGCTTCATTAAGGGCCAACATGGAATTCATGTAATTGCCGTTGGCCTTCGCCTTGCACATGGTGATGTTCACGTGGTGACGGGTGTAGCTGGAGGTTCGCACCTTGATGCCCAGCTCCAGGGCTTCCGGAGACATGTAGGACGGCCATTCCCAGGCTGCCACCATGACATGCACTTTCAGATTGTGGGCGCGCAGGCCCATCCCTTCGCTGCCATAAAACGCCATCGGGCGCAGGTAAGCGTGGGGCAAATTATTTTCCCGAATAGACGACAGGTGCGCCTCGTTGATCTGCTCTTTGGTGAAGGGCAGTTTCATGTTGAGGATATGCGCACTGTTGAAAAAGCGGTCGGTGTGATCCTGCAGACGGAAAATCGCCGGCCCTTTTGCCGTCTCATAGGCGCGCACACCTTCGAACACACCCATGCCATAGTGCAGAGTGTGCGTGAGCACGTGAACCTTCGCGTCCTGCCAGGGAACCAGTTCGCCATCCAACCAGATAAAACCGTCTCTTACAGCCATCGACATGGCAGTGATACTCCCAGAGCTAAGGACCTGCAGGTGTCAGCCCTGCAGGTCGAACCAGTGCTTCCAGATCGCTCGCACGCCTTCACGCAAATCGCGGAATTGAGTGTCGTCGACAATGGATTTCTCTTTGCGCAACGAGGCGCGATGAGCCGCGGATCGGTAAGCGAGGTACGCTTCCCGCAGCAGGCCGGCATCCTGTGCCGACATAATATCCAGTGCAGCCAGTGTTTCGAGCAGCCGCACATTATCGGTGAAGCGGGTCAGTTCACCGTGGGAGGAGGCCCATCTCAGAACCCCGTATTGCACCATAAATTCGATATCAACGATACCACCCGGGTCCTGCTTGAGATGGAAGCGGTCCTCCCCTTTCTCCCCCAGGTGGTCAACCATCTTGTCGCGCATGGCCAGGACATCTTCGCGCAGCTTGTCCAGGGGACGCTCGGCGCACAGCACCTGGTGGCGGATCGCATCAAAGCGCGCCCGGGCCCGGTTGCAACCGGCAACCACGCGGGCACGCACCAAGGCCTGATGCTCCCAGGTCCAGGCTTGATTGAGCTGATACTTCTCAAAGGAATCCATGGAACTCACCAGCAGACCGGCACTGCCGGAAGGCCGCAAGCGGGTGTCCACTTCGTAGAGCTGACCGCTCATGGTACGGGTGGAAAGGATGTGGATGATGCGCTGCCCCAGGCGAGCATAGAATTGCTCGTTGGACACCGGCTTGTCGCCATCGGTCACGCCGCCGCTGGCTGCATCGTGCAGGAATACCAGATCCAGATCGGAGTTGTGGCCCAACTCGATACCGCCCAGTTTGCCATAGCCCGCCACCACGAAATCCGGACTGCAGGGCTGGCCATCGGTCCGCGAGGGGCGGCCGTGGCGCTCCACAAGCGGCTCCCAGGCGAGCATCACCACCTGGTTGAGAATGCTTTCCGCCAGCCAGGTCAGATAGTCACTGACCTTCATCAGTGGCAGCACCTCGGTCACTTCCGAGGCAGCCACCCGCAACAGATGGGCCTGCTTGAAGTTACGCAGCACCTCCATCTGCTGTTCCAGATCATCCTCGGCCACGCGCAGCAACTGCTGACGCAGCTCGTCGTCCAGCTCTGCCCGCTCCGGTGGCGAATAGAGAGTGCGCACATCCAGCAATTCGTCCAGCAGCACCGGATGCAGAGTGAGGCGCTCGGCAATCCAGGGGCTCGCGCCGGACAGCTTCACCAGCTGGGTCAGCGCACTGGGATTTTCCACCAACAGGGCGATGTAGGCACTACGGCGCAGTACCGCTTCCACAAAGGCCAGCAGCCGCACCACGGTGGTTTCGCCATGGCCCTGATAACCCAACGCCTCCAGCAGCAAAGGCATCAGCCGGTCCAGACGCTCGCGGCCGATCGCCTGCATGTTCTGCACCGAGCGACCTTCACGGAAATTATTCAGATGGGCGTAGACCTTGTCGCCCTCCTGCACGCCGATGGCTGCCAGTTGAGCCGCAGCCTGGGCCTCATCCAGCTCGCCCAGCCACAGATCCAGCAGCTCCTGATCGGCGCCCTGGGCGGCATCGGTTTCCTGTTCCGGGTCGGCAATCACCTGGCTGAAATGATGACGCACGCTTTCCCGGCAACGACGTAACTTGCGCTCGAAGGCGGCCCGGGCGGAGAAGCCCATGGCAAAGGTCAGACGCTGCCAGCCCAGCTCGTCGTCCGGCAGACGCTGGGTCTGCTTATCGGCTACTCCCTGTAATCGATGCTCTACGTCCCGCAGGAACAGATAGGCTTCGGTCAGCTCATCCGCCACGTCCTCGGGCAGCAATTCCAGCTCCACCAGTTGCGGCAGCACCTTGATCAGGTTCGGTTCCCGCAGGGCCGGCAGCTGGCCACCACGGATCAGCTGGAACGCCTGAACGATAAATTCCACTTCACGGATGCCGCCGGCACCCAGCTTCACATCCGCCTGCATGCCCTTGCGGTTCACTTCCCGCTCGATCAGGGACTTCATCTCACGCAGGGAGTGGAAGGCCCCGTAGTCTATATAACGACGATAGACGAAGGGATTGAGCCGCTTGATCAGGCGTTTTCCCGCCTGCAGATCACCACCCACCGGGCGCATCTTGATCAGCGCATAACGTTCCCACTCGCGTCCCTGGGTCTCGTAATACCCTTCCATGGCATCGAAACCGATGGCCAGTACGCCGCTCTTGCCCCAGGGGCGCAGGCGCATATCCACCCTGAATACGAAACCGTCGGCGGTGGGCTGGTCCAGGGCCTTGATCAACTGCTGGCCCAGGCGCACGAAAAACTGGTGATGGCTAAGGCTGCGTCGCTCACCCTCGATTTCGCCTTCATGCTCATAGGCGAAAATCAGATCAATGTCCGAGGACAGGTTCAGCTCCCGCGCCCCCAGCTTGCCCATGGCCAGCACCACCAGCTTCACCGGCTTGCCATCCGGCCCCACCGGGGTGCCACTTTTCTCACAGGCCCAGCCGTGCAGCACGGTCAGCGCTTCCTGTATCAGGGTATCCGCCAGCAGCGACAGATCCGCCACAGTGCTGTGATAATCCCCAATCCCGGCCAGATCCCGCCAGATGATGCGCACCATATGGCGGTGGCGCAGACGGCGCAGGGCACGCTTGAGTTCATCCTCGCTGTGACAGGCGGCCAACTGCTCCTGCACTGTCTGACGGAGCGAATCCTCAGCCAGGGCGCCACTCGGATCACTGTCCTCAAGCCACTGCCCCAGGCCCGGATCACGCTGAAATTGCTGCGCCACATAGTCGGAGCCCGCCCACACCCGGGGCAGGTCATCAAGCAGGGCGTCGGGGATACGGTGACCGGATTCCACAAAGTGTTGCCAGTGCTGGCTGACCAGCACCGACAGTTCATCCGGCAGAGCGTGATATTGGGGTTCTTTCATGGGCGGCTATTGTCGTACGGGAGGGAGAGAAAGGCTAGAGGGCAGGAAGGAGTTGCACGTTGAAAGTTCAAAGCTGAAAGGCGCGGGAAGAGCCTGGACCGCTTAACTCAGGCCGTGCCCGCGATTCAAGATCGCAGGTTCGCCATGCAAGCAAGCTCCTACAGCGGCCTAATGAGTCATGCTCACAGACGGGACAGCCATGCCGCGCGAAGCGCCGCCTTTCCCGGGTGCCGCCAATCCTTTCTTCGCGCCTTTCAACTTTGAACTTTCAACTTGCTCATTTTCTATCCCAGCAAAATATCCTGGGACGGCGTCACCCGCATTACCTCTTCAATGGTGGTCAGCCCCTTCGCCACTTTCATGGCACCACTGATGCGCAGGGGCTTCATACCATTCTTGAGAGACTGACGAGTAAGCGTCTCCAGTTCGGCACCCCGGGAAATCTGCTGTTTCAGGGCGGTATTCAGCGGCATGGTTTCATAGACCCCCACGCGGCCCAAGTAGCCGGTATCCCGACATTCCAGGCAGCCCACCGGCCGATAGATGGCTTCCGGCGGCTTCATCTTGAAGGGGCGCACCAGTTCTTCCCAGGCCTGCACATCGGTCTCCGTGGCTTTCTTACAGTGAGGGCAGAGAGTGCGGATCAACCGCTGGGCCATCACCCCGAGCACCGTGGCGCTGATCATGTAGGGCGGCACCCCTAGGTCCACCAGACGGGTAATGGATGACGGCGCATCGTTGGTATGCAACGTGGACAACACCAGGTGGCCGGTAAGCGCCGCCTGAATCGCCATGTCCGCCGTGGCCAGGTCGCGGATCTCGCCGATCATGATGATATCCGGGTCCTGGCGCAGCATGGCCTTGACCCCCTGAGCGAAACTCACGTCGATATTGGCCTGCACCTGCATCTGGTTGAAGCTGGGCTCCACCATTTCGATGGGATCTTCAATGGTGCAGACATTCACCTCGCTGGTGGCCAGCTGCTTGAGGGTGGAATACAAGGTGGTGGTCTTGCCTGAACCAGTGGGCCCGGTGACAAAGATGATCCCATGGGGGTGGGACGTCATGCGCTGCCAGGCCTCGTAATCCTCGGTAGTAAAACCCATCTGCTCGAAACTGCGCACCAGTACATCCGGGTCGAACACCCTCATCACCATCTTCTCCCCGAAGGCGGTGGGCAGGGTGGAGAGTCGCAGCTCGATCTCATCCCCCTCCGGCGACTTGGTCTTCAAACGGCCATCCTGGGTTTTGCGCTTTTCCGCCACATTCAGGCGGCTGAGAATTTTCAGCCGGCTGGTAACTGCCGCCATGATCGCCGCCGGCAGTTCGTAAACATCGTGCAGTACGCCATCGATACGGAAGCGCATTTTGCCGGTCTCCCGGCGCGGCTCCAGGTGAATATCGCTGGCCCGCTGGGAAAACGCATACTGCAGAATCCAGTCCACGATATTGACGATGTGCTGGTCATCCGCATCGTGATGGCCCTTACCCACTTCCAGCAACTGCTCGAAGTTGGTAATGCCGGACATTTCCTGGCCGGTGTTGCCGGAGGCCCCGGCGATAGAGCGGCTCAGGTTATAGAACTCAACCCGGTAGCGGCGCAGCTGCTCCGGATTGGCCAGCACCACCTCCAGCTCACGGTCGCGCAGCACCTGCTTGAGGTGGGCCTGCCAGTCACGCACGAAGGGCTGATCACAGGCTACCACCACCTTGTCGCGCAGCACCTCAATCGCCACGATGCCGTGGCGCTCGGCAAAGGCGTAGCTCATCACATTGGTAACCTGGTCCACATGCACCTTGAGTGGATCAATATGGCAGACCCGGATACCGGCTTTCTCGCCCAGCCAGCGAGTGAGAAATTCCACATCCAGCAATTGATGGGTATTACTGCGATCGGTAAGCCGATACTTGGCCAGCACCTGAATCGGATGCCAGTTCAGCTCCTTCTTTTCCCGCGGCGTGGTGGAAATGACATTAAAATCCTCCTGACTGACACGCCCCTCTTCCAGCAACTCGCGCATCAGCCAGCGCACATCAATCAGCAGACCATCCAGTTTGGCGGGGTTGGCGGTAGCGTTCACTCAAGACTCTCCGATTTCACTAACGGGCCGTCATGCGGCCTCATTATTTTGTCCTAGTACTGTAACCCTAACATTGAACCCCTGACAGCCCCGGCGGCTTTGACTATACTCGCGACCAGTTTCATGACACATCTGTGACAGATGCACGGTCGTGCCATGACCCGAGCCCTCTCCCTCTGGGCGACCGCCCGGGAAAGTGGGACACTGATTCCACCTGAAGCCTCAGCTTCAGGTTTTACTCTGACTCTGGATCCGAGGCGCCTATGTCCTTTGGAAGCTCCATTGCCGGCCTCTTTGGCCGCTCCCCCATCAAGCCCCTGCAGCAACACTACGACACCGTTCACGATTGTGCCCGCACCCTGGCAGATTTCTTCGCCGCCGTTACCGACGGTGACTGGGACAAGGCACGCGCTGCCCGCAAGCGCATCGCCGAGCTGGAAAACCTGGCCGACGAACTGAAAAAAGAGTTCCGCCTGAACCTGCCCAAAAGTCTGTTTCTTCCCATGCCCCGTACCGATCTGCTCGATTTGATCAGCGTGCAGGACAAGGTGGCCAACAAGGCCAAGGACATCTCCGGGCTGATGCTGGGCCGGCAGATGAGCATCCCGCCGGTACTGGCTGATGTGATGCGCGACTATGTGCAGGGCGCCATCGATACCTCTGCTCAAGCCCAGAAAGCCATCAACGAGCTGGATGAGCTGATCGAGACCGGCTTCAGCGGCCGTGAAATCCAGATCGTGGAAGAGCTCATCGAAGAGCTGGACCGTCTGGAGCGCAACAACGACGAGCAGCAAATCACCATCCGCTCCACCCTGTTCAAGCTGGAAAGCGAACTGCCCCCGGTGGATGTCATTTTTCTCTACAAGATCATCGAATGGGTAGGCGATCTCGCCGATCGCGCCCAGAAAGTGGGCGGCCGCCTGCAGATGTTGGTCGCACGCTAGGAGCTATCTTATGGAGTGGATGATTGAACACAGCTACCTGATGCTGTTGCTGGCCGGCGCGTTCGGCTTTCTGATGGCCTGGGGCGTGGGCGCCAACGACGTGGCCAACGCCATGGGCACCTCGGTGGGCTCCGGCGCCCTGACGGTCAAGCAAGCCGTGATGATCGCCATCGTCTTTGAATTCTGCGGCGCCTATCTGGCCGGTGGCGAAGTGACAGCCACCGTGCGCAAGGGCATCGTCGATGCCGGCGTCTTTGCCGAGTTCCCCCACTATCTGGTCTACGGGATGATGTCCGCCCTGCTGGCCGCCGGTATCTGGCTGATTGTCGCCTCCTGGTTCGGCTGGCCGGTCTCCACCACCCACTCCATCGTCGGCGCCATTGTCGGCTTTGCGGCAGTGGGCGTGGGCATGGACGCGGTCAACTGGGGCAAGGTGGGCAACATCGTCGCCAGCTGGGTGACCTCACCCTTACTGGCAGGCTTTATTTCCTTTGCCCTGATCAAGAGCGTACAGAAGCTGGTACTCAACCAGGACGACCCCTTCCAGCGGGCCAAGCGGGTGGTGCCCTTCTACATGTTCCTGGTGGGCTTCGCGATTAGCGCCGTTACCCTGCTGAAAGGTCTCAAGCATATCGGCCTGGAAATCAGCTATGGTGCCAGTCTTGGCTGGTCCGCCGTTGGCGGTCTGGTGGTCGCCGTGATCGGCGCCGCCATTCTTAGCCGCATCCAGCCCAACCCGGAAGCCGACAAGGATTTCCGCTTTCACTCCGTGGAGCGCATCTTTGCCGTATTGATGATCTTCACCGCCTGTGCTATGGCCTTCGCCCATGGCTCCAATGATGTGGCCAACGCGGTGGGACCGCTGGCCGCCATCAACAGCGTTATCGTCAACGAAGGCGTGATCGGCGGGGAAGCCGCCATGCCTGGCTGGATTCTGCTGGTCGGCGCCATGGGCATCGTCTTCGGCCTCGCCATTCTCGGCGCCAGGGTAATGGCCACGGTAGGCAAGAACATCACCGAGCTGACCCCCAGCCGCGGCTTCGCCGCCGAGCTGGGTGCCGCCGGCACCGTGATCCTGGCCTCCGGCACCGGCCTGCCCATCTCCACCACCCACACCCTTGTGGGGGCGATCCTGGGCGTGGGCATGGCCCGGGGCATCGGCTCCCTGAACCTGCGCGTGGTCAGCACCATCTTCACCTCCTGGGTGGTGACCCTGCCGGCCGGGGCCCTGCTGTCCATTCTGTTCTTCTACTTCTTCAAGGGCCTGTTCGGGGCGTAGCAGCACTGACAGGCTTCACGAAGCACACTGACGCCGCCCTCCGGGCGGTGTTTTTTTATTCGCGGTCGAACGACCGCTCCCACGGGAGCCAGAACCCACCTTTGTGGGAGCGGTCGTTCGACCGCGATTACCCACATCTGGCATCACACCACAGCCGCTGGCTATACTGGCCTGTCAGCCACCAACCGCCGAGACACGCCGTGCCCAGCACCACCCCCGACAATCAGGTCCACTGGTTCCGCAATTCGTCCCCGTACATCAATGCCCATCGGGGGCGCACCTTTGTGGTCATGCTTTCCGGCGAACTGCTGGACGGCCCGCGCCTGCCTACCCTGATTCACGACCTGGCCCTGCTCAACAGCCTGGGGATCAAGCTGGTACTGGTCCACGGCGCCCGCCCGCAGATCAGCGCGCGGCTGGCGGAGTCCGGCATCGAATCCACCTTTGAACAACACATGCGCATCACTGACAGCGCCGCCCTCAACGGTGTCATGGCGGCGGTGGGTGCCCTGCGCCTGAAACTGGAAGGGTTGTTCTCCATGGGGCTGGCCAACTCCCCCATGTACAACGCCGGTATCCGCCTGATCAGCGGTAACTTCGTGGTCGCCAAACCGGTAGGGGTTCGCAACGGTTTTGACTACCAGCACACCGGCGAAGTGCGGCGCATCGAAGTGGACGCCATCCGCCAGCAACTAAGCAATGGCAATGTGGTGCTGCTGTCACCCCTGGGCTGCTCGCCCACCGGTGAACTGTTCAACGTGAACGCAGAAGAAGTCGCCTCCACCGCCGCCATCGCCCTGGGCGCCGACAAGCTCATCCTGATGGGTGACGACCTGCGCCTTGCCGACCCGGAAGGCAACCTGGTACGCGAACTCAGCCCCCAGCAGGCAGGCAAATTGCTTGCCGGCGACCAGTACCAAGACAACGGCGTGGATCGACAGCTCACCGCCGCCTGCCACGCGGCCAGCAACGGCGTCGGCCGGGCGCACTTGATCGATGCCAACGACGACGGCGCCCTGCTCAAGGAACTGTTCACCCGTGACGGCTGCGGCACCCTGGTTACCCGGGAAACTTACGAGACTCTGCGTGGCGCCCGCATCGACGACGTGGGCGGCATCCTGGAACTGATCGAACCCCTGGAAGCGGACGGCACCCTGGTGCGCCGTTCCCGGGAACTGCTGGAAAACGAAATCCAGCGCTTCGCCATCATCGAACGCGACGGCATGGTTGTCGCCTGCGCCGCCCTCTACCCCTTCCCGGACGACAAGACCGGCGAACTGGCCTGCGTGGCCGTCCACCCCGGCTATCGCAAGGGCGAGCGCGGCGCCCAACTACTGGGCTACCTGGAACGGCGGGCTAAGGAACAGGGGCTGACCAGCCTGTTCGTGCTCACCACCCTGACCGCGCACTGGTTTCAGCAGCAGGGGTTTGAACTGGCTGGCGTGGAAGCGCTGCCGGGGGCCCGGAAGTCGCTGTATAACTGGCAGAGGAATTCGAAGGTGTTTGTGAAAAGCTTCACTGAGTCTTAGCCATGAAAAACTTTATATCCTTGCTAGCATGCAAACTCATTTCAGCTTTAACAATTGCTTCCCTAGCAATTGCTCCCACTTCGCTCTTGGCGTCGAATTTTGAAACCACAGAATTGCAGTTCTCAGACTGGACACTAACAAAGACCATCCACAAGATGGATCACTGGGGAAAAGCTGATATTTACAGCACAAGCAAAGAAACCATCAATGGCCAGAAGTCAGTCCTTCGAATTGATTGTCACAATTACAGAACGAAAGTTATCAGTCCTTTCAAAGCCTATACCAAAGAAGCAATTAAAATTAACGGCGAAGTCACTGGCTACATCCAAAAAGGCAGAATAACAATTAATGATTCAGCACCTAAAGAAGTTCGATTTCGATTTAAAACAACAGGCTATTCACCCATAAGCATAGATCAGTACTCCTTATTAATTGCAACGCCAAAACCTTACCAATGGATCAAGGAAAACTTACCCAACGAAGGCGTTATACGTTTTGGAGTGCACTTCCAAGGCGATTTAGTCGAAACCGTTTTGACATTTCCTTTGACAGGCCTTAATAAAGCACTCGCATCCTGTCCTAAAGACTTACCCAGTGAGCCCCCCCTACCGCGATCTTCCAAACCAAACACAGGGAAAAACTAAGCGGCATTGTCGCCCTCAAACTCAGACCTTCCTGACCGGCCCCGGATACTGCGCCACCATTTCATCCCCGGTCAGCAGTAAAAAACCCTCATACTCAGCCTGCGCAACAAGAATACGGTCAAACGGATCGCGATGTATCGGCGGCAAATGGCTAACCCCCAGCGTGTGACTGCTGATGATCGGCAGCTCGTCATAGCCATTTTCCAATAAACCACGCCGGAACAAATGGGGATCGACCCGAAAATCGGATCTCCCCAAGCCGTTCTTGATGGTGATTTCCCAGATACTGGCCGCACTGAAGTACACCCGGTTTTCCGCATTCGCGATTAACAACCGTACTTCTTCAGAAAGGCGTTCGGGCATCCCTGCTGCCCACAGCAGGATATGGGTGTCCAGCAGCAGGTTCATTTAGCCCTCGAACATGTCGGCAATACTGTCTTCATCCAGGCGATCAAAATCGTCCGGTACCTGAATCTGGCCCTTGAGGAATCCCAACCGCCGTGCAGTAGCGGGTTCCGGCGCTTCAATGGCCGACACCCGCGCCACTGGCTTGCCTGCCCGGGCGATGATGAAAGGCTCACCCTTGGCGGCCTTGTCCACCAGTTGGGACAGCCGGGTTTTGGCGTCGTGCATGTTGATAATATCCATGGGAAGCTCATTAGCTAATTCTCATTAGCTAATGCTAAACGAGCTACAGCACAAAGCCAATGCAGCCAGCCCGCCACTCATCTGGTTTATCGCATCCCCCGATCCTGACATCCCGCCGAACGAAACCCTTTCGCCTTGCGAGCCAGGCTCCAACAGCGTGTGACTGTGGGTTACAATGCCGGGCTTATGTCCCGCTAGCTACCATTACGAGGTTCCCATGCCGCAGTATCGCTCCCGTACCACCACCCATGGCCGTAACATGGCCGGCGCCCGTGCCCTGTGGCGCGCCACGGGCATGAAGGACGGGGACTTCGGTAAACCGATTATTGCTATCGCCAACTCCTTTACCCAGTTCGTACCGGGGCATGTGCACCTGAAGGACATGGGCCAGCTGGTGGCCGGTGAAGTGGAGAAGGCCGGGGGCATCGCCAAGGAATTCAACACCATTGCGGTGGACGACGGCATCGCCATGGGCCACGACGGCATGCTCTATTCCCTGCCCAGCCGCGACATCATTGCCGACTCCGTGGAATACATGGTCAACGCCCACTGCGCCGACGCCATTGTCTGCATCTCCAACTGCGACAAGATCACCCCCGGCATGCTGATGGCCGCCATGCGCCTCAATATTCCGGTGATCTTCGTCTCCGGCGGCCCCATGGAAGCGGGCAAGACCAAGCTCTCCGAGGGCAAGCTGGACCTGGTGGACGCCATGGTGATGGCCGCCGACGACAGCGTGGACGAAGAAACCCTCAACGAAGTGGAGCGCTCCGCCTGCCCCACCTGCGGTTCCTGCTCCGGCATGTTCACCGCCAACTCCATGAACTGCCTCACCGAAGCGCTGGGCCTGTCTTTGCCCGGCAACGGCTCGCTGTTGGCCACCCACGCGGACCGTCGCGAACTGTTCCTGGAAGCGGGTCGTCGCATCGTGGATGTGGCCAAGCTGTATTACGAACAGGATGTGGAGGCGGTGCTGCCGCGCAACATTGCCTCGGTGAAGGCCTTCGAAAATGCCATGAGCCTGGATATCGCCATGGGTGGTTCCACCAACACTGTGCTGCACTTGCTGGCGGCCGCCCTGGAAGGCGAGATCGATTTCACCATGGAAGACATCGACCGGCTGAGCCGCAAGGTGCCGTGCCTATCGAAAGTGGCCCCGGCCACCCAGAAGTACCATATGGAAGATGTGCACCGCGCCGGTGGCGTCATGGGCATTCTTGGTGAACTGGACCGGGCCGGCCTGCTGCACCGGGACATTCCCATGGTGCATTCCGCCAGCGTGGCGGAAGCGCTGGAGCATTACGACATCATGCGCACCAGCGATGCAGGGGTGAAAAAGATGTTCACCGCCGGGCCGGCGGGAATCCCCACCCAGACCGCCTTCAGCCAGGACACCCGCTGGGACAGCCTGGATGACGACCGGGAAAACGGCTGCATCCGCAACTACGAAAACGCCTACAGCAAGGACGGCGGCCTGGCGGTGCTGTACGGCAACATCGCCGAGCGCGGCTGTATCGTGAAGACCGCCGGGGTGGATGACTCCATCCTCACCTTCACCGGCCGCGCCCGCGTGTTCGAATCCCAGGATTCCGCCGTGCGCGCCATCCTCGGTGACCAGATCGTCGCCGGCGACGTGGTGGTAATCCGCTACGAAGGCCCGAAAGGCGGCCCGGGCATGCAGGAAATGCTCTACCCCACCAGCTACCTGAAATCCAAGGGGCTGGGCAAGCAATGCGCCCTGCTCACCGATGGTCGTTTCTCCGGCGGCACCTCCGGCCTGTCCATCGGTCATGCCTCCCCGGAAGCGGCGGAAGGCGGTGCCATTGCTCTGGTGGAAGAAGGCGACACCATCGCCATCGACATTCCCAACCGCACCATCAACCTGGACATTTCCGATGAGGAACTGGCTCATCGCCGCAGCAAGATGGAAGCCCGCGGCAAACTGGCCTACAAGCCCATGGAAATGCGCCCACGCCGGGTATCCACCGCCCTGAAAGCCTATGCGGCCCTGACCACCAGCGCCGACCGCGGCGCCGTGCGGGATCTCAGCCAGCTCAACAAGTAACCGACTCGGGCGGCTTTCGGGCCGCCCTTTTCGTTGGCCCCGCTTCCCATCCGCCCCTGCCGGTTTCATGACCGTTGCCGCACCTCGGTAGACAGGGTGTTGCCACACGGCGCTTTCTGAACAAGTATCGTAGGCGTGTTTTCCCGTCGGCGACCCCGGCCTGTGCCCACTTACGAGGAGCACTCTGTTAATGAGTCTGAGACAACGTTTGATGCCACTGGTGGCCAAGCTGATCACCAGCGAACGCCTGCAACAATGGCGACGGGCCTTTCGCGAATCGCGCCGCAAGCTGCAACGGCGCCCTCATCAGGCGGTGTTCTACTTCCGCATTGATGACCCCTATTCGGTGTTGATGGCCCAGGTACTACCCCGCTTTGCCCGCCACTTCGGCATCACGATTACCCCCCGGGTCATGCTGTATCTGGATCAGCAGATGTACCCGGCGGCGGACATGCTGGAAGAACTGGCCCCCCGCGACGCCACCCAGCTGGCGCGCCTGCACGACCTGGACTTTCCCCACAACTGGCAACTGCCGCCCCGGGAAGTGAGCCTGGCAGCGACACGCTGCCTGCTGAAACACGAGGGCGACGAGCGCTTCTGGAGCCTGGCCGCCGCCCTGGCGGATGCCCTGTGGCGCAACGACCACGACAAGCTGGAAGAGCTGCTCACCGAACACGGCCAGATGCCCGCCGACCGGGCCCAGCTGGCACTGGAAGCCCGTCGCGACCAGTTCCTCAAGGATGGCCACTACCTCACCGGCACCCTGCAGTACGAAGGTGAGTGGTACTGGAGTATCGAGCGGCTGGACCATCTGGCCCATCGTCTCAACGACCTGGGCCTGGGCAGCGCGGACTGGCCACTGCCCTACGGCCGCGCCAAACGGGCCCGTCTGAAAGAGGTCCCGGAAGGCCTGAAAGGCAAGCCGCTGGTGCTGTTTTTCTCCTTCCGCAGCCCCTACTCCTACCTGGCGCTGGCCCGCACCTATGCCATGGCGGACCATTACGGCCTGAACCTGAAAATTCGCCCGGTCCTGCCCATGGTGATGCGCGGGCTCTCGGTCCCCAAGGCCAAGCGTTTCTACATCCTCAAGGACGCCGCCCGGGAAGCCCGTCTGCACAAGGTGCCATTTGGCAAGGTGTGCGATCCGGTCGGTGCCGGGGTGGAACGCTGTATGGCCATCTGGCCTTTCGCGGAAAAGGAAGGCCGCCTGCGCGAATGGCTGCGTGCCGCCGCCACCGGCATCTGGAGCCAGGGCATCAATGCCGCCACCGACAACGGCCTGAAGTTTCTGGTGGAAAATGCCGGGCTGGACTGGAACCGGGCCCGCCGCTGGCTGGACGACGACAGCTGGCGCGACCATGCCGAAGACAACCGCAACGCCATGATGGCCGCCGGCAGTTGGGGCGTACCCAGCTTCCTGACCGAAAACACCATGGTCTGGGGGCAGGATCGCTTTGCGGTGATCGAGGCATGCCTGCTAGCCTCACAGGCCGATGACAAAGACTGAGATAACCTAATCTTCATTCCAGTAGGAGCGGCACTTGAGCCGCGAAGCCCCAGAGATCTTTTCGAAGACGGCTTCGCGGCTCAAGCGCCGCTCCTACGGCATATAAAAATCACGGAGAAAACATCATGACCCTTGCCTATTGGTGCGTGCTTGCCGCCATTTTCCTGCCCTACCTGAATACCGCTTTAGCCAAATTCCAGGGCGGCTTCGGCCCGAAGCAGAACCATAACCCGCGCGAATTCCTGGAAACCCTGGAAGGCAGCCGCAAGCGCGCCCACTGGGCCCAGCAGAATGGCTTCGAAGTCACCCCCGCCTTTGCCGCGGCCGTGATCATTGCCCACCTGGCCCAGACCGCCCCTCAACCCACCATCGACGGCATCGCCCTGGCCTTCGTGGTCAGCCGGGTCATGTTCACCGTCTGCTATATCGCCGACTGGGCCAGCGCCCGCACCCTGGTATGGGCCTTTGGCATGGGTTGTATCGTGGCGCTGTTCGTGGGCGTTGGAGCATAACGAGCAGGCAATTGATCATTGAGAATGGATAATTGATAACTTAAAACCATGAAAGCCACCGCCAGCCCTTACTGGAGGTGGTTTCCGTTATCAATTCTCAATTTTCCATTATCAATTCAGCAAAACGTGCCCGATATCTTCACCATCACCGTCAACGGCAGGGAACGCTTCTCCTGCCATGACGACCAGACCATCATCGAGGCCGGCCAGCAGGCCGGCTTCGGCTTTCCGGTGGCCTGCCGCAATGGTGTCTGTGAGCGCTGCATGGGAACGCTTCAAAGCGGACACGTTCAGCAAAGAAACCACACCATTCATGCGGGCGATGCCGATAGCATCCAGGTGTTATACTGCATCGCTCAGCCACTCAGCGACTGTGAGATCGATGTGCCCGAGGTGACCGCTCCCGGCGAACTGCCGAGCCATGAAGTTCATTGCCAGATTCAGCAGATTGAAGCGCTCAATCACGATGTGAGTCGGGTCTGGTTACAGCTACCCGCCGGCAAGCGGGTGCAGTGGCATGCCGGGCAATACATGATGCTCAACCTGAACGGCGAGAGCTTCCCCTTTTCCATCGCCAACCACTGCGATGGCCGCCGCCTGGAATTACATATCCGCCACGGCGACGATAACAGTGCCGCCCAGGACATCATGGCGCACCTGACATCAGCCAGCACCGTCAGCGCCACCCTGCCCGCCGGCATGCGCTTTATCGACAGCGCCCCGGAACAGCCGGTGTGGTTTATCTGTGGCTCCACCGGTTTCGCCCCGGTAAAGGCCATGGTCGAACGCCTGATCGCCCTGGACTTCGACCACCCGGTCCGCCTGTTCTGGGGCGCCCGCACCCCGGAAGATCTCTACCTGCCGACACTCCCCTCCCAGTGGAAGATGGCACTGAAAGACTTCGATTTCACCACTGCCCTCTCCGACATCCGTCACCCGGACCACGCCGAAGGCCTGGTGCATGAGGCAGCGCTGGCGGCCCTGAACGAACCGGAGTTGCCGCTGTTCTACCTGGGCGGTTCCCCGCCCATGGCCTGGGCGGTATTCGATGCGCTGGTGGAAGAAGGCGTCCCCGCCGGCAATATCCACTGTGACGTGTTTGATTACGCGCCCAGGGAATAGCTGCAGCAACGCGGGCTAAACCCGTGCCGACCGAAGAGGCCTGAGCCCGCGATGCGAGTCTAATTCGTCATTGGGCATCGAGCATTCGCCTCGAATCGCGGCCAAAACGTTCCCGGACTGGCAACAACCGAGCCCGCGTTGTAGCTTGTAGCTTGCGGCTTGTAGCTGATTACCAAGGAAAGGATGCGATGGCGCAGGATTCTCCGCCCACGGCGCATAACCAGACATTGCTTCTGCCTTGCCACGAATGCGACCTGGTATGCGAAGTAGACCTTCGCCAGGAAAGCGGCTGGCTACAGTGCCCCCGTTGTCGGCACCCGCTGATGCGCCAGGCGCAGAGCGATCAACTGACTCCCGCGCTGGCCTTTACCGCGCTGATTCTGCTCGGCCTATCGTTGCTCTTCCCCTACATCGGTTTCGAAAAAAATGGCATTGAGCGCGCCATGACGGTGACCGATGCCGCCTGGGAACTGGCGGTCTATCACCACCCGTCGCTAGCGGTCATCGTGATCGCCACCATCATCGTGATCCCGGCCCTTTATCTGCTGTCGATTTGCTGGATACACCTGAGTCTGTCCGCCCGCCGTCATCTGCCCGGCAGCCTGTTGCTGGCCCGCTGGCTGCCCCGCATGCAGCCCTGGATGATGGCAGATGTGTTTGCCATCGCCGCCCTGGTGAGCCTGGTGAAGATCGTCGCCATGGCCCATATCCAGCTGCTCTCCGCCTTCTGGACCTTTTCCGGCTACGCTTTGTTATTGCTGATTACCGTCACCCGCATGAATACCGTGAGCCTGTGGCAGCGGTTGCTGGGTAATCTGCAGCAACCCGCCGCTACCCGCAGCGGACTCACCGCCCGCAGCCAGGGGCTGATCGGCTGCCAGCGCTGCGGGCAGTTGCAAACCCTGGGCAGTCACCATTGCCACCGCTGCCACAGCAGCCTGCATGACCGCCACCCGCTGACCCTGCAACGGGTCTGGGCACTGCTGATCACCGCCATCCTCTGCTGCTTCCCCGCCCACCTGTTTCCGATCATGACCACCACCAGCCTGGGGCAGAACGAGCCGTCCACCATCATTGCCGGTGTCATGCTTTTCATCCGCCATGGCGACTGGCCCATTGCCCTGATCATCTTTACCGCCAGCGTGCTGGTGCCGTTCGGAAAAATCCTGGCGCTGGGCTGGCTATGCATTGCCAGCCGCCGGCGCGACACCCTGGACATGAAAAACCAGATGGCGCTCTACCGGATCACCGAATGGGTGGGGCGCTGGTCCATGATCGATGTATTCGTGGTGGCCATCATTGTCGCCCTGTTCCAGATGGGCAATATTCTTACCGTGACCCCGGGCGTGGGTGGCGTGGCCTTTTCCGCCGTGGTGATATTTACCATGCTGGCGGCCCACCAGTTTGATCCGCGCCTGATCTGGGACCAGCAGCAGAAGCTGCCCCCCAACACACAACCGGAGCATCAGCCTTGAGTGATACCCAAGCCGAACCCCGCCGCACCCGGCTTTCCGCCGTCTGGCTGATCCCTCTGGCCGCTGCCCTGATCGGCCTGTGGCTGGTATTCAGTTATCTCTCCAGTCAGGGGCCGGTAATTACCCTGAAACTGACGGACGCGGAAGGCATCAACGCCGGCAAGACGCCGGTGAAAACCCGCAATGTGCAGGTCGGCCTGGTAGAAAGCGTGAGGCTGTCGGATGACATGAGCCACACACTGCTGACCGTACAGATGCAGTCAGACACCGACCGCATGCTGGCCGAGGACACCCGCTTCTGGGTGGTCAAACCCCGGATCAGCAGGGAGGGCGTGAGTGGCCTGAACACGGTACTGTCCGGCTCCTACATCGAGCTGATGCCCGGCGAAAGCGGCAAGAAGGGCAAGCGTTTTCAGGTACAGGACACGCCGCCCCCGGAAAAAACCGGCGCCGGCCTGTTCCTGAAACTGGTCAGCGAGGCAGGGACCAATGTGGACGTGAGCGACCCGGTGCATTTTCGCAGCCTGAAAGTGGGCCGGGTGGTGGAAACCCGCTTCAATGCCAGCGACAAGCGCTTCCACCACCGCATCTTTATCCAGAAGCCCTACGACGTGCTGGTCTCGGACAGCAGCCGTTTCTGGCAGGTCAACGGGCTTGGCTTCAAGCTCGATGCCCGCGGCTTCCAGGCTCAGATCCACTCCCTGGAAGCCCTGATCGGCGGCGGCATCACCTTTGCCGTCCCTGATGGCAATATGCGCGCCGGCGACCCGGTAAAAGACGAGCGGGAGTTCACCCTGCACAACGATGAAGAAAGCGCCCGGCGGGCTCTCTACACCGACACCCTGGATTATGTGTTGCTGGTGGAGAGTAGTGTGCGGGGCCTGAAAACCGGCGCCCCGGTGGAGTATCGCGGCATCCGTGTGGGCACCGTGGAACAAGTGGCCTGGAGCTTTGCCCAATCGGGCCCGGGCACTATCAGCAGTGCTCCCATTCCGGTGCTGATCCGCCTGGAACCCCAACGCATCACTCACCAGAGCCGGGAAGATACACAGCGCTGGCGGCAGGAAATCGATCGCATGATTGATGATGGTCTGCGCGCCAGCCTGAAGCCGGGCAACCTGCTCACTGGTGCCCTGTTTGTGGATCTGGATTTCCATGCCGACACGCCCGCTGCCAACAGTGGCGAACGCTATGCGGATGTGGCCGTTTTCCCCACGATCGACAGCGGCGGCATCAGCAAGATCGAGGACAAGATCCAGCGGCTTCTGGATACCCTCAACAACCTGCCCATGGAATCCATTGCCGGCAACCTGAACCGCAACCTGGACAACCTGGCCGGCACCACCCAACGGCTCGAAGCCCTGCTGGCCGACCCGGCACTCAATGCCCTGCCGGAACGGCTTACCGGCACCCTCGGCGCCCTGGAAGGTACGCTGCAGGGCTGGCAGACCGGCGGCGACGGCTACCAGCAACTGCAAGGCACCCTGCAGAAACTGGATCGTCTACTCAACGACGCCGAACCGCTGCTGGATACCCTGAATCGGCAGCCCAATGCACTGATCTTCCAGCGCCAGCCGGCCCCCGATCCGCAACCCAGAGGCTCCCGCCAATGAAATCATTGTTCATTTCCGGCCTGCTGGTCACCCTGATGGTGTGGCTGAGCGCCTGCAGCCAGACCCCGCCGGCACCCGCGCCGGACTACCTGCTACCCGGCGCCAGCCACAGTGGCCACAGCCCACTACAGATTCGCGTAAGCCTGGCCAGCTACCTGGACCAGGGCGGCATCGTGTTGCAACTGAGCGACACCGAACTGCACGTGGCCCGCCAGCATCGCTGGGCGGAGCCACTGGGCTCGCAACTACAGCGGGCGCTGGCGGCCACCCTGGCAAGCCAGACAACACTCCATGAACTGGGGAAACTGGATCTGCAACTCAGCCGCTTTCAGGGCGTGCAGAGCAATGGGGGTGACGTGGCCATGATCACCGGCACCTGGCAATTCACCCATGAAGAGCAAGTCCAACGGGGAACCATCGAGTGGCAGGGCCCTATTGGCGGCGAGGGCTATGCGGCACTGGTTAAAGCCCTGGATCAGGGCTGGCAGGAAGTCGGGCAGAGCATCACCCAGGCCCTGAAATAACCCGCCACACCGAGCCGCAAGGGCTCGACGGGTTTTGTAGGAGCGCCGCTTGAGGCGCGAACAGCATTAGAAGCGAGTCACGAGGTTCGAGTTTCGAAAGTCCTTTCGTTCCTCGTAACTCGGCCCTGTTCGCGCCTCAAGCGGCGCTCCTACAGCAAAAAGGCCGCACCAGAAATCCGGCGCGGCCTTTTGGTTTTCGTTTGCCAATGCCGTTCTACAACGACTTCTCCGGCATCGGCAACGCGGGCAACTCTCCGTCCAGTTGCTGCAGGCGACGCTCAAAGGCCTTCTGTGCCTTGCTGGTATCACCCAGCGCCTGATACAGCCGAGACAGTTCAGCCAGGGCTGTGGCGCTCTGGCTGGAGTTGGCGGCGGCCTCAAAGAAACCCTGGGCCTTGCCCCACAGACGGGCCTTGAGAGCCACTCGACCGGCCGTAATCAACACCGCTGCGTTACCCGGTCGTTCTGCCAGCCAGCCTTCCAGCACCTGTAGCAAATCATCCGGAGACATATCGTCGATGGCTTCCAGTACCGGCGGTAAGCGGTCATCCCACTGTTGGGTCAACTGCTCACGGACCAGATTCAAGGCGCCCTTACCACCGCCCAGCTGGGCCAGAAAACCGGTATAGCGGGCCACCATGGCCGGATCATTCTTCAAATGAACCGGCACATCCTTCCATAGCTTGCGCAGTTCCTCCCGACGGCTGTCCGCATCATTGAAGCCGGGCTTGCGCGCGGTTTCCTGCAGCAGGGCCAGCCAGGCTCGGCGTTCACGACGGGATTCCTTGCCCTCACCGAAGGCGCGCTTGAGGCGCGGCATCAGGGCGCACAGAGCCGGCCAGTCTTTCTGGCTCTCCAGCACTTCCGCATAGGTACGCAGGATGCGTTTGTTGCGCGGCGCCAGGTCCGCCAGCACCTTGAGCTCCTGGCGGGCCTGCTCCGGATAACCATCATCCAGCGCGAAACGGGCCTTCATCAGCCCGGCCACCAATTGGCCACGGCGGTCGCTGCTGGCATTTTCCAGATACCGCTGACTGGCCTCCACGTTCTCCTGTTCCTGAGCCGCTTCCGCCGCCAGCAACCAGGCCAGCAGGGGCCAGTCACCGTCTTCTCCGGCGGCTACCAGCAGCCGCTCGGCCTTTTCTTGTTCGCCATCCACCAGTTGCAGAAGACCACTGCGCAAACGCCGGGCCGCCACGGCTTTTTTCCAGCGACGTGTAGCTCGCACCGGCTCCAGCACATTCCAGGCGGCATTGCCGAGCAGGGTAAGCACCACAATGGCCACCACCGCCAGCAGTGCCGCCAGCACCACAAAGCCCAGGGTGGTGTCTAGGGAGAAGTCATCGCGGATTACCAGCACGTAGCCGGAATCCGACGCCATCCAGCGCCCCAGTGCCAGTGCGGCAACCAGGGCGATGACGATCAGCAGGGCGACTTTTTTCATGCACCGCCCTCCTTGCGTTTCAACTCTTCAATGGCAGCCAGACCCGCGCCAATCTCCGGCAGGGCCTGAGCCACACTGCTGCCACCCAGCTCTTTCAACGCCTTGCGCATTTGCGCCGCCCGCGGCTCATCCTCACGGAACCACTGGGCCAGCGTCGTGCGCGCATTATCCAGCGCCTGCTGGTAGGCCTTGGCACGTCCTTGCATTAGAGCCAGCTGCGCCTGCTGCAGACTGCCATCCAGGGTCAGACGCACCAGTGACGCCTGCTCGGCAGACAACGGCAACGGCACAGCCCCTTCGTGATGACGTACATTGATCGGCAGGCGGTCGAGCACGTCTTGCCACCAGGGCTGATTCACTTCAGGTAAATCCCGCTCGGGAGGGGCTTCCTCCACTGGCACCGCCAGCTCAGCGGTAATCTGACGCAGGGCGCCCAGGCGAAGCACCATGCCTTGCACATCCACCTGACCGGCACCGCTGAGTTTTTCCATGTCCATGGCCAGCGCCTGACGGGCCGGCAGCACCTTGGGATCATCAAGGCGGGCCAGGGTTTCATCCGCGGCTTTCAATAAACGCCGCGCGGCAGAGGCATCCTGGGTCAGCAGCAGTCGCTGGCTGGCCAGGCTGGCCAGTGCCCGGGCTTCGTTGACCAGCCACAGTGTTTGCCCACCACTCTGCATATCGCTGAGCACGGCGCGATCCTTGACCATACGGGCGGACAGCTCCGCCTGTTTTTTCTCGAAGGAAGACAGCGCGCCCTGCACCTCGCTGCGCTGGCTGGCCATGGCAGCTTTCAATTCGCTGATCTGACCGGCAAGACCGGCTTTTTCTTTCTGCATCTGCTGGAACTGTTGCCAGCCCCACCAGCCACCGGCCCCCAGGGCCGCCAGAACCACCAACACCACCAGTACAACCCAGATGCTCTTGCCTGTCTGGCGGGAATAAAGACGTTCCTGCGTCATGTCAGCTCCATGTTCTGATTATCTGGCACCCCCAAACGGGCGATCCTCTGCGAAAACCTTAATTGGGGCTGCGCTGAGTGTCCATTAAACAATGTAATAGGAGAGGCAAACAGGGCATGAACCCGGGAGATAGATTACAAAACACTACCTTGGCGATATGAAGAGATCAGTCATTCATGTTCTTTATGCAGAAGGCAGAGTGGCCAGCATATCTTCATCATGGGCACTGGCCGCCACTCGCACTGGACCGGCATGTTCCGCACGGATATGAGAGGCCACTCGCTCCCCGGCAGCCACCACCCCGACGTCAGGTGGAATTTTTTCGCTGATGGCTCGCCAGCTTTCCACACTGGTCACCATGACCCAGTTGCATTGTGCAGGGCAATGAAATGCTGCGCAGGGCAAACGACGATAGAACGGCAGGGTGACAACTTCCGCTCCTCGCTCGGCAAGAGTCTGTGCCAATAATTCCCGACCGCTATCACCACGACACAACAGCACTTTTTTTTCCGTCAGTTGCTGCAGGCAGAGCAGGGATAGCACCGCTTCGGAATTGAAACCGCCGTCAGGAACGGTGGGCTGCAGATGCCAGCGGGTAATTTCCGCCGCAGTGGCCTTGCCTACCGCCAGCCAGTGGACGCCCACCGGCCACTGGGGCCAGATATCCGCCATGGCGGCCAGGGCCAGGCGGGCGGCATTACTGCTGGCGAAGAAAACCGCATGGAACAAATCCAGGTCCATCAGCACCCGGCGGGTCGTATCGCTGACCGGCAGCGGCTCGATATGCAGTGCGGGGCTGTGCAGCGGCTGATAGCCAGCCTGACGCAGGGCATCCATTAAGGCCTGCTGCTGCCCCCGGGGACGGGTGACCAGCACCTGCATGACAATCAGCCTTTCTCGTAGAGAGCCTTGAGGATCACATCCGCCCCCTGGGCCAGCAGTTGCTCGGCAATCTCCACACCCAGTTCGGCACCGCGCTCGCGGGGGGCGCGCCCTTCTGCACGGAGCACCTGTTTGCCGTTTTCCTCGGCAACCAGGCCACGCAGCCAGAGCTGATCGTCTTCCAGCAACGCGAAGCCGGCGATAGGCACCTGACAACCACCCTCAAGACGTCGATTCATGGCTCGTTCCGCCACTACCCGGTCCCAGGTATCCACATCACTGAGCGGACTCAGCAGTGCGATGGTGCGCTCATCGCCTTCGCGGCACTCGATGCCGACCGCACCCTGCCCCACCGCCGGCAGGGATTCCTCCGGCGGCATTTCGTAACGGATCCGCTCGTGCATCTCCAGCCGCTTGAGCCCGGCAGCGGCGAGGATAATGGCGTCGAACTCGCCGGCATCCAGCTTGCCCAGGCGGGTCTGCACATTACCGCGCAGGCTTTTCACCACCAGGTCCGGGCGGTTGGCCTGTACCTGGGCCTGACGGCGCAGGCTGGAAGTCCCCACACAGGCACCATGTGGCAGAGCAGACAGGCTGTCATGATGATTGGAGACAAAGGCATCGCGGGGATCTTCCCGCTCACAGATCACCGGCAGCGCAAAGCCTTCCGGCAATTCCATGGGTACATCCTTCATGGAATGCACGGCAATATCCGCACGGCCGTCCATGATGGCCTCTTCCAGCTCCTTCACGAACAGGCCCTTGCCACCAATCTTGGCCAGCGGGGTATCGAGAATCTTGTCACCCTGGGTCTTGATCCGAACCAGCTCCACGCTCAACCCCTCATGCAGACTTTCCAGACGCTGCTGAACGTATTCTGCCTGCCAGATGGCAAGCGGGCTGGAGCGGGTGGCGATACGCAAGACTTCGCGGGACATGGGAGATCCTGTGGTTCTGAAATGAGGAGGACAGTTTACAGGAAGAGAAGCTCATACCGTAGGAGCCATGCTCGCCATGGCGAACTGAGCGCAGCGAACCATTGAGATCGCAAGCAAGTTCGCCATGGCGAGCATGGCTCCTACAAATTCAAAAGGGGCAATCAGTTACCGTAAACCACCACGGTAAACTCCGCCAACACCCCGAAGAAGTTCTGGGACTCGTAGTCCACATGATGGATTTCGGTGATGCCGCCGTTGCGCGCTGCGGTCTGGATGCTGGCGTCGCCGGAGGCAATGATGCCGAGAATCGAACGGGTACTGGCTCGGCCAACCCGGGTGGGTTTCTCGGTGGAAGCAGTGGCGGTGAGCGGCGCTTTCACGTTGCCGTAGAGCAGACCGGTGACCGGCATGGTGGCGGAGGCACAACCGCTCAGTGCTGCGGCGCTGACCAGCAGAAGAAGAAGCTTTTTCATGGCAGGTTTCCTGTTCTTGTTATTGGATTGCTCGGAACATGGGGAGGTCCAAGGCTAGCATGCCGACAGACCTCTGTTAACGACTACAGATTCTGCAGCACCCGGC
The DNA here is from genome assembly GCF_000756655.1 of Alcanivorax jadensis T9. GTDB lineage: Bacteria > Pseudomonadota > Gammaproteobacteria > Pseudomonadales > Alcanivoracaceae > Alcanivorax > Alcanivorax jadensis. The sequence continues at coordinate 341,057 of NZ_ARXU01000002.1, forward strand.
GCAAGCCGGCCACATGCCGGCGGCTGACAGTGAGCCTTTCATCGATGCCGCGCAGGCGTACCTGGTGGTGGCCGGCAGTGGCCATCTCCATACCCTCGATAAACTTCAACGCCACCAGGGCATTGCGGTGAATACGCACGAACTGGTCACCGAATTCGGTCTCCAGCTCCTTGAGGGTTTCATCGATCAGCACTTCGCCCTCGCCGGAGCAGACGGTGACGTATTTCTGGTCAGCCAGGAAATAGCGCACCTCATCCACTGGCACCAGTTCCAGACCCCGGTGGGTGCGGGCACTGATATGCCCGCGCCGGCGCGGCTTTTCTTCACTGACATCCCTGCCGATTTCCGCCAGTTGCACCCGGTTCAGGGTCCGGGCCTTGCCCAGCGCCGTGGCCAGATCATCGGCACTGACCGGCTTGAGCAGATAGTCCACCGCATGGACCTTGAAGGCCTGCAGGGCATGTTCGTCATAGGCGGTACAGAAAATCAGCGCCGGGGGATTATCCATCTTGCTGAGATGCTCGGCGGCTTCCATACCGTCCATTTCCGGCATGCGAATATCCATCAGGATCACGTCAGGCCTGGTGATTTGAGCCTGATCCACAGCCTCGCGGCCGTTGGCCGCTTCTGCCACCACTTCAACGCCGTCGGTTTTCTCTACCAGCCGCTTGAGCCGGTCCCGAGCCAGTTGTTCGTCGTCGCACACAAGCACCCGCATAATTCCCATCCTTTTTTATTGCAGCGGATATCGGATTTCGATTTCGTATTCTTTTTGTTGCGGCCGTGATTCCACCGCCACCTCGTCACCATACAACGCTTCCAGTCGATGACGAATATTCTCCAACGCCATTCGGTTGCCGTTGTGGTGCCCGTCGCCTTCCGGCTTGGGGTTACTCACCGATAATACCAGCTCGCCATGTTCTGCCAGGGCCCGGATCGTCACCACGCCGCCCGCAGCTAATGGTTGTATGCCATGATAAATGGCATTTTCGAGCAAGGGTTGCAAGGTTAACAGCGGAATCATCACGCTTTTTGCCTCCACGCGGATGTCCCATTCCACCTGCAGACGCTCGCCCATGCGCAATTGCTCAATATGAATATAGCGCCGACACAGCTCCAGCTCCTCATCCAGAGAGACCTCGTTGCCGATATTCTTCAGGCTGGCCCGAAACAGCACCGACAGATCCTCCACCACTTTTTCGGCGGTATCCGGGTCCACCGCAATCAGGCTGGCGATGATGTTCATGGAATTAAACAGGAAATGCGGACGAATCCGCGATTGCAGGGCCTGTATTCTCGCCTGCAATTCCGCCTGCCCCTTCTGACGAAGCTGCTCCTGAACGTAGAAATAGCGCATCACCAGGCCGGCAATAATGGCGGCAATCAGGCCGTTGACGAGAATTTCCATGGACCACAGAGAACCCGGCATCAGGGTCCCGGTCACCCAGCTCATCACCAGGGCAGCCACCACGCTGAACACCAGGGTGTCGACCACCACCAGCAAGACCACTGCCACCGCTGCCACGGAGGGCGCCAGGCGATTGAGCCTGGGACGTAGCTGGCAGACCAGCGCCGCCGAGGTCAGCCCCACCCATTGCACAAACAGTGAGGTGATCGCCAGCCTGCCCATGCTGAAATCACTGTAATAGGTGGCCACCAGGTTGATCACCAGAGCCATCAGCTCTGCCACGACAACGACTACCAGCACCGCGCGAGTGCTGCACAGGTCAGGCAGAAAACTGGAATTGGGCTGCTCGTCCGTGGCCGCCATTGAATCTCCGGTCAGTAAAAATCACTAGTTACAAGCAGTTATACATTAAGCGAGCACGTCACCCAAGCAATACCAGCAGGGCTAATGTTCAGGGGGTCCCCGGTCCCTGCTATACTGCGCGCCTCGCAAATCCGGCTTTATGCATGGGAACCGTACGATGACCGACAAGCAGCAGAACAAACTCTGGGGCGGCCGCTTCAGCGAATCCACCGATCAGTTCGTTCAGGAATTCACCGCCAGCGTGAATTTCGACCGGCGCATGTACCGCCAGGACATCTTCGGCTCCCAGGCTCATGCCACTATGCTGGCAGAAGTGGGCGTGCTCACCGATGAGGAGCGTGACGCCATCATCAACGGCCTGGCGGAAATCCAGAAAGAAATCGAAGCCGGCGAATTCCAGTGGTCCGTGGCCCTGGAAGACGTGCACATGAACATCGAGGCGCGGCTCACCGACAAGATCGGCATCACCGGCAAGAAGCTGCACACCGGCCGTAGCCGCAACGACCAGGTGGCCACCGATATCCGCCTGTGGCTCCGCGATGAAATGCTGATCATGGAAGAACAGTATCTGCACCTGATGACCGGCCTGCTGAACCTGGCCGAACGTGAAGCGGCCACTATCATGCCCGGCTTCACCCACCTGCAGACCGCCCAGCCGGTGACCTTCGGCCACCACCTGCTGGCCTGGTTCGAGATGCTCAAGCGCGACCGCGAACGCCTGCTGGACTGCAAGAAGCGGGTCAACCGCATGCCGCTGGGCGCCGCTGCCCTGGCTGGCACCACCTACCCGATCAACCGCGAGCGCACCTGCGAATTGCTGGGTTTTGACGGCGTCTGCGAAAACTCGCTTGATGCCGTGAGCGACCGGGACTTCGCCATCGAATTCTGTGCCCTGGCCGCCCTGACCATGACTCACCTGTCACGGATCAGCGAAGAACTGGTGCTGTGGACCAGCGCCCAGTTCAACTTTATCAACCTGCCCGACCGCTTCTGCACCGGCAGTTCCATCATGCCGCAGAAGAAAAACCCGGACGTGCCGGAGCTGGTGCGCGGCAAGACCGGCCGCGTCAACGGCCACCTGATCAGCCTGCTGACCCTGATGAAGAGCCAGCCGCTGGCCTACAACAAGGACAACCAGGAAGACAAAGAGCCGCTCTACGACGCCGTGGACACCATCAAAGGCAGCCTGCGCGCCTTCGGCGACATGATCCCGGCCCTGGAACCCAATCGCGAGGTGATGCGCGAAGCGGCCCGTCGCGGTTTCGCCACCGCCACCGACCTGGCCGATTACCTGGTGCGCAAGGGCATTGCCTTCCGCGACTCCCACGAAATCGTTGGCAAGGCCGTGGCCTACGGCGTAGAAAAGAAGAAGGACCTGAGCGACATGTCCCTGTCTGAACTGAAACAGTTCAGTGATCAGATCGAAGACGACGTGTTCGACGTGCTGACCCTGGAAGGGTCGGTGAGCGCCCGTAACCATATCGGTGGCACCGCCCCGGATCAGGTGCGTGCCGCAGTTGCCCGTGCCCGGCAAGCGCTGGACAATACCGGTCACTGATCAACCCCGGGCGGACAGGGCACAGCCCTTTCCGCCATCTTTCGCCGAGGGGGGAAGCTCCACGCTATCCGCCTTCGCACGCACATTCGGAGCTTGATGATGCGCATCATCGCCCTGCTATTTGTCGTTCTGCTGGCTGGCTGCGGCCAGAAAGGTCCGCTGTACTTTGCCCCACAGGAACCCGCCGCCGAGCCCGTAGAGGCAAAGGACGACAACGCCGACCAACCCGCCGCATCCGACCAGGATGACGGTGAACAGGAATAATCATGGACCACTTTCAGTACCGCGATGGCGAGCTGTTCGCCGAAGAATTGCCGGTAGAACAACTGGCTGACCGTTTCGGCACACCGCTGTATCTCTATTCCCGCGCCACCCTGGAGCGTCACTTCCAGGCCTTCGACGAGGCCTTCGGTGATCACCCTCACCAGGTCTGTTATGCGGTGAAAGCCAACTCCAACCTGGCGGTACTGAACGTGCTGGCCCGTTGCGGCGCCGGCTTTGATATCGTCTCCGGCGGCGAACTGGAGCGGGTACTGCGGGCCGGCGGCGATCCGGACAAGATCGTGTTTTCCGGCGTCGGCAAGACCGCCGATGAAATGGCCGCCGCACTGAAAGCCAACATCCATTGCTTTAACGTGGAATCCGCCGCCGAGCTGGAACTGCTTAATCTGGTCGCCGGCGAACTGGATCGTGAAGCGCCCATCGCCATCCGCGTGAACCCGGATGTGGACGCCCAGACCCACCCCTACATCTCCACCGGCCTGAAGGACAACAAGTTCGGCGTGGATATCGCCAAGGCACCGGCTCTCTATCAGCGCGCCGCCGAGCTGCCGCACATCAAGGTACTGGGTATCGATTGCCACATCGGCAGCCAGCTCACCAAGCTGTCGCCCTTCGAAGATGCCCTGGAGCGGGTACTCAAGCTGCTGGATCAACTGCAGCATCTGGGTATCGAGATTCACCATCTGGATCTGGGCGGCGGCCTGGGCGTGACCTACAACGAGGAAGCGCCCCCGGCGCCGGCCGATTACGTGCAGGCCCTGCTCAAGCACATCCCGGGCGACCTGCCGGTGCATATCGAGCCGGGCCGGGCCATTGCCGCCAACGCCGGCATCTTTGTCACCCAGGTGCTGTTTCTCAAGCCCACCGAACACAAGAACTTCGCCATCGTCGACGGCGCCATGAACGACCTGATCCGACCGAGCCTGTATTCGGCCTGGCAGAACATCGTGCCGGTAAAACCCCATGATGCGGATTGTCGGGACTGGGATATCGTCGGCCCGGTCTGCGAAACCGGTGACTTTCTCGGCAAGGACCGGGCCCTGTCCCTGGAGACCGGCGACCTGTTGGCAGTGCGCAGTGCCGGCGCCTATGGCTTTGCCATGGCCAGCAACTACAACAGCCGCAACCGCCCCGCCGAAGTGATGGTGGATGGCGACCAGGCCTTTGTGGTGCGCCAGCGGGAAACCTATGAAGATCAGCTAAAACTGGAATCGTTACTACCCTGACTCCAGCGAACAGCAATCACGGCATAAGGCGGAATTACCTGAAAGGTATTCCGCCTTTTTTATTGCAGCGTTTTGGCAGGGCGTCGCCAGGATTAACGGGAGGAAGACGGCAAGGCCAGAGAAGCTTGGTTATCCTGCAGACGACTTCGCGTTTTCACGTGGTTCGCGGCGCAAGCTCCGCTCCTACTGCGGCTTCGTAGAAGGCCCTGGGGGAAACCCTCCTGCCCCCGGCGGAGTCAGACGCAGCACCTTGATCCCCAGCCAGGCATACACCAGCGCCAGCAGCGGGTTGATCAGGTTGAAGAACGCATAGAACAGATAGTCCGTCACCGGCACCAGCAGCACCGACTGCATATAGGCCCCGCAAGTATTCCAGGGAATCAGCGGGCTGGTGATGGTGCCGCCATCTTCCAGGGCCCGGGACAGATTCACCGGCGCCAGCCCTTCCTTTTCATAGGCCTCGCGGAACATGCGCCCGGGCATGATGATGGAAATATACTGGTCCGCAGTGAGGATATTGCTGCCCAGGCAGGTGGCCAGAGTGGCCGCAATCAATCCCGCCGCCCCCTTCACCGCGGCCAGCAAACCTTCGATCAGTCTGGCCAGCAAACCGGCATGCTCCATCACCGCCCCGAAGGTCATGGCACAGAGAATCAGCCAGACCGTGTTGAGCATGGACGCCATGCCGCCACCGGACAGCAGATCATTGAGCGCCCCATCGCCAGTCTCCACCGTGATACCGCCATAAAAGGTCTGCCATACCACTTTCAGTGACGCCGCCAGATCCGCCTGCGCCACCCCCGCCTGGGCGGCAATGGCCTCGGGCTGGAACAACAGCGCCCAGACGCCCCCCAGCAAGGCCCCCAGGAAGATCGCCGGCAGCGCCGGCATGCGCTTGAGCGCCAGCACCAGCAACACCAGCAGGGGAATCAGATGCAGAAAGGAGATATGAAACTGATTATCCAGACCGGCCAGTAGCGGGCGGATGCGGTCCACCGTGTCACCGGCCACTTCCGCATTGAACCCCATGAACAGGAAAATCAGCAGCGCGATGACAATCGACGGCACCGTGGTCCACAGCATCAGGCGGATATGCTCGAACAGATCCGAGCCGGCCACCGCCGGTGCCAGGTTGGTGGTTTCCGACAGCGGCGAAATCTTGTCGCCGAAATAGGCGCCGGACACTACCGCCCCGGCAGCCACCGGCAACGACAACCCCAGACCGTTGGCCACCCCGATCAAGGCCACCCCCACGGTGGCCGCCACCGTCCAGCTGGAACCAATACTCAGGGCGATAATGGCGCAGATCAGGCAGGCCGCTGCATAGAACAGGGCCGGGTTCATCAACTCCAGCCCGAAATAGATCAGCGACGGCACAATGCCGGCCAGCCGCCAGGTGCCGATCAGGGCCCCCACGCTGAGCAGAATCAGCACCGCGCCCAGGGCCACGGAAATCCCCTTGATCATGGCGGTTTCGATGTCCCGCCAGGACATACCGTTCTTGAAGGCAATCAGCGAGGCCAGCCCGGCACACAGCAACAGGGCAATCTGGTTGGGCCCGGAAGAGGCACTGTCGCCGAACAGGTACACCGCCGCCGCCAACAACGCCACCAGCACGACTATCGGCAGCAGGGCGTCGAACAGGCTGGGGCGACGATGTGAAGAGGACTGTGTCATGGCAGGCTTACAGACGGCCGTCTGTCCGGTTGCTCTCTTTCCCGTTATGGGCCTTCGCCGGCGAGTAAGCACTTACCGGCGGCGCGAAAAGCGGCGCAGTCTACCAGCACGCTGGCGAAGGCGCATTGCCGGTGGTCGGCCTGCGGGGCGACTGAAGGGAATCGAGAATCGGCATGCAGAACAGGACGTGAATTTTCGCTCCCTGCAACTCGCCTCTGGTAACTGACTCCCCCGCCCCGTGCGATTCACATGCCCATCGCACCCTGTTTTTTTATGCTGTCAGGCCTCGCCGGTCAGCTCTCTGACCAGAGTATGCCCGTTGGGCTCGCACAGGGCATTCTTGAGCACAGGCATGGCCTGGGCCATGTGCTGGGCCAGCGTGTAAGGCGGATTGACGATCAGCATGCCGGAGCCGGTCATGCCACGACCAGAGGCATCCGGGCGCGGGCAACACTCCACTCGCAGCATGTTAGGAATCTCCGCCTTGACGAAACGGCGGATGAAACTCTCGGTGCGGTTACGATCCAGCACCGGATACCAGATGGCATAGGTCGCAGTGGAGAAGCGCTCCATGGCCATCTGCAACGCCGGCAACAGCCCAAGGTAATCCGCTTCCATTTCATAGGAAGGATCGATCAGCACCAACCCCCGGCGATGCTGGGGCGGCAACATGGCCTTGAACCCCTGCCAGGCATCCAGCTTTTCCACACGCACCCGCTTGTCATCGGCAAAGCGACGCTGCAACAGCTCGAAATCGGTACTGTGCAGCTCGGAACACTGCAGCCGGTCCTGCTCGCGCAACAGGCTGGCGCTGATCAGCGGCGAGCCCGGGTACTCGGTGAGCTTGCCCACCGGGTTGAGTTTTTTCACCAGCGCCACGTACTGGTCAATCACCCCTACACCGGTGCGGTTATCCAACAACCGGGCAATGCCGTCCCGGTATTCCCCGGTCTTCTGCATGTGATCACTGGCAATGGTATAGCTGCCGGCACCGGCATGGGTATCGTGCACCGTGAAGGGTTTGTCCTTCTTTTTCAGGTACTCGATGATCGCCACCTGGACGATGTGCTTGAGAACATCGGCAAAGTTGCCGGCGTGGTAGCTGTGGCGGTAAGACAACATGATCAGGGCCTGCGGGTATGTGGTGCCGCATTGTACACCCAACACCTCCTATGTAGGAGCGGCGCTTGAGCCGCGAATCTGCTTGCGAACACTTTCCCAGGCACGATTCGCGGCTCAAGCGCCGCTCCTACGGCAAGACCAAGGCGCCATCACCTGACGCCACAGGAATCCCGGAGTACAATGGCCTTTTTACCCGTACCGGACACCCCGCATGAACCTGCGCTTCACCAAAATGCACGGCCTGGGCAACGATTTCATGGTCATCGACGGCATCAGCCAGTCGCTGCCAGAAACCGGCGTGCCCTTTTCCGCCGATGAGATCCGCCGCCTGGGCGACCGGCATTTCGGCGTGGGCTTTGACCAGCTGCTGATCGTGCAACCGGCCCGTTCCGCCGACGCGGATTTCCGTTACCGCATCCTCAATGCGGACGGCTCCGAGGTCAGTCAGTGTGGCAACGGCGCCCGTTGCTTTGCCCGCTTCGTGCGCGATCATGGGCTCACCGACAAGGCCGAAATCGTGGTGGAAACCGCCGACGGGCAGATGACCCTGACGGTGACCGACGACGAGCAGGTGACCGTGGATATGGGCGCACCGCGCTGGGCGCCAGAAGCAATTCCCCTGATCGCCAAGGGTGAACAGGACACCTATTTTCTGGTCGCAGGCAACAATGCCTACGAAGTCGGCGCCGTCGGCCTGGGCAATCCGCACTGTACACTGCTGGTGGAGAATGTGGACACCGCCCCGGTGGACACCGTGGGGCCGCTGCTGGAAAGCCACGAACAGTTCCCGGAACGAGTCAACGTGGCTTTCATGCAGATCGTCAGCCGCAATGAAATCCGCCTGCGCGTCTACGAACGAGGCGCCGGGGAAACCCTGGCCTGTGGCTCCGGCGCCTGCGCCGCAGTCGTGATCGGCCAGCGACGGGGTTTTCTCGATCAGGACGTGACCGTGCACCTGCCCGGAGGCACCTTGCAGATTCGCTATACTGGCCAGGGCGGTATCCGGATGACAGGCCCTGCCAGCCATGTCTATGATGGCAGCATTGATGTAACCAGCGCATAACTGCGGCGGAACAAGAAGGACGCAATCCCATGACGGAGAACACCAAAGCCAGCGCCGACCAGGTTGCCGCCTACCTGCGCGACAACCCGGACTACTTCCAGCATCGCCCGGAGCTGCTGGAATTGCTGCGCCTACCGGACTCCAAGGGCGAGGCTGTCTCTCTGCTGGAACGCCAGGCGTCCATTCTCCGCGACCGTAATAACGAACTGCGTGACCGCCTCAACGGCCTGCTGGACGTGGCCAGGGAAAACGATCACCTGTTCGACAAGACCCGCCGTCTGACCCTGTCCCTGCTGGAAGCACGGGGAGCCGAAAAACTGTTCCGCAACCTGCTCGCCAGCCTCGGTGACGATTTTCACTGCGATCGGGTGGCGCTGCTGCTCTACGACCGGGAACTGCCCATCCTCGGCGACCTGCGCAACCAGATTCGCTGTGTCGACAGCGACGCCCTGCCCAGCGCCCTCAACCACCTGCTGCGCAACGGCAAGGCGGTCTGCGGCGCCATGCGCGAAGAGGAAATGCTGGCCCTGTTCCAGGAGCACGCCACCGACATCCGCTCCGCCGCTATGGTACCGCTCGAGTACCAGGGCAAACTGGGCCTGCTGGCCATCGGCAGCAAAAGCGCCATGCACTTCCGCAGCTCCCTAGGCACCCTGTTCATTACCCACATCGGCCAGGTCCTCAGCCGCCGCCTGCACGAAGTCCTGCGGCAATACCCGCATCAGGCAGCTAAAAAGACCGGGGAAATCAATTGAGAATTGATAATGGATAACGAACATCCAGCCGCTTCTGGCGCTATCAATTATCAACTATCAATTATCAATTCGTTCCTAACCCATCTGGCCTCCGAGCGCCGCCTCTCCCCGCACACCGTCAGCAACTACCAGCGTGACCTGAAAGAAGCCTTCCGCCTTACCGGGCAGCGGGACTGGGCCACGCTCACCGTGCACGACATGCGCTCGCTGGTGGCCACCCTGCACCGGCAGGGAAAAGGCGGCAAGACCATTGCCCGGCTACTGTCCACACTGCGTACTTTCTACAATTATCTGATGCGTGAAGGGCTGGCCCGGGACAACCCGGCGGTGGATGTGCGGCCACCGAAAAGTGGCAAGCGCCTGCCCAAGGCCCTGGATGCGGACCAGGTGGGCCAGCTGCTGGACGCGGGCATGGAAAAAGGCGACCCGCTGAGCCTGCGCGACCAGGCCATCATGGAACTATTCTACGCCTGCGGCCTGCGCCTGGCAGAACTGCTGAGCCTGAATCTGGACAGCCTGGATCTGAGTGCCGGCCAGCTGCTGGTTACCGGTAAAGGTAACAAGACCCGCCAGCTACCCATCGGCAAACCGGCCCTCACTGCCGTGCGCCGCTGGCTCAAGGCCCGCACCCTGTTCATCAAGGACAGCGAAGAAAAAGCGCTCTTCCTGAGCAAGAATGGCCGTCGACTGTCGCCCTCCAGCGTGCAGCAACGCCTGAAACGCCATGCCCTGGAACGGGGCCTGGATGATCACCTGCACCCCCATAAACTACGGCATTCCTTTGCTACCCATTTGCTGGAATCCTCCGGCGACCTGCGCGCCGTACAGGAACTGCTGGGCCATGCGGATCTGGCCACCACCCAGGTCTACACCCACCTGGACTTTCAGCACCTGGCCCAGGTGTATGACGGTGCTCATCCAAGAGCGCAGCGCCGCAAGAGGGATGACGAGGAATCGTCCTGACGTCTACCGCTTCCTGTAGGAGTTCCCTTCCAGGGGACGAAGCTCGTGTAGCGAGGCACCCGAAAGGGGGACCATTTTTCAAGGAGCTATCGAGTCTGGATATCCCTGATCGCCCTATGGCCGATTCCGTGCTGCGCACGGTTCGCCCCCTGGAAGGGAGCTCCTACAGCAGCTTCATCGCCATGGTCGGGCCACAGCCCCTGCCATGCGTTACAATAGCGCCATGAGCCGCCTCAAACTGATTACCTTTGATCTGGACAACACCCTCTGGCCGGTGGACGAAGTGATTCGCCGGGCGGAGAAGGCATGCAGTGACTGGATCATTGACCGCCACCCGGAAGCCGCCCTGGCGCTGAGCGCCGAGCGGGTACGCGCGGTACGCACGGCACTACTGCGGGAGCGGCCGGATTATCTGGACAACCTGACAGCCCTGCGCCAGGACGCCATGGCCCGGGCCTTTACCGAGCATGGCTTCAGCACCAATGAGGCGCGCAAGATTGCCGAAGAAGCCTTTCTGGTTTTCCATCGCGCCCGTAATCAGGTGACGTTTTTCCCCGGTGCCCTGGGCGTGCTCGAACAACTGGCCGACAGCTATCAGCTGGGCGCCCTGACCAATGGCAACGCGGATCTGCAACAAATCGGCATCGCCGAGCTGTTCACCTTCCACCACTCCGCGGAAACCATCGGCAAGCGCAAGCCCGCACCGGACATGTTCCTGGCGGCACTGGCATCAGCAGGTGTCGACGCCAGCCAGGCCGTCCATGTGGGCGATCATCCCCTGGAGGATGTGCATGCCGCTCGCGAACACGGCATGCATGCCATCTGGGCCAACCTGATCGATCTGGACTGGCCGGTTGATCTGGCCCACCCCCGTCACCATATTCACAACCTTCACGAACTCCCGGACCTGGTACCCCTTTTCGATGACTAAGCGCGCGCAACTTGCCAACCTTCTGGACGATCTGCAAACCGAGCTGGACCAGCAGGGCCTGTGGGAACAACAGCCCCCGGCGCCCGCTGCCTTCGACAGCAGCACCCCCTTCTTTGCCGACACCATGGCTTTCAGCCAGTGGCTGCAGTGGGTATTTATCGGCCGCTTCCGCGCCATCCTCGACGCCGACCATCCCCTGCCCGGCCAGTGCGACGTGAGCCCCATGGCAGAAGAGGCTCTGAAGGGAATGGAGCAAGATGTCAGCGAGATCATTGATCTGCTCAAGCGTTTCGACGAGCACTTTTGAGGTAGTGGCAAGCGGCAACGCGCATCCGTAGGAGACTGCTTGCAGGCGAACCCACACACTGTAGGAGCGTCGCTGGCGGCGCGATTCAGGCCTTAGCGAGGATTTGAGATTCAATGTAGGAACGGAGCGTAGCGAAGTAACGCACGTAGTTCCGTGCGGCCCGAGGGGTGAGCGAAGCGAATAACACCGCTTGAGATGCGAACCGAGCGTAGCGAGGGGACAGAGACGAGGGCTGCTGCATTGTTTGAAACCTGTCGAGCTCTGATATCCCTGATCACCCTGCGGGCGATTTCCGCGCAAGCGCGGTTCGCACCTCAAGAGGTGCTCCTACAGCGACTGCGAAGAGAGCTCGGAGGTTGAGGAACTTTTAGCCTTTCCCAATCCAATCGAGCGCAGCTCGAGCTACCGAATCACGCTATCCCTTAATAACGCCCGCCAGTCTGACTCCGCTTCGCCGGCCGACAGTGTCCACAACCAGTTGCCGTTTTTATCCAGGGCTTCAAGGGCCGTGATCACCTGTCCCTCACCGGGCTTACGCAGACGCCACAGGCTGTGCATCTTTGCCATGTCCAACGATACCAACGCGCCGTTGTGGGCCAGATGACAATGGCTGCCCTGCCAGCGTGGCGACGACCAGGGTGCGGTCATACACAAACGCACCCCCTGGTTGCCCACACACAAGGTGGTCGCATTATCGCGACGTGATGCTTCCGCCAGCACCGCCGGCAGGGTTTCCGGGCGCACCATGCAAGCAAAGCTGTCACGCACCGACCGATACAGCACGGCGCGCTGGTTGTGGCAGCGCTGCAACAGCTGGGAGAAATCCTCCTCGTCGGCACTGCCGGCCCAGTCGCGCTCCAGTTGCGATAGCGACCCTAACTCACCCGCCACAATGCGAGGCAGACCGGCAGGCGGATTCAGCGTCTGCTGATCCGGGTGCAGCATGGCACAGACCAGTTCCTCGAATGCCAGGCCACCACTGTCCGGCGCCACCGCCATCTGTTGCAGCGGTTGCCCCTGGCGGTCGAAAAACACCAGACTGCGGGCCGGCAAGGCGCCGGTGGGTTCCAGCACTGCCAGTACCGAATGCCATTGGGACACCTGCAGGCTTTGCCGTAACCGGCAACGGTCACCCACTGACTCCAGCCACCACTCGCCCTCATGGAAAGCCGGGTAGTGCATGTTCTGGGATACCCGGGAACCACTGGTAAAGGTCGTCACCACCAGGGAGCCAAGCCGGTACAGGGCCTTGAGAATGGCCAGCGGCTCGTCCTGCAATCGTAAAACCCGATCACCGAGGGCTGCGCCGCACTGACGAAGCAGAGGGGATGCCGCCGGCGCCGGGGACCACGCCATCACTGACATGCTACCTCCAGATCGCCGCACCACCGGTTAAGACACCTCTGATGCCCTGTTCAGAAAGGGTTATTCAGAAGCGCCTTAATGGTCGGCGGTGCTTGTTATTAGGTGTGGAAAGCTGGCGACGGCTGGCGATCCACGTCAGGGAGAAATTGAGACGCTGCATGCAACACGGGACACGCATCAACACGAAGAAATGCTTTTCATTGTGACTGGCCCCGCCCGGAAACCTGATACGCGTCCTGCTGGCCAGAAAATCTGAAAGCCGATACCGCGTTGTTGCGTAAAGCGTGTTGCGCGCCGCGTTACTTGGTCAGAATTAGCCGATTATTGGAGGTGCGTCGCAACTGGTAACGCTCACCGGCATGCTCAATCCAGAGCTTGCCCTGATGATTGAGCAGCAAGCTGCTGGCAACACTGCTTTCTGCATTGATCGCAACCCGGCGGGTAGTCGTGGTGACGTTCTTCTTGAGCTGAGTCATGCTGGCCTCCTTGTCTTCATATGAGAATCATTATCATTATTGATTGAAGGGCCGTCAATGCTCTTTCCTGATTTTCTGATGGGGGTCACAACGCAGCCCTGACGCCAGCCAGCATTAATGGATCTTTCCACGTTAACCCTTCTCCCTTTCTGGCGCCCACCATCGGACTTCTGCGCGCTTTGCTTTTCTTTGTCCGCCGTCCTGCATGCCATCCGGCAAGTGTTTTTACGTTCCCCTATCGAAAGCCCTGCACAACCGCGCTAGACTGAATTCATGAATACCGCGATGGCACACCCCATGACTGAATCCCCCCAGGAACGTCTGGCCGCTATCCTGGATAGCCACCAGCCTTCCTCCATTGTTACCGTCAGCCTCAACCCCATCCCCGTCGTCAGCCAATGGTGCAAGGACCACGACTGCAACCTGGTGGAAATCCAGGAGCAGGATCCCTTTGCGGCACTGGATGATATCGAGCGGGTAGATATGGCGATTGTGGCCGACCAGCTGGAATACATGAGCCAGCGGGACGGCGAGGCACTGATGGGCCTGCTGCGAAACCTGCACACCGATTCCATGGTGGCGGTGTACCAGCCCACCCTGGCCCCGCAGAAACTACGCTGGCCCAGCAATGGATTTCTGGCACTGGGTTGCCGGGAACAGGGACACTTTGCCCAGGATGGCCGCGAGCTGAACATCTACAGCTACGACCTGGACAACTACAACTTTGAGCGCAAATGGAACAACCCGCGCTTCTGGGCCAACCCGGAAAACTGGGGCAAGTACTGGTGGTGACCCGGCTGTGCCGTAGGGTGGATTAGCCGAAGGCGTAATCCACAATCCTGCCTCTGCCGATGGCTCAAGGGCATGAAGGTATTTAACTCGCCGATCGGTGTTAATTGGGTTTCTCTTCACGGTGGTGGAAAGGTGGATTACCCCTTCGGCTAATCCACCCTACCTGCAACCAGCCCCACCACCATCAACGCCCCACTAACGAATATTGCCCCTTTCCCTGTGCACATCCCGCCCGCTGTGGTGAAATAGCGCCTTTCCCGCTACACCTTACAGCCAATATGATCAGCCAACGTTTTCGCGAAATTCTCTTTTTCTGGTGGCGCAACCTTGGCCCGATCTTTCTGGTCACCGCGCCGTTTGCCCTGCTCACCGAAGCCAGTCAATGGCTGTTTGGCCCCAGCTTTGTATTTCCGGAAGAGGCCGGCGGCGCCCTGCAGTTCAGCGGCATCAGCCTGGCCATTGTGCTGCTCAGCCGCCCCCTGGCCGAAGGCGCACTGATCGCTCAGCTCGCTGCCACCCGCACCGGCAAACCCGCAGGCCTGCTGCAATGCCTTGCCGCCGCCTTGCTGGTCTATCCAATGCTGCTGGCCACCTACGCCATCATGGCCGTTGGTGTCTCGCTGGGTTGGCTGGCATTTTTCTTCCCGGCGCTATGGGTCTACACCCGCCTGTGTTTCGCGCCTTTCCTGGTTGTCCTGAAACGCCGCAACCCCATTGACGCCCTGCGCCAATCCTTCGCCATGACAGAAGCCCAGCAGTGGCCGCTGATGCTGATACTGGTGCTGGTGTTTCTCGCCTACCTGATGATGAGCAGCATCCTGGCCAGCCTGGTGACCTCCGTCATCAGCCAGCCCCAGGCTACCGCCCTGCTAGTGGGCGTGCCGGTCAGCCTGATGAGCGCGCTGGTGAATGTGGCCGTGTTCCGCTATTGGGAAATGGCCCAGGACAGTGCCACCTAGTGGTGGCGGTAACGTTTTCACCACTTTCCCGCCACCGCCACCTGCCGCTGTTCTGCCCTGCCAGCGCTCTCCTTCCGGATACAACCGACACCGCCCGCTGACGTTTTGTCACCGACTTCGACCAAAGCCGCCATGGCAAGTGGCTGTTTTGATGGCATACTGCCCTGAAGAATAAACCAACCGGGGATATCTCGTGCCACAACACACTATGCATCTGAGCTGGAGCACCCACGGCGAGGATCACTACCTCTGGCACCTGGCCGATGGCAATGAAGTCCGTGTGGTGGATGGCCATCATGGTCAGCAGGAATTCATGGAACCGGAAGAGGCCTTTATTGCCTCCCTGGCCAGTTGTCACCTGCTGTCATTCCTCACCGAAGCCGCCCGCGAAGGCTTGTCCGTCACCAGCTACGATGATGCCCCCGAAGCCATCCTCGGCCAGAATGAAAAAGCGATGATCTATGTGCGGCAGGTATTGCTGCAGCCCCTGGCCACCTTCAGCGGCGAACAACCGGATGCTGGCAAGATCCAGGCCCTGCACCAGCGCGCCCACGAGAAATGCTTTATTGCGCAGTCTGTGAAGAGTGAAGTATTGATCAAGCCGAGGGGGTGACTTGTAGGAGCACCGCTTGAGGTACGATTTGGGCGTCTGCTCCAGCTTCTTATTTTGCTGGTTAGCGAAACCTGTCGAGCTCTGAGATTCCTGATCGCCCTGCGGGCGATTTCCGCGCAAGCGCGGTTCGCACCTCACGAGGTAGTATTCGCTACGCTCACCCTTCGTGCCGCACTGCACTACGTGCGCTACTCCGCTGCGCTGCGTTCCTACAGCGGCTTCGTAGAGGTGCCTAGGTCAGCCCCCTATCCAACCGAGTGTAGCTCGCCCCTATTTCCTCTCGTACACCACGAACGAATAATCGTAGGGGTTCGGCCCTTCCGCCGGGAAATCCTCCCGGCCGATCTCTTTCCATTCAGACGTGTCGTATTCCGGGAACCAGGTATCCCCTTCCACTTCCGCATGGACTTCGGTGAGATAGAGCCGGTCCGTTTTCGGTAACGCCAGCGCATAGATCTCTGAGCCCCCCATCACCACCGCTTCGTCCTGGCCTTCGATAAAGGCCACGTTCTCCGCCATGGTCACCGCCTCTTCCAGCGTCGCCACCACTTTGGCGCCTTCCGCCTGAAAATCCGGCTGCCGGGTGATGACGATATTGGTACGGCCGGGTAACGGCTTGCCCAGAGAGTCCCAGGTCTTGCGGCCCATGATCACTGGCTTGCCAAAGGTGACCTGCTTGAAGTACTTCAGGTCGTTGGGCAGATACCAGGGCAGCTTGTTATTGCGGCCGATCACATTATTGCTGGCCTTGGCGACCATCAGGGAAAGACGAATGGACATGCAAACCTCGCTGACACGCAGCACGCTTGCATGCACCACGCGTGTCGGCGTGTTGCGTGAAAGCGTGCAAGCGTTTTTCTAAATCGCCACCGGCGCCTTGATGTGGGCGTGGGGCTCGTAATCGCTCAGGGTGAAATCCTCGAAGGTAAAGGCAAACAGATCCTTCACCTCCGGGTTCAGGGTCATGGTAGGCAATGGGCGCGGGTCGCGGGCCAGCTGGGTATCCGCCTGCTCCAGATGATTGGAATACAGGTGCGCATCACCCAGGGTATGCACGAAATCGCCGGGCTCCAGACCACAGACCTGCGCCATCATCAACGTCAGCAACGCATAGGAGGCGATGTTGAACGGCACGCCCAGAAAGATATCGCCGCTGCGCTGATACAGCTGACAGCTCAACTTGCCGTCCGCCACATAGAACTGGAACAGGCAGTGGCACGGTGGCAGTGCCTGCTTGCCGGCAGCGGCATTGGCGTCCGGGGAAATGGACGGGTCCGGCAGCACCGCCGGGTTCCAGGCACTGACCACCAGGCGGCGGGAATCCGGGTTACGCTTGATCTCCGCCAGCACCTCGCTGATCTGGTCAATCACCTGGCCATCGTGGGTTTTCCAGCTACGCCACTGCTCGCCGTAGACCGGGCCCAGCTCACCTTCCGGGGTCGCCCATCCATCCCAGATCGACACTCCGTTTTCCTTCAGATAACGGATGTTGGTGTCGCCGGACAGAAACCACAGCAGCTCGTGAATGATGGAGCGCAGGTGCAGCTTCTTGGTGGTGACCATGGGGAAGCCTTCGCTCAGATCAAAACGCATCTGATGGCCGAACACCGCATAGGTGCCGGTACCGGTACGGTCTTCCTTGAAAGTGCCATGCTCACGCACCTGGCGCAGCAGATCGAGATATTGCTTCATGAACGACTCCCGGAAGGGGTGGCGGCACGATCATCATGGCGGTAGGCCCACACCATCATGGCGGCACCGAGAAGTATCATCGGGATGCTCAACAACATCCCCATGGTCAGCCAGCCACCGCTCAGGTAACCGAGGTGGGCATCCGGTTCACGGAAAAACTCCACAAAGGTTCGGCCCAGACCATAGCCAACCCCGAACAGCCCGGTCACCGCCCCGGCCGGCCGCGGCTTCGCCGAATAGAACCACAACACGAGAAACAGCAGCACCCCTTCCAGGGCAAACTCGTACAGCTGGGAAGGGTGCCGTGGCAGGCGGTCCGGATCGGTGGGAAACACCATGGCCCAGGGCGCATCACTGGTGCGACCCCACAGCTCTGCATTGATGAAATTACCCAGGCGTCCGGTGGCCAGGCCGATCGGCACCATGGGCACCATGAAATCTGCCACCTGGAAAAACCGTTTGTTGGTCTTGCGGCCGAACAACCAGAACGCCACCAGCACACCAATGGCGCCGCCGTGGAAGCTCATGCCGCCGTCCCACAGCTTGAACAGCCAGATCGGATCATCGAGAAACTTGCCGAAGTTATAGAACAGCACATAACCCAGCCGGCCACCCAGGATCACCCCCATGGCGCCATAGAAGACCAGGTCGCCCACCTGATCCTTGGTCCAGCCCGAGTTCGGTTGTTTGGCGCGGTATACCCCCAGCAACCAGGCGGCGGCAAAGCCGATCATGTACATCAGGCCGTACCAGTGCACCTGAAGGGGACCAATGGCAATCGCCACCGGATCAATCTGCGGAAATTCCATAATGCCTATCCCAAAACCAGCCTGAGGCCGATGACAAACAACACCACCGCGAACACCTTTTTCAGCATCGCTGAAGGAAGCCGGTGGCTGAGTCGCGCCGCCAGTCGCGCGAACGGAAAACTGGTGAGCACTATACCGGCTGTGGCCGGCAAAAACACATAGCCCAGCGCCCCCTCGGGGAGCCGGGTTTCCTGCCAGCCGGCCACCGCAAAACCCAGGGTGCCGGCAATGGCGATGGGCAGACCACAGGCGGAGGCGATGGCCACCGCCTCCTGCATTTTCAGGCGACACCAGCTCAGGAACGGCACCGTCAACGAACCGCCGCCAATACCAAAAATGGCGGACCCGGTACCGATCAACACCCCGGCCACACCCAACCCCACCGCCCCGGGCACCCGTTCCGGCAGGTTGCCGTCTGGCGCTTTGCGGCCCGTCAGTGCCATCTGCAAGGCAATCACCATGGCAAACAGACCAAACAACCGGGTCAGCAGTTCCCCTTTCATGGCATCGGCAATAAAGGCACCCGCGAAGGCCCCCAGCACAATGCCCACGCCCAGCCGCAACACCACCGGCCAGCGCACAAAGCCGGCCTTGTGATGGGTACGCACCGCGCTGATAGAGGTGATCATGATGGTGCTCAGAGAGGTGGCCACCGCCATCTTCGCCACCAGATCAGCGGGGAAACCGAGCCCGTGAAACAGAAAGATCAGCGCCGGCACAATCACCACACCACCGCCCAGGCCCAGCGCCCCGGCCAGCAGCCCGGCACCCACACCAACCCCCAGACAAATCAGAAACAGTTCCCACATTGGCCAGCCCTTAGCGCCGGTTCATAATCTATACGCAAGGCAGGTATGCTAGCACGCTACAAGTGCCACACGCTGGCGGGATTACCCTTCCCGTTGGAGCCTTGCTAGCAAGGCGAAGGCACCAGCCCATACCCTTTATTGACTGGCAACATTCATGTGCATTGTGCTTTTCGACTGGCAACCAGATTCAGCTACCCCCTTGCGGATGGCCGCCAACCGGGATGAATTCCACGCCCGCCCCGCCGAACCCGCCCGCTGGCGTGGCGATATCTTTTGTGGTCTGGACCTGACCGCCGGCGGTACCTGGCTGGGCATCCACCGCAATGGCCGTGTCGCCGTGGTCACCAACTACCGCGAGCCCATCGCCGGCCGACAAAGCGGCGAACGCTCCCGGGGCCTGCTGCCCCTGGCCTTCCTGGAAGGCAGCCAGTCGCCGGAACAGTTCTGCCGGGAACTGGCCGAACAACAGCACCACTACGGCGCCTTCAACCTGCTGGTAGGCACCCCCGACAGCCTCTGGTACCTGGGCAACCGCGGCGCCGCTCCGCAAGCGGTCACCCCCGGCATTCACGGCCTGTGCAACGGCCTGCTGGACGATCCCTGGCCCAAGGTGCAACGGGCCAAACAACATCTGGCCAACGCCATCACCGCCGACTGCAGCACAGAACAGCTCATGGAAGTGGTCGACGACCACTTCCAGCCCCCGGACAGCGAACTTCCCGACACCGGCGTCGGTCTGGACCTGGAACGTCTGGTGGCCCCGGTCTTTATCCAGTCCCCCACCTACGGCACCCGCGCCAGCAGTGTGGTCGAACTGCATCGCGACCGTGACCCGATCATGCTGGAACAGGGCTGGCTGCCGGACGGCTCAGCCAGCGGATCTCTGCAGCGCAGTTAACCCTGACTACGCAGATCCGTTACTGCCCCAACATCAGCCCCGCATAAAACCGCACCATGTGCGGATACTGCTTGCGGGGCAGACGTTCGTTGTGGCCGTGGAAGCGGGCCAGATCGTCCTGGCCCAGGGAGACCGGCATAAAGCGGAATACCTGGTCGGACAGGTGCTGGTAGTGACGGGCATCGGTGCCGGCGATAAGCAGGTAGGGGGCCACCACCGGCTGTTCCGGTAACGCCCGCGCCAGCGCGGCCAGTCGATCGAAGCTGGCGGAGGGGATGTCGGTGACGGCGGATGGATCGGACAGGAAAGCGCCCTTCGAGGTGACGCTGATATTGTCCGGTAATTCGTTTTGCAGATAGGCCCGTAGACTGTCGCGGGTTTCTCCTGGCGCAAGCCGGAAGTTCAGGGTGGCGTTGGCGGTAGCCGGCAGCACATTTTCCTTTACCCCGGCCTCCAGCAAGGTGGGCGCCATGGTGGTGCGCAGCAGGGCATTGGTTTCCGGTTTGCCTTCCAGCTGGCGAATAATCAGCGGCTCGAACAGCCACAGATTGGCAAACACCAGCCGCTTGGCAAACGATTGATGAGGCGCCACCTGTTCCAGCATCTTCCGGGTGGGCAGACTCAAAGATGCCGGTCTGGGGTGCGTCTGCAAGTGATGAATCGCCGCAGCCAGATCACCGATGGCCGTTCTCTCCGGCGGCCGGGAGGAATGCCCCGGTTCAGCTTCCGCCTGCAGTTCCACTGTCATGTAACCCTTCTCGGCAATCCCCATTAACGCCACCGGACGATCCATACCCAGGGTGCTGCCCGGCAGCATCATGCCTCCCTCATCCAGAATCAGGGCAAACCGCAGGTTCTGCTGTTCCAGCCAGGCAGCCATTTTCACCGCGCCCTCGCGGCCACCGATTTCCTCATCGTGACCGAACGCCAGATACACATCACAGGCGGGAGCCTGACCGCTTTGCAGCAAGGCTTCCGTGGCTTCCAGAATCGCCATCAGGCTGCCCTTGTCATCCAGGGCACCGCGGCCCCAGACAAAGTCGTCATCAACGACGCCGGCAAAAGGAGGCTTCTGCCATTTTTCCGGGGAGGACACTGGCACCACATCCTGATGGGCCAGCAGCAATTGTGGCGGGCAGTCGTTCTTGCTGTCCCAGTGATACAGCAGACTATGGCCGAAGGCCTTTAACGAAAGGGTCTGGTGGGTCAGCGGAAAGCTGTCGCGCAGAAAATCATGGAAGCCGACGAAGGCATCCGGCTGGTCCGGCAGGGTGGGAAAACGCAGAGCCGCGGCCAACCGCCCAACCATGGCGTCTTCATCCATGGCTTGCGGCAAATCGGGCAGCTCGGCAACGCGGCTGTCTGCCTGCGGCAAGGTCAGGGTGTGATAGAGCAGCACCGCGAGCAGGATAAGCACAGCTAGCGCCAGCAATTGCAGCAAGCGTTTCATGTTCAGCCCTCACGTCTTGTTGTTCTGACAGGCTCGCTGTTTCGTCAGACCAGCGCCTTGCGATTGCGCAGCAGCTCGCCCAGCCCAGCCTTGTCCAATTGCAGGTCCACGTAGGCGGCGATGACTTCGCCGTTGTCCATGGCCAGCACTTCGTTGAGCAACTGGCGGGTAAAGCTGGCTTTGACCTGGCGGACGGCGGCTTTCACCTTGAGCAGGTTGGAGGCATTCATGGACAGAGCGTTAACGCCCATGGCCATCAACAGCAACGCCGAGCCCACTTCCCCGGCCATCTCCCCGCACACGGATACCGGCACGCCTTCCTCATGAGCCTGCTCGACCACATGCAAAATGGCATGCAGCACCGCCGGGTGATAGGAGTTGTACAGGGATGCCACCTGACGGTTGTTGCGGTCCACCGCCAACAGGTACTGGGTCAGGTCGTTGGTGCCGATGGACAGAAAGTCGACTCGCTGTGCCAGCGCCCGGGCCTGGTAGACGGCCGCGGGGACTTCGATCATCACCCCCACCTGAGGCATGGCAATGTCGAGGCCTTCATCACGAACTTCCAGCCAGGCACGGTGAATCAGATGCTGGGCTTCTTCCGCCTCGATCACACTGGTGACCATGGGCAGCATGATGCGCAGGTTGTCCAGGCCGTCGCTGGCCTTGAGCATGGCCCGCACCTGCACCATGAAAATTTCCGGGTGATCCAGGGTGACGCGGATACCCCGCCAACCCAGGAAGGGGTTTTCCTCTTCGATGGGGAAATAGCTCAGCGATTTGTCGCCACCGATATCCAGGGTGCGCATGGTCACCGGGTGCGGCGCAAAGGCGGCAAGCTGCTCCCGGTAGATCACCCGCTGCTCCTCTTCAGAAGGAAAGCGGTCGCGGACCATGAAGGGAATTTCCGTGCGATACAGCCCCACCCCTTCGGCACCACGCTCGATGGAGCGGTTGATGTCGGTCATCAGGCCGGTGTTCACCTGCAGGGGAATGCGGACACCGTCCAGGGTTTCTGCCGGTTCATCGCGCAGCTTTTCCAGGCCCGCTTGGAGATTGGCCTCCTCGGCGATGATTTCTTCGAACTGCTCCTTGAGCTCCGGTGAGGCATTGGCCACCACCCGGCCACGGAAACCATCAACGATGATTTCCTTGTCATCCATCTTCTTGAGCGGCAGGTTCTGGGCTCCCACCACGGTGGGGATGCCCATGGCGCGGGCGACGATGGCCATGTGTGAGTTGCGCGAGCCACGGGTCGTCACGATGCCGCGAATCCGCTCGCGGGGAACTTCCATCAGCATGGGCGCGGAAATATCTTCGCCCAACAGAATGCAGTCATCCGGGAACACGATATGCCGGCGGTTCTGGCTCTGCAGTTGCGCCAGTACCCGTCGCCCCAGATCGCGCACATCCGCCGCCCGTTCGCGCAGATAGGGGTCATCCATCATCTCGAAGTTGCGCACGTGGGCATCCACCACGGTGCGCAGGGCCCCCTGGGCCCACTGGCCCTCGCGAATATGCACAATCACTTCGGCGGGT
Source organism: Alcanivorax jadensis T9 (assembly GCF_000756655.1). Classification (GTDB taxonomy): domain Bacteria; phylum Pseudomonadota; class Gammaproteobacteria; order Pseudomonadales; family Alcanivoracaceae; genus Alcanivorax; species Alcanivorax jadensis. Next base: position 364,114 of record NZ_ARXU01000002.1, read on the forward strand.
AACGCATGCCGATCCAGCATGCGCAGATAAACATCAAACAACGCCTGCTCTTCGGTCCCCAGGCTCTTGGACGCTCGCTCGGCCAAGTCTCGCACTTCCTGACGTACGCGCACCAGCGCATCATCCAGGCGGGCGATTTCCGCGCTGACATCTTCCACCTGACGATCCGGCACGGCAGACAGATCCGCCGCCGGGAACAACAGCACGCCGAAGCCGATGGCCGCACCAGGGCAGCCGGGCAGACCATCATAAAAACTGGGCAGGTCCGGCCCTCCCGGATCCAGCTGATCGAACAGCACCCCGGAGGCATGGGCGTGGGCAATCACCGCCGACAACTGGGCGGAGATAGTCACCAGAAAGGCTTCTTCACTCTGATCGAAACGGCGCACATCACGCTGCTGCACCACCATCACCCCGAGCACCTTGCCATGATGCATCACCGGCACGCCGAGAAAGGCGTGAAACGGATCTTCGCCGGTTTCCGCCAGGTAATGGAATTTGGGATGGCTGAAGGCATCTTCCAGGTTCACCGGCTCTTCGCGCAGGCCTACCTGACCCACCAGGCCTTCCGACAGCCCCAGACTGACATGACCCACCGCTTCCTGCTTGAGGCCTTCGGATGCCATCAACACATAACGCTGCTCTTCTTCGTGACGTAGATAAATGGAGCACACCTCGGTGCCCATGGCATCACGAACCCGCTTGGCCATCAGGTTCAGCGCGGAGGGGATATCCGCCGCGTTGTTCACTTCCTGGACAATGCGTCGCAGGGTATCAAGCATTGGGGTTGTCTCCCGGTGAAATCCGGTTCTTTTCCTGCTCTTCCCGTTCCCCCTTCAGGGCCGGGGCAAGTTCGCGCAGGGCACGGGCATAAACGCCGCGTTTGAAATGCACTACCTTGCGAATCGGATACCAGTAATTAACCCAGCGCCAGGCCTTGAATTCGGGGCTGTCGCTGGCGAACAGATCAATGGCAGCCTCTTCCGCCGTCAGCCGCAGCAGAAACCACTTCTGCCGCTGACCGATACAATGGGGGCGATTGCGAGGCCGACGTAGAAAACGGCGCGGCAGACGATAGGTCAGCCACCCTTCGGTACTGGCAACAATCTCAACGTGTTCAGGACGCAGACCGACCTCTTCTTCCAGCTCGCGAAAAAGCGTTTCCTCCGGGGTTTCTCCGGGCATCATGCCCCCCTGGGGAAATTGCCAGGCATCACGGTTACCTACCCGTCGACCCCAGAATACCCGGCCATCCTCGCCGGCAATGATGATCCCGACGTTCAGCCGGAATCCCTTGTCATCAATAATGCCTGTCATGGTGTCTCTACGAGCCGGCACACCATTGCCGACTCTGGCTCCTTGTTGGCCCATTAAACCTTGCCGGGCAACCCGCAATCAATGCACAACCGTGCAACATCTGGTCCAGAAACGCAGTCAGCAAGGCTCTATACCGCCCCGCAGCTCCCTATAACTTGTCATTCGCTTCGCATAAAATGTGCCGTTCATGTAAGGAGAGGCCATGACGCTCGCAATTTTTGACCTGGATAACACCCTGATCGCCGGCGATTCCGACCACTTGTGGGGGGACTGGCTGGTAGAAAAAGGCATTGTCGACCAGCAGCATTACAAGGACACCAACGACCAATTCTACGTGGATTACCAGAACGGCCGTCTGGACATCATGGCTTACCTGCGTTTTTCCCTGAAAGTGCTGGCCGAGCATGACATGGCACAGCTGCATTTCTGGCGTGAGCAGTTCCTGGCGGAAACACTGGAGACCATGTGGCTGCCCAAGGCCGAGAGTCTTCTGCAAAAGCACCGGGACCAGGGCCATACCCTGATGATCATCACCGCCACCAACGATTTCGTCACCGCACCACTGGCGGACCGCCTGGGCGTGGATCACCTGATCGCCACCGTGGCCGAGTGCAAGCGCGAGCGCTATACCGGTAACGTGGCCGGCACACCCAGCTACCGGGACGGCAAGGTGGAACGGCTGGCAGAATGGCTGCGCACCAACGACGAAACACTGGCCGGCAGCTGGTTCTACAGCGACTCCCACAACGACCTGCCGTTACTCAGAAAAGTGGACAACCCGGTGGCGGTGGATCCGGATGCCACCCTGGACCGGGAAGCACGGGAACAAGGCTGGCCAGTCATCAGCCTGCGCTGAGACTCATAAAAAGGGGAAGGGGAACCATGCGTTATTTTCTGGCCGCGCTGCTGGCACTGGCGTTAAGCGGCTGCGACAACAACACACCGGAACCGGAATCGGCGCCGGGCGAAGTCACTGATATGTCGGCCGCCGTGGCAGATATTCCCGCCACCGACTGGCAGAACAACGCGGACCAGACCTTCCAGAATGGTGCCGCCGCCTGGCAACAGGCTATGAACGATTTCGAACAGAACCGTGAGCAGGCGCAACTGGACGCGCTGCGTGAGCAGCTGGAAAGCTGGTATGCCGCCTTTGTGGATCACTACCTGCTCGCTGCCAGCCGGGCCTGCCAGCTCAATCAACAGGAATTGCTCAACCGCATGGATACTTGGCCGCTCTACCCCGGCTACCTGGATGCCCTGCCGGAATGGCCCGAGTCCGGGTTGATCAGTGATCCCTATCTGGAAATGACGCGTAAATCCCTGCGCACCCAGCACGGCGCCACCGATGCCAGCGAAGCCAGCCTGGGCTTTGCCGCCCTGTTTGTGGCACTCAATGGCACCGAAGAAACCCCCAAGGCACTGCCCCTGCTGGCCGGCGATGACGAGATCGCCCTGCGTCGGCGAGAGTATCTTCAGCTTGCCACCGAGCTGCTGCTGACCGATGCCAAACTGCTATCCGTGGAGGCGCCCCTTGATTCACAGGCCCTGAAATGCGGCCTGGAACACACCCTGGCTCGCGACGCCCGCAAAGCCAGCACCGACCTGGAAGCGGAAGGCCTGTTTATCCCGGCAACCGTGCGCGAAGTGAATGCGGAACGGTTGTTGAAGGGTGTGCGCAATATGGATCAGACCGCACTGGAAGCCTGGGCAGAAAAAGCGCCGGGCATTGAGGAGGCCCTAGCAGCATCGAAAAAAGAAGGCCCTGACGCGCTGGCAACCTGGCTGAATCAGCCCTGAAAGAGTAAAACCTTTGTAGGAGCGGCGCTTGAGCCGCGAACCGAGCGAAGCGAGGGGGAACAGATTCACCAGCGTTTTCGCAAGCAGGTTCGCGGCTCAAGCGCCGCTCCTACAAATGCAATCAACACAGGGCAACACGCGGGCCCCAGTCACAAAAAAAGCCCGTCGGATTTTCACCCGGCGGGCTTTTTTTGTGCTGAACGCTATTAGAAGTTGTAGCGGCCAAACACACCGTAGGTATCACGGTCGCCACCGACAACAACGCGGGCGCCCAGATCCACCACCGGGGTCAGCTTGAACAGACCCTGGCCGTAAACCCCCAGATCATCGTCGTACAGATCCATGTAGGTCAGGCCACCGGACAGTTCCAGCTGTTCAGTAGTGGCATGACGCAGACCACCACGCAGCTCGAAACCGATCTCGTCATCGGAATTGCCCGGATCAAAATCACGGTCATCGTAGATGATGTCGGCAGTCGTCACGAAGTCCAGGCCCCGCTGCAACGGCGTGTGGAAGCCGGCACCTGCGGAAAGGCGAGTGCCATCCACATCACCATCACGGAACGGACCAAAATCATAATCACCGTCAAAGAAGCCCAGGCTGCCACGCAGGAAGATGTGCTCGTCGAGGGCAAATGAGCCCTCTGCGGTCAGCGCATCCACGTCCACATCGTTATCCAGATCCCAACGATCATAGGCCAGCTGGCCGTAGGTGTAGGAAAAACCGTTATCACGGACCATGGACGTCCGCTGCTCAGCCATGGCCGGTGCAGCAACAGCCAGGGCAATTCCTGACACAAGCAAAGTTTTCTTAAACATAGAAAAGGTCCTCTCAATATTGATAAACGGCATCAATGTGCTGGTACTGTAGTGGTGATATGGAGTCGCCGGCGCACGAACAGTTCCGCCTTTTTGACAGTTTTATAAAAATTTTCAATGCCGCCGGCAACTTATAGCACAGGGTTGACCTTGGGGTTACCCTGAAGTTTGACAATCTGTGACGACAGGAATGGTTACGCCCACACCGGCCAAAGGAGATCCTGATGCAGACACAGAGGTTCGATATTCAGGGCGCCAGCTGCCAGAGCTGCGTCCGCAAGATTCGCGAGGCGCTGTCCGCCATCGCAGGCATCGACGATGTGCAGGTGGATCTGGATGCCCAGCAGGTGACCGTCACCGGCACCGCCGACAGTGCCGACGTGCAGGCCGCCCTGGCCAAGGCGGGTTATGCCGTCGAAGACACGCCGCCTCACACTGCATCAGCATCGCCCGCCAGCACCGATCAGGAACAGCAGCTTGCCATTACCGGTGCCACCTGCGCCGCCTGCGTACGCACCATCGAAAACGCCCTGCGCAACACCGCGGGGGTCAACCAGGCACAGATGAACTTTGCCGACCGCACCGCCAGAGTCAGCGGCACGGCGGATACCCAATCCCTGATCGACGCAGTAGAGAAGGCGGGCTATGGCGCCAGCCCAGTGGACGACAACGATGATGATGGCGCCCGCGAACAACAGGAGCAGCAACACTATCGCCGCCTGCTGCGTCATACCTGGCTGGGCCTGGGGCTGGGCGTACCGCTGATGGCCTGGGGACTGCTGGGCGGCAACATGATGGTTCAACCCGGCACCGCCAGTCAGTGGATCTGGCTGGCTATCGGCCTGCTGACCCTGGCGGTGCTGGCCACCGCCGGGCGCCATTTCTTTGTCGGTGCCTGGAAGGCGTTTCGCAATCACAACGCCAACATGGATACCCTGATTGCTCTGGGCACCGGTGCCGCCTGGCTCTACTCCATGGCCGTGGTACTGATTCCCGCGGCGCTCCCGGAAGCCGCCCGCCATGTGTACTTCGAAGCCAGTGCCATGATCATCGGCCTGATCAACCTGGGCCAGGCCCTGGAAGTGCGGGCCCGGGGCAAAACCAGCGAAGCGGTAAAACGGCTACTGGACCTGGGCGCCAAAACCGCCCGGGTGGTTCGCGACGGCCCGAATCACGAAAAAAGGGAGCAGGACATCCCGGTGGAGCAGGTGCAGACCGATGACATCCTGCGCGTACGCCCCGGGGAAAAAATTGCCGTGGACGGCATCGTCGAAGAAGGCGAAAGCCGCCTGGATGAGTCCATGCTCACCGGCGAACCCATGCCGGTGAGCAAGACCATCGGTGATACGGTCAGCGCCGGCACCCTGAACGAAGGAGGCACCTTGCTCTACCGGGCCACCGCCGTGGGCAAGGACACCGCCCTGTCACGCATCGTGGCGCTGGTGAAAAAGGCCCAGGGCAGCAAGCCGCCCATCGGTCGCCTGGCCGACGACGTCTCCGCCGTCTTCGTTCCCACCATCATGCTGATCGCCGTGGTCGCTGCCATGGCCTGGTTCAATTTGGGGCCGGAGCCGCGTATCACCCACATGCTGATCAGCGCCACCACGGTACTGATCATTGCCTGCCCCTGCGCGCTGGGGCTGGCCACGCCCATGTCGGTGATGGTCGGCGTCGGCAAGGCCGCCGAGCACGGCATTCTGATTCGTGAAGGTGACGCCCTGCAGACCAGCAGCAAGCTGGACACCATTGTCCTCGACAAGACCGGCACCATCACCGAAGGCAAACCGGCGCTCACCGATATTCTCTGCGCCGAGGGTCAGCAGGAAGACCACCTGCTGCAACTGGCCGCCAGCCTGGAAAGCGGCTCCGAGCATCCGCTGGCCCGCGCCATTCTAGAAGCCGCTCAACAACGTGACATCAGCCCGGACCGGGCCGACAATTTCCATGCCCTCAACGGCAAGGGCGTCAGCGCCACCCTGAACGGCAAATCATACCGGCTCGGCAACCGCCGCTGGCTGGAAAGCGAAGGGATTACGGCCAACCTGGACAGCAGCTCGCTCACCGAGCGTGGCGCCACCCCCCTGTTCCTGGCTGAGGGAAATACCCTGCTGGGTATCCTCGGCGTGGCCGATCGCATCAAGGAAGACTCCCGGGACGCCATTGCCCGCCTGAAGGACCAAGGCCTCACTGTGGTGATGATTACCGGTGATATTCAGGCCAGTGCCGATGCCATCGCCAAACAGGTGGGCGTGGACCAGGTGATGGCGGAGGTGCTGCCCGAGGACAAGGCGAAAAAAGTGAAAGCGCTGCAGGATAAGGGCCGCATCGTGGCCATGGTTGGCGACGGCATCAACGATGCCCCGGCGCTGGCCCAGGCGGATGTGGGCTTTGCCATCGGCACTGGCACCGACGTGGCGATCGAATCCGCCGCCATCACCCTGATGGGCGGCTCCCTGCACGGTGTCGCCGATGCCATGGCGATCTCATCGGCCACGGTACGCAACATCAAGCAAAACCTGTTCGGTGCCTTTATCTACAACAGCCTTGGCGTGCCAGTGGCTGCCGGGGTGCTCTACCCCCTCACCGGCAGTCTGCTCAGCCCGGTGATTGCCGGCGCCGCCATGTCGCTCAGCTCGGTGACCGTGGTCAGCAATGCCAACCGGTTGCGACTGTTCAAACCCCAGCGAGGTAAGTCATGACGCCAGAACAACTGGCCGCCCAGCTGCGCTGCCCCAGCGGCGATGACGGCGCTCAGGTCGCCGACAACATGAATCAGCATAACCAGCCGATCATCGCGGCCAGCTACCAGGCGTTAGCGCCGTCCGCCGGCGACCATATCGTGGAAGTGGGCCCCGGCACGGCAGGCCATCTACCGGACCTGCTGGCCATGGCGGACGATCTGCACTACACCGGTCTGGATCTGTCCGCGGATATGGTCAGCGCTGCCGGGGCCCTCCATGGCCACCGGCAACAGGTGCGTTTCCTGCAAGGCGATCTGCACAATCCTCCCCTGCCCGAGGGCAGCGCGGACCATCTGGTCGCCATCAATGTAGTCTACTTCTGGAACCCGCTGCGGCCGGCGTTAAATGCCATTCGCAAACTGCTACGCCCTGGCGGCAAGCTTTGTCTGGGCCTGCGCGACAGAAACAGCATGGCCACCATGCCGGTTTTTCAACACGGCTTTGTCACCTATGAAGGGCCGGATCTGCAACAGGCGTTGGCCACTGCGGGATTTGTCGACGTACAGCAACAGGTGGTTCCGGAACAAAGTATCAACGTTATGGGCCAGGTCATGCACAAGACCGGCCTGGTCATCACCGCCCGCAACCCGGAGGTCGTACCATGACACTGCTGATCAATCTTGCCGGCCTGCTACTGATGGTGGGGATCGTCTGGTGGTTCTGGCTGTCCAAATCCACAACACAGAGCCAGAACGTCAGCGATCAGGGCACCACCATCGTGGTCGCCGACGGCGTCTACAGCCCGGCCACCCTGCGCGCCAAAGCCGGGGAGACGCTGACCCTGCACTTCGACCGACGGGACCCCTCCCCCTGCGCCGAGCAGGTGGTGTTCCACGGGCTCGACGTGAGCGAGTTTCTGGAAACGGGTACCATTACCACCGTGACCCTGAACAATCCGCCCGCCGGCGAATACCGTTTCACCTGCCAGATGCAGATGTATCAGGGCAGATTGATTGTAAGCTGACGCTGGCAGGCCCCACGCAACACGCCATACGCATGGAAGAGGAAACACGATGAAAGTATTTGCGGCATTTCTGCTGGCTTTTCTGGTAGCCGCCTGTGGCGATGATGGGCCGCCCCAGCCCCAGGCCACCGAAGCGGCCCCTGCGGCCACTGAAGAAGCCAAAACCGCCAGCACCGACAAGGTGATGGAAGTGTACAAATCGCCCACCTGTGGCTGCTGTGGCGCCTGGGTGGATCACATGAAAGACAATGGCTACCAAGTGGTCGTCCACGAACAGCAGAACCTGCAATCCATCAAGGAAAAGGCCGGCATCCTCCCGGGGCAGGGCTCCTGTCATACCGCCTTTATTGGCGACTACGTCATCGAAGGTCATGTGCCCGCCAGCGACGTGGACCGTCTGCTCGCCGAGCGACCCGATGCCAAAGGGCTTACCGTCCCCGGCATGCCCGTCGGCTCCCCCGGCATGGAAATGGGCGACCGCAAAGATGCCTATGATGTGCTGTTGTTCGATGAAGACGGCACCCAGGTCTTCAGCCACCATCCCGGCAACTGATCCCCCTGTAGGAGCAACTCTCGAGGTGCGAACCCGAGCTCAGGCGAGGTAAATTTATCTGGTAACGTCAAACCTGTTAACCGGTTAGCACCTCAAGGGGTGCTCCTACAGGGGCTTCGTAGCCCACTTGTCGGCTCTTCAACCTGTCACACCAACCCGTTACAGTCTCTCCCTTTTGCGTGTAACGAGATACTGAATGCTCCCTCTTCACGACTGGCTACTGTTGGCCAGCGTCTGCGCCCTGGGTGCCATGGCGCCCGGCATCAGCCTGGCGGTGATCACCCGCCACACCCTCCATGGCGGCCCCCGAGCCGGGGCCATCGCCGGGGTTACCCATGCCCTGGGAATCGGTATCTGGGCCACCGCCACCGTCACCGGGCTGGCGGTATTGTTTCACCGCTACCCGTCACTGGAATTATTCTTCAGCCTGAGTGGCGCCCTCTTCCTGCTGTGGATGGCATGGAAAAGCTGGCAGGCGGGCAAGCAACCGCTGGCGCCCATGGATGCCTCCAGCCAATTCAACGTCCTGCACGGCGCCGCCCGCGACGGCTTTCTGGTGGCGTTCCTGAATCCGAAAGTGGCCCTGTTTTTCCTGGCCCTGTTCAGCCAGTTCCTGCAAACGGACATGGCCCAGGCCGCCCGCATCCAGATGGTGCTGACCTCCATGTTCATCGATGGCGGCTGGTATGTGCTGGTGGCCCTATTACTGGGTCGCAGCCGTTTTCTACCCTGGCTGCGCGCCCACCATCACTGGGTGGAAAAAGGCACCGCCGTGTTGCTGGTCGTTATCGCCGCCAGCGTGGTGTGGCAGGTGGCGTGACGTCAGGCATGCGTCAATTCCCCTTTGACCTTGGGGTAACCCGCAGGTTAATAATGGTTCCATGAAACGATATCTGCGCCTCGATTACCGGTCCTTGCTGGCCGGCCTGCTCGCCACCCTGATGCTGGTGGTGACGAGCAATTTGTCGGCGCAGGTTTCCGTGGGCCATCTGGATAGCGCTCCACAGACCCACTGCCATCACCATGCCGAGATGGCACAGCCCGACCATGGCGACAGCCAGCACTGCCCCCAGGATGACGGTTGCCAGTGCCTGACCCTGTGCCAGATCAGTGCCACCACCGTCGCCCTGTTCAGCGGGCAGACGGATATCCCCGAGCACCCCTGGCACCCCAGCCTGGAGACCCGCCTTCACGATGGCATCCACCACCTGCCGTTACGGCCACCGTCCCTGACTGTTTGAGTTCGCTGTTCCACTCAAACAATCAGGAGATCCATCATGAAAACCGCACCCCCGTTTTCCCTGCCACGACGCCGTTTCGTGCAGGGCCTGGCGCTCGGAGCCACTGGTCTGGGGCTGGGTCTGACATCCGCCCAGCTGCTGGCCCGTCAGGGCCACACCGGCGCCCCCACGCTTACCGGTGACACCTTCCACCTGACTCTGGGTGGCGCCGACGTCAACATCACCGGCAAGACCCGCCCGGCAACCACCATCAATGGCATCGTCCCCGGCCCCACCCTGCGCTGGCGCGAAGGCGACACCGTCACACTCAAGGTCACCAACCTGCTGCCGGAAACCAGCTCCATCCACTGGCATGGCCTGCTGCTGCCGTTTGAAATGGACGGCGTACCGGGGCTGTCATTTGATGGCATCAAACCGGGAGAAACCTTTACCTACCGCTTTCCGATCAAGCAGAACGGCACCTACTGGTATCACAGCCATTCCGGCTTTCAGGAACAGACCGGACTCTACGGTTCCATCATCATTGATCCGAAAAACCCGGAGCCCCATGCCGCGGACAGGGACCAGGTCATCGTGTTGTCAGACTGGAGTGACGAGGACCCGAACCACATCTTCGCCACCCTGAAAAAGCTCAGCCACTACTACAATTTCAACGAACGCACCGTGTTCGACACCCTGCGCGATTTCCGCCACAAGGGCGTGATCCAGACCCTCAAGGATCGCCATATGTGGAACACCATGCGCATGAGCGACCGGGACCTGGCCGACGTGACCGGTTACACCTACACCTACCTGATGAATGGCCAGAGCCCCAACGGCAACTGGACCTGCCAGTTCAATCCGGGGGAACGCCTCCGCCTGCGCTTTATCAACGCCAGCGCCATGACCTTCTTCGATATCCGCATTCCCGGCCTGGACATGACCGTGATCGCCATGGATGGCCAGCCGGTCAAACCGGTGCCCTTCCACGAGGTGCGCCTGGGCGTGGCTGAAACTCTGGATGTGATCGTGGAACCCAAAGCGAATCAGGCCTACACCCTGTTTGCCCAGAGTATCGACCGCAGCGGCTTTGCCCGTGGCACCCTGACACCCGACCCGGCCATGGCCGCGCCGGTGCCGGAGATGGACCCGCCGCCGCTGTTGGGCCATACCGAGATGGGCATGGGTGCCATGCAACACGGCGACGGCCATGCAGGCATGGACCATGACAGCATAACGATGAGCAGCATGGATCACGGCCAGATGGACCATGGGCAGATGAATCACAACATGGACGGCACGAATCACGCCGACGCCGTTCCCTTTGCGGAAGATCCAGACAACCCGGACCTGCCGCCCAGAAACAGTGCCACCGAGCATGCTGCCACTGAATACGGCCCCGGCGTGGACATGCGCGCCATGGCCCCCGGGGCGATGCTCGCCGACCCGGGTATCGGCCTGCGCGACCGGGGCTGGAAAGTACTCACCTATGCGGACATGGAAACTGAGGACGGCCCACCAGACAGCCTGCACCCGGACCGGGAAATTGTGCTGCACCTGACCGGCAACATGTCCCGCTACATGTGGAGCTTCAACGGTATTCCATTTGCCGATGCCGTACCGCTGGAGCTGTATCACAACGAACGGGTTCGCATCACCCTGGTCAACGACACCATGATGACCCACCCCATCCACCTGCATGGGCTGTGGAGTGATCTGGAAGTGGGCAATGGCAAGCTGCTGCGCAAACACACCGTCACCGTGAAACCCGGTGAAAAACTCAGCTACCTGGTGCGCGCCGACACCCTGGGCCGCTGGGCCTATCACTGCCATCTGCTCTACCACATGGACGCGGGCATGTTCCGGGAAGTCCGCGTGGTCGACGCTCCAACGGACGGCGACCACTCACACCATGGCACTCACGGGGAGGACGCATGATGAAAACATCGACCTTTCTGCTCAGCGCCCTGACAGCCATGACCGTCGCCACGCCGGCCTGGTCCATGAGCGAACACCCGCCCCGCTTCAGCAAAGTGCTGGTGGACCAGCTTGAGCTGCGTGACAGTGACGAAGGCACGGTGCTGGGCTGGGATGCCAACGCCTGGTATGGCGGCGACCTGAACAAGCTTTACCTGTCCACGGAAGGCGAACGGCTGATGGACCCGGAACACCACGACGAAGACGCCAGCACGGAAAGCGCCGAAACACGACTCGCCTGGAGCCATGCCTTCGCCCCCTACTGGGACTGGCAACTGGGCTGGCGCCGGGACTGGCAACCGGACAATCCCAACCGGGACTGGGCCAGCCTGGGCATTCAGGGCCTGGCGCCCTACTGGTTCGAGCTCGACGGCCAATTATTCCTGGGTGAAGACAACCTCAGCGAATTGCGTCTGGAAGCGGAATACGAGCTGATGCTGAGCCAGCGTCTGGCGCTGGTGCCGGAGGTGGAAGCCAGCTTTTACGGCAAGGACGATGACGACCTGGGGATCGGCGACGGTCTGGTCGCCATTGAATCCGGCCTGCGGCTGCGCTACGAAATCCGTCGGGAGCTGGCCCCCTACATCGGCGTGCACTGGGAAAAACAGTACGGTGATACCGCCGACAGAACGCGGGCGGCGGGTGGTGATCCGGAGGAAGCATCGCTGGTGGCCGGGATCCATTTCTGGTTCTGAAAAACGCGAAGGCAGCAATCTTGCGTAGGGTGCCACTGAGCCTGAGGCGAACTGCACCGTTGGTTGGTGGTGGTTGGTGCAGATCGCCTCAGGCTCAGTGGCACCCTACAGGACCCCTTATGCCGAGGTGTTGTCGTATTCCTCGTTTTCCAGAACCCGCAGTTCCTTGTTGTTCTGGATCTGGATATCCAGGTCACGCAGGCGGCCATCGCCGATACCGTAAATCCAGCCATGGATCGTCAGTGGCTGATCGCGGCGCCAGGCTTCCTGAACCACGGTAGTGTTGGACACATTGATCACCTGACGCGCCACATTCAGTTCGCACATGCGATCCAGTTGGGCCTTGTCATCCGGCAGCTTGACCAGGTGCTTGCGGTTACGCAGATACAGCTCACGCACCTGCCGCAGCCAATTGTCGATCAGGCCATGGGGTACATCTTCCATGGAAGCCTTTACCCCGCCGCAGCCATAGTGGCCCACCACCATGATGTGCTTCACCTTCAACACGTCTACGGCAAATTGCAGCACCGACAGCAGGTTCAGGTCGGTGTGGTTCACCAGATTGGCCACATTGCGATGCACGAACAGCTCACCGGGCATCAGCCCGACCACCTCATTGGCGGGCACGCGGGAATCCGCGCAGCCAATCCACAAATACTGTGGGCTCTGCTGCTCGCCCAGCGCCTTGAAGAACCCAGGATGCTCCTCCTCGATGTCATGACGCCACTGCTCGTTGTTGGTAAAGAGTTCAGGAAGGGATTTCATGGTCTCTCGCTTGGTTACGCATTCACGCTACACGCAGCATATTTGCACGCTACATACTAAAGGCTTTCTGGAGCATCTCCTCTGCCTTGAAGGGGGACGAAGGCGGCGACTAACCACCGGTCATATTCATGAACCGTACCAGTTGCTCGCCCGGTGCCAGATTGAAGTCGTGCCGCTCCGGTTTGATGGCCATGGCATCAATGATTGCCTGACGCAGGGGGGCATCCTCCGTGGGGTGCGCCCGCAGTACTGCCCGCAGGTCCACACTGTGCTCGTGCCCCAGGCACAGAAGCATACGGCCCTCGGCGGTAATTCGCACCCGATTACACAAATGGCAAAAGTTTTGTGAGTGGGGAGAGATAAACCCGATGCGGCTGTCACTGCCCGGCACCTGCCAGTAGCGGGAGGGCCCGCCGGTTTTGTCCGCCATGGGCACCAGGGTCAGGCGCTCAGAGAGCTGATCCCGTAACGCTTCGGAGGAGACAAACTCCAGCGCCCGATCATGTTCACTGATGGCCCCCAGGGGCATTTCCTCGATAAAGGAGATATCCAGCCCCCGCGCCAGGGCGAAATCCACCAGTGCCGGCACCTCATCCTGATTGCGTCCGCGCAGGATCACGCTGTTCAGCTTGATACGGCGGAAACCGGCCCGGCGGGCCGCCTCGATCCCCGCCAGAACCTTGCTCAAATCGCCGGTGCGCGTGAGGGCCCGAAACCGCTGCGGATCCAGGGAATCCAGGCTGATATTGAGCCGATCCAGCCCACCGGCCTTCAATTCACCGGCAAAACGGCCCAGTCCGGCGCCGTTGGTGGTCATATTCAGTTCATCCAGACCCGGAAGTGCACCAAGACCACGCACCAGATGCGCCACGTTACGGCGCACCAACGGCTCGCCACCGGTAAGTCGGATTCGCCTTACCCCCAGCGACACCAGAACCCGCCCCAGCCGCCCCATCTCCTCCAGAGTCAGTACCTGGGCCCGGGGCACAAAGGTCATATCCTCCGCCATGCAGTACACACAGCGGAAATCACAGCGATCCGTCACCGACAGCCGCACATAGTCGATAGTGCGGCCGAAACGGTCCTGCAGTAGCGGATTGTCAGTGAAAGTGTCAGTGGCCATGGCGGTACTGTAGCAAATGCGGGGCCAAGCCGGGGAACCAGCGCTTACTCGGGCAATAACCTCCCGGTTCCGCCCTCCTGTGGAGCCCTTCGTGGCTCCCCAGCCCCTGATGGCTACCCCACGCCCGTCGGCCGGGACTGGCTCCGGTTGGTCAGGCCCTTGTCGGTCTTGTTAGAATGTTCGCCGACCTGAATGCGGGGCGCTGCCGGACCATGAAACGCCATGTCCGCCATACCCCCTTCATTCCGAATTCATCTACCCCTAAAGGGTTTCCATGCAAATTTCAGAAAACTCCGTAGTGTCTATCCACTACACGCTCACTAACAAAACCGGCGAGACCATTGATTCTTCTATCGAGCGTGGCGAGCCCCTGGCCTACCTGCACGGCGCTGGCAACATCATCCCCGGCCTGGAAAACGCCCTGGTGGGCAAGGCTGCCGGTGACAAGCTGGACGTAACCGTCACCCCGGAAGAAGGCTATGGCGAGCGTCACGAGCAGCTGATCCAGCAAGTGCCGAAAACCGCCTTCGAAGGCAACGAAGAGAATCTGCAGCCGGGCATGCAGTTCCAGGCTCAGACTGAAGCAGGTCCTCGCATCTTCACCATCACTGCTGTGGAAGGTGAGGAAGTGACCGTTGATGGCAACCACCCGCTGGCAGGTGAAACCCTGAACTTCGCCGTGGAAGTCACCGAGGTGCGTGAAGCCTCCGACGAAGAGAAAGAACACGGCCACGTACACGGCCCGGAAGGTCACGACCACTAAGGTCTGCACCTCCCGCAAAAAAGGCGCCTCTGGCGCCTTTTTTATTGTCCCTTGCTCCCCCAAGACTAACCTGACAGTGAAAGCAAGGTGAAAATCTTGCCGTTTTCTCCCTTCTTTTTTAACAAAATGACTCCCTGGCCCGGCTTACTTCAGCTTCTTGTTGTGGATTGTGCACAATTTTGTAAAGCCATATTGAATGTATACTCAGCGCCCAAATAGGATCGATGCTCTTTGATATTTCTGTGTTTCACGGGAGAGCGTCATGCGCTACATAACGATACTAATTCTTTCCGCTTTGCTTTCGAGTATTTCCCTTTCCGCTCATGCGCTGGAAAAACGAAAATTCTGTGTTTTCGACATCATCGGCGCCAACGGCGACATCTATAACATCATGAAGGACTACAAGACCGCCGCCGTTGCATGGGGCGTGGATGTGGAACTGAAACCCTTCACCGATGAAAAGATCGCTGCTGAAGACCTGAAAGCCGGGCAATGCGATGCAGCGGTTCTTACCGGTATTCGCGGCCGCCAGTTCAACAGCTTCACCGGCAGCATGGATTCCATTGGCGCCATCCCCAGCTACGACGCGATGAAAACAGTCATTTCCGTCATTGCCAGCAACACGCCATCCATCAACAAACAGATGATTTCCGGCCCCTATGAAGTGGGCGGTGTTGTTCCCATGGGTGCTGCCTTTCTTTTTCTGAAAGATCAGGAATTGGATACCGTTGAAGAGCTTTCAGGCAAATCCATTGCGGTGCTTGAATATGACAGTGCCCAGGCAAGCATGGCATCCCGGGTGGGCATGTCACCGGTGATGTCAGACATCACCAACTTTTCTACCCGCTTCAATAATGGTTCTGTAGATATCTGTTTTGCACCGATCATGGGCTTCTCTGCGCTCGAGCTATACAAGGGCATGGCGCCGGATGGCGGCATCCTGGATTACACCCTCGGCCAGCTCAGTGCCCAGATCATTCTCAAGAAGGACAAGTTCCCGGCAGATTATGCCCAGCAGTCCCGGGAATTCATGTATGGCCAATTTGACCGTGCCATGCGCCTGATTGAGAACGCCAGCAACGAAGTTGATGATAAGTGGTGGATCCGGATCCCGGACGCGGACAAGTTGCGCTACGACGAGATGATGCGTGAAGCCCGCGTCGCTCTGACTGAGGACGGCGTCTACGACAAGTCGATGATGGGCCTGCTCAGAAAGGTTCGCTGCAAGCTGGAACCGACACGGGCGGAATGCGTTAACCCGATGGAATAATGTATCTCGAGCCGGGAGGAGCTCTCCCGGCCCTGTCTTTCAGGACTACCTCACAGCACGGATAGCAGTCTCTCTGTATCCAGATGCTCCTCGATCAAATCTGCCAGCCTATCCAGATCCTTCTGTCGATGATCATCGTAATCCACCGCCCGCTCACCACGAAGTCCCGCCCATTGCAGTATCCCGTTGCAGGCCTCGGCACGATCGAACAGGCCATGTAGGTAACAGCCCATGACCTGACCATCGTCGCTGATGGCGCCCTCGTTACGTTCTCCCAATTGCAGCATGGGCCGCAACAACGCCGATCCTTCACTAACGCCGCTGTGAATCTCATAGCCATGAATGGCAGTATCAGCAGGGAGAAAAACGCCCTGTACATTACGCAGCTGCTTGCCGGCAATCAGCCGTGTGGTCATGGCCAACCAACCCAGGCCAGTACTACTGCCGGCATTGCTTTCCAGCCCGTCAGGATCGTCAACCCGGTCCCCCAACATCTGAAAGCCCCCACAGATACCCAGCAGCTTGCCGCCGTAACGCAGATGTTTTTCGATCTGCGAGTCCCAGCCCTGCTCACGCAGGAAGGCCAGATCGGCGCGGGTCGCCTTGCTGCCGGGCAGAATCACCAGGTCCGCCGCCGGCCAGGTATCACCCATTTTCACAAAGCGAAGGTCCACCTGGGGATGCAGGCGCAAGGGGTCGAAATCATTGTGATTGCTCATGCGCGGCAGCAACGGCACCACCACCTTGAGCGAACCACTGTCATGATCTCCCTGCTCGGCCACCGCGTCTTCCGCATCCAGGGTCAGGCCATGCAGATAGGGCAGCACGCCAAATACCGGTTTGCCGGTGCGCTCCTCCAACCAGTTCAGGCCACCCTGCAATAGAGACAGATCACCACGAAACCGGTTGATGACAAAGCCCAGGGTGCGTTGCTGCTCTGTGTCGGAGAGAAGCGCCAGTGTTCCGGTGAGATGGGCAAACACGCCGCCGCGATCAATATCCGCCACCAGAATCACCGGGCAATCCACCATTTCGGCAAAGCCCATATTGGCGATATCGTTTTCACGCAGATTGATTTCCGCCGGGCTGCCCGCCCCTTCGGCAATAATCACCTCATAGCGGTTCGACAGATCCGTCCAGGCCGCCAGCACCGCCTCACGAGCGGTGTCCTTGTAGGCGTGATAATCCAGCGCCTGCATGTTGCCCAGTACCTGGCCACGGAGTATCACCTGGGCGCCCATATCGGTCTGCGGCTTTAGCAGCACCGGATTCATATCACTGTGCGGCTCAATCCCGCAGGCCAACGCCTGCAATGCCGTAGAACGACCAATCTCCCCGCCGTCCACAGTTACCGCACTGTTCAACGCCATATTCTGCGGCTTGAACGGCGCCACCGAATACCCGCGCTGCGCAAACCACCGACACAACGCAGCAACAACCGTACTTTTCCCGGCGTCGGAGGTGCACCCCTGAACCATCAGCGTTATCGACGAACGACCAGCCATCGTTTTATTTTCGCTATTAACTATTCACTGTTAACTATTCACTAAAGTTCAACGCCCTTCTGCGCCTTTACCCCAAGATCCGTGAACGCATGCTTCACCACCTTCATCTCGGTGACGGTGTCGGCGAGTTCAATCAGTTCCTTTGGTGCATAGCGACCAGTGACAACGGCGTGCTGCATGGCGGGGCGGTTTTGCAGATCGTCGAGCACGGTATCCAGATCCAGATACTCGTAACGCAACGCAATGTTCAGTTCATCCAGCAACACCATGTGATAGCTGTCGTCCTGCAACATTTTTTTGGCGATATCCCAGGCAGCACTGGCGGCAGCCACATCCTTTTCCCGGTCCTGGGTATCCCAGGTATACCCCTCGCCCATGACGTGATAATCCACGTTGGGCAGATCACGAAAAAAGGCTTCCTCGCCGGTACTGAACGCGCCTTTGATAAACTGCACCACCCCCACCTTCATGCCATGCCCCAGAGCACGGGCCAGCATACCGAACCCGGAACTGCTCTTGCCCTTGCCGGGCCCGGTGAGCACCAACAGGATGCCTTGATCCTTGTCCGCATTGGCAATCCGCTCACGCATGATTTGCTGTTTCTTTTCCATCCGCCAGGCATGACGCTCAGGACTTTTAGGATCCGGTTTCATACTGTTTCCCATTTTTTGGTTCTTTTCTCAACGCTTTTGAATTTCGTTATTAATCTGGGCAATTAAGAAGACATGTCTTCTGAAGGCTCACTCCGTAGTGAGCTATGCTTGCATGGCGAACTGGCGAGCGATCTGCGCAAGCAGGTTCGCCATGCAAGCATAGCTCCTACAGCCTATTAACAGTTTTCACCCCGGCACAAACACCGGCGCGCCGTTGATCTGCCCCACACTGAGCTTCTGGTCGTAAAGTCGCTCCAGCGCCTCCGGCACCAGCATGGTGTCGGCAGGCCCGAAGCACAGCTCGCCATCGGGATAGAGCAATAGCAAATGGTCACACCAGCGGGCCGCCAGATTCAGATCATGCAGACACATGAATACTGCCGCGCCCTGCTCCGCCTGCCGGTGCAGCAGCTCCATCACCGCTACCTGATGATGCAGATCCAAATGATTGGTGGGCTCATCTGCCAGCCAGATGGCCGGCTGCTGGGTCAGGGCCGTGGCAATGGCCACCCGCTGGCGCTCGCCCCCGGACAGGGTGCTGACCAGCCGATCACTGAGCAGACGCAGGGACAGGGCATCCATGGCCTGGTTGGCCAGACGCAGATCACTGCCACTTTCCCGCTGCCAGGGGGAAAGAAAAGGATGACGGCCAATCAACACGGTTTCCTGCACCGTGGCAGGAAAACTGTCCTGACGTTCCTGAAACACCACCGCCAGTTTTTGCGCCAGTTGCCGGCGGCGCAGTTGAGTCAGGCATTCACCATCCAGCAACACCTGACCACTGCGCGGCGGCCTTAACCCCGCCAGGGTATGCAGCAGTGTGGACTTGCCTGCGCCATTGGGACCCAGCACGCCCCAGCGCTGGCCCGGCAGAATCCGCGCGGTAAAGGGCTGGCCTGCCGCACGGCCGGGAATATCGACCACCATATTGCTGGCTTCGAGAATCGCCATCACCGACTCCGATACAGCAGGAAGAGGAAAGTGGGCACCCCGAGCAGGGCGGTGATCACACCCACCGGCAACTGCTCTGGCGCCATCAGGGTTCGCGCCAGGGTATCGGCGATGGTCAGCAAGGCGCCGCCGGCCATGACACTGGCTGGCAGAATGATGCGCTGATCATTGCCCAGCACCAGCCGCAGCATGTGCGGCACGATCAGCCCCACAAAGCCCACACTGCCGGCGGTGGTTACCGCCACCGCCGTCAGCAGGCTGGCCAGCCCATAGACCAGCCAGGCAAGCGGCTTCACTGCCACACCCAGAGCCGCCGCCTGTAATGGCCCCCGGGCCAGCACATTGAGGCTGCGCCCCAGCGGCAGCGTGACAATCAGCACCGGGATCAACACCAGCCAGGCCAGCCACGGCGAGCGGGCGTAACTCAGGTCGCCCATCAACCAGTAGAGCATGCCGGGCAAGCGGTCCGCCGGGCTCAGCGACAGCATGAAGGTAATCACTGCCCCCCAGCCGGCAGCGATGACCACGCCGGTGAGCAGCAAGCGAGTCGGCGTCCAGCTACCCCGCCCCTGGGCGAGACCAAAGACCAGCAGGGTGGACAGCAGGGCACCGGCAAAGGCGGAGCCGGACACCATCGCCGTACCCAGACCCAGCAACATGGATGCCAGCGCCCCCACCGCCGCACCGCCGGAGATGCCCAGCACATAGGGATCGGCCAGCGGGTTGCGCAACAGCACCTGCATCAGGGCACCGGCCAGTGCCAGCAGGCCACCGGTGGCAAACGCCGCCATGGCACGAGGTAATCGCAGGGAAAATACCAATTCGCCAAACAAGGGATCGCCCCGCCCGGCAACTGCCATCCACAACTCCGTGAGGCTCATGGAGACACTGCCCACAGTCACCGCCACCAGCAATGCCAGCGCACCCAGTGCCGCCAGCATCAGCAGGGAAGAGACAGCTCGGCGGCTAATCACGGGCGCGCACGGTGTCGAGATGGCTGCACAGGGTGCGAGTGCCGGCCAGCATCTGTGGGGTGGGCCGCTGCAAGGTGGAGGGCGCCACAAAGAACAGGTTGTTCTGCTGCACCGCACGCAGGGAGGAAAACTGCTTCCAGGGCTCTAGCCACGAAGGGTCATCCTCACCCATGCCACCGGCGATGATCACCTCCGGGTCCTTGGCAAGCACCGCCTCGCGGCTGATCTTGGGCGCCAGGGATGCCAGCTCCCCGAACACATTGACGCCACCACAGATCTGGATCGCCTCGCTGATCAGATGCTCGTTGTTAACGGTCATCAGCGGCTCTTCCCAGACCTGGTAAAACACCGTCACCGGTTCCGCCTCCGCATAGCGCTGGCGCAGGGAGTCCATGCCACTGCGCAAAGCATCGGCCGCCCCCTGGCCCACCGCTTCGGTCCCGGCCAGCACCGCCAGGCGTTCCAGAGTAGTGCTGATGTTGTCAAAACGGCGGGGTTCGCTGTGATACACCGGCACGCCCATGGCCTGCAGGCGCTCGACCTGTTCCATGGGATTACCACTGCGCCAGGCAACGATCAGATCCGGCTTCAACGCCAGCACCGCTTCCAGATCCAGCCGTTTGTAGCTGCCCACCCGCGGCAGTTTTTCCGCCGCCGGCGGATAATCACTGAAGCTCACCGCCCCCACCACCTGCTCGCCGGCACCGGCAGCGAACAGCAACTCTGTGGCACCAGGGGACAGAGCAATGATGCGACTGGCCGGCTGCCCCAGACAGACCTGTCGATCTGTATCGTCGGTGACACAGACCTGTGCCCGGGCCAGCCCGCTCCCCAGACACAGCATGACTGCCAACAGGGGAAGACAAAGCGATAACAGACGGGCTGGGGGCATGGCGGACTCCGTGTTTCAGTTACTGCACATCGTAACGCAGGCTTACCATTACGGAACGCCCGGCGTTGAGATAGTTCCAGCCACTGAAGTTCTGCGCGGTGGCATACTCCTTGTCGAGCACGTTTTTCATTGTCAGCCGGGTGGACCAGTTCGGCGCAAACTGCCAGCCGGCACGCAGATCAAACAGGCCGAACCCGGAAAGCCGCTGGGTGTTGGCAGCATCATTGTACCTGTGCCCCTGGAAACTGGCGGTGCCACCCAGGGTCACGGTGCCGATGCGACGATCCACATCCAGCCGGCCCAGACGCTGGGCACGACGAGCAATCAACGTATCAGTATCCCGGTCTTCCGGTTTCAGGGCGGAGAAAGCCACCCGCACCTGCCACTCCTGCCAGTCCATGCCCAGGGCTAGCTCCGCCCCTTCGATGCGGGCCTTATTCACATTGAACGAGGAGCCCTTGCTGCCATCGTAGGCGATCAGGTCATCAATATTGGTGCGGTACACCGCCGCATCCCAGAACCAGTGTTGGTACTGTGCGCGAACACCCAGCTCACCGGTTTCCGAGGACTCCGGTTTCAGGTTCGGGTTACTGAAGAAAAAGGGCGGTGAATCCGGGAAATAAAGATCGTTGAAGGTGGGCGCCTTGAAGGCCGTGCCATAGCTCACCCGTACCCGGTGAACCGTATCCAGCTTGTAGCCCAGGGCCGCAGCCCCGGTCACCTTGCTGCCGTAGGCATCGTTATCGTCATGGCGCAGGCTGCCTTGCAGATCCAGCGCGCCAAAGTGCAACAAAGCCTGACCAAAAGCGGCCTTGTTGTCCCGGTCCGTCACGTCGTACTCGTTGCTGCTAGTGATCTCGTCACGCAGGTATTCGCCACCCAGCACAAACTGATGGGCCCCGGCCGCGAACACATTCTGCCAATTGACGGTACGGGTGCGGGTATCGAAAACGCCGTTACTGACGTCATTGGCAAAGTCTTCGCTTTCGTCCTTGGCCTGGCTGATCAGCACCTTGGTCTGCCAGCCATCGGTGAGCATTACCTCACCTTTCAACCCTGCCACCTCCAGCGCGTAGTCGATATTTCGATCGTCTGCCGGCGTGCTGCCTTCAAATTCCGTATTGCCCTGGGTATGAAAACCGAACACACCTATTTCACCACGGTCGCCAAAGCGGTGGCTGATTTTGGCGATGCCGGCGGTGTTGTCGTAGCCGCGCTCTTCACTGTTTTCACGCAGCTCGATGCCATTGGTGCGGAAGCGATTGATACCCAGGCTATAACGGGTGCCGCCCTGTTCACCGGAAACGCCGGCACCGGCATTCATGGTGCCGAAACTGCCGGCACCGAAATCCAGCCAGCTGCCATCATCGCGGGTAAATAGCTGCACCACACCACCCACCGCATCAGCACCGTACAGGGAACCGCGAGGGCCACGAACCACTTCCACCCGCTCCAGCATGGCCGTTGGCAGATATTGCCAGGCCGGGCTCCCGGCGGTGGCGGACCGCAACCTCACCCCGTCCACCAGCAGCAGGGTCGCATCACTGGATGCCCCCCGCACGAAGACGCTGGCAATCTTGCCGAAAGAACCATTACTGGTGGTATCCACACCGGGCTGACCACGCAGAATATCGGCTATGTCCACCGGCTGCTGATCACGAAGTTGTTGCTCGTCTACCACCGTGACAGAAGACAGCGACGCCTCCGTGGTTCGGCTCACCAGGGCTGGGGTTACCACCACCGGATCCAGCATTGCGGCCTGTTGTGGTGAGGAGGTATCGGCCTGAACCACCGACGGCAAGACAGACAAAGACAGGGCGGCAGGTGCCGCCAGAAAACGCAAAGACATGAAGGAGATCCCCTGTTGCCGTGCCCACCCGCACGGCCTGGATTCAGCCGCGGAGACACAACAGGGATAACCGGCACCGGACGGCACCGTTACACCCCGCCATCGCCCACCGCGACGCCAAGTTTCACCTTCTGGCCGGTCTCCGGGCTGATGAGCGAGGTGGAATACCTCAGCGCGTTCGCCTTCCCATGCACCCTTTCGGGCTTTGGCACAGTGGCACTACGAAACGCGATTCACTCAATCACCGTTGCGGGGGCAGCGTCGGACCGGCTTTGCGAACACCACAAAGCACACCGACTTCCCGTTTAACCCGTCTGTGTGTGAACAGGCGGGCACCGGAAGGTGGCGCGAAATTACCAACGGCGGCGGCAATAAGCAAACGGATACGTGTTGCTTGAGGAAAATTCAGGAGAAGTTGAGCGCCACTAATAAATGCCATGCAGGCATGACTCCAACGGAGGCGATCAGCTCCGGAGGCTGCCAAGAGGTTTACTTGACAGCTTCGGACCAGGGGCAGAGGATTTGCCGCTTTCCGGCCCCTGTCCTTTTCGGGAGTGTTCCGTGCCCCAGCCTTCCCCTTGGCAAACAGCGATTCCTTCGCCCAGTCAGACGCACCGTGAAACTGCCCTGTCCCGCCAGGGCCAGCTCACCAAACCCGCCGGTTCGCTGGGTCGCCTGGAAGCACTGGCGGTTGATCTGGCTGCACTCCAGAACACTGATACACCGGGTGCCGACCGCATCAGCATCGCCGTCTTTGCCGCCGACCACGGCGTCTGCGTAGAAGAAGTTTCGGCTTTCCCTCAGGCTGTCACCGGGCAGATGATTGCCAACTTCGTTGCCGGCGGGGCCGCCATCAGTGTCATGGCCCGGCATCTGCAAGCGCGGCTGGAGGTGATCAACCTGGGCACCGCCACCCCGCCGCCCACAAGCGACGGCGTGGTGGATGAAGCCATCGCCGCCGGCACCGCCAACCTGGCCCGTCAGGCCGCCATGTCGACAGCACAACTGGAACAGGCCCTGGCCGCCGGTGACCGGGCGGCACAGCGTGCGGCAGACCAGCAGGCCCAGCTTTTTATCGGTGGCGAAATGGGCATCGGCAACACCACCAGCGCCAGCGCCGTGGCCTGTGCCCTGCTGGCCGAGCCGGCGTTGGCGCTGGCCGGGCCCGGCACCGGCCTGGACGCGGAGGGCGTCAGCCACAAGGTCACGGTGATCGAACGGGCGCTGGCCCGCCACGGGGACAACCGGGAACCGCTGGTGGTACTGGCCTCCCTGGGCGGTTTTGAAATTGCTGCCCTGGCAGGCGCCCTGATCGGCAGTGCCGCCCGTGGCATTCCCGTGCTGGTGGATGGTTTCATTGTCACCGTGGCCGCTCTGGCCGCCGTACGGTTACGGCCGGATCTGCGCGACTGGCTGTTGTTCGCCCATCACTCCCGGGAACCCGGCCACACCCGGCTACTCGAGGCCCTGAACGCAGAGCCGGTTCTCAACCTGTCCATGCGCCTGGGGGAAGGCAGCGGTGCGGCGGTGGCCGTGCCGGTGATTCGCAGCGCCTGCGCCCTGCATAACGGCATGGCAACCTTTGCCGATGCCGGCGTCAACAACGCGGAGTAGACCATGACCACCACCCTGTTTGATCTGATCCGTCACGGCGAACCTGCCGGTGGCCACATGTATCGCGGTCATAAGGACGATCCGCTCAGCGAACTGGGCTGGCAGCAAATGCGCGATGCCATTCAGGTGGACGATCAGTGGGACCACATCCTCACCTCACCGCTGCTGCGCTGCCGGGAGTTTGCCGCGCACCTGTCGGAGACCATCAATGTTCCCTTCACCGTGGCCCACGACTTCAAGGAGATCAGCTTCGGCGACTGGGAAGGAAAAACCCGGGAACAGGTGGCAAACGAATACGGCGACCACCAGGCCAGCTTCTGGCGCGATGCAGAAAACCACCCACCGGTGAACGGCGAAACCATTCAGGATTTCCATCAACGCATCGGTGATGCCTGGGCACTATGGCAGCAGGCGTTACAAGGTCAGAGAGTGCTACTGGTCTGCCACGGCGGCGTTATCCGCATGGTGCTGAGTCATGTACTGGGGCTAAACCCGGGCAAAGCCATGGCCGGATTCCAGGTCCCCTTCGCCTGCCGCTCGCAGGTGCGCATTGATAACACCGAGCAGGGCACCTTGAGTTGTCTGGTGAGGCACGGGGACTAACCCGCCGTCATGCCGCTGTAGGAGCGCCGCTTGAGGCGCGAACCGAGCGTAGCGAGGCGACAAAATTTCACAGCAAGCCAGAACTATCCGAAGAAACCCGTCCAGTTCGACAAGCCATCATCGCCCAAGGGCGATTCCTGACCGGGTGAGATTCGCGCCTCAAGCGGCGCTCCTACAAAAGAGCCTCCCCCTTCAACGTCTGCGCGAGCCCCGCCACCGACAACACCACCCGATCACACTTTTTCGCCAGGGCCTGATTCAACCAGCCCAGCTCATCGGCAAAGCGGCGGGTCAGCGGGTCCATGCCGATCGTCCCCAGCCCCACCTCATTACTGACGATCACCACCGAACCCGGATAGCCCGCCAACGCCGTCAGGAAATTTTCCTTTTCACGCACAAAAACGACATCACCTGCATGCAGCAGATTACTCACCCACAGACTCATGCAATCAATCAGCACGCATGGCGGCGGTGACAGGGTGGCCTGGCGATTCAAGAGACTGCCCAGCTCCACCGGTTCTTCCACCAGCCCCCAGCTGGCAGGACGGCGTCGCTGATGACGACGAATACGCTCACTCATTTCACCATCCCCGGCGGTGGCCGTAGCCACGTACACCACCGGATCGGGTTGCTCCGACACCAACCGTTCCGCCAGCGAACTCTTGCCGGAACGGATACCGCCGAGAATCAGGGAATGTGGCATCAATTCTTTTTCACAAACTGGGTGAGGATGACAATCCGCTGACCTTCCACCCGACCTTCTATCTGTTCCGGGTTATCCTGCACCAGCGAGATATTACGCACCGGTGTGCCACGCTTGGCGGTGAAGTTGGCGCCCTTCACATTGAGATCCTTGATCAGGGTGACGCTATCACCCGCTTCCAGCACAGCACCGTTACTGTCGCGATGCTCGACTTTTTCGTCGTCGCTTTGCCCTTCCCCGGTGGCCTTAGCCCAGGCCAGCGTCTCGTCATCCAGATAGAGCATATCCAGCAGATCCTGGGGCCAGCCTTCCGCCCGCAACCGTGTCAGCATACGCCAGGCCAATACCTGCACCGCCGGCTCCTGGCTCCACATGCTGTCGTTAAGACAACGCCAGTGGTTGATATCCTCGTTGCCGGGATTGTCGATCTGAAAACTGCAGGTTTCGCACAACAAGGCGCTCTGCGCCGCCGTGCCATCCCCTTCCGGCGGCACCGCATACACCGCCAGCGCCTCACCGGCGCCGCACAGTTCACAGGTCGAGTCAGCTCGCGCCAGCAGCGCGGATTCCAGGGTCATTTGTTCGCTCCGTCAATTTGCCGGCCAGTATACAGGTGGGAGAAGGGCCGAAGTGTTCCGCCGGCGAATAAATTAAGCATCCACCTTAGCGTGAACCACAATGCTTGCCGTCCAGAAAACTCAGCTAAATACTCCCGACACTGCTCAGAACACCTATTTCACCATTATAAAAAAAAGCGCATTGACCCACGAGAGATCTACTGCCAACCTTATTCCTGAAATTCATAGGAAGAATTTCATACAAACAACAATATCTTAAGGACGCATCATGAAAAAATTCTGGACAGCCCCAATTGCCATCTTGGCAATCTCTATTTCTTCCCCCGTAACCGCAGACCTGAACACGCTGAATGTTACCTTCTCGCCAGATTCCGAGACATTTTACACCGGAGAAACCATCGCCTTCTCAGTAGGCAGTGATGGTTCAGAAGCACAATACCGCTATGTCCTGGAAAGACTCTCAGAAAACGACATCATTCGTATCGAAAACTCTCGCTGGTCCTTTGACACCAGTTATCAGCTTGATACTTCAGCGTTGAATCTTGAAGAGGGCAACTACCGGTTACGCGTTATTTCCAGAGAAAAAGCGAACAAAGATGAGGTCCTGGTAAAATTTAATACTTTTACCCTTAACGGTTACCAGCCCACGCCATGCGAAGCATTTGAAGAGGGCACTTACACCAACATCAATGCCTCGCCCCTAAACCAAAGCTACTCGCTCAACGCGGCGATGAATATTATTTTCTCCGGCCTGCTACTTACAACGGACGAAAACGCCAATAATATTAATCAAATCACTTTCTCTGAGGGTCAGGTTCACGTTTTCCCTGCAGAACCTATGACAGCAGATGTGAACTTTTATGGCACACATCAAATCAACTTCCCGCAGCCATTGTCCGGCAGCTATACCTGCCAGGGCGGCACTATTTCGATTAACGCAAGCGGGCAAGCCAGCAGCGCAGGTGGAGCGATCGATTTCGGAGGCCTCATAACAACCATTGAAGGAAACCTGTCAATCGATGGAGCTACCGGCTCTTTGTATAACGGGACCGTGTTTTTCGATTAAGAACAGGAGGGGCAGCACAATGCTGCCCCCTTTTTCGCCTAGCCATCGATAAGGGCTGAAAACGGAAAATAATCCAGAGAATATCCATCTTTGACTACTTCACCCACCGGCACCACCGCCAGCCCATCCGCCCACACCGCAGAACTCAACATGCCGGAACTCTGATTGGGGTGTTTCTCCAGCACCAGATTGCCGTCCTTCTGTACGCAACGAACACGTAAATATTCCTGTCGCTTGCCGGCCTTTTTGACAGAAAAGTCCGCCGGCAGAAGGAAGGGTTCCGGCAAAACTTTTTCAGCACCACAGCAACGACGCAAGGTGGGCAACACCAGCATCAGGTAACAGACCAGCACCGCAGACGGATTGCCGGGCAGACCGAAAAACGGGATGCCATCCACACTGCCGTAGGTGAACGGCTTGCCCGGCTTGATCGCCAGGCGCCAGAAATCCAGCTTGCCTTGCTGCTCCAGCACCGCCCGTAGATGATCCTCCTCGCCCACGGACACACCGCCGGTGGAGATAA
Organism: Alcanivorax jadensis T9; assembly: GCF_000756655.1. Classification (GTDB taxonomy): domain Bacteria; phylum Pseudomonadota; class Gammaproteobacteria; order Pseudomonadales; family Alcanivoracaceae; genus Alcanivorax; species Alcanivorax jadensis. The sequence goes on from NZ_ARXU01000002.1 coordinate 392,028, forward strand.
TCACATCCGGGCGCTGCTGAGGGTCGGTGAGAGCACGGGTCAGGGAGGCGTGGATAATGGCCGGGTCATCCGGCAGATGCTCCCGTCGCACTTCGGCAAAGCCACTCTGAATCAGCAGCTGCTCCAGTTGCGGGCCATTGCTGTCGTAAATCTTGCCGGGCAACGGCGTTTCATCCGGCGCCTGCAGTTCATCCCCGCTGGTAAGCACCAGCACCCTGGGGGCATACACCCGCACCCGTGACACCCCCACCGAGGCGATCAGCCCCGCCGCCTGGGGAGTCAGGCGCTGACCGGCACGCATCACCACTTCATCCAGCCGGGCATCCTGCCCCGCCGGACGAATATTCTGCCCGTCGCTGACCGAAGCCTGTGCCGGCAGCCGCACCCGGCCGTCGGCGATTTCGCAGTCTTCCTGCATCAATACGGTATCTGCCCCGGCAGGCACTGGCGCGCCGGTGAAGATGCGCGCCACCTGCCCCGGCATCAGGGTGCCCGGCGGGTCACCGGCGGCAACACGCAGCGGCATGGGCAGAGTCAGACCGGGCTCGTCCAGGTCCGCATAGCGCAGGGCCACGCCATCCACGGCGGCATTATCAAAGGCCGGCACATCCACGCGGGAGACCACGTCTTGGGCCAGGTACTGGCCACGGGCCTGATTGAGGGCAATCTCCTGGACCCGGGCAAACGGCGCTGCGCTGTCCAGCAATCGGGCCAGGGCATCCTCTACCGGCATCAAACTCATCCGCACATCCCTCCATGCTGCATCGTTGTTGTCATCGTCCTCAACGCCGAATCTGGGCGACAAAGTTACAGGGCCGATGACGGGCATCCAGCTGGTCGCGGATGATGCGATCCCAGCCGGTGGCGCAGGCATTGTTGGAACCGGGCAGGCAGAAGATCACCGTGCGATTGGCCAGACCGGCCAGGCAACGGGACTGGATGGTGGACGAGCCGATGTCTTCCACGCTGACCTGGCGGAACAGTTCGCCAAAGCCTTCAATGTGCTTGTCGAACAACACACCCAGGGCTTCCGGGGTGGAGTCACGCCCGGAAAAACCGGTGCCGCCGGTGGTGAGAATGCCCTGGATGCGCTCGTCGGCGATCCACTCGGACACCACCTTACGCAGCTGGTAGATGTCATCCTTGACGATCTGGCGGGCCTGCAGCTGATGGCCGGCCTCCTGCAGACGCTGGACCAGAAGATCCCCGGAGGTGTCATTATCGGGGGTACGGGTATCGCTGACGGTCAACACCGCCAGGGCCAGGGGCTCAAAGGCTGCCGCGGGCTTGGACATAGGGATTCTCCTTGCTGATGGCGCCAATGCTAGCACGAGCCATGCCACAGTGGCTGGACAGCACATCCCGGATTGACCGCTGCCAACAGCCCCCTGTTCGCCACAGTATGCTCACAGTACATTGACGCTATACAACGTGTTTATCGGGAGAGCTGACAATGAGCAGCAGCATGGAAACCGCCCAGCAGGATGCCGCCCGCCTGCCGCGCCTGCCACAACGCAAGCTGGACAATATACCGGGGGATTATGGTACGCCGTTACTGGGCGACACCATCCCGTTCCTCAAGGACTACCACAAGCTGGTCACCCGGCGGGCCGAAAAATACGGTCTGGTCTCCAAGGGATCGGTGCTGTTTCAACGCGGCGTAACCCTGCTGGGGCCGGAGGCCAACGAGTTTGTCCTCAAGGACCCGGAACACGTGTTTTCCAGCCGTGCCGCCTGGAACCCGTTCCTGGAGAAGCTGTTCACCGACGGGCTCATGTTGCGCGATTTCGCCGACCATAAGTTCCATCGCCGCATCATGCAGCAGGCATTCAAGAAGCCGGCACTGGCCAGCTACCTGGACCGCATGAACGCCCATATCAGCAGCCAGATCCACCCCTGGCAGACCGGTGAAACGCTAAGCTTCTTCGACCATATCAAGGCGCTGTTGCTGGATGTGGGCGCGCAGATTTTCTTCGGCCTGGACATGGGCCCGGAATCCGACAAGGTAAATAAATCCTTTATCGACTCCGCGGATGCCTCCCTGGCGGTATTGCGCCTGCCGATTCCCGGCACCCTCTGGCACCGGGGCATGACAGGACGCCGCTACCTGGAAAAATTCGTCACCGATCTGATCCCGCAGAAACGGGCCAGCGAGACCCCGGATTTCTTCAGCGAGCTGTGCAAGGCCGCCGAAGAGGAAGGCGGCCTGAGCGATCAGGATGTGATGAACCACATGATCTTCCTGCTGTTCGCCGCCCACGACACCACCACCAGCACACTGTGCTCCATCATCTATCTGCTGGCACAGCATCCCCACTGGCAGGACCAGCTGGCCGAAGAAATGGCCAGCCTGGACAAGGACAGCCTCGACTACGACGACCTGGCCAAGCTGGAAAAAACCAGCTGGGTATTCCGTGAAACCCTGCGCATGCGCCCGCCGCTGACCGCCTTCCCGCGCCGCACCGTCAAGGAAGTGACCTTCCAGGGCTACACCCTGCCGCGCAACACCCTGGTCAACCTCTCTCCCCTGTTCACCCATTACATGGAAGAGTATTGGAGCAACCCGCACACCTTCGACCCGGAACGTTTCAGCGACGAACGCGCCGAACACAAGAAGCATTTCTACCAGTGGATTCCCTTCGGCGGTGGTCATCACAAGTGCCTGGGCCTGAACTTTGCCGAGCTGCAGACCAAGACCTTCCTGTTCCACTTCCTGCAACGTTACAAGGTTAGCCTGAAACCGGGTTATGAAATGCCGGTACAGCAAGTGCCGCTGATCATGCCCAAGGATGGTTTGCCGGTGGTGCTGGAAAAGCGGTAAAGCAGCACGGCTTCGCCTCCAGCGACGAGCTGCTAGCTACAACGCCGCTGCAGGAGCGTCGCTGGCGGCGCGATTGAATGTAGGAGCACCTCTTGAGGTGCGAACCGAGCGTAGCGAGGCAACAAGGGGAGCGTCAGCCGTTCTTACTGAAACCTGTCGAGCTCTGGAATGCCTGATCGCCCTGCGGTCGATATCCACGCAAGCCCGGTTCGCGGCTCAAGCTCCGCTCCTACAGCGGCTTTGTAGAAATGCCGAGGTCCTGGGAACTTTCCACCCGTTCCCTATCCAACGAGCGTAGCTCGTAGCTTTACTCTTCAGGCATGAATCCGGTCCCGGTTTGCGGCTATACTGCGGGCACATTTTTTACCCGATAGACAGCCATGAAGTACGCCATCCTGCCGGTCACGCCCTTCCAGCAAAACTGCTCCTTCCTGAAATGCGACACCACCGACAAGGTGGCCATCGTCGATCCCGGCGGCGATCTGGACAAGATTCTGGAAGCCCTGCAGCAGGTCGGCGGCACGCCGGAAAAGATTCTCGTCACCCACGCCCACCTGGACCACATCGGCGCCGTGGCCGAGCTCGCAGAAAAACTGGATCTGCCCATCGAAGGGCCACACACCGATGACCAGTTCTGGATCGACATGCTGCCCCAGCAGGCGCAGATGATGGGCTTTCCCGCCTCGCGCCCGTTCACCCCGAACCGCTGGCTCGAGGAAGGCGACACCGTCACCGTGGGCGAAACCCGTCTCCAGGTGCGTCACTGCCCGGGCCACACCCCCGGGCACGTGGTGTTCTACCAGCCGGAAAGCAAACTGGTGGTGGTCGGCGATGTGCTGTTCAACGGTTCCATCGGCCGCACGGATTTCCCCAAGGGAGATTTCGACACCCTGGTCCAGGCCATCAAGGACAAGTTGCTGACCCTGGATGACGATGTATCCTTCATCCCCGGCCACGGCCCCATGTCCACTATCGGTCACGAGCGGGCCAACAATCCCTTCGTTTCCGGCAAACACGGTTGAGGCAGAGATGGAATCCAGCGCAATGAAATGGGGCCTGACAATTGCCGTTATCCTGGTGGCCTGGCTGTTGTCCGTATTACTGCGGGGCGCCACCCGGCGCCTGGGCCGACGTCGTGATTTCAGCCGGGCACGTATCTTCCAGACGGCAGTCGTGATCAACAGCGCCTGTGTGGTACTGGCTCTGCTGTCCATCGGCATCCTCTGGGGCCTGAACGGCAGCGGCCTGATGGTGTTCGCCACATCGATGATGGCCCTGCTGGGTGTGGCCCTGTTTGCCAGCTGGTCCATGCTCAGCAACACCACCGCCGCCATTATCCTGTTCTTCAGCGCCCCCTACCGGGTGGGCGATCGCATCCGCCTGCTCGATGGCGACAACACGGTCACCGGGCAGATCCGTTACATGGGGCTGATCTTCATCACCGTTCAGGACGAGTTGGGCCACCGCTACACCCTGCCCAACAACCTGCTGCTGCAGAAGACCGTGATTCGCCTGCGCGGCGACACCCTGCCCAAAGACCAGAAACACTGCCGGGCTGACTAACACACCCGCGACAGAGTAAAGTGACACTTTATTGAAAGGCCTTGCCGGTTTGGGCCGTTGCTGATCAACACAAGGACGACACCATGCGGCTGCTCTTTCCCCTGATCTTCATCACCCTGCTGGCCGGCTGTCAGAACGGTACTGAGGCCGGCAACACCCTGCCGGACGCCTGTTACCAGGCGCCGGAAACCGGCATGTGCAAGGCGGCTTTCCAGCGTTACTACTACGATCAGGAAAGTGACAGCTGCAAGAGCTTTACCTGGGGTGGCTGCAAGGGCAGCGTGCCCTTCGACACACAGGACGCCTGCGTGCAGACCTGTAATGCCAGCAACAGCGAGCCTGCCAACCCGGCGAAAACCTATCGCAGCAAGGGAGATCCGCAATGAGTCAAACATCGTCCCTGGGCATGGCCCGGGCGGTTTATGTACTTCACCTGGTGGGGCTGATCACCGGTGGGCTGACCGCCGTTGCCGGAGTTATCATTGCCCACCTGTACGCCGGGGATGCAACACCGCCCCTGCGTGAGCACTTCCGCTTCCAGTACCGCACCTTCTGGATAGGCCTGCTCTACAGCGTCATTGCCGGCATCACCACCCTGGCCTTTATCGGCTGGCTGCTGATGGCGGTGCTCACCATCTGGTGGATCGTGCGCTGTGCCCGCGGCCTGAGCACCCTGAATCGCAACGTGGCACCTGCCCGGGTCGACACCTGGGGCTTTTGAGCTGTCACAATATTGTCACCCTGGCCCGCCAGACTGGTGGGCCAATCAAGGAGATACCATGCTGTCCCTGCGCCTTATACCGCTCGTCCTCTGCGCCCTGTTCCTGTCCGCCTGTGCCCGTAGCCCGGTGGTCCAGCTCTATGATGGCCCCGCCAAGTCCGACAGCCAGGTGCTGACCGTGCGGGTGCCCAGTGAAATAGAAGTGTTCACCATCAACGGCAAGGAAGTGGATGGCGTGAATACCTTCTTCGCCACCGACTTCAAGGAACTCAAGCTGGCCCCCGGCCGCTACGAAATCCTCGCCTACTACAAGGAGCTGTGGCAGCTGGATGCGGACAACCACGACATCGTGAAAACCAACCCGGCCAACTTCATCGTCGATGGCAAGGCCGGCGAGAAATGGCAGCTGGATTACGACAAGCCGGCCAACGTGGAAGAGGCGCGCGCCCTGGAAGATTCCTTTACCGGCCAGGCCATCAACACCGCCACCGGTGAAAAAGTCGCGGCCAAGGAATCCAACCTGATCCTCAAGCGCGGCTTCCTCGCTCCCATCACCGGCGAAGAGGTGAGCACCGCCTCCAGCAAGAACATCGCCCCCCAGCAAAGCGCCTCTCCGGCACCGACCGAGCCTGCTGCGGCAGCGGCAGCAGCACAACCGGCACCCGCCGCCAGCTACCTGGACACCCTCAAAGCCCAATGGAAGCAGGCCACCCCGGAAGAACGCCGGGAGTTTCTGCAGTGGATTTCGCAGTAACCGGCTACCTGATAACGGAAATGGCTTAACGCCATTTCCGTTCTTCCCTACGAAGCCGCTGTAGGAACGTAGCGTAGCGGAGTAACGACCGTAGGTCGGCCCGAAGGGTGAGCGTAGCGAATAACACCGCTTGAGGTGCGAACCTTGCGAAGCAAGGAATCGCCCAGAGGGCGATCAGGACTCGCCGAACCTAACAGGTTTCTCCAGGTAGGCCTGACATTCTCTGAGAATTTTGTCGCCTCGCTGCGCTCGGTTCGCGCCTCAAGATGCGCTCCTACAGCGGCCTTGTAGATGAATTAGTCGCAACGTCCGCCGATCACTCCCCCTGAATCGTCGCCACCACCCGCCTCGCCCCACCATGATCCCGGTGCTCGCACTGACATCAACCCCGAATGACACACTTTTTGACACCCCTATTATCCACTCCTGGCGCCCTATTAGCAGCATAGACGCATGTCAAAAGATATCCGCTGAATCAGGAGAGAAATTTGACAAAATAAGGGAGCCGTCATCAATTCAGCTGTCATTCTCAACATTTGCCTACACAACCATTCGCCCTATGAACCAGTTGGGGATATCTTGGCATGACAAAGTAACCTTGATCCGCCCTCGCAAGATTCACGTGCGTATTAAAGCGTGGGAAAGAAAAAAGCCAACGGCGTTATGATCATCATCGAATCTCCATCATTAGGCGAGGAGCAGGTCGCAAACACAGTTCTTTGACTGTGAAGTCACCGTCCACTGCCGCGATCACCGTATTCCTATGCTTTGCTTCGAGAGAGCTGGCTCCAACCAGGATGTCGCCTGGGCAAATCCCAGCATCCACAATGGATGTTCTGGCGGCACGAACGAAGAACGTGGCGGTCGGACGGGTAACACAGCTCATTGAGATCCAGCCGAACCTCCTCAAAGCCCTGGGCGGGGGACGGATGATCTGCAACGGCACAACAAACGGCAATACAAATACTGTACAAAAAAACAGCACGCTCAATAAACCACAACCATTCCCAATTAGATGGCCTTAGGCTATCAATGACACTAAACTTAGCTCCATATCCAGCCCATTTTTTTGCGTATGGAGGCAGCCCATGCTGCAGAGAGTGTTGTGCGGCTACACCACCGCCATCAGCAAGTTCAAGTCGAATCCCAGTGCCGCTTTGGCTGAGGCTAACGGCCAGGCCATTGCGGTTTCCTCGAACAATCAGATCCAGTTCTATGCCGTCCCAACCGCTCTTTTCGAGAAAATGGCGGAGTTATGCGAGACTGCGCAGCGGAACGAAGCTCCAGGCAAGGCGACCCCCAATAATCTATAACCAACTCCTTGTCACACCGAACATAGCCAGTAATTTCCCTTGCTAAGAAAAGAATGATTGGAGAATCAATGTCATCGCCACTTTACGAGCTGCTGGAACGCTATCGCACCCACGCCAAGACTGATCGTGAGATGGGAGAGTATTTCGAGCTCTTCGTTAAAGCCTATTTTGAGCATGACGATATTCAGAGGCAGCATTATGACCAGGTGTGGACCTATGGTGACTGGGCCGAAGAGCATGGACTGAGCCGTAAGGACACAGGCATTGATCTGGTGGCGCGTCTTCGGGGAGCCCCGGAGACCTTCTGTGCAATCCAGTGCAAGTTCTATAACCGCGATTATAAACTCCACCGCAAGGATCTGGATGGCTTCTTCACCGCCTCCAACCGCAAGAGCTTTACCCGGCGGATCATCGTCGATACGACTGAAACGGAGCTGGGCACGAACGTCCAGGCGCTCCTGGATGATGCAGAACAGTACGTTGAAACCTACCGGATCAGCCTACGAGACCTGGAAAGCAGTCGGATTGACTGGACACTGTTCTCCGAGAAGCAAGAGATTGCTTACCAAGCCAAGAAACAGCTCCGGCCCCACCAGGAAGAAGCCCTCGCGGACGTTCGAGCGGGGCTGGGAAAGGCCGACCGCGGGAAACTCATCATGGCGTGTGGAACCGGGAAGACCTTCACAAGCCTCAAGATCGCTGAGGACCTGGCAGGCCCCGGGAAGCGGGTGCTTTTCATGGTACCGTCGTTAGCCCTCATGTCACAGACCGTCACCGAATGGTCAAATGATGCGACCGTACCGCTCCGCTCCTTCGCGGTATGCTCTGATGCACAGGTTGGCAAGCGCAAGAAAGGCGATGACGTAGCCGACCTTCAGCAGCATGATCTGGCGTTCCCTGCTACCACCGACCCTGCCAAACTCGCGGCGGAGGCCGGACAAGCCGACCCTGACGCCATGACAGTGGTTTTCTCCACTTACCAATCCATCCAGGCCATCTCCCAGGCACAACAGGAGCATAGTCTGCCGGAATTCGATCTGGTCATCTGCGATGAAGCCCACCGCACCACCGGTGTCACCTTGTCCGGCGAGGACGAATCCAACTTTGTCCGCATCCACGACAACGGCCACGTCATGGCCAAGAAACGCCTCTATATGACCGCCACACCCCGAGTATTTGGCGACAATGCAAAAGGGAAGGCTGATGAGAGCGGGCACGAGCTGTGCTCAATGGACGACAAGTTAAAATTTGGAGAGGTGTTGTTTTACCGGGGCTTCTCCTGGGCAGTAGAGAACGACCTCCTTACCGACTACAAGGTAATCATTCTCGCCATGGACGAAGGCCTGGTGGGCCGCGGTGTCCAGCGGGCGCTGTCATCGGGAGACAACGAGCTGCAGCTCGATGACGCAAGCAGAATCGTAGGCTGTTACAAGGCCCTGACCAAGGCCACCCTGAAGGACGACATCCAGTATGACGCCAAGCCCATGCGGCGTGCCCTGGCGTTCTGCCGTGACATTCGTTCCTCGAAGCTCATCCAGAGCCAATTCGCTGAAGTGGTTGAAGAGTATGTGAACTACCATAGTGAAGAGGATGGAGCACCTGAGCTGCAATGCTCCCTGGAGCATGTGGACGGCACCTTTAATGCCAAGACCCGCAACCGCCTGCTGGACTGGCTCAAAGCCGAACCAGAGCCCAATGAATGCCGCATTTTGACCAACGCACGATGCCTTTCCGAAGGGGTCGATGTGCCGGCACTCGACAGCATCATGTTTCTCCATCCAAGGAAGTCACAAATTGATGTGATCCAGTCGGTTGGCCGGGTTATGCGTAAAGCTGGGCCGAGTAAGCGAATGGGATATGTCATTCTGCCGATTGGTGTGCCTCACGGCGTCACCCCGGAAGAAGCGCTCAACGACAATGAGCGTTACCGGGTTGTCTGGCAGATCCTTAATGCTCTCCGAGCACATGATGAAAGTCTTGATGCGACCATCAATCGTGCCTCTCTAGGCGAGGATGTCTCCGATAAAATTCAGGTGGTAGGCATCAACAATGAAGAACTGTCCGCTGTCACAGCAGAAGTGAACAACCTTCCCTCCCGGAGCAGTGGAAATCCCGATAAAGCAAGCACTGGGATTGGAACTCAGGGGGAGCCTGAGAACCAGCCTGAGGATAATGGCTCCCCTCCTACCCAGCTCGGAATCGACTTCAATGCTGAAATCAGCGAGGCCATCCTTGCGAAGCTAGTAAAGCGCTGTGGAACCCGCGATTACTGGGAAGACTGGGCGACCGATATTGCTGACATTGCCCGCAAGCACATCACTAGAATCAAGGCGACCCTGGAGGAAGGCGGCAAGGCCCGTACTGAGTTCAATGCCTTCCTGACTGAGCTACGCGACGATCTCAACGACAGCATCAGAGAGGATGATGCTGTAGAAATGCTCGCCCAGCACATCATCACACGGCCGGTGTTCGAGACCCTGTTTGAAGGCCACCAGTTCACCAAAGAGAACCCGGTCTCCAAAGCCATCCAGCGGATACTGGATGTACTCGATGAGCACCGGATCGACAAAGAGTCTCAATCCCTTGAGAAGTTCTATGAGAGCGTGAAACGGCGCTCCCAGGGAATCCAAACCAGCCATGGCAAGCAGCGCCTGGTGGTCGAACTCTACGATAAGTTCTTCCGCAACGCCTTTCCACGGCTGACCCAGCGCCTCGGTATTGTTTACACGCCGGTTGAGGTGGTGGATTTCATTATCCACTCCGTCAACGATATCCTGCAGAGTGAATTTGGACAGACCCTGAGTAGTGAGGGGGTACACATTATTGACCCCTTTACCGGCACCGGCACTTTCATCACACGCCTCCTGCAGTCAGGCCTAATCAAGCCAGAAGAGATGACCCGGAAGTACCAGAAAGAGATCCACGCGAACGAGATCGTGTTGCTTGCCTATTACATCGCCGCGATCAACATCGAGGCCGTCTACCACGATAATACAAAGGCAGAATACACCCCATTCGAGGGCATTTGCCTGACCGACACCTTCCAGATGTACGAGAAGGAAGATATGGTTTCCAGCTTGCTTGCGGACAATTCTGAGCGTCGGAAGCGACAGAAAGAACTGGATCTGAAGGTAATCATTGGGAATCCGCCATATTCTGGCCAACAAAGTAGCGAGAATGAAAACAATAAGAACACCTCATATCCAGGTTTGGATGCCCGTATTCGCGACACTTATGCTGAAGCATCCAGCTCTAAACTAGCCAAAAGCAACTACGATTCCTATGTCCGCGCTATCCGTTGGGCATCTGACCGGATCGAAAGAAAAGGGGTAGTTGCCTATGTTACAAACGGTTCTTTCATAGACTCGAAGAATCTGGATGGGCTTAGAAAGTCACTCTGTAAAGAGTTCAGCAAAGTTCTCGTATTTAATCTGCGAGGGGACGCAAAGAAAACCGGTGAAGATCGACGCAAAGAAAAAGGGAATATTTTTGGTGAAGGGTGCCGAACCCCCGTGGCCATTACGATATTGATAAAGAATTCCGAAATGCCAAACCAGGGGAGCCTCCATTATCACGCTGTTGGCGATTATCTAACTAAAGAAGACAAGTTGAGGCTAATCGCAGATCACGCAAGCATCTCATCTGTACCATGGGAGGAGATGACCCCAAACACAGAAGGTGATTGGATTAACCAGAGAGATCCTGCTTTCCAACGCTTCCTGCCACTTGCTGAACGTGACTCTTCTAATGGCACGTCTGTATTCACATCTAATTCCTACGGTGTCGTTACCAACCGAGACCCTTGGGTCTATAACAATTCCGCTGCAAAACTTGAGAAATCGGTGAAAAATCTGATTCGAGCCTACAATGAAGAGTGTGAGAAATACCGCAAGGCCAGTGACGGATTAGGTAAAGGTGCCAAGCCCTCTCTGGAGGATGTTGTATCCAACGACCCGAAGCGCATCAGTTGGACTCGGGCTCTTAAGAATGATGCAAAACGGGGTAAGGATATTCAATTTGACCCTGATAACATTGTAATTGGTACGCACCGGCCATTTGTCCGACAATACATGTACTTTGATCGCCGTCTGAATGAAATGGTTAACCTCACAAAGCGGATGTTCCCCACGAAAAAGCATGAAAATATTGTAATTTCATGTACCGGAGTGACCGACCGCAAGGGATTCTCCTGCCTCGTGGCCAACCAAGTTCCCAACATGCATCTGACAGACACGGGCATGTGCTATCCGCTCTACTTTTATGAGGACAGGGATAGTGCTGCAGATTTGTTCGATGCCGCAGAAGATGACCCATATATTCGTCGGGATGGCATCACAGACTGGTCACTATCCGTCTTCCGCCATCACTACAAAGATAAATCCATCTCCAAGGAAGATATCTTCTGGTATTCCTACGGGGTATTGCATGCTCCAGAATACCGCAACCGCTTCACCGCCGATCTACAAAAGGTTCACCCGCGCATTCCTCTCGCACCTGATTTTCGCGCTTTCAGTGAAGCTGGCCGAGCCCTAGGACAGCTTCATCTCAATTTTGATAGCGTTGAGATGCACCCGGTCGAAATTAAGATATCGGGAGGTCGCAGTTATGAGGAACTAACCACTCAAGACTTTAGGGTGAATAATAAATGGAAGTTCGGAGGGAAGGCCAAAGACAAAGACAAATCCATTGTTAAATATAACAGCACAATCACCATAGCTGGCGTACCCGTAGATGCCTACGACTACGTTGTAAATGGAAAGCCCGCTTTGGAATGGGTGATGGAGAGTCAGCTGGTCAAAACGGACACAACCAGCGGTATTGTCAATGATGCGAACGACTACGCCATAGAGACCATGGATTACCCAGCCTACCCGCTCGAACTGTTCCGGCGTGTAATTACAGTGAGCCTTGAAACGATGAAAATCATCAGGAATCTCCCCGAGCTTGACATCTAAACCCGGCTAACAGCGTGACATTTTGACCTACCGGGCGGATGGAGCGAAGCAGACCAATTGAGTTCTGCCTAGATAGACAGCATAACCTGATTGAATTTTGCTTATGTTTGAGGGAAGGAATTGGAGAGGCAAACAGTGGGATATGAAGATTTTGATGCACTGCTAATGCTCCCTGCAGACTTTCCTTATGCCGACCTCCAAGCGGTATCCCTAATCTTAGATAATGAGAACGTATTCGTCCCTGGCTATATACCACCTGATGTTGGCCTCTATCACGTCGATGGTTTTATCTATCATGCTTGGGTAGAAAATTCCAAGACTGTGCTTCTCCCGGATAGAAACATTGTTTCCCGGTTGGCTAAAATTGCCAAAGGAGAATCAGTGGCCAACAACGGGGATGTCCACAGCCGTAAAGTTGCGGCAATTCTGGCATTCGCCCAATGCCTTGATATTCAGATAGAACCATCTATTGCTTTTCATGAGTTGGCCCCTCATCAGGGAAACTCTGAAGCAATAGATGAGCTTTCTTGGTTCCGTGTCGCTGACAATGGCTCTCCCAAAGAGTGGCTTGCTTTTGCACTCAGGGAAGCAGATCGCATTAAAACCATTGCCCCCCCACAACCAATTGATTCAATAGATCTGGCCAAGCCACTTAAGCGCTGGAGGCGCAATTATACGGCTGCCTTAAAAATTGCATCACTAGAACTTGCACAAAACATTAACGCCCTTGACAAGGTCTTGGCGCTATTCAGATGGATGTATTCGGATTTTATTTTGGCAGGCCCGGCAGCCATCCTAGCCTGCGTTTACTTTGCCCCCAACTCCCCACCAAAGAAAGGACTATTTAAGAGCTTGCGCTCACCAACCAGAGAGAGAGCCATCGAAGGAATAAAAAATGCTGCCTGGGACATTACACATTTAAGCAATTTCGTTCAGCATATTAGTGCTGAAAAAGAAAATAGCGGACGTCGGTTCATTTTCGCCACCCTTGATGAGAGCCTTCGTGAAATTGCCCGTATTCTGATAGGGCAGACCCATGACATCCCTCCTCAAGAGGAGTTGTTTTTGTTCTTAAAGCAATGGTGGCCTGCAGATGATGCACAACGAATTTCAGCCACCTGGTTTGAATACACCAATAAAACTCGGAATGCTGACTGGTGGGATCAGTATAAAGACCGGCCTGACTACGTTGGAGAAATAGCTTCTCAGATCGAGAAGGATATTCTGGCATGGAGATCTAAATAAACCACAAACCCCATATTGAGACAAAGAGTTATCTAAATTTAGGGATCCCCTGACCCCCCCCTGAATTTTCCAAGTTGGATTTCCAAACCTATTTTGCAAATAGCCCGGTCAGCTCTCGGCCTGCTTCACATGCGAAACCAAAACCGACGCAATAGACCTATAGGAAAACCAGTTTAATAGTAGCTGCCGCGCTAGTGAAAAAATCGAGCTTTAGGGCACGGCGAACACTTTCCGGCATGGTTTTTTTGGTATCGGCGACAAGGATTACCATGGCTGCTCTTTTAGCAAAACTTCCTTGCCACGGCATGGTCATAGATCTACCTTACGCTGGTAACCTGTCTGGCGCTCTTTTCAGAATTAACCCCCCTTGCCATTCGATGCAAGATTAGTGAACAAATTGAGCCTTATTCTAAATATTTGAGTTTTTATGGATATTCAGAAAAACACCCAAACCTATGATCGCGAAAAGGTCAGTAAGATGCTGATGGTACTGTTTTCGCATTGGGGCCTTGGCACAGAGGAACAGTTGATCCTGCTTGGGATGACTAAGGGTGATCGGGACACTTTGGCTCGATATTGCGAAGAATGGACTCTACCCAATGACAGGGACAAATTGGAGCGAGCTGGAATTCTACTTGAAATCCATAAATCTCTGCGCTTACTGTTTCCCAACAATCGTGAATTGGCTTATGACTGGATGTCGCAGCCCAACCAGGCCTTCGAAGGGATCACTCCTGTTCAACAGATAGATAAGCTAGGGATGCAGGGAATGTATATGGTTAGGGCCTATCTGCGCCACCAGATAGAGGGTTAGTTATCGATTGTATAGCAAGCCTCTTTTGGACAAAACGAATAAGTAAGAACCTCAAAACTTGGCCACATCACCATCCGAAAGAAGGTTTATCTGGTCTCTCAACTCGTCGATTAGTTCCTGCTGGGAGTGGCAAATGGATAGGAGACGATCTCTCTGTTTCTTACAATCAGCCAGCCTTTGCCGAGCAGTACGGTTTCGACTTTTCACGGATGCACTCTGACCTAACTTACTTTTTTCCCTTTCCGAAGCCATGTACGCCTTGATCCGCTGAAGTAACTCAGGGTACCGATCGGATCTGAGAGCGGATGGCGTCTTACCAGCCTCTTTCGCCACGTTGGAGAGACTAACAGGAGTGTCAGACGGAAGGTTCAACGGCCTACCTTTCTTCAAGCGTTCGAACGCCTCCTCGAAAATGTCAATTGCCCGCTTCTTCTTCTCTTTCGATAGCATCTATATAGACCCCGATGGCATATATTTCTTTCTTCAGTGCCCCAACCCTCATGCTGCCGGGAGGGAGTCGTTCAATCTCGTTATGATGAAATTCCCGCAGTCTGAGCAACTTATCTTTATTCTTACGCTTGAAGATAGCATCCGCACAAACTCCTCCACCATCACCTACCATGCACTTCGAAATGGACTCGATCCCTCCGTACTCGCAGGAACCAGCCTTCATACAGAACCCAAGTAGTGTTCTTCGAACTCCTACCTGGCCATCTCGAATTAGCTTCATCAGCTTTTTTTCCTCTCCAGCATCAACGAGGTCGATTACCGTATCAAAACCCAGGATCTTTCCATGCGGCCTTACGTTATTCACTTCATCATCGATAACCTCAATTAGCCGTTGATATACGTTGTTGTAAGACTCCAAAACTAGCGCTGCCTCCGCAACAGAATTCAGACGCAAATTGGTATAGTGCCTTCCGTAGTAGAGAGTCATATTCCTCGATAAATGCTTCATTTGATGCTGAATGGAGCTAACCGAGACTTCCCTAGATGAAAACATATTAACCGCAAGCGTGCGCCTCAACTGATGGCAGGAAAATCGCCAGGGCTTCCCCACCTCGAACCACTCCCGCTCATAAAGATTCGGCGTTAGCGAGAGAGCCATTTGGGCGTCTTCTTCCGTAATCCGAATTACGTCATCATCAAACAACTTGAGGCCTCGACGGAGAACATTGTCATAATCCAGCGCCCTGTGGCTAACCAAAGCTCCGTGACGCATAAAAGATGATCGAACTTTACTTGAATTGGATGACCAAATCTCTGTTGAGGGAAACATCAAGTAGGGGTTTTCTCTGTCTTCTCTCGATAGATCTATATCTTCCCGCAAGACGGACAATCGGAGGCGAGCGATACACGTGCATATATCAATAGCTTTCTTAATCGTATTCGGGACAACCCACCTTGCATCAGAGTCTTCGTCGGTTTTCGTGGTCTCTCCGATAAGAATGCAAACCTCCCCTAGATACTTATCAATCTCCACATGAAAACAATCACGTCTAAGTGATGTCGCCTCCTTCTTACGCTGCAAGCTAAAGTTTAAAATAAATATTATTGAAGCGTCCCTGACAAACGTGAGGTACTTTGAAAAGGATTGTGTACTGTAGCTATATCCATAGACAGACTTCTTCTCAGGCTCAAGCCATTTATCGAACAAACTAAACAACCTTCTTTCATGCAAGAAAGTGTCAAAATTCCCTTTGTACAAAACACGGTTATCTCGGTACAAATTTCTCTCTGAAAATGGAGATTGATAGCAGGGAGAAACCACCTTCAAATTGTGAACATATGCTTTATGCATCCACTTGAATGCTTTCTCTATAGCAGCTTGGTGCTGAAGGAAATCATTTAGCACCTCACTCAACCTCTCAACTTGATAGCTCCAAATACGAGGGGGGATATATGGGTGCTGAACAGCCTCATGCTCCTTAACCTCTCGCGCCAATAATTTCAAAAATCCATCACTGGCTATAGAAAAACCAAGCTCTCTTTCATAGAGCTTCAGCTTATGAAGCTGTGATATACTATGCTTAATTCTAACTGATTTAATAACGTCAAAAACGGCAGAAAACACCCTTGGGAATTTGTGAAGATCAGAGATCTTTATATCATAACGATCACAGACCCCACCGATTTTCACCAACAAATCAAAATAACTTCGGCAACTCTTTACCCTCCCAGGAAAAAGCCTGGGATGGTATATTATGAAAACCATGGCCTGCTTAATAAGGGCTATGTTTTCACAGGAAAGTCCATGCCGACCGAAGTTGAATCCGTAGTAACCAATCGCAGAGAAATCCCAGTAATCATCGCCATAGACCGACAAAGGATTACCTTTCCGGTCAACTGTAACTGGCCAGCAATTTGGCGGAGGAAATGAAGGCGGACGATACGAGGGCGACTGGGGCGTAACCAAGGTTGTTGGCTCCATGAACTGCAGGACTAACTCCATCATCTATCCCTCAAGAAATTCTAATATCCCTGACCAGTGAGGATGATAATGACCTTCGGAAACACGCATCTCGGCCTCGTTCACCCATTCTTTCCGTTTATCATTTCCCTTACCAAACCATGCGATCTTTTCTGAGATTCGTTCTATCACCATATCGGCGGAGACAGTCTCCCTATTGGTAATACCAGCCACTTCAATCATTTTTAGATGGCGAAACGAAACCAGTGACCAGACGTAATCCATCGAATCAATATCCCTCATATTTTTGCACCATAGACAACCTGACTGATTGCTGCAATTAGGCAAAACAACCGAAGGCGGCTTGTCTTCCATGGGCAGAGGATCGCCAGAGCATTGCCCCGAGATTAGGGAAGCCCTCATATCACCCTTCTTGATTGGGTCTCGGCCATGCCAGAAGCGCGTAATTTCTCCTGCGGCACGCTGCTGGCTTGGGCGCTCGTACTTATCCCGAAGCGTCTCCTTGACGTGCTGGAGCATTTCGGCCGTTAATGCTTCGTCCCCTCCTGACCGTCGCAGAAACCAATTAGCTCGTGTATTTCTGAGCGTTCTCGGTTGAACCCAAGGAATATCGTGTTTTACTAATAGCTTACGGAGCGAGCTATATAGCACTCTTCCTCCTGAAGACAGCCTTCCGCCCATATCACACCACGGAAATAGAAGATCCGATTCCGGGAAAAAGTGGCCTATGAACTCTAGATACTTTTGAAGGTGTGGCTTGTACGACTGATAGATGCTAAACATCACTTCACCACCACGACGGTTTTTGAACGCTCTAACATGCCATTTATCTTCAATAGGCTTGTACTTGAAGCCGGATCGTTTAAGCCCGTTGGCAGTCGTCACATTCATTCCACTTTGCGCGATGAAGATTAAGAACTCTGCTGTCACCCTGAGCGTTACAAAATAGCCACGCTTTGTCCCTATGATGCTTTTGACTGGTGATCGTGACTTTTTTATCTGAATAACCGACCGCTTTTCCGCTTTCGTCAATTCATCCCACGGTTCATAAATAGCATCCTCGCTAACAACCCTCGTCTTATTTATGCTTATGAAAATCTCATTATCTTTTATTAATTTATTCCTAACAGGTATTTTTAAGGGAAGCTGGCCAAGAACCGCATCAACGGTAATACCATCAGCAATATCAATCAGAAAGCTTCCCATTTTATAGGTGTCTTCGAGGCTTTGTTTATCCACCCCTATGCCAACAGCTTTCTTCGGTACTGGAGGACACTTCAATCTTGTTCTATTAATCAAAGACACACTCTTAGGTATATCAAGAATTTCTCCGAACATAGTAGAAAGTCTAGAAGCATACCCAAAAGCAGTTGCTTTATTTAATTCAGGCGGCTTTTTATTACACTTTTGGAAAAGATGCTCACAGAACTCAAGGTATGAATCAACGAGATTATCCAGACTAACTTCCCTTTTTAATTGATCTACAAAGTCAAAAAACAATTGCAAATTAGCAACATCCCCCTCTACAGTTGCAAGCGACAATCCGGAAATCAATCTCATCTCCAAGAAATCTCTTATCTCAATAATCAAGTCTAGCCGCTGTATCTTTTCCGGCTGAATATCTCCTTGCTCTATTTGGCGAAAAAACCATCTCGGATCTAGGCCCTTTCCATTACTGGCATACGTGCGAACGTAAAGAAATCTACGAAGGTCGAAACGCACCTTGCCATCAACTTTCACATGTCGGACTCTAAGATCAGGAATACTATTCATTGGTTACATAATCAATCAATGCATCTGGGTTTGTTTCTTTCCCCGAAAAAAAATCAAAAAACTCATCAGCTAACTTCTCTTTTATCGGCTCGTTTTGCACGAATTTGACGTACTTCCATGTGGTGGCCTCATTCTTGTGGAGCATTGCATCCCTGACAAAAACGATGGCGTCATCAGTATGCGCCATGGTCTCTATGCACAACCTCATCAACTGGGAGCCAAACGTAGCTCGGGTCTGATGGAACTTAAGTCGCTCAAATTCCCCAAGGCCGCTCTTTACTAGATTTTTTCTAAGTTCCGACATTAGACGCGTGAACGACCCATCTTCATACTTCCTTCCTCGCGTGGTTAGAAATAGCAGAGTCCTGTCCTCATCGTCGGCCTTAGCCTGGCGAGCCAACCGTCTAGCACTCGTGGCATATTTCTGTAGAAGATGAATGACGGGCAAAGGGAATAAGAGGTCACCGCTGACGCGGAATTTCGTCTTAACTGGTGTAGGTGGACCTACAGGTACACGTTGCAAATTCGGTATGGATGGATCACTACGAGCCGAATCAAGCGTCAATAGTCGAAGGGTGCGGATCGTCTCAATACGGGCACCAGTGAAGAAGCCAATCACGAACATCAAGTAAAGCTCAGTCATCCCTTGGCGATTAAGGAAAGCGAGCAATGTCTTACGAGCGGAGTCACTTAGCGGAAGAAGCCCATCTTCCACCGAATCTCCCGGCCGTTTTCTGTTGGGTATGGCTAGATCGCTGGATGTGACAGCTAGTGTCCTTGGTAGGCCGATCAAGGTATGTCTTCGGATGATCTTCTGCTGATCTTCCCAGAGGTTTTTTCTGTCAATCAGACCTTCTCTCCGGGCCCATCGGTAGAAAGCCACCACAGAACTCATACGGGCAGTGGCGGTACTTGGTGACAAACATCCATCGTCACGTCTTTCAATGAGATTGCCCCGGTAGCGAACGAGGCATCGTTGCCGCTTCTTCTGGGGGAAGTGCCGCCAATCCAAATTCTCGACTTCTAGGAACTCAGCATAGTCGCGCAGGTGATTCATCAGCGCATTAACGGTCTCGATATTTTTCCCAGCCTCTAGACGTTGGACTGCATAGACATTGGCCTCTATCCACGGCTCTCCATCCATGCGAAAAATCTGCGGACAATCGGGAATTTCGGTCTGCGTGCTATCAACAACCCATGGCAACCCAAACTCATTCGAACTACCAGGGTCGAACCTCATGGGCTGATAGTGAAACTTTTCTCGTATCGCCACCCTTGAACACCATAAAGACACCTATCATGTCAAAAACATCTCATATCGGGTGTAATGCATCAAATTGATTTTTCGGGTGTAAGATAAATCCCCTGCCAGGTGCCCAGCGCCAGTCGGCCATTGCTGATTGGCAGGCTCAGTGACGGGCCGATCAGCACGCTCTTGATATGGGCGGGCATGTCGTCCGGGCCTTCCAGGGTGTGTTCATAGTAAGGCGCGTTTTCCGGCACCATCACATTCAGATGCCGCTCCAGATCGCCACGCACATCCGGGTCGGCGTTTTCGTTGATGGTCAGCGACGCGGAGGTATGCTGGATAAACAGATGCAGCAAGCCCACCTTCACATCGGCCAGTCCTGGCAGACCATCGATTATATCTCGTGTTACCAGATGGCAGCCCCGCTTTCGAGCCGCCAGGCTGATAGTTGTCTGAAACCACATAATCAACTCACTGTCTGTATGTCGACAAACGCCCGCTGATGCAACTGTGCCAGATGGACACTATCGCAGTGGCGCCTGAAGTCTTGTACATAGAGATCCGTCTGGGAGCGAACCTTGGTAAAATGTTCGCGCAAATAAGCCTCCAGAGAAAAGGGCAACGCTAATGGCGCCAGCCCCAAAATCATGCGATAAGGCCAGTAACCGAGAAGGCCCGCCGCACGCTTCATGGCTTTCTGTTCCTGTGGCGCTTCATTGGCCGCCAGCGCCTCGAGCAAGTCCTTTTGTGCGGCCACCAGTAACGCCAGCAACGTCCGGTCACTCCGGAGCTGTGCAAAACGCCAGTCGCTGGCATCAAGAGCACACAAAAACGTCATCAACACAGCATTGGGCAAGCGGGAACTGGCCAGTGCATTCGCAACGCTCTTGCTGTAAATACCGCTTCCGTTGAACAGCGACAAGACATCGTCGAGCCGTGCCTTGTCACCCGATAGTGGCATGGCAGTCGGAGGCAAAAACCAGGCTATCGACAGGGGCGTGGCGGATGCCACTGGCGTCTCCCCCGGCAAGGGATGGTAATAGCTGATCAGATTGATCATCCCCCTGACGACTTGTGATGCTGGCCAGAACCGCAACAGTAACCGGGAATCCTCCTCACTGGGTTGCAGCATGACCAGCGTTGCATCACAGATAGCCCGGTAAATGGAATCGAAAGGTAGCTGCCGCAGCGCATCCGAAGGAATCGCCAGCAACACCTGATCCCACTGCTGCTTTCCTACCGCCTGCCAGTCTGAAATCAGGGAAAAATCACTGAATTGGCTCACATTGTCACGCCATAAACGTCTCTTGCGGACAAGCGTCACCCCCTGATTCAATGTTGCCCGGTGCTTTTCCTTGATAAAAAACGTCACACTATGACCGGCCTGCTGAAAACAATGGCCGTACACTAATCCTACTGCCCCTGCCCCAACGATCAGGATATTCATACCGACACATCTCCAGCTTTATCGGTTAATAACGAGATAACATAGACCTGCATCCGCGATTCCACGGCAGCCCTGAAGCCTGAATATGGCGTATCAAGGCCTAGAGTAGAGCCTGTGAGATTGCATGCCACAGGCCGAACAGGACAATCCTCGCCCAGACGAGTAGAAAGGTTGAATCATGAAACTGAAAGGACAGACCATCGTACTGACCGGCGCCTCCAGTGGCATCGGTGCCGAGGCAGCGAAAATCATGGCGCGCCGGGGCGCCACCGTGTGTCTGGTAGCGAGGCGGGAAGAGCAGCTGCGGGAAGTCCAGGAACTCATCGAAGCCGACGGCGGCTGCGCCTTTATCTACCCCTGCGACTTGAGCGACAACGTGGCCATCGAGGCCTGCGCCGCACGGATTCTCGCCGAGCAGCCGCGTATCGATGCGCTGGTGAACAATGCAGCCCATTCCATCCGTCGCCCCATAGAACAATCCCTGGATCGCCTGCACGACTATCAGCGCACCGTGCAGTTGAACTACATCGGCGCCGTGGCCATGACCCTGAAACTGTTGCCGCGTTTTCTCGAGCAGGGCCACGGCCATGTGGTGAATATTTCCAGCCTCTCCACCCAGGTGCCCATCCCCCTGTTTTCTGCCTACCTGGCCAGCAAGAGCGCGCTGGAATCTTTCACCCGTTCCCTGCAGGCGGAAATGGGTCATCAGGGTATCAGCACCACGGTGGTGTACTTCCCCATGGTGCGCACGCCCATGTCATCGCGCACCGCCATTTACAAATACATGCCGATGATGCACGTGAAAAAGGCCGCCGGCTGGATCGTCGAAGCCTGCGAAAAACGCCCGGCCCGCATCGCCCGCCCCATGGGCAAACTGGGCAGCGTACTGCTCGCCGCCCTCCCCGGCCCGGCCACAAAATTGCCGCAGCCATTGTTCAGAGGCATGGACAAACTGCTGGCCAGCCAGCTTAAAAAGAAAGGTTGAATCATTACCGTAGGAGCTATGCTTGCCCCTCAGGGGATCTGCGACATGCGAACCTGCTCGCGATTGCGGTTATTCGCCATGCAAGCATAGCTCCTACAACAAACTTCAATTCACCACGTTAATCGCACTGCCCGCCTGCCACTGACGAATGTTCTCCACCACCCCGTCCAGCAGTCGTTGCCGGCATTCCCTCGTACCCCAGGCGTTGTGCGGGGTAATGATCAGGTTGGGGATATCCTCCGCCAGCAACGGGTGATCCGCCGGCGGCGGTTCGCTGCTGAGTACGTCCAGGCCGGCACCGCCAAGATGGCCGGAGCGCAGGGCATCGGCCAGGGCCGGTTCATCGATCAGGCCGCCCCGGGCAGTGTTGATCAGCAGGGCGCCGGGTTTCATCTGGGCAAGAAACGACGCATTCACCAGCTTGTCGGTCTGCGCCGTCAGCGGGCAATGCAGGCTGAGCACATCCGCCTGCGGTAACAGTTCCGCCAACGCCACCCGCCCGGACTGGCCGCCATGGCGCTGGAAGGATTCCGCCACCAGCACCTGCATCCCCAACGCCTCGGCCAGTCGTGCCACTTCCCGGCCCAGATCGCCGTGACCGATCAGCCCCAGGGTCTTGCCGGCCAGCTCCATGATCGGATGATTCAGCAGACAGAACTGCTCCGCCCGGCTCCAGGCCCCGGCCTTCACATCCCGATCGTAGAGATGCCAGCGCGTGGCCAGTGACAGCATCATGGTCAGGGTGTGCTGAGCCACCGAGGCCCGCGCATAGCCGCTCACATTACACACCGTAATCCCCAGCTCGCGGGCCGCGTCCAGATCCACATTATTGGTACCAGTGGCACAAATGCAGATAAGCTTGAGAGACGGGCAGGCTCTCAGGGTGGCGGCATCCAGCACCACCTTGTTGGTGATGACCACCTGGGCACCGTCCAGACGCGCCAGACGATCTTGCGGGCGAGTCAGTGGGTGAAAGGTCCAGGGCATCAACGCCTCCAGGGCGGAGAAGTCCATCTCGTCGGGATTGAGGGTATCGGTGTCGAGAAAAACGCCCTGCATGTTCGGTCACCTTTATCGGGGAAGAAGGGAGGTGTTCCATGCTAACGGATTTGCTGGAAAAGATGGGCTTCGCCCTGCCACAGCATGACTGGCAGAAACCGGTGGTGGGCGTCAGCGCCTGCCTGCTCGGCCAGAAGGTCCGCTACGACGGCGACCACAAACACAACGCCATCCTGGTGCATCAGCTCGGCCCCCTGCTACGTTTTCGCGACACCTGCCCGGAAGTGGCCATCGGCCTGCCGGTCCCGCGCCCACCGATTCAGGTGGTACAGGTGGACGATGCCCTGCTCGTCAAAGGTGTGGAAAACCCGCAGCAGGATGTCACCGAGGCACTGGAAGACGTGGCCGCCGGCATGAGCGAACCCCTCAGCGGCTTTGTGCTCAAAGCCCGTTCCCCCAGCTGTGGCCACCTGAGCACCCCGGTGCATAACGCCGGCGGTCAACAGATCGGCATGGCCTCCGGCGCCTTCGCCCGCAAGCTCCACGAACTGTTCCCGCGCATTCCCCTGGCCAACGACAGCGACCTGGAAAAGCCCGCCTTCCTGCAAAGTTTTCTGCTACAGGTGTACTGCTACCACCAGTGGCACAACAACGACCGCCAGGGCCAATGGCTCAATGACATGCAGAGGCAAAGTGAACAGCTGGACGAGCCTCTGCACAGTGGGCTGCGCCACTATCTGGATAAACTGGGGCGGGCGATGCATTGATTGTTTTTTTAACCGTTGGAGCCTTGCTCGCAAGGCGAAGGCCCGGGGTACCAGTAAGGCTTCGCCTTGCGAGCAAGGCTCCAACGATTAGGGGAAGGGTCGGCGGAACCAACGCCGTTAGAAAATCAGCGTCAGCCCACCGGTGACAACGGCAAACAGGATGGACAACCCGATCAGGGTCTTCCAGGGGAACGGTGGCGGGGGCGGCTCCACTTCGAGCTGCTCTTCCAGATAATTTTTCAGCAGCCTGGTATTGCGGGTATTGGCCTTGAAGATAGCATCAAAGGCATCGCCCACCACCGGCAACAGACCACCGAGAAAATCGATGCCCATGTTGCGCAGCATACGCAACTTCACACCCTTGCTGGCTCCGGCCCGCTGCGCTTCGATCAGCACATAGCTGGACAGCACCAAACCGGCGGCATCACCCACCAGCGGCACCAGGCCAATGATGGCCTCGGCACCGATCTGGAATTTGGTAAAGGGGATACCGATACTGCTGTCGGTAAAACGGCTGAATTTTTCCAGCCGCTCCAGCGTTGCCCGTTGCTGGGCTTCAGTCCTTGCTGCCATTACATCTCCACAAACAGGTGGCCGTCCTCTTCCGTGACCGGCCAGGTCTCCAGGGCTTTCTCGCCACGCACCACATTCAACAACTGCACGCCCGGCGGAAAGTTGGCCCACTCGCTCACTTCCCCGGTACGAATATCAAACCGCGCACGGTGCAACGGACACTGCACACACTTGTCTTCAACAATCTTGCCCTTACCCAGCGACGCAAACATATGCGTACAACGGGCCTGAGTGGCATAAAAACCATCGCTCAGGTGATACACCACCAGTTTCTTGCCACCGGCTTCCATGGCACGGCTTTTCCCTTGCGGGAGGTCCTGGCTGGCACAGAGTTCATAACGCATCTTGTTCTCCTTGCTGGCTTGGAAAAATCAGTTGTGAGCGACGAGCTGCTAACCGCTAGCTACAACGCCGCTGTAGGAGCCCATGCTTGCATGGCGAACCGAGCGTAGCGAGGCGACAGAGATTCAAGGGCCTGACAATGCCATGAATAAAATCTGTCGAGCGCTGAAAGATCTGATCGCCCTGCGGGCAATTCCGCGTAAACGCGGTTCGCCATGCAAGCATAGCTCCTACAGCGGCTTCGTAGAGACGCCTTGAGTGCCTCACACCCCATCACTCCAGATAGGTATACCCGGCTAACCCCTCGCGTACCAGCCCGATGAAGGTTTCCTGCTCGCCGTCGCTCAAATGCGCCTGACGACAATGCTGCTCCAGGGACGCCAGCAGCTTGTCGGTATCGTAGTTCACATAGCGCAACACGGTACTCACCGTATCTCCCTGAATGGCGTGGCTCAGG
This sequence comes from Alcanivorax jadensis T9, assembly GCF_000756655.1. Lineage (GTDB taxonomy): Bacteria > Pseudomonadota > Gammaproteobacteria > Pseudomonadales > Alcanivoracaceae > Alcanivorax > Alcanivorax jadensis. Next base: position 417,237 of record NZ_ARXU01000002.1, read on the forward strand.
GTGATGGCGCCATCGGCTTCCACATCCACATCCACGGAATCCGTGTCGCCGAACAGGTTGTGCATATCACCGAGGATTTCCTGGTAGGCGCCCACCATGAAGATCCCCAGGTGGCCGTTGAGCTGTTCCGGCAGCGGCAGGGTGGCTTCCACGCCTTCGCCATCCACAAACTGGTCGATGCGGCCATCGGAATCACAGGTAATGTCCTGAATCACCGCCCGGCGAGTCGCGGGCTTGTCCAGGCCGGACAGCGGCAGCACCGGGAACACCTGATTGATACCCCACACATCCGGCACCGACTGGAACACGGAAAAATTCACGAACAACTTGTCCGCCAGGGTTTCGTTGAGACTGTCGAGCAGCTCGCGCTGCTGCTTGCGCAGCGGATTCAGGCGACCGCGCAGGGCCAGCAGGCAGTTGATATACAGCTGCTCGCCGCGGGCGCGGGTGCTCAGGCCCAGGTCACCGGCGATATAACGCTGGTGAATGTCCTGCCAGGCACCGGTCACTTCCGAGAAGCGCTCCAGCAGATTGCCCGGCTCACCAGCCAGCGCCTGCTGCAGCTCCCACAGCTGATGCAGCTCGGCCACATCATCCGCCGCCGGCGCGTCCACCGCCACCGATGCCATCTGCTCCTGGTCGGTGATATTCACCAGCAGCACCGCATGGTGGGCGGTCAGCGCCCGGCCGGACTCGGAAATGATGTTGGGCTCCGGCAAACCGTGCTGGGCACACTGCTGCTGCAGGGTCTGCACGATATGACGGGCATAGTCGCCCACCCCGTAGTTCATGGAGCAGTAGGAACGGGAATGGGTACCTTCATAGTCCACCCCCAGGCCACCGCCCACATCCACGGTTTCCACCGCCGCGCCCAGGGCGCGCATCTCGGTGTAGTAACGGGCCGCTTCACGCATACCCGCCTTGATGTCCTGGATATTGGCCACCTGGGAGCCCAAGTGGAAATGCAGCAGCTTCACGCAGTCCAGCCGCCCGGCGGCACGGCAATGCTCGATGGCCGCCATCAGCTGCGGCGCACTCAGGCCGAACTTGGACTTCTCGCCCCCGGTGTTCTGCCAGTTGCCCTTGCTGATGCTCATCAGCCGCACCCGCAGGCCGATACGCGGCGACACGCCCAGCTCGTCGGCCAGCGACAGCAGCGCCGGCAGCTCGGACATCTTCTCCACCACGATGTGCACGTGAAAGCCCAGCTTCTCGCCCATCAGCGCCAGGCGCAGGTATTCCGCGTCCTTGTAGCCGTTGCAGACGATGGTATCGCCCGGGTTGGACAGCGCCAGCACGGCCAGCAGCTCCGGCTTGGAGCCCGCCTCCAGGCCAATACGCTCGCCATCTTCACGGGCCCGCAGGATCTCGTGCACCACCCGGCGCTGCTGGTTCACCTTGATCGGGTACACCGGCGTATAACCGCCCTGGTACTGGTTCGCCTCGATGGCCTCACGGAAGGCCCCGGCCAGCAGCTTCACCCGCTGGCGCAGAATCCCGGAAAAGCGCGCCAGCACCGGCGCCCGCAACCCGGCCGCCCGGCAGTTTTCCAGCACCGCTTCCAGCGTGGCCTGGCCGCCCTGCTCGCCATTGGGCCGCACACACAGCTGGCCCTGGTCGTCGATACGGAAGTAGCTGTCGCCCCAGCGATCCACGTTATAGATGTCGCTGGCGGGTACGGGAGATCTGTCGGTCATTACCTGTCCTGAATAAGGGTGTCGTCTGGGGGCATTATGCCTGCCGGGGCGCCGCACTCGCACCCCTTTTTCCTGCTTTGACAGGGGCACGATAGGACTTACAATCGCGACTATCGTTCACCCGTCGAACATCCCCATTTGCCTCCACCGGAACCGCCCATGAGCAGCACCAAAGACAACTGGTTTTACGAGCACTTCGACACCGCCGGCACCGCCTTCGGCCTGCGCCTCAAGCAGAAGCTGGAAGAAGTGCAGACCGAGTATCAGCACATCGAGATGTGGGAAACCGACACCTTCGGTTACCTGATGACCATCGATGGCGCCACCATGCTCTCCACCCGCGACAACTTCCTCTACCACGAAATGATGTCGCACCCGGTGCTGTTCAGCCACGCCAACCCCAAGCGCGTCATCATTATCGGTGGCGGCGACTGCGGCACCCTGCGTGAAGTGCTGCGCCACCCCAGCGTGGAAAAAGCCACCCAGATCGACATCGACGAAATGGTCACCCGCTACTCCGAGAAATATTTCCCGGAACTGTGCGAGTCCAACAACGACAGCCGTGCCGAACTGCTGTTCGAAGACGGCGTGCAATACATGCGCAACTGTGAAGACGGCAGCGTGGACGTGATCATCGTGGATTCCACCGACCCGGTGGGCCCGGCGGAAGGCCTGTTCAAGGCCGACTTCTTCCGCGATTGCCACCGCGTACTGGCCGATGGCGGCATCATCGTGCAGCAGTCCGAATCCCCGCTGCTGCACAGCGATACCATCATCAAGGACCTGCACGCCAACATGCGTGAAGCCGGCTTCACCACCACCCAGACCCTGCCCTTCCCGCAGCCGGTATACCCCAGCGGCTGGTGGAGCTGCACCCTGGCAGGCAAGAACACCGACGTAAGCGAATTCCGCGAAACGGATGCCACCGGGAAAGGGTTTGAGACGAAGTATTATTCAGCGGCGATGCATAAAGGGGCGCTGGTGATGCCGCCGTTTATGGAGAAGGCGATTAAGGGCTGAGTTAATAGTTAATAGTTAATAGTTAATAGTTAATAAAGAATGCCCTTGTCTTCGCTGAAAGAAAGGGCATCTTTATTAAAGGCAGAAATATGAAATGCAAAAAATTTAACTTTTCTCTGCCTCATTTCGTTCTACCGCAAGCTCTACCCGCTTAAACGTAGCATTAGACTCTTCAAGAACAGCCTCAAAATCCAAATAACTTGGTGCTTGAGTAAATCTTTTCCACCTATCCAACAGGTATTTTTTAAACACAGAAGCCCGCTTAAATCTAGAGTCTATAGTAAGAGACTCAAGCTCTTCGCTAATATTTTCTCTAACATCAGCACTTAGTATTGGAGTATCAAATACCATCGCATCCAAATAGGCAAACTGTCCCATCCAGCGACGAAAATGATAAGCGCCCGAAGAAGTTATTCTGAATGAATCAGGCATCTCTCCGATCAAAGCGCCATTTATATCCTCCTCAAAAGTCACTCTTTGCGAGGTCTCTATAAGCTTTTTATTGGTTGATCTTCTTAGTGACCTCTCTATTTGATCTCCGGTAAAACCGGAGTTCTGCAATTCAGAAAAAAGTTCGCTGGTAAGGCAAAACCCATCATTATCTCTATGCCTTCCATCCAAATCCAGGAAAGCCAATATAATAGGCGCCAAAAAATGTTCGTTTGGATCAGAATTGGAGATATCGAACAAATTCATTGCCATTGATGTATCTGAACTATAATGCGAATACTCACCCAATAGGGCCTGCTTCGTAAATTCGTGAAGGGGAATTCGATATCTTCCTTTTGTAGCCATTTTTTCTATAATTTTTTCTGCATCAACACCTGGACTACCAATAAAGTTTGTAACAAACTCAATCGCTGCCCGGATGTTCCCCCCAGTTATATTTGAAAGAAACTCAAGAAGCTCAGAATTCCCCCTCAACGAAGAAAGAAGAGCCTTAAGGAACAAAGCCAAGCTCTCAGCATTAACCGCAAAACCACGATAGATTTCACTTGAAACATTCCCTTCAGCCATTTTCAAAGCAAACCCAAGTCGCTTTTCAATTACCTTATCAATGCGAGGAGGGGAAATCGTGAATACTTTATGCGGGTATGCTGTAAGCGCCCCAGACCTTTTTGACCTAAAGAAAGTTTGTGGCCGCACAGAAATAAAAACCATAGACTCCCAATCTTGGGCAAGCTCCTGACCAATAACAAAAGCTTCTTGCTGGACTTCAAAATCTCTTTGGTCTGCATTATCCAAGCATATTATTATTTGCTTCTGCGATGTTTTTGAATAATAACCTACAACTCGCTTTAAATGCTGATCCCTTTCACCATACAAACCCTCTATCTTTTCGAGAAGCTTTGTTTCATACAAATCAGGGTCGGTTTCTTTTTTTCCTCCCCACATCCCTCTCGAGAACCGACTAATATCCGCAGCATAAACACCTTTAATTATCCCGCTCTCATAAGGATCAACCTCATATTTATCCACCAACTGTCGCTCCACCTCATTAAGAATGAAAACACGAAGATTTTCTGTGAGCGAAGCCTTAGAGCCTAAATCAATATAGATATAAAGCGCCTTTTTAAATTCTTCATGAGCGCTGTTATACATAAGATTTTTAATAAAAGATGTTTTACCAACTCCAACATCGCCCAATAACACAATGGGCCTTTTTGCCACAGCCTCAGAAAGAACTTCTGGCGTAAGATTGTCACTTTTTTTGCTTTTTACACTTTTTAGGCTGGGCTGCGGCTCTGAACAACTAAATAAAGAAGCATAACGAGCCTCAAGAATCCCTTTACTAAGAAGAGCATATTTTGATAGAGCGCCACTTTCGCAATAGCATTCGCTGAAAAAACTATGCTCGACATCCGGGTCATAGACGATATCTTGAAGAAACAAATCCGACAAAGATCGCAATGTAGTTTGTATATCGCTTTTATATCTTGCCTTTGGGTAACCAACAAGGCGAGAGGAAAGCTTATTAGGAAGCTGAGTCTCACCTGAAACCAAAAATCTATTTATTCTTTTTTCTTTTATCCCATCCGCAGAAAGCAGCTGCCATGCCAAATTAAAATTTCCCTTAAGAACCTCAAGGCTTTCAAAAACAAGCGCCTTCCCATCAAGAAAAGAAACTCCATCTTGCCTAGATGCCAAAAAAGCAACAAACTGCTTTCCATTAGACAAAATCGCGACAGGAGTTCCTCGCTGAGAACAATAGAAATGGACCTGATTTATCGCTTTTCCTGTATCAGCACTCAGCCGCGCGAGCGACCTAACATCGGTAACTAACTTCTTAGAGACCCCGGCCGGAATTTCAAAGTGGAAGCCCTCCCTTTTGGCTTCCAGAATAGCGAACCTTCTAGGCTTTCCCAGCTCATAGTCAGTAAATTTATTATCCTCGGAATTCTCGACCTCTATCTCGCTTTCTCGGCACCAGCCAAAGCATTCAAAAAGAACTCTATCAATAATATGAAATCTTGTCTGAGCCTCATTAAAATCTGAATCATCATTCAAACTTTCAATCAAATCATCTAATGCTTTTTCACCTTGAGCGAGAGATAGCATTTTCTCTCCTTTCCCCTCGATTCTAAATTTAAGGCCATGCCACCTTGGCTGACCGGTTGTTATTTGCGATCCAATCCCGAATCTACACAATCTTGATGGACTTGGAAACGCGCGAGCTGAAAACCAATTAACAGTGAATAGTTAATAATGAATAGCGACAACCGACACCCCCAAGTTAGCAATCGCTATCATTCCAATCAGGCTTCCGGAATCACTGCCGGTTTATCCAGGAACAGGGCGGTGCGGATCAGGTCCACGTAGATCTGTTCCTTGCCGCCATGGCTGAGCAGGGACAGGGTTTCGCCGTTGCGCAGGTTTAACTGAATCTGGCTGTTTACGAAGCTGCGTTCGCCGGTGGTGAGTACCTGGTTGAGCTGGACGGATTCCACTTCATTGAACGCCAGGGCGCGGTTGTCGCCGGGCAGGGTGATGGTTTGGTCGCGTCGGTCCAGGCGGGCGTTGCTGGTGGTGGAGAACAGCACGAACAGGCCGGCCAGGGTGAAGGAGATGGACAGCATCAACGCCTGCATGGTGCCGCCCCACGTCATCTGCGCGAAAGGAATATGTGACACGAACAGGGCGTCGGCAATGTAGTAGAGCTCCACCGCCAGGCCACCCTGGGGGGCGATCAGAAAGGCCAGGCCCATGCCACTGAGTGCCCGGCTGCGGGTGATGCGTAACAGGTCAGCCTTGACCGGTTTGATACGGGCGGTGACGAAGTTGCTGCCGCCGCGAACGGGCGCCGCATTGTTGCGGTAGGCGCCGGGGTCGAGCAACAGGCCGGGGATGTCGCGAGGGTGGCTCGTCAGCCACTGCCTCTCTTCGCGGGTAAGCGCCTTGCTGGGGCGCACCAGCAGGCAGAACGCCAGCACCACCATGGCGAGCCCCAGAAAGGCAAAGCCCACCCAGGTGCGCAGCAGCCCGCGATAGAGCTGAATGGAGTGGGTTTGCTGGCCGTCGACGACCTTTTCCAGGCCACCGAGGGTTTTCTGCAGGTGGGCGATCAGCCAGCGGTCGTGGTCGTTGAGGGAGGGTTTGGCCTGGGTGCGGGCAATCCGGTCGCGGATTTCATCGTACTTCTGCCGTTGTTTCTGCTGGCTTTCCTGCATCATGGTGATGGCACGCTGCTGGGCCTGCCAGGAATTTTTGGCCTTGCTGACCGCGCCGCCCACCACCATCGCGATAAACGCGGCAATCAATACACCGTAAACCCATTTCAGCATCAGCACGCATCCGTCAGCAACAAAAGATCGGCGACGATAGCAAATAATTGCGTATTTTGCAGGCAAGGCATCGCAATGGGTGCGTGGCCTTAAGTGGCACGGGCGGAGAGGCAAGAACGGGCCGCAAACGGTAATGAGCGCGTTGTTGCTTGCGGCCTTATTGAATCAGGGCAACACGCTGGCCTGGCCGGTTGGCTCCTGCGGCTCTTCCAGCTGGCCACGATAGCGGGGCAGGTACTGGGGAAACTGTTTCTGGATAAAGGCGATCATGTCTTCGCGGATGGAGCACCGGAGGTTCCACAATGTGGTGGAATTTTTGGCGCTCATCAGGAAGCGGATCTGTATGGCTTTTTCCCCGGCTTCCACCACCTGAACGGTGCCGGTGGAACCATCCCACTCCGAGGCTGCTTCCAGCAGGCGATAGAATTCCTCACGCAACGGCTCGATGGGAATGCCGTAATCCGCCCAGATCAGGGTGCTGCCGATCTGGTCGGCGGTATTGCGTGACCAGTTCTGGAAGGGGTTTTCGATAAACCATTGCAGCGGCACCACCAGACGGCGCAGGTCCCACACTCGCAGGACCACATAGGTGGCCGTGACTTCTTCTACCCAACACCATTCACCCTGCACAAACATGGCGTCATCGATGCGGAAAGGCTGGGTGAGCGCGATCTGCATGCCTGCCAGCAGGTTGCTGAGTACCGGGCGGGCGGCAAAGCCGAGGATGATGCCGCCGATACCGGCGGAGGCCAGCAGGCTGGTGCCGATCTGGCGGACGGAATCGAATGTCATCAGGGCGGCGCCGGTGCCGACCAGGACAATGACGATATTCAGGCAACGGACCAGAAAGCGGGTCTGGGTTTCCACCTTGCGCGCCCGCTTCCATTCGTTTTCGTAGGCCGGGTTCAGTTTGACGATCACGTCGCCAATGGCGGAGGTGAAGCCGACGGCGGTCCAGGTGAGGGCGATGATCAGCAGCAGTGTGGTGCCGTGGCGGATCTCTGCCAGCCAGGGAAGCTCTTCGGGCACGGTATGCAGCACACTGCTCAGGGCGATAAGGGCTAACGACACGCCAATGGCCCGCGCCGCCGCGTCAAAGAAGATGCGACCGACGGAGGCAGACTCGGCAAAACGGCCAATCAGGTAGACCAGCGCCTTATAGACAAGCAAACCGGCAATGATGGCAAGCAAGGCCAACCCTGCAGCATCTACCCACGCGACCAGAGCATCCTGAATCATCTGCTGCATATGTCCCCCGCCAAGGCGTCACCGACTCCTTGGTAACTTAACAGGGGTAACGGGGGCAGGTCTGCCCCCGATTTGCTTTCGCAGCCGACGCCGGTTCGCATGTCGCAGATCCCCTTGGGGGCAAGCATAGCTCCTACAGAGGCACGCTACGTCCGCCCCGGACATTCGACTCCTGTTTTTTTGATTTTCGCTATTAACTATTCACTGTTAACTATTAACTGCCTTTTACCGCTTCTTCCACAAAATCCAGCCGATCCTGGCCGAAGAACATCTCCTTCCCCACGAACATCGTCGGCGCACCGAACACACCGCGCTTTACGGCGGCTTCGGTATTGGCCTTGAGCTGCTCTTTCACTTCGTCGCTGGCGGCTTTTTCCAGCCAGGCTTGCGCATCCAGGCCGGCGTCGGTGAGGACGCGGGTGATTTCTTCTACCTCGGACAGTTTGCAGGGCTCGCGCCACATGGCGTTGTAGAGGGCAGTGATCACTGCGTCCTGTTCCGGGGTGCCGATGGCGGCGGTGGCGATGCGCATGGGGGTGATGGTGTTCACCGGGAAGTGCGGGTTCATGGTGAGCGGCACCTGGTAGCGCGCGGAGTAGCGGGCCAGGTCACGCATCATGTACATGCCTTTGGCGGGCACGGCGCCGGGCGGGTTGTTGCCGGTGGCCTTGAAGATGCCGCCCAGCAGCACGGGCACATAAACGAGCTCGGCTCCGGTGCGCTCACACAGGGCGGGGAGTTGGCTCCAGGCCAGGTAGGCGGTGGGGCTGCCCACGTCGAAGAGGAATTCGATTTTTTGGGTCATGGTTTTTCCTTTCAGGTTGTCATGTAGGAGCGTAGCGCAGCGAAGCAACGCCCGCAGGGCGGCTCCGAAGGAGTGAGCGCAGCGAATAACGACGCTTGAGTCGCGAATTCCACCGCTGGCTTCGCGACTCAAGCGTCGCTCCTACGGCGGGTTCTATGTTGGCATGCAGCGTTCTTCAAAACGTTTCCATCCACGGACGCAGATCGATTTCGTGGGTCCAGGCGTCGCGGGGTTGTTGGTGGAGCATCCAGTAGGTGTCGGCGATGTGTTCCGGGTTGAGGATGCCACCCTGCTCTTTCTGGGCATACTTGGCCGGAAAGTTGTCGCGGATAAAGGCGGTGTCGATGGCGCCGTCGATGATCGGGTGGACCACATGAATCCCTTCCGGCCCCAACTCCCGAGCCATACTTTGCGCCAAAGCACGCAGGGCAAACTTGGCACCGGAGAACGCGGAGAAACCCTTGCCGCCACGCAATGAGGCGGTGGCACCGGTAAAGATGATGGTGCCTTTATTTCGCGGCACCATCACGCGGGCGGCTTCCCGCCCGGCCAGGAAGCCGGCGAAGGCGGCCATTTCCCAGACCTTGCGGTAGACCCGGGCGGTGGTCTCGCGGATGGAGAAGAACACGTTGGCGCCGATGTTGAACACCACCACTTCCACCGGGCCCACTTCTTTCTCGATGGTGTCGAACAGCGCCACCATCTGCTCTTCATCGCGGGCATCGCAGCCGAACGGGCGGGCCTTGCCGCCGGCGGCTTCGATTTCCTGCACCAGCGGCGCCAGGGCGTCTTCGCTGCGGCGGGTGACGCAGACGGTATAGCCTTCGCGGGCAAAGCGTTTGGCGATGGCACCGCCGGTGGCATCACCGGCGCCGATGATGACGGCAACAGAGTCTGGCATGGGGCCTCCCGATTTCAGTGAGCCAACTGTTGGTTCCTATTTGGAACTTATAGTCGGTTCTTTTTGAGAACCCGTCAACCCGGTATGATCAAAGCACGTTCACGGAGGTTTAGCATGCGCTGGCAAGACATCGATCAACAGCCCTGTTCCCTGGCCCGCACCCTGGCCATTATCGGCGACAACTGGACGCTGCTGGTGCTGCGCGACTGCTTTATGGGCGTGCGCCGCTTCGATGATTTCCAGCAGCGCCTGGGCGTCACCCGCCATGTACTCAGCGATCGCCTGCGGAAGCTCACCGAGGGCGGCGTGCTCGACAAGGTGGCCTACCAGGAACGCCCCCTGCGCCACGAATACCGGCTGACAGCCATGGGCAAGGAACTCTACCCGGTGATCGTGCACCTGGCCCAATGGGGCGACAAACACCTGGCCGGCGAACACGGCGCCCCCCTCACCCGCTACCACCGCCAGTGCGGCGAACCCCTGGAAGCGCAGCTGCAGTGCAGCCACTGCGGCGACGTGGTGAAGCCCACGGATATTCGGGTGGAGGAGAACCCGTACTGGAAAGGGCAGATTTTAGTGAACTGTTAATAGTTAACAGTGAACAGCTCGCGGGGAAGGTTTTCTTTGCCTGCAACCATAGAGGCCGCGCCCATCGCTGGGACGCGGCCTCTATGCTTTGGGCAACACTGGCGCGATACCGCGCGCTGTTAACTATTCACTGTTAACTGTTAACTGCTCCTGCTGTTCCTTCAACAACCCCAACACCTTCTGCCGCAACCAGCTATGGGCCGGGTCGGCGCTTTGGTCGCGGTGCCAGTAGAGGTGCATTTCCAGGCCGGGCAGGTCTGCCGGGAAGGATTTGATCACCATGCCCTTGCGGGACAGGCGACCGGCCAGGGTGGCCGGCAGGGTGAGCAGCAGGTTGGTGTTCTGCACGGTGCTGATGGCCGCCTGGTAGTGCTGGCAGCGCAGGCGGATATGGCGTCGGTAGCCCTGCCGGGCCAGGCCGAAATCTTCCAGGCCCGGGCCTTCGCGGCGGGACGACACCAGCACATGCTGGGCGGCCAGGTAGCCGGGAAGGTCCATGTCATCGGCCAGCTCGTGGCCCTCGCGCATCATCACCACCAGCGGCCCGCTGAGTACCGGCAGATGCTCGATGGATTCCGGCAGGGCCAGCATCACGTCGCAGGCCAGGTCCAGCCGGCCGCTGGCCAGCTCAGTGGCCATCTGCTTCCGGCTGATAGTGAGTGATTGCAAACGTACCCCCGGGGCGTCTTCCATCAGCTGCGCCATCAGCGACGGCAGCAGGCAGCCTTCCAGACCATCGCGCAGGCCCAGCACAAAGGTGCGCTCCGCCTCGCTGGCATCGAAACCGCCTTCATCACTCAAGCATCGCTGAAAGCCCCCCAGGGCATGACGCACCGGGCTGACCATGGCCCGGGCCCGGGCGGTGGGCACCATGCGGCTGCCCTGGCGCACGAACAAGGGGTCATCCAGGCGGTCGCGCAGGCGCCCCAGGGCGTGGCTCACCGCCGGCTGGGTGAGGTTGAGCACCTTGGCGGCGCGGGTCAGGGAGCCCTCGGTGTAGATGGCATCGAAGACCACGAAAAGATTGAGATCGAACCGCGAAACATGCATGGCGTTTATCAGTGATCATTGCGAGGATTCATTGGATTTATTGAAACGCCGTCACTAGCATCGGTCAATGGATAAGACCCCGGATCTCGGCGGGTCGACGCCTGACGCACAATCCGCGACCGAAACCACCATGACCACAGGACACACCATGAGCCAGACCCCACAACGCATCCTGATCACCGGCGGCGCCTCCGGGCTGGGGCGCGCCATGGCCGAGGCCTGGCTGCGCGATGGCGCCCGGGTACTGATCGGCGATGTGAACCAGGAGCGCGCTGCAGAAACCTTGGCCGCCCTGAAGGATCTGCCCGGCGAGCTGCAGTTCCAGTATCTGGATGTGCGCGACGCGGCCAGCTTCAACAATGCCCGTGAATGGCTGGAGCAGAACTGGGGTGGCGTGGATGTGCTGGTGAACAATGCCGGGGTGGCCGGTGCCGCCCGTATTGATCGCGGCGACATGGCCGACTGGGACTGGATTTTCGATATCAACGTGAAAGGCGTGGTGCGCGGCTGCAAGGTGTTCGTGCCGATGATGAAGCGCCAGGGCCACGGCCACATCGTCAACATCGCTTCCCTGGCCGGGCTGCTGCATGCGCCGGTGATGGGCAGCTATAACGTGACCAAGGCCGGGGTGATTTCCCTGTCGGAAACCCTGCGCTTCGAGCTGGCGCCTTACGGCATTCATACCACGGTGGTGTGCCCGGGTTTCTTCCGCACCAACCTGCACGAGTCCATGCGTACCCCGGAGCCGGGCATGATTGAGACGGTGGACAAGCTGCTCTCCAGTGACGAGCTCACCGCCGACCAGATTGCCGAGATGATCAAGAAGGCAGTGGCCAAACAGCAGTTCTTTCTACTGCCCCACAAGAGTGGTCGCCGAGCTTACTGGATGAAGCGTTTTCTGCCGTTTGTGTTCAACCGGGTGATGCTCAAAGGCGCCGAGCGACTGCAGGGCAAACTGGAAAAAGCGGAGAAAGCCTGATGCCGGTGATCTACCTGATCCGCCACGGCCAGGCCAGCTTCGGCAAGGAAGATTACGATCAGCTTTCAGAGGGCGGCTGGGAGCAAAGCCGGATTCTTGGCCGCGCCCTGCAGAATCAGGATCTGGGGGTGCCCCGCGCCATCTGCGGCACCATGCGCCGCCATGTGGAAACCGCGCAAGCGACCCTGGGCGAACTGGGCCTGGCAAAGGAATGGCACACGGATACCGGCTTCAACGAATACAACCACAGCGAGTTGCTGGCCGTGGACTGGCCCCTGGCCACCGACCGGGCGGCCCTGACACAGTGGCTGGCCGAGCAGGATCACCCGCGCAAGGTATTCCAGGCCCGCTTCGAGCAAGCCCTGCGCCGCTGGCAGAGCGGCGACGGTGATTACAGCGAAAGCTGGTCCGCCTTTCGCGAACGGGTGCTGGCCAGCACCTACAGCCTGGGCAACTGCCTGAGCAGCGGCGACAGCGCCCTGGTGTTCACCTCCGGCGGCGCCATCAGCGTGATTATCCAGCGGCTGATGGGGCTCACCGACGAGGCCCTGATCACCTGGAACCGCACCCTGATCAACACCAGTGTGACCCGAGTGCTTGTGAATGCCGGCAAGCTGCGACTAGTCTCGGTGAACGAACATCTGCATCTGCCGAGCGAGCAGGTGACGTATCGATAGACGCGACCTGATAACCTCAACATTTCTACAACGCCTATGTAGGAGCACCGCTTAAGGTGCGAACCGCGCGCCAGCGCGGAATCGTCCGCAGGACGATCAGGATCCCAGCGCTCGACAGGTTTCAGAAAACATCGGCGAGCGACACAAACGTTGTCGCCTCGCTTCGCGAGGTTCGCGCCTCAAGCGGCTGTATTCGCTACGCTCACCCTGCGGGCCGACTTACAGTCGTTACTACGCTACGCTTCGTTCCTACAGCAGCCATTAGCAAGGGGATAACAATGCCGACACGCAAGAATATTCTAATCACCGGTGCCAGCTCCGGGCTGGGCGAAGGGATGGCGCGATTGTTTGCGGCCATGGGGCGCAACCTGGCGTTGTGTGCCCGGCGCATGGACCGGCTGGAAACCTTGAAGGCCGAGCTGGAAGAAAAGCATCCGGGTATCCAGGTTCTGATCAAGCCGCTGGATGTGAACGATTACGACCAGGTGTTTGCGGTGTTCGATGCGTTCCGCACGGAAATGGCGGGCATTGATCGCGTCATCATCAACGCGGGCATGGGCAAGGGCCAACCACTGGGCACCGGCTACTTCTACGCCAACCGGCAGACCGCGGAAACCAACTTTGTGGCGGCACTGGCACAGACCGAAGCGGCCATGGAAATTTTCCGCGCCCAGAACAGCGGCCACCTGGTAATGATTTCCTCCATCAGCGCCATGCGCGGCATGAAGAAAAACCTCACCACCTACGCCGCCACCAAGGCCGGCGTGGCCATGCTGGCCGAAGGCCTGCAAGTGGAATTGCAGAATTCCCCGATCAAGGTGACCACTATCTTCCCCGGCTTCATCCGTTCCGAGATCAACGAAAAGGTGAAGAACACGCCTTTCCTGGTAGACACGGAAACCGGCTGCAAGGCACTGGTGAAAGCCATCGAGAAAGAGCCGAAGAATGCGTCAGTGCCGGGCTGGCCGTGGGGGCCGCTGGGCTTTGCTATGCGGAATTTGCCGCTGGGGATGGTCGGAAAGATGATGTAGGCAGCTACAAGCTGCAATGATGTTTGGGAAGAATGATATCGCCAATCACTAAACCCTGGCCTCTCTATTAGGTCCCCTCTCCCTTGAGGGGAGAGGGACAGGGAGAGGGTGAAGCTACAACGTGCAGGAAGCACAAAAGGCAAAGTAATGGACTACCGTCACCGCTTCGCAAAGGATTTGCGAACCCGCATGACAGACGCCGAACGCTTGCTATGGAAACACTTGCGAGCCCATCGGCTAAATGGACAGAAATTCCGTCGCCAGCAGCCGATAGGCCCTTATATCGTTGACTTCGTCCACCTCGGGGCGAGGCTAGTGATTGAGGCTGACGGAGGTCAGCACAATGATAATGCGGCGGATCAGGAACGTGATGACTGGCTAAACGCGGAAGGCTATCGCGTGATGCGATTCTGGAACAATGACATCCTGCAGAATACTGATGCGGTTCTGGAAGAAATCTTCAAGGCCGTCTCACCCTCTCCCTGTCCCTCTCCCCTCAAGGGAGAGGGGACCCTCCAGGAAGGCCCTAAAGGAAACGATTAACTCACCCACTTCGTTGCTATTCAGAATGAATCTTTACCGATAATCGCGGGCAAAACGTTTTCGTTTACCTACCCTATTGCCCGCGTTGCAACTTTAAACTTTAAACTTGTAACCCTTCAATCAATCGACCCAGGGTTCTTCCGCTTCTTCACGGTCGCAAAGCCGCTATTGGTATCCGGCACCGCCGGCTTGTTGGTACGCGAATTCTTCTTCGCCACCGGTTTTTTCCTGGCCGGCTTTTTGCCCTTCTTGGCGTCTTCCTTTTTCTTCATTTTTTTCTTTTTGCTGCCCGCAGCCTTGCCGTTGGACTTGAGGTTTTTCGGGCCAAGGAAGTTGCCTTTCAGGGCTTCGATCAGGCGGTATTCGAAGTTCTGGCGCAGGTAGCGCTGGATGCCGGCCATCAGGTTCCATTCGTGGGCGGCGATCAGGGAGATGGCGGTGCCGGCGCCGCCCACCCGGCCGGTGCGGCCGATGCGGTGGACATATTCGTCGCCACTGCGGGGCATGTCGAAGTTGATTACCAGGTCCAGGCCGTCCACGTGGATGCCCCGGGCGGCCACGTCGGTGGCGACCAGCACTTTCACGGCGCCAGCCTTGAGGCGATCCATGGCCAGTTTGCGGTCTTTCTGGTCTTTCTCGCCGTGCAGGACGAACACTTTCAGGTTGGAGGCCACCAGCACGCCGCCCATGCGGTCGGCCTGCTCGCGGGTGTTGGTGAACACCACGGCCTTGTCGTAGGTCTCGTTGGCCAGCAGCCACTGCACCAGACGTTCCTTGTGTTTCACGTCGTCGGCGGTGATCACCTGCTGGACCACGGATTCGTTCAGGTCACGCACGGAGTCCAGCATCAGGGACTTGGGCTCGCGCAGGGTGGAGGCGACCATTTTCTCCATGGCGTTGCCACCGCTGGTGGCGGAGAACAGCAGGGTCTGACGCTCGGCGCGGCATTCTGCGGCCAGGCGCAGTACGTCGTCGCTGAAGCCCATGTCCAGCATGCGGTCGGATTCGTCCAGCACCAGCATTTCCAGATCCTGCAGGCGCAGGTTGCCGGCTTCCAGATGCTCGATCAGACGCCCCGGGGTGCCGATGAGGATTTCCGGGTTCTTGCGCATCTTGGCGGCCTGCACCTTGAAGTCTTCACCACCGGTGACCAGCTCCGCCTTGATAAAGGTATAGCGCCCCAGCGCCTCGACCTGCTTGAGGGTCTGCTGGGCCAGCTCGCGGGTGGGCAGCAGAATCAGGGCGCGGGTGTCGGTGCGCGGCCGGGAGTGCTGCAGCAGCTGGTGCAGCATGGGCAGCATGAAGGCGGCGGTCTTGCCGCTACCGGTGCGGGCGACCACACGCAGGTCGTGGCCGGCCAGGGCCTCGGGGATGGCTGAGGCCTGGACAGGCGTGGGGGTGGTGATTTCCAGTTCGCCGAGTGCCCTGGTCAGGCGCTCGTGCAAATTGAGGTCGGCAAAAGTGGTCATGCAATGGGCTCCGCTATCGAGGGGCCATTGTAACGACTATCTTGGCGAATGACTGCCTTATTGCGATAGGAGCTATGCTCACATGGCGAGAAAGGTTCTGTTTCCTGCAAACGCATTGTGAACCTGACAGCCATTCGCCATGCAAGCATAGCTCCAACGGGGACGGGGAGGGCTAATCGCCCACCCGGGCGAAGCGCGGCTGGACCTTGCCGTCGCGTTCCACGGTTTCGGTGAACATGGCCAGGGGGCGCACCCACAGGGCCTGGTCGCCGTAGAGCGGGCGATAGACCACCAGGGTGTCGCCGGTTTCCGAGTGGGTGGCGGTGCCGATGACCTGGTACTCGTTGCCCTTGAAGTGCCGGTAGCGGCCCGGTTGCAGATCACTCATTGCCGGTCTCCGGGCAGCGGGCCAGGCGCTCGGCAATGGCCGCCAGCACCTGGGGATTCCAGGGCAGGCCCACATGGGTGCCCTGCACTTCCACATTATCGGTAAGCGGCCCCTCTTCTTCCTGACTGCATTGCCAGGACACGATGCCGTCCTGTTTGGTGAAAATGGCGGTACAGGGCACCGGCGGCGCCGGGATACGGGCCTCGAAGGCTTCCCGGTCCGGTGGTGGCCGCTTGGGGTTAAAGAGGTTGAACAGGGAGGTGACGTTGTTGGCTTCCGGGTCGCCATTGATGGGGCTGCCCAGGGTGAAGACCTGGCTGACCCGCTCCGGGTAGGCCCGCGCCAGTTCGCGGGCAAACACCCCGCCCAGGCTCCAGCCGATCAGCGCCACGGGCTGACCATGACGGGTGTGAATGGCCTGTAGCTGGCTCACCAGCATGGCCTTGCGCTTGCTGTTCATGCCCAGGTTGGTGCCCTGGGCCCAGCCGTAGACGCTGTAGCCCAGCCGGGTCAGCGCCCGTCGCAGGGGCCGGGTGCTCACATCGCTGGCACCGAAACCGGGCAGCACCAGCACCGGCTGACCACGACCGGCGGGGAGCTGACGGTGGCCCAGGCCCCGCAGCAGGTAACGTCCGTAGGCCAGCATGGCCCGGCTCTCTCCCAGCAACAGCCCCAGGGAGGGCGCGGATGGCTTGTCTGTCATCGCAAATTCCTCATGTTTCTCTGCCCCCATCGTAACCGGCGTGGCGGTGACCACCTTGGTCATGACGCGGTCAGAGGGCGCGCCCGGGTCATGGCGCATCCGCTTTGTTTATCGTCGGTAACGGTGTGCTGGCAATGCGCAACAGCGGTGGCCGGGTCGGAGTCCTTACGCCATGATGGTGATAACCAGGGAGGTGCACAATGAGCAAAAACAACAATGCGGCTCGTGCCGATCATCAGGTAATTGTGGTGGGCGCCGGGTTCTCCGGACTGTGTATGGCGATCCAGCTGAAGGAAGCCGGCTACGATGATTTCGTGGTGCTGGAAAAAGCCGGCGATATCGGCGGCACCTGGCGGGACAATATCTACCCGGGCTGCGCCTGCGATGTGCCCTCCCATCTGTATTCCTATTCCTTTGCCCCCAACCCGCGCTGGTCGCGCATGTTCGCGCCGCAGCAGGAAATCTGGGATTACCTGAAACGCTGCGCCGACAAGTTCGGCGTCACCCCACACATGCGTTTCAATTGCGAGGTGGAGCGGGCGGTCTACGACGAGCAGAAACAGATCTGGCATGTGACCACCCATGACGGCACCGAGCTGACCACCCGGATTTTCGTTTCCGGCATCGGCGCGCTGAGCATCCCCGCCTACCCGAAACTGCCAGGGGTAGAGAACTTTCAGGGCGAGGCCTTTCACTCCGCCCGCTGGAACCATGATTACGATCTCACCGGCAAACGTGTGGCTGCCGTGGGCACTGGCGCCAGTGCCATCCAGTTTGTGCCGCGCATTGCCCCAGAGGTCGAGCAGCTGGATCTTTACCAGCGCACCCCGCCCTGGGTGCTGAGCAAGCCGGACCGGCGCATGACCAAAATTGAAAAGCTGCTGTTCAAGACCCTACCGGTGACGCAGAAATTGTTCCGGGGCGGCATCTACTGGTGGATGGAAAGCCGGGTGCTGGGTCTGGCGGTGGATCCACGGGCCATGAAGCTGGCCGAGCTGTATGGCCGCCACTTTATCCGCCGCAACATCAAGGACCCGGAGCTGCGCAAGAAAGTCACCCCGGACTACACCATCGGCTGCAAGCGCATTCTCATGTCCGATGAATACTACCCATCACTGAATCGCGACAATGTGGCGGTGCTCACCGATGGCATCAAGGAAGTGAAAGCCCACAGCATTGTCGATGGCCAGGGCGTGGAACGCGAGGTGGACTGCATTATCTACGGCACCGGCTTCAAGGTCTCCGACCCTATCGGCCCGATGCAGATCATCGGCAAGGGCGGCGAGGAAATCCGCGACACCTGGGACGAGACCGGCATGGAAGCCTACCTGGGCGTCTCGGTAAGCGGCTTCCCCAATTTCTTCATGCTGCTGGGGCCCAATACCGGGCTGGGGCATACCTCCATCGTGTTCATGATCGAGGCACAGGTGAACTACGTGATGCAGGCGGTGAAAAAACTGCTTGGTGAGGGCGGCGGCTCTTTGGACGTGAAGCCGGAGGTGCAGGCAGGATTCAACCGGCGCCTGCAGGCGCAACTGGATGATGCGGTATGGTCTTCCGGTGGCTGTGAGAGCTGGTACCTGGACGAATTCGGCAAGAACCGTACCCTGTGGCCAAGCTTCACGTTCCAGTACTGGATGCGCACCCGCAAGTTCGAGCCGGACAAGTATCTGTTTGAGCCCGAATCGGTCTGATCGGGACACCCGGGGAACCCGGCGGCAGGCATCCTGTCCTAACGAAGACCCGAATCATCAAGGAGATGCCATGCCTCGCCTGACACTTGCCCTGCTCCCCGCCCTGCTACTGCTAGCCGGCCAGACTTTCGCCGCCGATCGCCCGGTATTCGGCTGGGTGGAAAAGACCACGCTGGAACCCTGGGGGGTGGAACTGAAGGCGAAGCTGGACAGCGGCGCCCTGACCTCGTCAATGCATGCCACGGATGTGGAAGTGTTTGAAAAAGAGGGCGATGACTGGGTGCGCTTTACCGTGGATGTGCGCGATGAAGCGAGCGGTAAAAAAATGCAAAAAACCTTCGAGAAGCCCCGTTACCGCAAGGTGCTGATCCGCGGTGCCGGTGGCATTGATCGTCGCCCGGTGGTGTTGATGAATCTGTGCATGGGCAACACCGTCTATGAAGAGCAATTCACCCTGAACGACCGCTCGGACATGATCTACCCGGTACTGCTGGGTCGCCGCACCCTGTCGCATCTGGGCTATCTGGATGTGACTCGGACCTTCACCCATTCCCCGGACTGTGATGAAGGGTCCATCGTCAAACTGGACAAGGACCAGGAAGACGACAAGGACATTGATGACTGATGTCACCCTCCTCTTGTAGGAACCGAGCTCGCGAAGGTAACAGCCGCAGGCTGGCCCGAAGGGTGAGCGCAGCGAATAACGCCGCTTGAGGCGCGAACCGAGCGAAGCGAGGAAGGCTTTCGCAAGTACGTTCCCGCCTCAAGCGGCGCTCCTACAGGGGAAAGTTGAGCCGCTTTCCGGTTACGCCGGGTTCACCTCGAAATACCCGAACAACCCATCCAGCGCTTCGCGCAGTACATTGCCCTGCAGGCTGATGCGCGCCTGCAGTTCTGCCACCGCATCGTCCGCATCCATGGCGTCGATATTTTCCTGTAGAAGATCCAGCGCCTTGATGCGCTTGATCTCCAGCTTGTCGTTGATATCCAGCTCCAGGGAATCCTGCCAGGCCAGGTTGATGCGGGTGGCCACCATGCCGGTTTCCAGGTGGGCGAGGATTTCTTCCTGGCCCAGGTCCACGGCGGTGAATTTCACGGCGGCGCCTTCGTCCTTGGTGCCTTTCAGCTCGCAACGATCACCCAGGGTGAAGCCTTCCGGCAACAGCTTGGTGTCTTTCAGCCAGTTGCTGAAGCTGGTGTAGGGGGCGGAGTTGGGGGCCGGATACGCTACCGGCAGGGTGCCGATGGCCTTGCGCAGACAAGCCACCACTTCTTCGGCACGGCTGGCGGACGAGGCATCCACCATCACCCGCTTGCGCTCAGTATCGATCAGCAAAGAAGTACGGCGGGAGCGAGTGAAGGCGCGGGGCATCAGCTCGAAGGTGATCTGCTCTTTCAGATCCGCCTTTTCCTTGCGACCCACCTTGCGGCCTTCCTCGTCCTGGATGTGCTCCACTTTCTCGTCGAGCAGCTCCTTGATCACCGGCCCGGGCAGCAGGCGCGAGGTTTCCTGGTAGGTGCAGTAGATAAAGCCGTCCACCGCATAGACCATGGGGTCCTGCCCTTTCAGGGGCGGCACAAAACCTTCAGTGCGCAGGGTCTGGGAGCCACAGGGCTGGCAGCGGTTCTGGTCCAGGGTTTCATCGAGCTCGGCCACGGAGGAAGGAAAGGCCTCTTCGCCCACAAACACAACCAGATTCTTGATCCACATAAACAGGTTCCAAGCAGGGGGCGACGAGAAAAGGCGCCGCCGGACAGAAAAGAAAGGCTGGCCACAGTAGCGAAATGGCCGAATCGGCTCAAGCGCTCATTCCGGAGAATCGGACAAGAATCCGGCAGGAACTGCGGCGCCTGTTAAGGGTCACTGTCATTAGGCTATTTCCGGCTGCCAAAAGCGACCGGGACTATCACACAGCATCTACAGGAGCAGGTGATGAAAACACTGACATTCCCCAACGGCGACACCATGCCGCAACTGGGCCTGGGTACCTGGAAATCCCAGCCCGGCGAGGTCTACGAGGCCGTGAAGGCGGCCATCGAGATGGGTTACCGGCACATCGATTGTGCCCATATTTACGGCAACGAGGACGAAATCGGCCAGGCACTGCAGGATGTGTTCGCCGCCGGCACAGTGCAGCGCGAGGACCTGTGGATCACCTCCAAGCTGTGGAACAGCGACCATGCGCCGGAGGATGTGCAGCCGGCCCTGGAAACCACCCTGAACAATCTGAAGCTGGATTATCTCGACCTGTATCTGATGCACTGGCCGGTGGCCCTGAAGAAAGGTGTGCCCTTTCCCCAGACCGGCGATGACATGGTGTCCTTGAACGACCTTCCCGTGGCGACCACCTGGGCAGCGATGGAAGCGCTGATGGATAACAACCTGACCCGGCAGATCGGTGTCTCCAATTTCAGCGTGAAAAAGCTGGAAGACCTGGTCGGCAAGGCGCGGTTGAAACCGGCCATGAACCAGATCGAGTTGCACCCCTATCTACAGCAGACCGTCATGCTGCGCTTCTGCCAGCAACAGGGCATCCACCTGACTGCCTACTCACCGCTGGGCTCCTCCGATCGCCCGGACGGCCTCAAGGCCGTGGACGAACCGGTGCTGCTGGAAGACCCGATCATTCATGACATCGCCGACAACCACAGCGCCAGCCCGGCACAGGTGCTGATCGCCTGGGCCCTGCAGCGCGGCACCGCGGTGATCCCGAAATCGGTGAATCCACAACGGCTGCAACAGAACCTGGCCGCCGCGGATCTGACTCTCAGCGAGGACGACATGAACGCCATCGCCGAGCTGGATCGCCACCGCCGCTATGTCGACGGCGGCTTCTGGGCACAGCCGGGCAGTGATTACAGCCTGGAAGGTCTCTGGGACGAGTAAACTCCCAACCCTGGCAAAACCGTAGGGTGCCACTGAGCCTAAGGCGAACTGCACCGTAACCACCGTGGACATGGTGCAGTTCGCCTTAGGCTCAGTGCACCCTACGCAAACGCCGCCCCTTCTCATTCCTTCACGCCCTTTGGCCCGGGAAGACATGGTCATCAGCGGTCGGGAACGGCCATCCTTGGGACTTCATTTTCATCAGGATGCCCCATGGATTTTCTGCGCACCCCGGATTCGCGTTTCGAACGACTGCTGGACTACCCTTTCGAGCCCAACTACACGGACGTGGGTGGCCTGCGCATGCATTATCTGGACGAAGGCCCGGCGGATGCCAAGCCGGTGCTGATGATGCATGGCGAGCCGTCCTGGTCGTACCTGTACCGGCACATGATTCCGATCTGCGCCGCTGCCGGCCACCGGGTGGTGGCGCCGGACCTGATCGGTTTCGGCAAATCCGACAAGCCCACCGACATCAACGCCTACAGCTACCAGAGCCACATGGTCTGGATGCAATCCTGGCTGGAACAGCTGGACCTGCGTGACATTACCCTGGTCTGCCAGGACTGGGGCTCGCTACTGGGCCTGCGCCTGGCGGCGGAAAACCCGGAGCGCTTCCGGGCCATCGTGGTGGGTAACGGCATGCTACCCACCGGCGATCTGAAAGTGCCGAAGGCGTTTCAATTGTGGAAGAATTTCGCGCTCTACAGCCCGGTATTCCCCATCGCCCGCATCATCGGCAGTGGCACCTTCAAGAAGCTGGGGCCGGATGAGCGACGGGCCTACGATGCGCCCTTCCCGAGCAAGAAGTACAAGGCCGGCGCCCGGGCTTTCCCAAAGCTGGTGCCAGTCACCCCGGATGACCCGGCCAGCGATGCCAACCGCCAGGCCTGGAAGGTACTGGAGCAATGGGACAAACCGTTCCTGACCACGTTCAGCAATGGCGACCCGATCACCCGGGGCGGCGACAAGTACATGCAGGAACGCATTCCCGGCGCCAAGGGGCAGCCCCACCAGACCCTGGTAGGTGGCCACTTTCTTCAGGAAGATTCGCCGGTGCAGTTTGCCCGGGCCGTGAATGCGTTGATTGCCGGGCTGGAGTCGTAGCTTGTTGGAGGCTTGCTTGCAAGGCGAAGCGACCAGATAACTCTTCGCCTTGCAAGCAAGGCTCCAACGAATTCTGACCGCTATCCCTCAGGCGGGAACCGCTTCCTGGGACAACGACCAGAATGCCATCCGGTTGCGGCCCGCTTCCTTGGCCAGATAGAGGGCCTGATCCGCCCGGGAGAAGAGCTGTTCCTCACCCAGGGTGTCGCCGGTACCGGAACAGGTGACGCCGAAGCTGGCGCTGATATGGAACGGCGCCTGCCCTTCCACTTCCACCGGTGTGTCGTTCAGTCGCTGTCGGCAGCGTTCGATGACCTTCTCCGCACCCTGCTGATCCGTTTCCGGCATCAGCAGCATGAATTCCTCGCCTCCGATGCGACCAATACGATCGGTTTCCCGCAAGCAGTCCCGCAACACCCTGGCCACCATCAATAGCACCTTGTCGCCTATGGCGTGTCCGTAGCGATCGTTGATTTGCTTGAAATGATCCAGATCCATGACGCAGACCGACACCGGGTTGCCGCTACGGCGACTACGGGCCAGCTCGTAGCTGAACTGGTCGAACAGGGCGCGACGGTTGTCGAGGCCAGTGAGCGGGTCGGTCACCGCCAGGGCCCGGATCTGCTTTTCACGAATCTGCCAGCGCCGCAGCAACACATAGGTGAAGCCGAACACCATGGCCAGAAACGGCGTGGCAAAGGCGATCATGCTGTTGACCCAGTACACGGAGACCAGATCCTTGGTCACTGGGTCCGCCTTGAGCATAGGGGCGTACTGTAATTTTCCCTGCACGATCAGCGCATAGATGGCCAGTACCATCACGGTGTGAATCACCAGGCTGCAGGTGACCCGCTTGAAATCAAAAAGAATAAAGCCGGTGAGCGGCGAGCCCACCAGCACCAGGCCCACGATCGGGTTATACAACCCCATTACATAACCAATGCCGAGAAAGGAAAAACCGAAGAAATGGATGCACACATTGGGGTAGGCCACCGAGTGACGCTTGGTCTTGTGCAGGGCCATTCCCCAACAGCTCAGCAACAACCAGCCGATCACGTTGAAAAGGAAAATATCCCGGGCTAGCCCGGCCCCTTCCACAGACAGGAATTGCTCACCGAAACGGGTGTAGTTCACCGTGAACAGCAGCCAACCGAGAAACCCTAGCATCAGCAGGCCGGTGAGCACCGACAGCAACAGGCTCTTGTCCCGATCGCTCCAGTCGAGCAGATCGGTGATGGGCAGCGGATTGCGGTCAACCGCTGGCATGGCATGAGTTCTCATTCATACCGGAATTATGTCACAGGGCCGATCCCGCTGAGTGAAATCTGATCAACGCTGGTGCCCCGGCTGCCACCAGTGGTCGGAAATACTGCACGGCATTTTCACTGTTCTGGTGCAGACCGGAACGCAGGCAAGCCTCATCATAGAGTGTGATTGCATCGGCACCAGGTGGGGCTCTGCAATCAGGGGCGAGTACGGGTCATCAGCAGGGCCGGCCCGTCCGGTGTCTTCACCACCTGGCGGGCAACAAAACCGGCATTGCGAAAACAGTGGATGGCGCGAAGGTTATCTGGCGCCGGATCGGCAATGACTTCAGTTACCTGGGGATCATCAAACAGCCGATCCACAAAGGCACTCACCGCCGAGCAGCCCAGGCCATGATCCAGGTGGCTCTCGCTGGCGAGAAACACATCCACCCCACGCACGCCCGGGTCATCAATTTCCAGCCACCAGCCTTCATGGTGATGCTCGATGGGCGCATAACGCTGAATGAACCCCAGCGGCTCGTCATCCAGACGGATAAAGAAAAACATGGCGCCACCAAAGCAGCGCTGGGCCGGATGGTAATCGCGAATCACCTCTTCAAGACTGCGCTGCGGCCCCCACCAGCGGCTGACATGCTCGCGACCCAGCCAGTCATGCAACACCGGCAGGCTCGCGTCGGTGAGCGGCGTAAAGGTGAGCCTGTCCGTTGCCACTGAGACTTTCATAACGTTACGCCACTGCCTCCCTGCCTGCCCCCTGTATAGAAATATCTATACGCCTCCCACAAGAGTAGCCAGCATCCATGTTGGTAACTGCCATCGGTTTATCGTTTTCATTCATTCGACACAAAGGTCGATATGGTTAATTAAATAGCGAATTTCACTCTTTACATCAACCTGAGTTGAGGTTTTATGCTTGACTCTCCTTTTTCCGACAGGGACCCATACCATGGCGCTGGATATTGATGCCTACCTGCAGCGAATCGGCTACCAGGGAGACAAGACGCCTACCCTGAATACCCTCAAGGCCCTGCAACGCTTACACCTGCAGGCCATCGCCTTCGAGAACCTGAACCCGCTGCTGGGGCTCCCTGTGCCACTGGACAGCCAGGTCCTGATGGACAAGCTGGTTGTTCAGCGGCGAGGCGGATACTGTTTCGAGAATAACCTGCTGTTTCTGGAAATCCTGACTGGGCTGGGATTTCAGGCACGTGGTATTACCGGGCGGGTCTACTGGAACCAGCCCGACGATGCCTGGCCGCCGCGCTCGCATATGCTGCTACTGGTGACGATTGACGGCGAAGAGTATCTCAGCGATGTGGGGTTCGGCGGCATGACTCCGACTGCCCCGTTGAAGCTCCATGCCCGTCATCCACAAAGCACACCGCTGGAGCCTTTCCGGGTGGAGGCGCATCAGGATCATTACAGCCTGTGGGTACAGCTCGGGGAACAGTGGCGATTGCTTTATCGTTTCGACCTGATGCAACAGGGTGCCGTGGATTTCGAGATGGCCAACTGGTATGTGGCCTGCCACCCACAATCCAAATTCGTGAACAATCTGATTGCGGTGCGCACTGGCGAAGACCGCCGCCACACACTGCTGAACGATCTTTATACGGTTCGCTTTCCGGATGGCAGCAGTGAAAAGCAGACGCTGGGTTCGGCAGCTGAGTTATGGGAATTACTGGAAGGGGTATTTGCCATCAATATGGCAAAGATAGAGAGAAACAGTCTGGAGAAAGTACTTAAAGAAAAATCACTATTCCGATAATGGAACAGTGTAAAAATCTTTGCCTTGTGAACAAGGCTCCAACGCATAACTCACCGCTGTTGGAGCCTTGCTCGCAAGGCGAATCGCTACTCGTAACTCAGATGAGTCGCTTTGCCCCGGAACACCCGATAGATAAAGATCGTGTAGCCCAGAATCATCGGCAAGGCGATGATGGCACCCCAAAAAGTAAACAGCAGGGACTCCGTGGCCGACGCTGCTTCCCAAATGGAAATCTGCCCCAACACGATATCAGGGAACAGGCTGTAGGCCAGTCCGATACTCGCCAGCACGCTCACTACCATCAAGGCGACAAACGCCAGCCAGCCATAGCCATTGTGCAGGATCTGTTTACTGTTGAAGATCCAGACCAGCGCCACATAGGCCAGCGCTGTGGTGATCGGAATAGGCATCAGACCGATGGCGTTAGGCAGGGTGAACCATTTGTCAGCGATGGCGCTGCTTACCAGCGGGGTAGCGATGGAAATCAGCAGCAGGAAACCGCCCATAGGCCATACCGCCATTCGTCCCCAGCGTACCGCCTTGTTGAACAACTCGCCCTCGGTCTTGATCAGCAGCCAGGCGGCGCCAAGCATGATGTACAGGGATGGCAACGCCACCGCGATCAGTGCAGCGAACAGGGTGCTGGTGGCATCACCGGTGAGCCCGGTGACAAAGGCGCCCAGCATCCAGCCCTGACAGACCGATGCGACCAGGGAACCGAACGCAAACAGACGGTTCCATTTCGCCTTGTGCTTGTCGCCGGCCTTGACCCGGAAATCGAACGATACCCCGCGCAGAATCAGCCCCATCAGCATCAGTGTCACCGGCAGGTACAAGGAGGTGAGCACGATGGAATGCGCCTGCGGGAAGGCAATCAGCAAGATACCCACGCCCAGTACGATCCAGGTTTCATTGGCATCCCAGAACGGCCCGATGGCCGCCACCATCACATCCTTTTCGTCATCGCTGGCGAAGGGCAGCAACATGCCGATGCCCAGATCGTAGCCATCGAGAACCACATAGATAAGCAGTGCCAGCCCCATGGCGCCAGCAAAGAACAACGGAAGCCAGTATCCCAGATCCATCACGCTTCTCCTTCGGCAGTTTCCGCGTCGTTCATGGCCCGTTGCTGAGGCGTCAGCGTCAGGGAACGTGCCGGCTTGGTGGCCATATAACGCAGGGTGGCGATGTAGGACACCAGCAAGAACAGGTACAGCAATACATAGCCGAACAGTGTGCCTGCAACAGTGGCACTACTGTGATCCGCCACCACATCGGCGGTTCGTAGCAGCCCATCCACCACCCAGGGCTGACGGCCGATTTCGGTGACATACCAACCCGCCAGCACCGCGATCCAGCCAGAGAATGTCATCACCGACAGGGCACGCAACAGCCAGGTCTGTGTCTCGCGACTTTCATCCCGGTTGCGGAATAACCGCCAGGCGGACCACCAGCCCACTAACACCATCAGCATGCCAATGCCGACCATCACCCGGAACGCCCAGAACACCGGCGCCACCGGTGGGGTTTCCCCCTCAAACTCATTGAGGCCGAGCACTTCGCCGTCCCACTCGTGGGTGAGAATCAGGCTGGCCAGGTTGGGCACCTTGATGGCCATGTGCGTGGTCTTTTCTTCCTCATCGGGAAAGCCGAACAGAGTCAGGGGGGCCCCTTTTTCCGTTTCCCAGATACCTTCCATGGCGGCGATTTTGGCGGGCTGGTGCTCCAGGGTGTTGAGCCCGTGCAAGTCACCGATAAATACCTGTAACGGAGCCAGCACAGCTGCCATCAGCGCACCGGTGCGCATCACCTTCCAGGTGGCCGGGCCATCCACACCGCGCATGGCCCGCCAGGCGCTGATACCCATGATCAGGAAAGCCGCAGTCAACAGCGACGCCGTGAACATATGAGCGAAGCGATAGGGGAAAGACGGGTTGAAGATGACTTCCCACCAGCTTTCCACGAAGAACACGCCGTCTTCAATGCGATAGCCTGTCGGCGTCTGCATCCAGGAATTGAGGCTGAGGATCCAGAATGCAGAGAACGAAGTTCCCACGGCCACCAGGGCGGTGGCAATCAGGTGGGTACGATTGGATACCCGGTCCTTGCCGAACAGCATAATGCCCAGAAAAGAGGCCTCCAGGAAAAAGGCAGTGAGCACTTCATACCCCAGCAACGGCCCGGCGATATTGCCGGCACGCTCCATAAACCCGGGCCAGTTGGTGCCGAACTGGAAACTCATGGTGATACCGGACACCACCCCCAGCGCGAAACTCAGAGCAAAGATCTTTACCCAGAAGAAGTAGGCATACTCCCAGGCCTTGTCACCAGAAAAGGTGTAGCGCAACCGGAAATAGAACAGCACCCAGCACAGGCCGATGGTGATGGTGGGAAACAGGATATGGAAACTGATATTGGCCGCGAACTGCAGCCGGGCAAGCAAGAACGGATCGAACTCCACGGGCGCAACCTCCACATGACAGGCCTGCGAACAGGATTCATAATTTTCTCTAGGCTAGCACATCAGTATTACGGCGGCGTGTGACAAATTGCCCTAGGTCAACCGCCTGCTAAATAACGGCCTGGGGAACGGTGTTCCCCCTGACAATACGCCAACAAACGCTGAAACCCAGCATTATCCCCAGACGCAGCAGAATAGCGCGAACCCCGTCATTTGATGGAACAGGCCCCATAAGGCTGTAAAACCGTCATGCCATCAACACCACGACCCCTCTCTCGTTCAACGGCAGTTACCGCACAGCAATTGAACGCACTGGCAAAGCTGAGTAGCTTATTGTCTGTAATCCCTGCATCGTTTTTGCGCGATGCTGACAATAACCTGACCTGCAGCGAGCCATGGCCCTGACTTCCGCGGATGTCCGCAACGCCGAAACCCTAAAAAAAGACTACAAGCTCCGGGACGACAAGGGGCTTTACCTGCTGGTAGAGACCAATGGCAGCCGTACCTGGAAATTCAGCTATCGGTTCGATGGCCGCAGCAAAGTCATCACCTTGGGCCCCTGCCCCGAGGTCACCCTGGCCTTTGCCCGCCAGCTTCGTGACGAAGCCCGGGAGCTGATCGCCGACGGCACTGATCCGCTCACCCGTTGCGAAAAACGCGAAGTGTTCAGCCCCTCGGTGGAAACCTTCGAGGCGGTGGCGCGGGACTGGCTGGAACGGGTCTACCGCTTTGAGGTCTCGGAAGAACAGTTCCGTCGCACCAAGCGACAGATGGAAAACTACCTGATTTCCAGCATTGGCAAGCGGGTGGTCAGCGAAGTGACCCCGGAGGATCTGAAATCCTTGGCGGCCGCCCTGGGCGCCGAAGGCCATCTGGACAAGGGCAAGCGGGTACTGGGTATCGCCAAACGGGTCTACGGCCATGCCCGCGATACCGGCGTGGCCGGCTTCCAGCAGACCGGTGCCCTGCGCCGCCGACTTACCGGTTCCGGCACCGAGCCGGAATTCCTGCTCAGCACCCGTGAGCAACTCTTCAATCTGGCCAGTGGCGTGCTCGGACAGTGGAGCCGCACCACCACCACCGCGGCGCTCAAGCTGACTGTCTGGCTGCTGGCCCGACCCAGCGAGATCGTCAACGCACGCTGGTCGGACATGGATCTGGATGCCGGCGAATGGCGCATCCGCCGCAAAAATCCGGACAGCCCGGACGGCAACAAGATCATTACCGTGCCCCTGCCCCGCCAGGCGGTGGAGCTATTGCGGGAGATGGAACCGATCACCGGCCGCCAGGAATATATCTTCCCCGGCACCCGCGATCGCAAGAAGCACCTGGGCGCCAGCACTCTCACCGGCGCCCTGAAAAAAGTGACCCGCACGACACCGGTCTCCACCGACAACCTGCGCACCCTGGCTGCCACTGCGCTGGGCGAGCTGGGCTACCAGGCGGAACAGATCCAGTCACAGTTGCTCAACCAGACCGGCGACGAACAGAGCGATCGTCAGCTCTATCAGGAAAAACGCCGGGAAATGCTGCAGGCCTGGGCGGACTATCTGGATAACACTGTCATCGGCAAGGTAACACGTCGCTAAGCGTTACAAAGAACCATGCCGACGCTGGCATCCAATAGCTCGGAGCCGCCACCATGGAACCGTTTGATAATCACCAAAACCTGATCCAGACGGTCCTCACTCTCCCCGAGGAGAATGTGCGTCACGGCCTTGGCGGGCCCTTTGCTGCACTGGTGGTCAAAAATGGCGCCATCATTGGTCAGGGCTGCAACCGGGTAACGGACCAGCATGACCCCACCGCCCACGCGGAAATGGAAGCCATTCGCGCCGCCTGCCGCCAGCTGGGTAGCCACCAGCTGCATGGCTGTGTGATCTACAGCAGTTGCGAGCCCTGCCCCATGTGTCTGGGCGCCATCTACTGGGCCCGGCCGGACAAGCTGTTCTATCTCAACAGCCAGGCCGATGCGGCTCGTATCGGTTTTGATGATCAGTTCATCTACCAGGAGCTGGCTCTCCCTGTCGCGCAGCGCCAGCTGACCACCGAACACCTTGATCATCCGCGCCGGCTGGTCGCCTTCGAGTTATGGCAGGCCAGCAGCGACCGGGAAGACTACTAGGCAGCCTTTGTTCGATTGTGGGAATGTTGGCGGTTTTTTCAGGAAGTGCCTGGCCTCCGATACAGCACACCGAATGACCCCGCCCGATCCCTCCTGTTAACCTGTACGCCCATGGTTTGCAGAGCGCCCACAATGACCCGCCCCTACGGTTTCCAGTTCGACAACAGCTACACCCACCTGCCGGAAGACCTGTTTTCCCGCTGCCCCCTGCAGCCAGTGAAGGCGCCACAGATGGTGTTGCTCAACCGGGATCTGGCCGGGGAACTGGGGCTGGACGACGAGGCACTGGACAGCCCGGCCGGGGCTGCGATTTTGGCAGGTAATGAGCAGATCGACGGCAGCGACCCGATCGCCCAGGCCTACGCGGGCCACCAGTTCGGCAACCTGACCATGCTGGGCGATGGCCGCGCCATTCTGCTCGGTGAGCAGCTCACCCCGGACGGCGCGCGCCGGGACATCCAGCTCAAGGGCGGCGGCCGCACGGTGTTTTCCCGGGGCGGCGATGGCCGCGCGGCACTCGGGCCCATGTTGCGCGAATACATCATCAGCGAGGCCATGCATGGCCTGGGTATTCCCACCACCCGCAGCCTGGCGGTGGTAGCCACCGGTGAGTCGGTATTACGGGAAACCGCCTTGCCCGGCGCCATTCTCACCCGGGTAGCGGCATCGCACCTGCGGGTGGGCACCTTCCAGTACGCCGCCGGCCGACAAAACCCGGCGCTGCTGGAAGCACTGGTGGATTACACCCTGAACCGCCACTACCCGGATCGACAACCCGCCGACAACCCGGCCCTGACCCTGCTGGATGCGGTCATGGACAGCCAGGTGGATCTGATCGTCCACTGGATGCGGGTGGGTTTTATTCACGGCGTACTCAATACCGACAACGTGACCCTCAGTGGCGAGAGCATCGATTACGGTCCCTGTGCTTTCATGGACAGTTTTGACCCGGACACCGTATTCAGCTCCATCGACCACCAGGGCCGCTACGCCTACGGCAATCAGCCCACCATCACCCAGTGGAACCTGAGCCGCTTCGCGGAAACCCTGCTACCGATGATCGACGAGGATGTGGACAGCGCCATCGAAAAAGCCACCGCCATCATCAAGTCTTTCAGCGAACGCTACAGCGAAAAATGGCTGGCAATGATGAAGAAAAAGCTGGGGTTGTTCGGTGATGACCCGGTGGATGAAAAACTGATTACCGATCTGCTTGAATGGATGAAGGTGAACCAGGCGGATTACACCAATACCTTCCGCGATATCACCGGCGAACACTTTCCCGCCGGTGGTTTTTACCAGGATGACGCCTTCATCAATTGGCACCAGCGCTGGCAGGCCCGTCTGGGTCGCAACTCCAAACCCCTCAAGTCGTCCCTGTGCCTGATGCGCAATCACAACCCGGCGGTGATCCCCCGCAACCATCGCGTGGCAGAAGCCTTAACGGCGGCGGAACAGGGTGACCTGGCTGTCACCTCAGCACTGCTGAACGCACTGGCCGACCCCTATGCCGATCGCGACCCGGACGACAGCTATCGACAGCCGCCGGCTCCGGAGGAGCGGGTCTGCCAGACTTTTTGCGGAACCTGATAACCGGCTGACCCAACCATGGATTGCCCCGCCCCGCAAAAGACTCCGCAGGAGCGACGCTATTCGCTGCGGGCCGGTCTGCGGTCTTTGCTACGCACCCATGGCAATACTTGAGTCAGCACTTCAGCTCAGGAAACCGATGAGACATTCACGGCGAAACCACTGCGCTGCCATAGCCATGCCACCCTCAGGGTATGCAGATTGATCAACACCGCCAGAGCCCATTCAAAGCCGTCATCCATGGTGTCGTAGTGCTCGGGCCAGATCACCCCCAGTATCAGCGACGCTATTCCCACCAACAGGGTAAAACCGCATAACCGCAGCAGCAAGTTCCCCGCTGCTGACATCGGACTGTGCCGCAAAGACACGCTCAGCCCCAGCTGGGCCAGAAAGGTGAGGCCGAAAAATCCCACCACGCCGATCCGGCGCAGCAGGTAAGGGGTATCTCCCTCATGGCCAAGGACCACCGTATAGAGCGCCAGGGGCAGCGGCGCCAGCATCCCCAGCCACCACCAGATTTTCGGCTCCACCCGCATGTGGCGCAGCCAGTGACGGTTGGCCCACCAGAACAGCATCATGCAGACGCAGGCCGGCAACATGCCGGCCTTGAAAACGAAATAGGCGGTACCGGAACGGGACGCCCGGGAAATACTGGTGCAGCCCTCGAACCAGGGCAGACACCAGGGCACCAGCTGCTCACTGGCAGACAACAAATAACAGACATGCATAGTCGCCAGCGGCAACAAGGCGGTGGCCCAGGCCAGGGGGGACAAGCGAACCGGCGTCGATGGCATCGTCATGGCGCCAGCGTAGCGCAACACGGCGCACCGTCACACCTTGCCACCCTCAATACAACCCCCAACGCAACGCCTAGCGCAGGATGCACTGAGCCCAGGCGGGCTGTTCCATCAGGACGCCAGCGGTGCACGCCACCAAGTCTCTCCCCCCTGCTCAACAGGCAACTTGTACGACTCACCGGGCAGGTAGACAGGGAAACAATTCCATTACAAAACATCGCAGTAAATGGCTATAAAAACGTTTTCTTAAGAACAGAATAAAACCAGTCATAAAAACACAGTTAGGCAGTGGCAACCTCCCTGCAGTCACCCATCAGCATCGCGATAACGCGCTCTCTGTTCGCTATGCCCTGTGACATCTCAAGCCCCTGACAGGCGGGCTCTTCTTCAGCCATGAAAGAGACACATGGCACATCCGGTTGCCCCGTCGCTGTCACCCATAGGCGGACAATAATGATGAAAAAACAGTACGCATCCATCGCCAGCCTGGCACTGCTTGTTACCGCCTGCGGTGGCGGCGGCAGCTCTGGTAGCGTGTCGCAGACGCCTGGCTCGACCCCGCAATCCCCCACCCCCAATCAGCCCGTGCCACCGCCCGACATGCCGGTGGACTGCCAGCGGAACAGCTGGGTGGCAGGCACCACAGAACTGTGCGACGGCACACTCATTTACCGTGACTATGTCTATGATGACTACGGCGCGGATACCGGCCTGGTGGGCCTGTCGCCCCTGACCGTGATGAATCTGCTGTCACGGGGTGGCGGCGTGTTCAATCCGATTGCCAACACCCCCGGGCTGCTGTCTCCCACTGCGGGCGATCAACGCTACCCTGCCGGCATGGAAAACACCGCTGACCTGGTTTCGCTGGCACTGGCTCTGGATGGCGATGAACTGTCTGTTCGCTTCGAGCTGAATACACTTTATGGCAGTGATGACAGCCTCGCCGTCATCGCCATTGATACTGACAATGACAGCAGTACCGGTGGTGGCGTCTGGCCGGGCCTGGGCATTCGCAGTGACGGCTGGGATGAGATCTATACCTTCGCTGAAGGCGACCCGATCAATAACATTATTGCTGGTCGAATTCCTGCGCCAGAAACCGAACAGTGGCGCATTCAGGCTGTGGTGGCGCAGCACGACGGCACGGTGATGAATGTGGCTTTCCGTGGCCCCGATGAATCCGCCCGTGCGGCTTCTATCCCGGAACAGATTCTTCCAGACGCGGGCAATTTCTGGGAAGACAAACAGTCCCAGGCGCTCGGCAGCGGCGACATTTCCGTTTTCGGGGACGTGGTTTCACGCAGTGATCTGGAAAACCGCATCACCCGCCCTGCGGAGTCCGTCACCGGTTTTCAGCAGCGCGTTTACACCTCCCAATACACGCTTCCTCCCGGTGAAGGGGTCTCGCTGCGGGGCGTCCCCGGCCGCCAGGGTGATACCGGCCTGCCCTGCGACCAGTATTTTCATTACCTGGGGAAATACCAGCCCTACGGTTTTTATGTACCGGAGCAGGACGGCCCCCACGAGCTGCAGCTGGTACTGCACGGCTGCGAAGCCAACCACGCCAGCCAGATCAACCAGAGCAATTTCCAGACCTCTTTCGCCGATGCCAACAACCGCATTCTGGCCGCCCCCCTGGGCCGCGGGCCGCGGGGTTTCTATACCGGGCTCTCGGAGCGTGATGTGCTGGATGTTCGCGCGGACGTGGAAGAACACTACCCGATCGACAGCCGCAAGGTGCTGGTGAGCGGCTACTCCATGGGCGGCTATGGCACGCTGAGAATGGCGGCACTGTATCCACAGGATTACGCTGCCGGTGTGAACTGGGTGGGCTTTACCGGCAGCCTGCTGAACCTGCCATTGGAAAGAACATTGCTCGACTCTTTGACGGATCTCACCGGCATTGAGCTACTGGATGCCCCCTTGTCTGCATTCCAGGAACTGCAGCAGGAGTTCAGCATTGGTGCGGAAGACAACGTGCTGGATTACCTGGGAAATCTGGAGCATATCCCGGTGGCCAATGCCTACAGTGCGGCCGATGAAATCGTGCATGTCACTACGGCTCTGGCACTACAGGAAAAATATGTCGCCGGAAATTCAGACTATGTGTTCTACCTCCATCTACCTGCGGAGCACCTGACCTATATCCTGCTGGATGAATGGCAGAAGATGGCCAATTACAGCGCCAACCGTGTGGCCGTTAGCCGGCCGAGCACGGTCAGTTACTACTACGATCCGGCACAGGCCTACCCGGAATATGCCATTGATCACAATCGCGCTTACTGGGTCAGCAACATCCTCAATCGCTCCACCGAGCCCAGCCAGATTTCACTGCAAAGCGATGGCTGCGGCACACCGCAGATGGATCGCCAGTTCACCTCAGGAGCTGGCACTTACCCGATACCCTGGGTAAGCACGCAACGGACATTGAGCAGCGATTCCTTGCTACCAGGCGGCAACACCCTGACCGGGTCGCTGGAGAACATTCATCACATGACCATTGATGTTACCGATAGCTGCCTTTCAGGCGCCATCAATCTGGACATCGACAGTGACGGCAGCAGCACCCTGGCATTCAGCGATGGCAGAGAGGTAGACCTGGTTCAGGGACGCAACCAGCTGTTCGTGAACCCGCTATAAACGGATGAAACCGAAAGCCCCGGGGACGGGGCTTTCGCCATGCCTGGCATGGCCCGGTTATTGATTCGCTTGCAGTTTATCCAGCGTACGCAATTCGAAGTCGCTGGCGTCATGCCGCTCCCACAGTTGGCTGGAAGGGTCACCCCAGGCCCGGTTGACTTTACGGCCACGTTCCACCGCTGGGCGCTTGCTGATCTGCTCGGTCCAGCGCAGTACATTCTTGTAGGTGTGCGCCTCAATAAATTCCGCCGCTTCATACACCTTGTTGGTGACCAAAGCGCCGTACCAGGGCCAGATGGCCATATCAGCAATGGTGTATTCATCACCGGCGATGTAGTCGTTGTCGGCCAGCTGGCGATCCAGCACATCCAGCTGCCGTTTGATCTCCATGGTGTAGCGATTGATCGGGTATTCGTACTTTTCCGGGGCGTAGGCATAGAAATGACCGAAGCCGCCACCCAGAAGCGGCGCACTGCCCATTTGCCAGAACAGCCAGCTGAGCGCTTCGGTACGTTTGCCTGGGTCCGTGGGCAGAAATTCGCCAAACTTTTCTGCCAGGTAAAGCAGGATATTGCCGGACTCGAACACCCGGCGCGGCGGGGTAACGCTGTGATCCATCAAGGCGGGAATTTTAGAGTTGGGATTCACCTCCACAAAGCCGCTGCCAAACTGGTCGCCATTCTGGATATTGATCAGCCAGGCATCGTATTCCGCATCCTTGTGGCCTTTCTCAAGAAGCTCTTCGAGCATCACCGTGACCTTTACCCCGTTGGGGGTGGCCAGGGAGTAAAGCTGCAGGGGATGCTTGCCCACTTGCAGGGCCTTGTCATGGGTGGGCCCGGCGATAGGGCGATTGATATTGGCAAAGGCGCCGCCATTGGCCTGGTCCCACTTCCAGACACGGGGTGGGGTGTAGGTGGGGTCAGACATAGTTGCTCCCGATCGATGACAGGCATGGCCTGTGCACGTTGAATGTTGCCTCATCATGGCCAGCCCGAGCGCCGGGAACAAGCTGAAAAAAATGAACAAACGCTTCAGTTTAATCGATCGATCGACCCACTCTCATGCTGCTGCACGTCCCACAGGTGCGCATACAAACCGCCCCGGGCCAGCAACTCAACATGGCTGCCCTGCTCCGCCACCTGGCCGTTGTCCAGCACGATGGTGCGATCCGCATCCATGATGGTGGACAGGCGGTGGGCAATCACCAGGGTGGTCTGCTGGTGAGAGATGTCGCTAATTGCCTTGAGGATGATCTTTTCCGAGTGGCTGTCCAGGGATGATGTGGCTTCGTCGAACACCATGATCGGCGGATGCTTGAGCAATGCCCGGGCGATGGACACCCGCTGCTTTTCGCCGCCGGAAAGTTTCAGGCCCCGCTCGCCCACCATGGTGTGTTCTCCCTTGGGCAGGGAAGCGATGAAGTCGGACAGATAGGCCAGACGAATCGCCTCGCGCACCTCCTCGTCGCCGGCATCAATGCGACCGTAGCGGACATTCTCGAAGATGCTGGTGTTGAACAGCACGGTATCCTGGGGCACCACACCAATTTGCTGACGCAGGGAGGTCTGGCTGACCTGGCGAATCGACTGGCCATCGATGGTGATATCGCCACTACTGACGTCATAGAACCGGAACAGCAGCTTGAACAAGGTGGATTTACCCGCCCCGCTGCTGCCCACAATCGCCACCTTCTGTCTGGATGGCACGGTAAAGCTGACGCCACGAATAATGTCCCGGGTATCGCCATAACCGAAGTGCACATCATGAAAGCGGATCTCGCCATCGCCCACGGCCAGTGCGGTAGCGCCTTCGCGATCCACCACACCGGGCTCTACGTCCATCACCGCAAACATGTTTTCAATGTTGGTCATGGCACCCTTCATTTCCCGGTAAACAAAGCCGAGAAAATTCAGCGGCATGAACACCTGCATCATGAAGGCATTGATCAGCACGAAATCACCCAGAGTCATTACCTTGTCGGTAACCTGCACCGCAGCCATTATCATCGCGGCTGTGACAGCGGCAGCAATAATAAAAGACTGACCGGCATTGAGAGCAAACAGTGACAGCCGGTTTTTACCCCGTGCCAGCTCCCAGCGCTCCAGGTTCTCGTCATAGTGACGGGCTTCAAATTCTTCGTTGGTGAAATATTTCACCGTTTCATAGTTAAGCAGGCTGTCGATGGCGCGGGTGCTGCTGGACGATTCCGCCTGATTGGCCTCACGAATAAAGGCCAACCGCCATTCGGTGGCAAAAATGGAGAATCCCACATAGGCCACCACAGCTACCGCCACGATCAGTGCGAACCAGGCATCGTAATTCCACAGCAACAACCCGATCACCATGCCGATTTCCAACAGGGTGGGCAGAATGTTGAACACCATGAAACGCAGCAGAAAGCTGATGCCGTTGGTGCCCCGCTCAATATCACGGGACAGCCCGCCGGTGCGGCGATTGAGATGAAAATCCAGATCCAGGGCATGCAGATGCCGAAATACCTTCAGACCGATTCGTCGCATGGCCCGCTCGGTGACACGACCGAACAGGGTGTCGCGCAGCTCACCGAACAGGACATTGGAGAAACGCACCACCCCATAGGCCAGCAACAGACCCAGCGGCAGGGTAATCAACTCACTGGCGTCGTTGGCATCCAGCCCGTCAACGATGTGCTTGAGAATAAACGGCAACCCCACGCTGGCCAGCTTGGCCAGTACCAGGCAGACCACCGCCAGGGCAATGCGGGTACGGAATTCCAGCAGATAGGGAAACAGGGTTTTCAGCACAGACCAGTCGATGGGCTTGGGGGTAACGTCCTGGCTCATACCGCGCATAAAAAGGCCTGCCTTGAAGAAAAGAGCCCGCAGTATAACAACATGGCGGGCAACCATCGGATGACCGAAAACCTGAGACCCCGATTACCGTTAAAGATACTGAATCGTGGGCCAGCCTTTCTGTAGGAGCTTAGCGTAGCGGAGCAACGGCCGCAGACCGACCCGCAGGGTGAGCGAAGCGAATAACGTCGCTGGTGGCGCGATTGCTGGCTTCGTGCACCCTGGCGGTTGTTACCTTCACGTGGTTCCGGCTCGCGCCGCCAGCGACGCTCCTACAAGCAATGTGAGGCGACCTATGCAGCCATGCATACCGGCTTTCATCGCCGGGACTGCAGCCACACCGCCAGGCCCTGGCTGTTGAGCTGGATATCCAGCCCCAGTACAGCCTCCAGCTGCTCGTCTGACATCTCACAGCCGTGTTCACGGGCGCAGCCAAACAAGTACTCCCTCATGGCCGCCATCAACGCCTTTTCCAGCGCATCACCGTCGGCGGTTGCCGCCACGGTTTCCGCCAGCGCCACATAGTCGTCCACCATGGTCTGCAAGCGCTCGCCCAGCGGTTGCGGGTTTTCCACCATGCTGTAATGGGTGAGATAAATACGCTGGGGTTGCAGCGCCAGCAGCTTGCGGATGGAGGCCTTCAATGCCGGCGGATCAAACTGCACCGGAGTGGTGGTCGGGCAGATAAAGGGCCCCTTGGCGGTGGTCAGCGGCGGATAGGACAAGCCAAAGGTGTCGCCGGTGAAAATCCCACGGGACCTGGGGTCATACACGCAAAAATGATGGCGGGCATGGCCGGGGGTATCAATGAAAACCAGCTTGCGATCGCCCACGGTGGCCTCATCGCCGTCGTCCATGGTGCGCACCCGGCGCTCATCCACGGGAATGATATCGCCGTAGATCTCGGCAAACTGGGCCTCACCGTATACCGCTGTGGCACCGGCCTTGAGCTTTGCCGGATCAATCATGTGGCGGGCGCCGCGGGGATGTACCAGCAGGGTCGCCGCTGGCAGCGCCTGCATCAGGCCACCGACGCCACCGGCGTGATCCAGATGCACATGCGTCGGAATCACGTATTTCACCTTTGCCAGATCAATCTTGCGCTCTTTGAGCAGCGCAAGAATGGTCGGCACGGTGTTGTGGGTACCGGTTTCGATAATGGCGTATTCATCACCGCCGCCCAGCAGATAACAGGCCGCCAGCCCTTCGTGCACCATGCCCGTATCGATACGGGTAATTTGCTGGCCGAGGTCGTCAAAAGTCTGGAACGTCATGCGTGGCTCCTGAGGTCGCTGAGTCCAACGACTATAGGCCACGCAACCGGGGGCAGCCACCCGACCTTTGGTCAGACAGCCTGCCGTTTCAAGCGGGGACACGCTCCCTCTTTGAGTGCTGATTGGAGACAGGCAAGCAGCACCTGACGTTGCTGGTGGCAGCGGGAAACGCCGGGCTTCACGTCATCTTGCCCTGCCACTGACCACACTGGGCTTTTATGCGTGGAAAAGGGCTGCCCCATGACCGGAATGACTGCACTACTGATTTACATCGTCTGGACACTGATTCTGGCACTGAGCTACGCCACTTATCGGCTGCCGCTGGTGCTCACCGGCAAGAAGGCCGCGAATCATTGGGAGCGAGGCAAGGCGGTTGATGACCCGGCCATCCTGGTTCGTGCCAAGGCGGCACATCTCAATTGCCTGGAGAACCTGCCGCTGTTTGCGGCCCTGGTGTTGGTGGCAGCGGCCACCGGCCAGAGCGATACAGTCAACGCACTAGCAGGTTTTATTGTGGCGGCACGCATCGGACAAAGCCTGGTGCATCTGATCGGCACAAGCTTCCCGCTGGTATTCATTCGCGCCAGCCTGTTCCTGGCCCAGGTGGCCCTGATGCTGTATCTGGCCTTCGCCTTGATGTAACCCCTTCAATCGGGGACACGCACAAATCGACTCAATCCATGCGTGTCCCTGATTGCTGTGTTCTTCCCTGCAAACAAAAACAGCGGCTCAGGCCGCTGTTTTTGTATCAGCACAACGTGCGTCGAACTTAGTCGGCGTTGCCGGCAAGAAAGGCATCCAGCAACAAGGCGCTGTTGGCCTGCACGGCAGTGGTAATTACCAGGCCCGGATTTTCGATGCGGAATTTCGGGTTGTGATTGAGTGGCGGCAGTTCGCCGGTGCTCATGTACTTCTTCATCACATCCGGGGCGCCGCCCCCCACTTCCACAAACAGTGTCTCGGCATCGTCAATGCCAGCTACCAGCATGGGGAAATCCTCGGAACCCATCACCGGCGGAATGCCGGGCATGATCCGTTTTTTCCCCAGAGCCCCTACCAGGGTGGCATTGGCTTTCTCCGCCAGGGCCGGTTCGTTGATCACCGGTTCTGCATATCCCAGCATGGTGATGGTGGGCTTCCGCTCCTCCGGCACACCCGCTGCCACGGCAATGCCCTGAGTTTCCCGCTCGATGGCATCCAGCATGGTCTGACGCACGCCTTTGTCGAACCAGCGCAGGTTCAGCTTCAAGGTGCCGGTTTCCGGAATCACGTTATGGGTTTCACCCACCTGCATGGCGCCCACCGTCAGCACTGCCGGATCCTGGGCCGGGATATTGCGGCTGACAATGGTCTGGTAGGCCATCACCGCCCGCGCTCCCATGACCACCGGATCAATGGTGCCTTCCGGGCGAGAGCCGTGGCCACCGATACCGGTAAGATGTACATCCAGCTGATCACTACCGGCCATGCGACGGCCCGCTTTCACCGCCACCGTGCCCGCCGGCCACACCGGGTACACGTGGGCGGAAATCAGCAGGGAGGGCTTGGGCACCTTGTCATAGAGGCCGTCATCCACCATGGCCTGAGCGCCGGCGATCAGCTCTTCCGCCGGCTGGCCCACCAGCACCAGAGTGCCGGACCAGGCATCGCGGGTTTCCATCATCACCTTGGCGATGCCCAGTAACCAGGCGGTATGGGAATCGTGGCCACAGGCATGGGACACATAGCGGGTGCTGCCGTCATCCAGCTCCACCTGCTTCTTGCTGGCATAGGACAGGCCGCTCTCCTCTTTCACCGGCAAGGCATCCATGTCACTGCGGAACATGATCACCGGGCCATCACCGTTTTTCAGCACCGCCGCCAGGCCGGTTTCCGCAATGCCGGTATGCAC
The DNA here is from genome assembly GCF_000756655.1 of Alcanivorax jadensis T9. GTDB lineage: Bacteria > Pseudomonadota > Gammaproteobacteria > Pseudomonadales > Alcanivoracaceae > Alcanivorax > Alcanivorax jadensis. Next base: position 458,454 of record NZ_ARXU01000002.1, read on the forward strand.
CTGGTAACCCAGTTTCTTCAGACGCTTGGCCACCAGCGCAGAGGTATCGTGCAGGTCGAAGGCCAGCTCCGGGTTGGCGTGCAACTGACGGAACACCTTTTCCAGTTCCGGCTGCTGGTCTGCAGCCAGCTTGCCTACCTTTTCGCTCAGCGACGTGGGAATAGCGGCCTGTGCCAGGCCGCAGGCCATCACTGCGCCAGCCAGAAGGCTGCTGCGCAGCCCATTGATGAATGACATGTGCCCTCCCGTTATTTTTTTGGAATTAAGTTCCATTAATTGATCACAGGATGGGAGAACGGGTCAAGCACAGACTCCTCAGGCCTGTTCATGGCTGTTCGCTTTGCCAACAAAGTTGCAATGGTGTGGCTGGATCGCTTGGCGCAATCAATGGGCTGCAGCCCCTGTCGCGATCAGCCCAGTAGCGGGGCCGGTAACTGCATTGGCAACGGCCTGGCATCCTGGATCGGCCCATGAAAATACATGGACCCCAGATCCGCCAGGGAACCTACGCACAACATACATTCACCTGCGGCTGGCGCAGAACTTTCCACATAACGCACCCGGTGGCTCGCCTGCCCCCGGTTGCTGGAATACTGCAGCCTCCGATTGGCACGCTTTGTTTCTTTATCGTCCGGCTTCATCGTCAATTAATCCACGTAAGCGCGACATCTGTGTCGCCCTGGTTCCAGAAAAGCCACAAGATCACCCACTACCGCCTCTGGCCTGTGGATAGCCAAACTTATCTTCCACTCACAGTCCAGTCGGTGCCACGCACAATGTTTGCTGACAAGGGAGCGCAACGCGCTCAGTGGCCAATCTGGCGCTTGCGCCATTCCCTGGGAGACAGGCCCGTCCACGCCTTGAAGGCGCGGGTGAAATTGGCAGGGTCGCCATAGCCAAGCGCCTCACCAATGCGGCCGATTTCCAAGTCAGGGTCGGCCAGCATCTGACAGCTGTCCCGGCGCCGAGCGGCTTCCAGCAGCTGCTGATAACTGTAGCCCTGTTCCTGCAGGCGCCGCCGCAGGGTGCGGGGCGTCAGGTGCAGGCTATCGGCCAGAGCCTCCGGAGATGGGTACCCGTCAGCGCCCAGTACCAGAGCGGCACGAGCACGGCGCAAGGTGTCATCGGCGTCATCCACCAGCGCACTTTCCCGTTCACACTGGGCCAGCGCCAGAGTAAGGGCCTCCGGGTTGGCGGTGGGTAGGGGCTGATCCAGCAACGCGATATCTCCCGCCAGGGAAATACCGGCCTGCGGCATCCCGAAACGCACTGTCGGCAGCCGACTTCGCCAGCGATCAAACCCCGACGGCTCCTCGCCATACAGCCAGATTTGCCGTTGCTCGGGCAGCTGCGGTATCAGAAACTCTATGCCGCGATACATGCTGGTCAGCATGGAGCTCATCAGCATGTCGCGCAGGGCATCCGGGGCGGAAAGCTCCAGCACCAACTCCATGAACAGGCGATCCTCGCTCTCGCTCACCATCAACTGCGCCCCGCGCCCGCGCAGATGCCAGAAGCGCTCCAGAATGGCGATGGCCTCCCGAGGAGTACCGGCACACATCAGCGCATACCCCAGGTTGCCATGGGCGGTGAGGGGCATGCGGTCGCCGGAGGCAAATCCCAGACTGCCATTACCACTGAGTGATAGTGCCGCCGCCCCCAGCTTCCAGGTATCGTGCAACGACAACCGCCCGGCCGGATCGTCGATCTGGCCGGGAGTAATACCGGCAACCTGCAACAACTGCTCCCGCGAGGCGCCACTGTCTATCGCCGCCTCCATAAAGGCACGTGGATAGGTAGCGGCCTGATTGCGTTGTCGTACCCAGGCCGGAAACGATGCCAGTTGTTGTGTGGTTGCTGTCAGAAGTCCGCTGTGCGGCATTTGGCCACCGATGACAAGTACAATGTCCGTGTAGAATCTCACGCCCCCTGCCCGTTCACCAGTACCGTATGAGCCATATTGAACAAATACCTCAACGAGGAGTTCTGACATGAATGCTGTGGTCCCTGTTCGCTCGGGCAAGGCAAAGGCTCGCAAAGGCCTCAACGGCTCCCTGCGCACCCTGGCCGGCAAAAGCCCCAAGGACATGATTCCCAAGGTTCGCCGTCCCCAGTTCGCCTTCAGCGAGGCGCAAGACATACCGCGCTACTGGTGGGACAACGATCCGGTGAAAACCCTGCTGCTGGCTGCCATGTCCGCCAGTTTCCCGCCCGGTGAGCGCTTTTTCATTGATTCGGTGCGTCACTACCAGGATCAGATTACCGACCCGGAACTGAAGAAAGCCATCAAGGGCTTTATCGGCCAGGAAGCGCACCACTCCCGCGAGCATGAATTGATGAACGGCTTCCTGCAGGAACGCGGCGTGGATCTGGCACGGCTGGAGCAGGAAATCCTGGGTTTCATGAATCTGCTGCGCAAACATCTGAGCCCGGAACGTCAACTCGCCCACACCGTCGCGGTGGAACATTTCACTGCGTTGATGGCTGAAGAATTCCTGCTCAAGTACGACGCTCTGGAACAGATGGATCCACGCATTGCCCCTGTCTGGGCCTGGCATGCCATCGAGGAATCCGAGCACAAGGCGGTGGCCTTTGACGTTTACAAAGCCATAGGCGGCAGCGAATTCACCCGCGTCACCGAAATGATGATCGTCAGCGTCCTGTTCCCGGTATTCTCTGCCGTGCACCTGGTGCAACTGATGAAAGAAGACGGCCAGCTGGGCAACATGAAATCCTGGCTCGGCGCCGTGAACTACATGTGGGGCCGCCCCGGGGTGTTCCGCAAGCTGCTGCCCTCCTACTTCAAGTTCTACAGCCCCAACTTCCACCCGTGGGATCACGACGCCCGCGGCCTGGTGGAGAAAGCGAAAAAGAAATGGCTGGGCGACTGGGGCTGATTATTCAGCAAGCGAAAACAGAAAGCCCCGCTCAAGCGGGGCTTTCTGTTTCAGGGGGAGCAAGCATACGATGCCTCTGTGTTTTCTATTTCTCCCTCTAGAAACAGGCCGAGCTAGGCGGGTAATGCGCTCTCGGTAAACCACTGCAGGATGGCCTCGCGCTGGCTCTCACTGTGCGGATGGGCCAGCAACCCCTCCACCAGAAAGGTACCCACTGTCGCCAGCATGGCCGCGCGTTCCCTGGCGACGCCATCCGCTTGCAGGGTATGGATCACAGCCGCCTCCACAAAGCGGTGAAACTGGTCATGCCATTCCCGGATCACCTCGGACTGTTCCAACCGGGCATGCACCGTGGCCACCAACTCGCGACTCTGCTCGAACTCCCGCAACGCCCAAGCCATCTTCTCCTTCAAGGGTTTGTCCACGATGGTCGGCAGGCGGACCAGGGTCTGTGACATCTGCCGGTTGAGCACACCCACCAACAGTTCGTCCTTACTGGCGTAGTACCAGTACAGGGTATTCGGGGCGACTCCCAGCTCCCGGGCAATCCGGTTCATGGATGTGCCATCGTAGCCCAGTGAGAGGAATAGCCGGGATGCTGTGCTCTCCAGCTCATCCTGCTTTACCTTCAAATCAATATCGCGCTTGTTCTTGGCCAAGGGGCCCTCTCCCATAGTCTTCCCGGTCATCTTGTATGGTATTCAAGAATGCTACGCTTTGCTCTTGAATGACATACAAGAAAACCGGAGCCCGACAATGGATACCCTGCGGCACAGCCCCCAAGACCTGACCTGTGACAGCCAGCGAACCGGGTTTGACTCCGGCGGAACCTGGTGTGCAGCCACCCTGCACCGGCCAGCGAAGGCCTCAGCAGAAACACTGCCGGCTATCCTCATGCTGCACGGCTGGGGCGGAATACAGGATGCGTTAACGGTGTCCTACTACGAGGAATTTACCCGGGCGGGCTATGTGGTCATGACTTTTGATTATCGCGGCTGGGGCGACAGTGCCGGCCTGCCGCGACATGTGATTTCCGCCCGCCAGCGGGTGGCCGATGGCGATGCCGCCCTGGCCTTCCTGAAAAGCCAGCCAGGCATCGACCCACGTCGCATCGTGCTGTGGGGCTCATCCTTTGGTGGGGGCCATGCGGTGGAACTGGCCGCCGAGCACCCTGAATTGGCCGGGGCAATTGCCCAGGTCCCCATGCTGGATGGCATGGCCGCAGTACGCGCTGTCCCCCTGCCACGGCTGTTGCGCTTTGGGATCTACGCCATGGCAGACCTGCTTAAGCCGGGCCAGCCGATCTACCTGCCCGTGGTCAGCAAACCCGGAGCGTTTTCCTCCATGGATCGGGACGATGCCGGCAAAGCCCTGCAACTGGCCGAAATCAGCATCGGTCGTCGTTACGACAACCGCGTAGCAGCCCGCTCCATGATGACCATGGGCCCCTACCGTCCTTTCAAGCGCCTCAAGGACATCCGCATCCCGACTCTGCTGCTCGGTGCCAGCCAGGATTCCGTCGCCCCCTTTACGGAAAGTACCCTTCGCAAGGTAAACAACCCCAACCTGACCATCACCAGCATTGAAGCCAATCACTTCGAACCCTATTTCGAACCGGCATTCAGCGGCGTGATACGCCAGCAACTGATGTTTCTGGAAGGACTGGACGGCTTTGCGCAGGAGGCAGATCAAAGGCAGAGTGCCTGACAGTGAAACGTTGAGCCGCTGACGCCACTCTCGTGGCGTCATACCCGTCTAGGTCGATCTGCACGCTTGCCGGCTCTTTGTTTTCCCTTTTTATATGTCCTGACTGCCTCGTTGTTTCTCCACTTTCATCCGTGCCGACGCAATGTTCATCAAACGCCGGAACTGTACGCATTCAAGGTGACTGGGCGCCGGGCATTTTGCCGCATGGCGGAGGCCGTCACGCATGGCAGACAGTTTGCGGATGGTGTCATCCAGCGCATCGGCTTTTGCCGACAAGGCATGCCGGTCGATGCTGGGCTCGCCGCCGGCATCGAACATTTCGCCAATTTCATCCAGCGTGAATCCCGCTGCCCGCCCCAGGGCGATCAAAGCCAGCTGATCCAGCACTCGCGGGGCAAATATCCGCTTTAGCCCTCTGCGACCGGTGGAGAGGATCAGCCCTTTCTCTTCGTAATATCGCAGCGTCGACGCCGGCACGCCGGACCGGCGCACCACTTCGGTAATATCCAACACGACCTTGACCTCAAGCCAGCTTCAAGTTGCAGATTATCATCAAAGTCATCTTGAGGAAGCCCCATGGATAACGTCACTGAGTTCCTGAGCAGCATCATTGTCATCGGGATTTGCGCCACCCTGGTCATGGACGCCTGGAGCTGGCTACGCCAGCCCATACTGGGAGTCGCTCCACCCAACTACGCCATGGTTGGCCGCTGGTTGCTGCATATGCGCCACGGGCAATTCCGCCACACCGCCATTGCCACCTCACCCGCCATGCCCGGTGAAAAGGCCACGGGCTGGCTGGCCCATTATCTTACCGGCCTGGCCTTCGCGGGGATTCTGCTGGGTATAGGAGGGCAAAGCTGGATCGACCAGCCCACCCTGGTGCCGGCATTGCTGGTTGGCATCGGCACTGTTGCCGCGCCGTTTCTGTTGATGCAGCCAGGCATGGGAGCCGGCATTGCGGCCTCCCGCATGCCGACGCCCAACGCTGCCCGCCTGCAAAGTCTGCTGACCCATACCGTATTTGGCCTGGGCCTGTATCTGGGTGGCTGGGTGTCACAGGGGATACTGGGTTGATGATCACGCTGAACATGGCACCCGGCGATAGTAACCATTGGCCTGTGCAGCCATGTATCCTGTACCAACCTCTGCACCTTGCCCGTGTCTCGCGGGCAGGCCTGGACACGTCATCAGGAGCGCCATGACCACCTTACTGCTGAATCTGCGCCGGGTTCCGGACGACGAGGCCGATGAAGTTCGCGCCTTGCTGGAACAGCACCAGATCCTGTTCTATGAGACCGCCCCGAGCATGTGGGGGATCTCCTCCGGCGGCATCTGGCTGACCCAGCCCGATGACCGGGAGCGAGCCAAGGCATTACTGGCCGACTATCAGCAGGAACGCGCCCGGCGTCAGCGAGAGGCCTATGAGGAGGCACAACGGGAAGGGACGGCCCCGACACTGGCAGGGCGACTGCGTGAACAGCCGCTTCGCGTGGCAGGATTGTTCGTGGTGGTGCTGGTGCTGTTACTGGTAACGCTGCTGCCGTTCCTGACTCTGGGTTAGGGACACTCTGGGGAATTCCTTCTCTACCCTGCCCCCGGTCTTGTTGCTCAGTGCTTGCGTGCACCCAGCACTTTGCGCCAGAGCGGGCGCGGCTGCTCCTTGCGTTCTTCATCCATGCGGGAAAGCATCCCGGTAATGGCATCCGAGACCTGTTCGCGCAATTGCCAGAGCACTGCGGGATCTTTTTCCTGGCCTTGCAGGTGAGCCGTCGGAATGGGCTTGCCGATGGCAAAGCGGAAAGGCTCGGCTTTGGGCAGCAAGGTAGGACCGATGCCTTTCACTAACGGCATGAACAGATCACCGCCGCGCATCAGCGAGTTGATCTTGTCGTTGCCCAGCAACCGCTTGCCAAGCCAGCCGTTGGCAAAATCGTCACCGTCATAAACGATGTCGTAGGCCTCATCACAGCCCAGTGAGGCAAAGGGGATAATGTCGAACCCCTGCTCAATGGCCATGTAGACAAAACCGGTTCGTTTCTTCCACACCAGCTGGTTGATCTCGTCCCGACGCTTGGCTACCTCGCGGGCGCCGCCCGGAAATACCAGCACATGCTGGCCGCTTTCCATCAACCGGCGACAGTTTTCACGGGTACCCGGCACGGCGCCAAAACGGGTCACCAGCTTGCCCCACACCGGCGTCGGGAAGTGGAAGTGATCCCCCAGGGAGCGTGGGAACACCCCGGTCTGCCGATACAGTTCGTAGACGAACAGCGGGGAGTCCAGCACGCCCATCAGCGCGTGATTCCCCACAAACAGGCCCGGTCGCTGCGGGTCCACATTTTCCGCGCCTTCCAGCGTCGCGTCGAAATAGCGGCGCTGCATGGCCGTCACCCGGGCCATGGTGCGCAGGGACGGCGGGCGGAAATCTTCAATGGGGATCTCGATATCGGACACGGTTACCTCGGTCTGTCTTCGCTGGTGTCAGCGCCAGGGTGGGCAAGACTAGCATTATACAGGCTGGATACCATGGCAGGGCCGCCGCTGACGGCCAGTCGACAAGGGCTTGAAATCGGCGACCAGAAGGGTTCCCGTCCGGAAGTGCCCGGGGTAATCACTCGGATGTATCGGCTTGTGCCAATTGCAGCAGGTCGCGGGCGTAGGCATTCACGTCAAAGGGCGTTTCTTCATTCATGCTGACAGCAATATGCGCCGCCAGCACATCCGCCATTTTTTCCAGTGCTTCTTCACGACCCACCCCCTGGCCGATCAGGTCCATGATCACCAGCCCCGCCTCACGGGGGTGGCCATCGGCAATCTGGTTTTCCACCGCGTCCACCAGAGCCTTCTGTGCAAAATCGTCTTCTGCCTGTTCCATTTCCTGCATGATACGTCCCGTTCTTTATTCACTTAGCGTCGTGCACAGGATATCACCTGGTGTTCCATCCCATAACAACAGACAAGCCATCCTCGGCCCTTTCACCGCCAAACCACCACCGGGTAAAGGGCGGCTCTCCATGAATGTATATACATTGACTATCTATATGATAGCCGATAGGGTTGTTGAGTGCCGCGCTTAAACCGGCGAACATGCTGCCCTATTTTCTTAATGACGGTTATCGATATGTCGAAGACCAAAACGCCAAAGAAAAATAGCCAGCTGATCATTCGCATTAATGATGAAGAGCGTGCTCGGTTTGTCTCACTCTGTGAGGAGCTAGATACCAGTGCTGCACGCGAGGTACGCCGGTTTATTCGCAGCTTTATCAAGGACCAGGAAAAGCAGTCCGGCAATTAGCCGTATTTCCCCGGCCCGCTACGACTATCCAGAAAAAGGAAACTGCGATCATGTCCAAGCGTAAAAAACTGAAGAAAGCGATCAAGAACAGCAAATCCAAAATCTCCAAGCAGGAAAGCACGCTGAAGAAGTTGAAGAAGAAACTCAAGAAGCTGTAAGCGCTTCAAGAATCAAGGGCCAGTTCCGCTGGCCCTTCTTGCCCTGATCCAGATCAGACCTTCCCGCCCCGCCTCAATCCTGAATCAACCAGGCAGTCAACTTTGACGCCAATATATCCAGCACGGCCTCCTGATCCATCCCGGACGGAGCCATCAATACCAGATGCAGCAAACTGCCGGCGGTTGAGGTAGCCATCAGGTAGAGCGAGTAAGGATGCACGTTTACCCGATACTGCTGACGGGTTTTCTGCAAGCCGGTCTGCAAAACTTCCTGCAATTCTTTCTGCAGTTGCCGGGTCGCAGGTAGCCGGTGCAGATACGGCACCTGAAATACCAGCACCCGCAACAGCTTGCGATGCCTGCGCATCAGCGAATACAGCGCGCCCAGAAAATGGCGCATGGCCACATGCAGGTCGTTACGGTTATCGGTCTGATCCAGGCGGTTTTGCAGCAGGGACGTGGTTTCCGACAGCAGCTCTTCCGTAAGGCGGGCCACCACGGCTTCCTTGCCCGGGAAATACTCATACACCGAACCGATGCTGACTCCGGCCACCTCGGCGATGGCATTGGTGCTCAGCCCCGTATAACCATGACGTTCCAGAATCCGAGCACAGGCGCCCACCATGGCAGCCACCGACGCCTTCGAGCGCGCCTGCTTGGGTTCTTTTTTCATTTTGAAATCAGCAGCTTGCCACTTTTCTGTGCGCATGATTCAAAGGCCTGTTCCAGTCAGCAAATCCGAGTTTTTCCGAGTATATGCTCAGATTACAATGGCTGCACGAATACTCCTTACCGCAAGTTATGAGACCCGTATGGCCAACGATATCCAGTTCAGACGCCCTAGAATCGGCCCCTATATCAGCCGCTTTCGTAATCATTGGGCCTGGAATGCCAAAAGCCTGCTGACGCCCCGGCAGGCCCTGCACGACCGCGTGCACGGCAAGGTGGTATTACTCACCGGTGCCAGTTCCGGCATTGGCGAAGGCGTGGCTGAGAAACTGGCCGATGCCGGCGCCACCCTGTTGCTGGTGGCGCGCAATGCAGAAAAACTGGAAGCCATTGCCAGCAAAATAAAAAAACGTGGCGGCAAGGCCTGCATTTATCCCGGCGACCTGACCGACCTGGAAGAGTGCGACCGCATCTGCCAGCAGGCTCTGGCGGATCACGGGCGGGTGGATATTCTGATCAACAACGCCGGCCGCTCCATTCGCCGCTCGATCAAATTTACCGTGAACCGTTTCCACGATTACGAGCGCACCATGCAGCTCAATTATTTTGCCGCGCTGCGCCTGGCCGTGAACCTGTTACCGGGTATGGAAGCCCGCGATGAAGGCCATATCATCAATGTATCCACCGTGGGCGTGCAGGCCAACCCGGCCCGCTTTTCCGCCTACCTGGGTTCCAAGTGGGCACTGGAAGGCTGGACCTGGGTCGCGGCCAATGAATATGCCCATACCAACCTGCGCTTTTCTTCCATCAACTATCCGCTGGTGCGCACGCCAATGATTGCGCCCACCAAAATCTATGACTACCTGCCAGTGATGTCTCCGGAAACGGCGGTGAACTGGCTACTGGATGTGGTCATCACCCAGAACAAACGCAAGCTCGGCATTTTCGGCAAGGGAGCCCTGGCCATGTATTACCTGCTGCCGAAGACCTCTGAGTCCATCGTTAACCTTAGCTACCAGAGCCTGTTTGAAACCCCGCCGGCAGATTATGTGTCGCGCAAGGATCGCTTTGCAGGCGACGATGGCATAGCAGACAGGGACAACGACAGAAAGGTGGCACCGTTTCGTGCCAGAGAGAACAAGCACCGGGCCTAGCTGGCCCGTCTGCTCAGTGAACACCCCAGCGGGCCGGGAGCCGGCCTGGACCGGAATACACACTCAGTGCCGTCACCGCCACCAGTATCAATATAATGCCAACAACCTGAGAACTAGCCAGGCTTTCATGCAATATCAACACACCAAATAATGACGCGGTCACCGGCTCAACCATGGCCACGATGGAGGCCACGGCCGGAGCCACATTCCTGAGGCCGACCACATAAAGCACAAACGACAGCCCTGCGCCCAGAACACCCAGCCCGACAAACAGCGGCCAATCCGATGACTTGGCGGCCGCCATAATCTGACCAATATCCGCCGGCCACACCAGCATCATGACCAACACCGAAAATGCGATGAACAGAATCGCCTGGGGACTGCCATGGGGTGCGGCGTATTTGAATCCGAAAATGAATACGGCATAGCAGACCCCGGCCAGCATACCGGCAGTAACGCCGATCACCGTCACCCCTTGCGCCCCCATGTCATACACGCGGGTCAGCAAAACGATACCCAGCATCACCACCGCAATGGCGGCCCACTTCAAAACAGATGGCTGCTCAAGTCTCAAGGCAAACGACACCAGGTAAACGAACACCGGTGCGCAGTACATCAGCGTGGCCGCCACCGCCACACTGCCCTGGGAAATACTGAGAAAATAGAACGCGAAATTACCGGCTACACCCAGGCCGGCAATCACAGACCAACCCCATAAGCGCTGACTCGTCAGGCCATGCCCACCCGGCTGCAGCATCAGCCAGACCAGCACCAGGAGCAGACCAATCGCGCCCCGGTAGAACGACACCAGGTACGCACTCCAGCCTTCGGCCATCAACATACCGCCAATGCCACCTGACAGCCCCCAGCACAGGGCCGCCACAATCACCAACGCTGTGCTCACGCGCGCCATCTGCACTCCCGCCTCCCTGGCACCCTGCAAGGCGCGCCAGGCGACAACGAACGAACCAACACGCAAGCCGCATTTTCATGGGCTCTCATCTGTCACTGAAACGCAGATTTTTTCTGTATGCAACATCCGCAGAAAGCGCCGCAGGCAGGTCGGAAGCAGTCAGTCGTGGTCGTCACAGGACCACGGGAACGTGATCACCGGTGAGAAAAGGGAAGGTCATAAACGCCGGCTGACACCACGGTCATGCAGACCATGATGCCAGCCCTCAAGAAACAGGCGGGGACAATCAGGCGGAGGCAGCCGCTTCCTGCTCAGCCAGGAAACTGTCGATCTGCAGCAGCAACTCACGGTTATCGTGATCCCAGGGATGGAAACCCGGGCGGAAGTAATCCAGGTAGTTGCCAATCTGCTTACGCAGCATGCCGATATCGCCGAAGGTGTAGTGGAAAAACTTCTGCCAGCCCTTCCAGTCTGTCAGCTTGCCCTGCTCGCGCAACACTTCAAGAAAGACCGGAATCACCAGCCCCCAGAACACCACCGTTGCCAGACCCAGTCCGAAACAACGCAGCCCATAGGCGCCAACACCTTTACCCATGACCGCCGTCCAGACATCAAAGGCCACCGCCTTGTGCTCGGTTTCTTCCAGTGCATGCCAGCGCCACAACGCGGCATAGGCCGGGTCGGCGCCTTCAACAACGCGAGGATCACTCAACACACTATCCGCGAGCAGTCCGGTGAAATGTTCCAGGGCAATGGTGCCGCTCAGGGACACCGGGGCACTGTACTTGTTGAAGGTCTTGAGCACGCCCTCCACCAGACGCTCGAATTTGGGCGCCACCGAGGAAACCGCAAACAGGGCATCGTTATATTCTTCATGCTCCCGGCCATGCATGGCTTCCTGACCGATGAACGCGGTCACCGCCTTCTTCAGCTCGGGGTCGGTAATCTGATCCCGGTAGGCACGCACACTGTCGATAAAGAAGCGCTCACCCACAGGCAGGATGGTGGAGAAGGTGTTCAGAAACGCCGTCAGCACGGGCCCGCCCGGGGTGTGCCAGTCTGAAATCCGTTTGGGGTCCACGTTGAAGCGAATACTCCTGCGCGTCGGCACCAGCATGGGCTTGGCGCGGGTATTATCTGTTACCAGACGTAGCGCTGCAGACAGCTTTCTCATTGTAATCTCCAGTCATCATAATGCCCTCAGGCACACTGACAGCATGCCGGGAAAAACAAGGGCCTCATCTAAACATACGCAGGGACCCTTGGCACGATGCTAAAACTTGCATCGCACACGCTATTACTCATAAGGCACCAGCCGCCGTTAAAGCCACGTGAGGCCTGATTCAGCATGCCGCAAAGCGCGATGGGCAATGGCCTTATCAGGGCGACTTTTCACTGTCTGCGGTTTGTATGGAAAAGGTCTCAGGAGCGCCCTGCCGGTCACACAAACAGTACTTACCACCACAAAAACCCGGTGATAATCTGTTTCCCTGACGTTGTGATGGATATCGGTACCCGCCCCCACCAGCGAATGCTGGCCGGAACAGATGCCTCTGTCGAGCCGCACCGTAAATAACAGACAAGAAAGGGATGCAGCCATGGAAAACGACTTTGACTATCTCATCATTGGTGGGGGATCTGCAGGGTGCGCCCTGGCCGGGCGATTGAGCGAGGACCCTGACACCCGCGTCTGTCTACTCGAAGCCGGGGGCCAGGGTGACGGGCTGCTGGTCAACGTGCCGTCCGGCGCCGTGGCCATGCTCTCCAAGCCCATCAATAACTGGGTCATGGAAACAGTCCCGCAGAAAGGCCTGAATGGTCGCCAGGGTTTCCAGCCCCGCGGCAAGTGCCTGGGCGGCTCCTCCGCCATCAATGCCATGGTCTATATCCGTGGCCACCGCGAAGACTACGACCACTGGGCCGCACTGGGCAATGACGGCTGGTCCTACGATGATGTGCTGCCCTACTTCCGCCTTAATGAACACAACGAGCGTCTCGATAACGAATACCACGGCACCGACGGCCCGCTCTGGGTCAGCGACAGCCGCACCGGCAACCCGTTTCAGGATTACTTCCTGGATGCCGCCCGAGAGTGCGACATCCCCATTACCGATGACTTCAACGGCGCCGAGCAGGAAGGTGCCGGGGTCTTTCAGGTCACCCAGAAGGATGGCGAGCGCTGGAGCAGCGCGCGGGCTTACCTGTTTCCCCACCTGGATCGGAAGAACCTGCAGGTGGAAACCCTGGCCCAGGTCCAGCGTATCCTGTTCGACGGTAAGCGCGCTGTGGGTGTGGAATTCAAGCAGGGCAAACAGCTGCGTACTCTCCGCGTCCGCAAGGAAGTGCTGCTGTCTGCCGGGGCCTTCCAGTCTCCCCAGCTGCTGATGCTGTCCGGGGTGGGCGATATGGAGGAACTGAAAAAGCACAACATCCATGTGGTGCATCATCTGCCCGGCGTGGGCAAGAACCTGCAGGATCATCCGGATTTCATTTTCGGCTACACCACCGACAATCCGGCTACCTTCGGCCTGTCACCGGGCGGCATGTGGCGGGCGCTAATGGCCATGGCAACCTATCGCAAGGAACGTCGCGGGCTGTGGACCTCCAACTTTGCCGAAGCCGGCGCCTTCCTGAAAACCCGGCCGGAACTGTCCGCCCCGGATCTACAACTGCACATGGTCACCGCCCTGGTGGATGATCACGGTCGCAAGATGCACTTCACCCAGGGCTACTCCTGTCATGTCTGCCTGCTGCGCCCGCGCAGCCGGGGCAGCGTGCAACTGGCCAGCGCCAACCCGGACGACCTGCCCCTGATCGACCCGGCCTTCCTGGACGATCCCCAGGATCTGGAAGACATGGTGGAAGGCTACAAGATCACGCAGAAAATCATGGAAGCGCCGTCACTAAAGCGCTGGATGAAGAAGGACATGTTCACCGAAAATGTGAAAACTGACGACGACATCCGCGACGTGATCCGCCAACGCGCTGACACCGTTTACCACCCGGTGGGTTCCTGCAAGATGGGCACCGATGAACACGCCGTGGTCGACCCGCAATTACGCGTTCACGGCATCGAAGGGCTGCGCGTCATCGATGCCTCCATCATGCCCACCCTGATCGGCGGCAACACCAACGCGCCGGCAATGATGATTGCGGAAAAAGCAGTGGATATGATTCGGGGCAACAGCCGGGTGGCTTAGGCTTAGCCCCGATCAAACCGACAAGGCAGCCGCATTCTCATGCCACCGAGATACCCGCTCATGAATGAGCGGGCATATGCCTGCCAAGCAGCATTTTCCGGACATCCCCGTTTGTCTGCACACTGAGCACCAGCAGATAGCAGGAGAGGAACAGAGCGCCCCCGAAAAACGCGCACAGCGCCAGCCCGATCCCGGAAAGGGATATTCCCTGCCGCCACAGCACCCAGAGTGCCGAAAGCGCCAGCATGAACATGAAATCCAGGTTGAATTGGCCTGGCCACTCTATCGCCGCCATATCGGCGAAGAAGACCGTCAGCAAATTCATTCCGTGATTCCCAACCACAACCGCGGTGTACGCGGACAGAATCACGAGCATGGCGACAAGCAAACTGCGAAAAAAAATCATGAACCTCACCTCCCAGACGCCGAGAAAACGATGATTTTATCGGTTTTACGCTGGTATACCATTACCTGTGAGGTAATGGCACAGATTGCTTGCCCCCTGCCCTATGGCCTATGGAAGGCAGTAACGGATCGTGGCCCTCGCTGGTGATTCACAGTTGGCCCGGATCAATCAGGATCTTGGCGTGCTGCTCCGGATTACCCAACGCGGCAAAGGCGTCGTCCACTCCGGACAATCCCACCGTGCCGGTAATCATCGGCCCCACATTCACTTTGCCTTCGGCAATCATGTGTAACGCATCGCGGAATTCGATGGGCATGTAGCCCAGGGTAAAACGCAGATCAATTTCCTTGTTGATGGCATTCACCGGGAAAAAGTGATCCCGTTTCATGCAGACGCCCACCACCACAATGCAGGAGCGCAACGGCGCATCCGCGACGATGCTCTCGATCATTCCCGGAATGCCAACGCACTCGAAAATCACCGGCCGTTTCGGCTTGGTCACCCCGGCCACTTCCGCCGCCCGCCACAACGGCTCCCAGGGCAACGGCGTCATGCGCAGCATGGCCATGCCATCCAGGGCCATGTCGAACAGCTGCGGCGCATCTACCACAAACCCGCGTTTCTCAAGGCCTTCATAAGGACTACCTTGTGACGGGTCTACCACCACATGAGCACCCATGGCCTTGGCCAGATTGCGCCGCGTCGGCGAGTAATCGCTGGCGACGATATGGCGCACACCCTTGGCCTTGAGCATGGCAATCACGCCCAGACCGATCGGCCCACAACCGATCACAATCGCCGTGTCACGACGGCGGATCTCGGACCGATTCACCGCATGCAGAGACACCGCCATGGGTTCAGTCAAAGCAGCGTGGTCATCAGAAATTCCGTTGGTTACCGGGAAGGCCAGCGACTCTTCCACCAGAACACGTTCGGCATAGGCGCCAGGCGCCTGAGTGGACAAACCTGTCAGGTGTGCCACCCCGTTATTGCGACGCATGGGCATGGCCACAACACGTTTTCCTGGCTTCCAACGACGGTGCGTTTTTGCACCGTAGTCTGCAATCTCACCCACAAACTCATGCCCCAGCACCACATGCTCATGACTGCGCATAATATGGGGGTACCCGACACGCTCCGTGGCCTCCGCCAGTTCATCCGCATGATGCCGGGCATGCAGGTCCGACCCACAAATACCACAGCGCAACACATTCAGCAGAATTTGGCCCTTGCCGGGCTCTGGCTCAGCCACATCCTGAACCTCAAAGTCACCGTGGTGGCAAACAACAGCTTTCATGGTTATTTTCTCTCACAAAGCGGGCTTCATTGACCCAGTTATAGTGTCGCGCAAAAACATGACTAAACAGGTCGCATGGAGCCAAATGGTTCATTACCAGCAAGCAAAGAGAAGTCTGGGAAGCAAAGTCCGGATCGAGGTCCGGGACACGCATAGATTTATAGCGATGGGATTCACAGTAGCAAGCGGGGATTGTTCTTATTAGAGAGCAGTTTCGGAAAGGTGCTATAAGTTGGGCGAATGAATAGGACTCGTTGAGCTCGGCTCAAACGCACGGGGCAAGACCTGACCCCGATGCTCGACCCCGATGTTCCCGCGGTTGTAACGAACTCCGCCTACAGACATCAAAGCGCAAACCTAAACCATAGGGATTCTCTTATGCGCGCGCCGCTTAGTCTGTTTCTTTTTCTTTTGTCTGCAATGCTGCAGGCCGGCAGCACGCCGCTGACATTCAGCAGTGGCGAACAACAAGTCTCTTTGATTGAGCTTTACACTTCCGAGGGTTGCAGCAGATGCCCACCGGCAGACCGGTTCCTGCAATCGCTGGGAAAGCAAGAAGGGCTATTTTCAACGTTTATCCCATTGTCTTTTCACGTGGATTACTGGGATTACATCGGTTGGGCAGACCCTTATGCCAGCCCGGCCTTTAGTGACCGGCAACGTCGCTACGCTCAGATTCACGACTCAAATCGTGTATACACACCTGGTTTTTTCATCAACGGCAATGAGTGGCGCGGCTTTTTTCAACGTGATCGTAACTGGCGGGGTTCCCTATCACGGAAAAAGGTTGGTGTTCTTTCGGTTACCTACCAACACCCGACATCGCAGGCCACGTTCGAGGGCAAGCTTCCCGATAGCGCACGGCTCAATACCGCATGGATCGGCCTCGGCCTGGAGTCCTCAATACAACGTGGAGAGAACCGCGGCAAAACCTTACAGCACGATTTCGTTGTTTTGCAGTGGAAAAACCAACCCATGCCGTCTTCTACCGTGACCCTCACGCTACCTTCTCCACCCGACAACGGACAACAACGCACCGGGCTGGTGGCCTGGATAAGCCAGAGCAGCGACCCCAGGCCCGTACAAGCCGCGGGCAGTCTCCTGCCGTCAAAAACCACAATTCATTAAAGTCTACGGAGACTCCATGTTTGCCAACAAATACTCTTCGGCATGTATTCGTAACGTCGCCGCCAGCCTTCTTTTTCTTTCCTCTTCACTGGCCGTGGCAGCTCCGACCGCTATCAACACGCCGCTTTCTCGGGCTCCCCTAGATGACACCAGCCACTTCGGTATCGGCGTCACAACGTCAATCACCGAACGGCCTTTTGTCGGTGTCGATAAACAAAACGAAGGGCTCCCCTATTTTTCCATCCGCTATAAACGCTTCAGCCTGGAAGGCCTTGATGTCGGCCTGGATCTCTTTAAAAAAGACAATAGCGTATTGGGGCTGGTCGTCACGCCTCGCTTCTATGAAGTCACCTCAGGCTTTGCTGACAATGGTGAACTTAACGGCATAGAGACAACACACCGCACCGTCTTTGCCGGGCTGTCTTATGACTATCAGCAGTCCATGTATCAAATATCTGCCAACCTATTGAAAGATATAGGCAATGAGAGCGACGGCCTGGAAACGAGCATTACTGTCAGCCGCGGGGTTAACTGGGGAGATTTCACCATCGCGCCATCTCTGGGACTGGTTTGGCAGGACGGTCGATTAGTCGAGCATTTCTACGGGGTGGACGCCGATGAAACTGCGCCCGGCCGACCCGCCTATGGTGAACATAGCTCACTCAATTATCAGGCCGCCTTGACCGCTATCTGGACGCCGGGAAAACACTGGCACTTTCTTGCTGTCGTCAAAGAGGATTATCTTGGAGAGGGAATTTCCGATAGCCCTATCATTAATGAACGGTCGCTTACCTCCGTCGCGATAGGCGGAATATTTTATTTCTGGTGATATGCCAGGAACGATCGCCATTTTAAAACGGACAATTTAAAACGATAAAACGGGCATTTCATTCATCAAATCTGCTATCGCTGATTTTTATTATTTCTACCTGATCTATTGCCCTGGATCAACGACCGGCCCATCTTTTTGGCAACATCCGCTGATCTATGCCACCCTTTTCAATGTGAAATCTAGTGATGCAATCACTGACTCGGAATAAGGAGAAATGCCATGTACCGGAAGATACTCGTTCCCATCGACCTGGCACACACCGACAAAATGCCGAAGACTCTCAGCACAGCTATCGACATTGCCAAACACTATAGCTCTACGCTGTGCTACGTCAGCGTGACCAGCAGCGCCCCGTCTTCTGCAGCGCACAGCCCGGAAGAGCTGGCGGAGAAGCTCAGTGCCTTTGCCAAGGAACAAGGCCTGGCCCACGGCATCGACACCGACAGCAAGGTCATATCGACACCTGACACCGCCGTGGAACTGGATGACCGGCTCCTGGAAGCCATCAAGGACACGGGCGCTGACCTGGTTATCATGGCTTCGCACACCCCGGGCATTGCCGACAAACTTCACATTCTTCGTTCCAATGGCGCAAACATCGTCAAACACAGCGATATATCGGTTTTCATCGTGCGTTAGGCATGCGGCAAGCCGGGCCTTTCATATCTGGCGAAATGGGTGGCCAGACGACGCCATCCATGTCCTACCTTGTTTCTCAAAGAGAGGGGCACGCATAAATTCAGTCATTGCCGGGGCCCCTTATTCGCCTGCTGACTCTAGCTACCTAGTAGGCCTTCCAGCAACTCATCAATTTCCGCTTTGAGTTCTTTGTCCTCAATCTTGTTAGCGCTGACTTTTGCTTCTTCCAGTTTCTTGATTGCCGCATCGGTTTGGCCTAGATCAACATGCAATTTCGCCATGGAGAATGCGATAGATGAGAGGTGGTCTTTGGAGTTGATCTTCTCGGCCTTCGCCAGGGCTTTTTCGTAGCCCTTCAGCGCCTCTTCCAGATCTTCGGTAAAGTCGGCCAGGGTCTCCCATTGCTCCGGGTGGTCCTTGTCGGTGCTTTCATTCTCGGTACAAATGGCTTGTAGCTGCGCATAAAGAGAATCAAACTCGCCTTTATTGCCTTTTCTGTCAGCCTCCATCAGCTGTTCAGCCAGCCCATAAACTGCCTTGTATATTTTGGTGTTAATCATTTTCGCTCTACTGCCAGTGTGTGGGTACTGCCGATTAATGTTTATAGTTTGGCATGCTGCTCAGGGCTACCCAAGCGGGGGAACGCATCAATCAAGTCGCCACGTAAATCCGGCTAATGCGTATTAGCGGCGACGGCGCCCGGTAATCATGGACAAGGGAAGGTTTTCCTTGAGGCGACAGCTTTCATACAACACCCCCAGGATGTGGAGAACAACCAACCCCAGCAATGTCGTAGCGAAGCCCCAGTGCAGGTCTTTCACCCATTCAACCCCCCAGAACATGTCGGTTTCTTCCATCATATATCCGGTAGTGGCGAGTCCTGCCAGACACGACATCATGAGGATCATCACCACGGCACCAAGTGGTGTATGCCCTAGCCGACGGTAACCCTCGCCACGCAGCAAGCTGCTCCAGTGTGCAACCAGCCGTGACGGTGTAGGGAAGAAATCAGACCAGCGTGCAGCACCATGGCTCACAAACCCCCAGAAAAACCGCAGCACCAACATACCCGCTGCGGTATAACCCAGAATAATGTGGAGATCGCCACCTTTTTCATTGAAAAAATAGTTGGCGACAAAGACAACAGCAACCGTCCAGTGAAAAATCCGGATCAGCGGATCCCAGACCTGAACAGTAGCCATTTGAATCAGTCCTTGATCTCGGTCTTCAGTGTTTCGCCGGTGACTGGATCATAGTAAATCTCAACTTTCTTGCCTTCCTCATTCCAGCCATACAGCTCGTAACAATCGCCATCAGTGATCTTGAACACCTTGACCTTGTAGCCATCGTCAACCAGCTTCTGCTCGAAAGCATCCTTATCCATCCATTTTGTACGATCTTTCTCCTGGCACTCAGGACCCGCAACGGCTGCGGCGCTCAGGGCAAGCAATGACGAAACAAGAACAATACGCATGTTTTTTCCTCTTCGGGGTTGAAAACAAGGAGGCTGTACCGACCAGCATTCAACGGCACGGCCAGCAAGTTTGCCATATCTTTTCAGTCAAGTAACACGCCGCAAAGTTCCTTGGCAGCTCATCCTGCCCGAGGCAAGCCTTCCTTGGCCCGCACCGTAGGGCACATTCACAAACTGTTCACAACGATGTTGGAAATTTTCCAATTAATGAGTATCACCTACTGCGCCGCACCCCGCAATTGGACAAGGCTCCGCTGCGTTATCGAGACACAGCCACCCTTATCGTCTGTCAAACCAAACGATGCACCGGCACGTTTTCTATCCCCCCCCCCAAAAAGATCGGCCCTCAGAAATTCCTGGAAGCATTGACCGCGACGCTTATCCCGGCAGACACTAGCACCCTCAATATTTTTAAAAGAGCGCACCATGGCCACCTTACTCAATGCAAATTTCGATCAACGCGTGGTCATTCGTCCCACGGATTACCGATGGGTCACCTCACCCATGCCCGGCGTTGAGCGCATGATGCTGGATCGCATCGGCGACGAGGTAGCACGGGCGACCTCCATCGTGCGGTATGCCCCGCATAGTGCGTTCTCGTCCCACACCCATGATGGCGGCGAAGAGTTTCTGGTGTTGGAGGGGGTGTTCTCGGATGAACATCAGGACTACCCAGCGGGCACCTACGTGCGCAACCCTATTGGCACCACTCACACGCCTCGCATCGGCAAGGAAGGCGCAACGA